>DATGJZ010000070.1:0-39763 GCA_035294925.1 Candidatus Angelobacter sp. | reverse complement strand
CGGGTTGCTCTCCAGCAGAGCCCGCTTGCGCTTCACCAGCCGCCACGATTGTGAACAAAAAGGGTTTTGTTTGAATAGTAAATTCCATCTAACGGCACGTGTAACGATTGCCTACTGTCTCACCTCAGGGGTGCAGTCCATCTTCTTTTCAGTCCCTGACGCAACGCTTGCCGGCGGTTAGAGTCCGACTTTGGTCGCAGCGGACGAAGTCTGCCTGGCTGCAAAGGGCGTTCTTCATGCCTCCATCTGGGCCGGAAACGGGAGTTACGCCACCATGCGTAACTCCGCTACAACCCGCGTCATTCCAGGCGATTTCTGATTGATGCCAGCGTAACCGGATGGTCAAAATCGTCCTCTTTTCAGCCCCTGACGCAACACTTGCCGGCGGTTATAGCCGACTTTGTTCGCAGCGGACGAAGTCTGCCCCCAACTGCTGGGGCGTTCTTCATGCCTCCATCCGAGTCGGAAACGGAAGTTGCGCCACCATGCGTAACTCCGCTACAACCCGCGTCATTCCAGGCGATTTCTACTTGATACCAGCGTAACCGGATGGCCAAAATCGTCCTCTTTTCAGCCTCTGACGACGCTTGCAGACGGTTATAGCCGACTTTGTTCGCAACGGACGAAGTCTGCCCCGGGCTGCAGGGGCGTCCTTCATACCTCCGTCTGGGCCTGAAACGGAAGTTGCACCACCATGCGTAACTCCGTTACAACCCGCGTCATTCCAGGCGATTTCTGCTTGATACCAGCGTAACCGGATGGCCAAAAATCGTCTTCTTTTCAGCCCCTGGCGCAACGCCTGCCGGCGGTTATAGCCGACTTTGTTCGCAGCGGACGAAGTCTGCCCCGGCTGCAAGGGCGTTCTTCATGCCGCCATCCGGGCCGGGAAAGGAAGTCGTGCCACAAAGTGCAACTCCGCTACCCGCCGCCGGCGGGCCTTCCGGCTGCGTCATTCCAGGCGATTTCTGCTTGATGGCAGCGTAACCGGATGGCCAAAATCGTCCTCTTTGCAGCCCTGACTTAACGCTTGCCGGCCCGGTTATAGCCGACTTTGTTCGCGCAGCGAACGAAGTCTGCCCCCCGGATGCAAGGGCGTTCTTCATACCTCCATCTGGGCCGGAAATGGAAGTTGTGCCACCATGTGTAACTCCGCTACCCGCCGCCGGCGGGCCTTCCGGCTGCGTTTTTCCGGGCGCGGCCCGGTCGGCGGTCCCGCAAGAGAGCGTAACAAAGCCGTCTTTTCTTCCACCCGGCTACCTGCCTTTTGACCCCACCGCCTGCTCCCGGCACTGCGCGGGCGGGTAATGGGATCATTTCTGCATAAAACGACCCCCTACCCGCGGATTCCGGCTTCCGCTAACGCCCCGGTCACGCCGGCAAAACGGCTCAAATTGTCAAAGAACATCTTGGCAATCCCGCTGACGAGCGCCATTCGGGGCGGGCAAAATAGAGCAGGGAGAAGTGCGATGCAACTTTCGCACCATAAATGCGGCCTTTAGCGCTTGACCCGCCCGTACTCCCAGAGGGCAGGATAGTCGTCAAAAATGAGCACTGCAACTTTAGTGCACCTAATTCTTTTGCTACTCCCCTGAAACAACAAAAAACCCGCCATCTCTGGCGGGTGATCTTTGGGAATTTGGGAAAAGGTTAGTTTTACGCCCCTTCTTCTGACTCCTGCTCCTGGCGCTGCTGCTCTGCGGCCAATTCCCGTTTGCGCCGTTCAGCGCTAATCAGAACGTCATCCGGGTCTTCAAGCTCCATTTCCCGTACCCAACACAGCCGGTCATAGTACAGAGCATTGTTCATGAGGCGGTCGCGGAGGGTTTCCAGCAGCCGCAAACTGGCTTCGGCTTGCAGTCTACCGAGTATGTTGCCCCAGGCGATCAGGTCTTCTTCAGGGAAGAAATTGAATCCTTGCAGGGCTTCAAGGTTGCGCGTGTCCTGCTCGAATCCGCGATTGAGGTTGGCAATGGCGCGATAGGCGCTTGAGGTTGTGGGCAGGGGTTGGACGTAATTTAATCGCATAGGCGCATCCGGCAACGGCCTGGCGGGTGCGGTCGAGGGTTGAGGCGTGGGCGGCTCGTTTGCGCCCAGAGATGGAGAGGCTTTAACTTCAGTATCAGCCATATTCTTGCCTGTCCTAGCGGCAGGCGGGGTACGGTTAGGGCTGCGTTCGGTGGTAGAAACACCGGGCGTGGCCCGCTGGTTAGCGTTTGGATTTCTTCTTCGTTTGCTTCTTTTGTCCCTGTTTCTGATACCGAGTCTTTCTGCCATTGGCAATCTTCGGCAAAAGTTCTCGGAGATGTTCAATGTCAGATTCACTCCAAGAGTGCAACTTCATGCGGCCAATTTGCACAACCTTGGGCATTGGCACTTTCCCGGCTTTAACATAGCGGCTTAGCGCCGCTTCCGTAATGCCGAGTGTCCTTGCTGCTTCGCGAGTAGAATACGCAATCATTTGGTATCTATGATACTGATAGTTGAGAGGACAGATGTCAAGCGAAAAAAATCTTCCAGCGATCGTTCGAGTCTGATGGGTTTGGTTCCCGACTGTCACCGTCGAGAACCTGTTTATCCGCTACAAACTTTGGGAAGAGTGCATGATGGAGTTGCCAGGGAAGGCTTGTGGCAATCCTGGCCCAACAAGAAGAGGGGTGGGCACAGACGGAATCCTATCCTGGTCAATCAAGGCACCCCAACCCGTATACGGCGGTCATCGACGATACGTAGCAGATGGCTGGCGATGATGAGCATTTCAGCCGCCTCAATGGGATCAGAGATGGTTACGGTTCGGTGACTGAGTGGATTTTTATAAGAACCGATTGCGCCCGCAAAAAGGGAACTCAGAGCCTCGCGCTCTGATGTTGGCAGGCTCTTATCTGTCAACGAGCCCTTTTCGTGGTGAAACGCATTGCGCATTAGATCAACTCCTATGATTCGGGCGTCATAACCACAGGCTGATCGAACCGCGATTTCGACTTCTTTGAATGCCTCAAACACAGCGGTGTCATATTTACCCCGAATAAAGGTTGACCAAGCTTTGTCGGCAACCCTCTCGTGAAGTAGCCTTCGCGACAACATGGACGCCTTTCGAAAATCGTCGAAGTCGCTGTCTGTCTTGATCTCGGTTCCACGTTTAGTGATGAAAACAGATCGGCCATTCTGGGCGTCTGGATCGGCAGCGAGCAGACCGGTACTCATCATCCAGTTAACCGCCTCCGCGATAGCCCTTCGTACTTTCGGGAGGTCCTCGTCAGGATATTGCTGGGCTTCGTTTCTTAAAGCTAAAGGCTGGCCAACTGGTCGATTGCAGTCTTGGGCTAAAGTTCGCCAGTTGAAAGTTCCGTCGCGCCCAGCGGCAGCTTTGAGAATGGGTAAGAGAGTCCTGGCTAATTCCTCGGGTCCCATATCCAGGAGCACCTTGGCATCTGGAATCTTTGCTTTGAGTTCGTAATGCATCTTCAACTCCTTGGGAAGCTATTGACCTCGGGGGAAGTGTGACATAGAGTGTGGAGACCTGAAAGTACACAATCATGTCACCAACTTTACGGAGAATCCCTTATGAGTACTGGCACGTGGGTGCGCTGCCGCAAAGTGGAGATTCGTGGTAATGAAATCCATTGCGAACTGGCATCTGACAGACCCTATGATTTGGCTGATTCTTACGCCAAAGCGCCACATATTCAGTTCATTAATTGTGACACTGATCGCAAGCTCCAGGATTTTGTCCGAGCGTGGGGTCTGCTTTACCTCAGGTTTAGCAGTCAAAACGATGAGCGCAGGATAGGGCATGCTGTTCGATCAGTAACAGAACTCCGTGCGTATCAGCGATGGCTGCGGGCGGCGAGAGGCATGATTGACGGAGCCAAGGGCTTGCTCAGTGAGCGTGAATGCTTGTTAGAGTTCCTGCTGGCCGATGAAGAACTGGAGCAGATGAATCCGGCTTGTCAGCCGGATTTACAACCAATCTCGCATTTGAGTCTTCAGCTCGAATTTTGTCCAGAGAGAAATGTGATTGCTTGGCTTCAAAGCTGTTCTGCTTCTGACGTTAGGAAAGCTCTTGCCCATTGTGTTTCAGGCTATTCCACGTCAAGTTGGCCTTGTGGTTTGAGAGTTTATTTCTGTGGAGATAAATTGAAGATCGCTCCACACTATACGCTAGGCTCTCTGTGGGAAGCCCTGAACTGGATGATCTGGTTTGATGAGTGGAAGCCTTGCCCTCCCACTGCGTGCCCCGTGTGCCGGAAGATATTTCGACCGCTGACGCGGCATAAGCAAAAGTATTGTTCGCGGGCCTGTGCACATGTTGTTGCAGTGCGAAACTGGCGTGAACGAAAGCGAAGGGACGCGAAGATAGGAAAGCAAAGTGGGAGGCAAAATGCATGAGAGTCACGCAGACATAAGCGCAACGGCTCACTTTTTTAATCCTAGGTGATCGCAACTCCGGTTGATTGTGTATCAAGAGAGGAAACAAAAATGGAACGGTGGAGTGAGAGAAAGTGGCCTAACGGTTTGAGCCGGGTAGCACGGGAACGAGGGATATCGGAGGAAGAAGCGCTCCGTCAAACGGCGCTGTCTCTGGGAAGGACGGTAGAAGAGACATTGGAACTGCTTTGGGCGGAAGACAAGGTCTTGGGTATACAAAAGGAAGGGCAAGTCTGATTCGAGGGAGGAGGAATTTGTTATGTGGATGATAGCAGCAGTCTTGATTTGTACTGTACCGTTTTCTCAGTCTGCTCCCAAGCCATCATGTATTATTGCCAACAGACACCAGCACAAATTCGGCGAAAACATGTCACGATTGTCACCCCATAAGGGCCTGGATTACATCGAAGGAGAATACCCGCAGGGCATAAAATTTCACTCCGAGTTGAGCGATAAACTGGTACAGCAGATTCAGGAGCGCGGCGGCCATATAGTTATCTTGAAGCGGGATTACTCTCAGGCGGAATTGGAAGACGCAAGAAAGCAATGTGCTACATTTCAAGATTCTGCACAGCCAACCCCGACGCCAAAGCCGTGATTTTTGGAGTCTGCCCAAGTATTGGTACCAATTTGTTTGCTCCAGTCCAGTTTTCTAACAACTGTGCCTGAGAGTTGCCAACTCAAACGGCTGCAAATATATACTTGGCGAATCAAGCCTTGCGGTAAACGAGGTGAGTGCTGACCCTAGAAAGGCGATGGATCGTCATGGCTAATATATTCGGCGATGAGAGCGCAGATGAAAGAGCCGAGCGAGTATTCGCCGTTGCGGCGATCATGGGAACCGATAAACAATGGGAGGAGTTTGTTCCCGCATGGGTTGACATCACAGAAGGGCAGGAATTTCACGCTGCTGAATGGGAGGCGCTAGTTGCGCACGATAAAGAACTGCTCGACAAGAGGCAAAAATCCTACCGGAAACTTACAGAATTGATTGCATGGAGCGGGATGCATGGATGGGGTGTTGCTGTTGATCTTGTTTCCTACCGAAAAGCATTCCCGCACATTACAAGCGATCATGCATATCACAAATGCTTCATCGAAGTTGTTGAAAGACTCATAAAAGACGCCATCGGCCTGTGTCATAGAGATTTAAAGCTAACTTTCGATTGCCGTCAAGGAAGCGGTACAACGGGCAGACTATATGACTGGATATCGAGCCTGCCGCAATGGGAAGGAAGTCTGCTTTTCGCAGACAAAATTAGTTTTGCTAATCGCAAAAATCCACGAATACAGGCAGCCGATTTGCTTGCACGTGAAACCATGAAAGGTCTTTATGACAAGATAGGCCCTAGCCCTCGCTCAATGAGGAAGTCACTAATTACTCTTGCGAGCAGCGCCAGACATTTTCAATTCCGTTTCCTGATGGATGACTACTTCGAGCAAATGCGCGAAGGTCTTGCTCGTGATATCGAGCGCTGTAAGAATGAATACGATGGCTGGCTGCGGAAAATGGGCGCACAAGACAATTTAGACAATCGCCATCGATTTATGATCTGGCAAGACGCGCAAGCATTGAGAGGTGAGCGTCGGACGCAGGAGCGAAGAATACCGGAAATTCGACAGAGGAATGGAGCGGATCATGAGCGTTCCTCACAGCAAGATAAATAAGAGTTCCAGCGCTTTGTCGAGGGCGGAATCGCGGCCGTCGGCCAAGTCTTCCTTCGGAAAGATCGGTGCTTCGATATCCGGCCGCACGGCGCCCGACGCCGCGTCCGAATGGCCGAACCGTAGCGGACCCTTCACGCCCGACGCGCTTCGCGGCGAAGCCCTTCATGCACCAGCATCTTGAGGAGGGTCTGGTATCCGATGCCCTTTCGCGTTGCGAGTTCTCGGGCCTTGGCTACATCGGGTTCGGGCAATCGCAACGCAATTTGGACGCTGGCGGCCTTGTTCAACCGACCGACAAGGCGCGAACCCCTCGGCACACCTCCTTTCTTCCCGGTACCGACCGCCTTCTGCTTTACGAACTGGCGGCCTTCTCGGCTGGCCCACCAGTCCGCCTCCTGTGCTTCGTTGGCGAACTTGGGCATCACGATCGGTTTCTTTTTCATCACCTTCACTCCCCTCGCAAGCGCCGGGCGAGGTAATCCCTCTTCTGCCCAGCATCCAAGTCGTACGCGGTAACGACTCGGATCGTTTCGCCACGCTCAACCAGCACGACAGCAAGCAGCCGTCCCGAATCTGTCTCGCCGTAATAGACGTAGCGCACTTCCCCCTCCACGTCTTGCTCGTAGATCGGAATCGGGTCATTCGACAGTGCTTTCTCGACTTCTTCAGCCTTGATCCGGTGCGCCGCAATCTTGCGCAGATTGTTTGTGTCCCAGTCGAACACCGCATCTCCATTGTATATGCATTGCATGACTGCCCGACGATGGGGAGCGAATTCAATCCATAGATTTGCTTAAATACGCAGTTTGCGTAATAATTTACGCAAGATGCGTATCTCGGTCGCTTTGGATGCTCTTTTTCCTGGAATCCGTCGTCGGCTGCTTGCGGCCACTCTTACCCGACCTGACAAATGGTGGTATCTCTCTGAACTCGCTGACTTTCTCCATACGAGACCATCAAGCCTGCAACGTGAGCTTGGAGCACTGGTCCAGAGCGGCATACTGCAACAGCGCCGGGATGGGCGGAGAACGTATTTCAAGGCGGAAACGCGGTCGCCGATTTTCCGGGATCTGCGGAGCATATTCGAGAGGACTGTTGGGCTTGTACCTACGCTGCAAACTGTATTGCGGCCATTTAACAACAGGATCGCCTGCGCCTTTATCTATGGCTCAGTAGCGCGCCGCGAGGAGCGCGCCACAAGTGATATCGATTTGATGATTATCGGAGAGGTTGGATTGGCGGAACTCTCGCCCGCTCTCCGAAAAGCCGAGAAACACCTGGGCCGCGAGGTGAACGTTACAAACTATTCGGTTGATGAATTCAGCAGGAGGGTTGTCGTGGGCGATCATTTCCTGACGACCGTTCTCAAGGGAAATCTTGAATTCGTGAAAGGTGAACAGCGTGAGTTGGACGCAATTGCTCGCGAACAATGAAGTCAAGCAGCACAAAACATCGAAAACAGAACTAGACAAAATTCGGGCTGCCATCCGCCGCGATCTGGCAGATGCGTCGCTGAAGGGCCTCTCACCGGACAGACGGTTTGCCACTGCTTACAATGCCGCCCTGCAAGCCACAAAAATGGCGATTGCATGTGCCGGTTACCGAGTCACGCCAGGAGGAGGACATCACAGAACCTCTTTCGAAGCCGTGAGGCTGGCGGTTGGTAAGGCTGCGGACCCGTACGGTGACTATTTTGACAGATGCCGGCGTAAGCGAAACGTGATCGATTATGACGATGCGAATGTAGCCACGGAAACAGAGGCTCAGGAAATCGTGGAAAAGGCGGTCGAGTTCGTTGCGGCGGTCGAGCAATGGATCGTGGCGAAATACCCCTCTTTGAAGGCATAGGCAGTTCAAAAGATAATCCCAGGCGGGATAGACGCTCCTACCAAACCCGGCAGGCGTTCGTGCTGACCATTGCTTGTCCTGGTTTGCAGCCGAAAGCTTTCGCGAAATCGGAATCGTTGCGCAAGGTTCCAAGGGTCCGAAAGCGCACTGGGGCGTGCGGGTCGACCTTGGCTATCACGCGCAGCCGCTCCGGGGTCAGCTCGTGCCGTCTCTGAAACCCCAGTGCAAGGGTTTAACAGTCTTGTGAGAACGCCTTGATGCAGCATGGCCAGGGACAGGTTCTGGGGATCCTTCAACTTTGCCGGGCTCCTAACGTCGCCCGGACTACGTTTCAGGATGACAAGGGGAAAAGGATATCGCCGAGGAGTGGAGCCTCTGGCTCAGGCAAGCGCCGCTCTGCGGCGCTCGGGGCTGATACAAATCATCTGTCACCGTGGTCTACTGCATCCCTAAAATGCTCTAATTTCGGCTTCACTGCAGGCCTTCCTGTTTGAGCGCCGCCCGCAGCTTAGACTCGCTATCGTCGCCAAAGCCCGTAGACCAGTACGTGATCTTACCCTCGCCGGAGATCACGATAAATGCAGGGATGGAGCTGACTTTATACAGATCGGCGACCGATTTCTCCTGGTCCAGAAGGTTAGGGAGGGCGATTGGGTTGTGGGCCAGATAGCCCTTCACCGTATCGGGGTCTTCGCCGTAGTTTACGGCCAGGGTGACTAACCCTTTGCCGCTGAAGTCCGCATGGAGCTTTTCGATCATCGGAGTGGATTCGCGGCAGGGCACGCACCATGTTGCCCAGAAATCCAGCAATACTGTCTTCCCTTTGAAGTCGCCCAGGCTGATTTGTTTCCCTTCCAGAGTAGCCAGAGAGAAATTGGGCCCCGGCTTGCCGGTCTGGGTGCGCCGGGCGGACGCTCCCGGCAATGACAAATCGTCAACTTCTTTGGCATTCGCCGGGGGCGTGAAAGTGAAGAGTGTCTCAGAGACAGGTTGGTTCATATGAATCATCTTGTAAACCACTGTGGTGCGGGTCTTGGAGGAGACACCCATCATGTCGTTTGTGCTCTCCCACATTTCCTGCAGCACAAGAGCGCTTTCTTTGGCGATCCATAGAATATGGGCTGTGCCCGCGCCTTCCCCTTTGGCGATGCCGGGCTTGAACGAGACCTCCACCACCGCGCAAAGCACATCTTTTCCTTCCAGGGGAAGCGTTTCCTCACGCAGCAACCGCGGCTGGCTTGCTCGTTCAGGGAGTTGCCGGTAATGCTTCACGTAGTTGGCCGGCATGAATGGCGCGTCGTCGGGGACCGCCGGGGCAGAGTTCGCCGGCTTCTTTGTATATTGATGTCCCATGCCCGCATAGAGCCAGGTGGTGGTCCCATCCGATACCTCCATGCTGCCCATGTAGGGATGTTTCGATTCGAGCCGGAACTTGTTGGGCTTGTCTTCCGCCATGATGAGCGGCGTCTCGGAGAGCTGCCTGGCTTCGCCCCATTGCTGGTCCTCGATTACCAAGGCCTTGATTTCGTAGCTGGCCAGGCCGCGATAGGTTTTTGATACGCGGTTCAAGAGCTGCATGGCATCTTGAGATTGCTGCGAGTGAAGCAAGGAAGTTAGCAATAACGCGGCTAGAACGGGTATCACGATGGCGTATCTTCTTTTCACGGAGCCTCCATGAAGCCTGGAATCTATGAAGCATGGAATCTTTATTTCCTCACGTAAAGATCGCAGACGCAAACTATTCTTGCGAGGAAATCAGCCAAAATGTCCACGGCCGTGCCATTTTGGCTCTGTCGATGCCAGCCCTGCGCCTTCTTTTGCTGTGCTTTCTTTTGCTGTGTTTTCTTTTGCTATGCGTTCTTTTGCTGACCCTGGTTATAACCTGTCCCTTTGACCTGTTGCTTTAACCTATACCCTGGGCTGGGCGCTACAATTGGGAAGATTCGAAACCATATGTATCGCGCGCTGCGAAACATCGTGTTGATCCTGCTCTCGGTGCTGCCGGGAAGGGGACAACAATCTGGTGATCCAGCCGATCCCGCCAATATTTTTCGCCGAAGTAAAGAGCGGCTGCTCGCAGATCTGGATCGGTTGCCGCGTTATACCTGTATTGAGACCGTCACGCGCCGCTATTACCGCGCTCCATCGCACTTTGGGACGAGATCGTGCTCGCAGATCATTGCCGACCACGAAAAGAGGACGCACGAGCTATCTCTGCAGGCGTGGGACCGGCTGCGCCTGGACATTGCCGTAAGTGACCGCGAAGAAATCTATTCCTGGGTGGGAGCAGCCCGCTTTGATCAGGGGACCCTGGCCGCAATCGCAGGCAGCGGCCCCTTGGGGTCCGGCGACTTTGGACCCTACATTGGCGCCATCTTTGGCGAGTCGGAGGTGAAGTTTCAGGCTGAAAAGCCATTCCGCGGAAGGCATTTGTTTGAGTATTCGTTTGATATCCCGGAGTCAAGAAGCAGATATCACGTAAAGGCCAAGGAGAGCTGGTTTGTGACTGCTTACAGCGGCACATTTTTGCTGGACCCTCAGGCTGTTGACCTGGCGCACCTGACCGTGCGCACGGCGGAGCTGCCGCCGGAGACGGAGAATTGCCAGGCGATCAGCGAGGTGGAATATCAGCGCTTGCCCATCCACGGCAGCCAGGCGCTTATTCCCACGGAGAGCCGCTTGCTCCTGATCGGCCGCGAGGGCCAGGAGACACTTAACATTGATTCTTACGCCGCCTGCCGTGAGTACGCCAGCAAATCTGTGTTGCGGTTCGACACTGCCGAGAGTCCTCAACAAAATGGCGCGACGTGGCCGGCAGCGCCCTCAACTCGTCCACCCTTGGCAATACCCGCCGGGCTGCACTTCGAGTTTCGCGTAGTCACACCGATTGACTCAGACACGGCCGCCGCCGGTGATCCGGTCGAGGCTGTGCTGCGTTCTCCGCTCCATGATAAGAGAGGGGCTATCATCGCTCCCGTGGGCGCTCGCATCCACGGCCGCCTGGCGCAGGTTGAGCAGCAGCTTGGCTCGCGGGATTTCTTTGAAATCGGCTTGAAATTCGAGTCCATTGAGGTGAACGGAACAGCAGTACCGTTCAGCGCGAAACTTCCGCAGGAATGGCCGTCTATGTACTATGGCTTATACAGGCTGGCGCCACGCAACTTGCCGATAGATTCCGGATTATTCATCTTCCTGGAGGACCATCTCAGGCTCCGGCATCTTGATTCCAGCGGAGCGACAGTGTTACCCGAGGCCAGTCAGAAAGAAGAGACAAGGCCCGCCCGATAGGATTCGGCCTTGGGATTACTCCGAAGGAAAGGCGAACTTCACCTCAAGCACGCTGGTCCTGTCCGCAGCTTCATACTTCCACGTTTTTACCGCGCTAGTCAGGGCCAGAAGCAGGACCGGGTTACCGCCCAATTCCTTTACTTCTTTTACGCTGCCGTCCGGCGCAATGGTTACCTGAACACGCACGATTCCCCGAATATTCAGTCTTCGGGCAAGCTCGGGATATTGCGGAGGTTCACCGCTTCTGAGCTTGCGGTCTTGCTCCGAACCGGCAAGGGTGGAAATCGCGAGGACGAAGACCAGAACCAGCCGCAGCATGCCGTGCCAGTTCAGGAATCGGAAGCCAGTGTGTGTCGTTGGATCGTTGGCAGCGTCAATTTTCATGAATTTATCTGGAGTTTTGTAAAAACTCTGAAGAAGCTCCTTCTCCTGGGGGAAAGACTAACCGCGACAAAAAGGCGGACCAGAACTTCACGAGGATGTCCTGGCCGGCCTTGTGCCTCGTTCGTTGTGGCAACTTTACGACAAAGTTCAGGAGATGTATTGAGTACAAATGTGTTGTTTAACAGAGGCAGAAGACTGCGCGGCTACGATGCCCTGTGGCGGGTTTTCTGTGCAACCGCAAGCAAAGGCTATTCGCCGCTGATAACCGCTGATTAACGCTGAAAAACCATCACTCCTGGCTTTTACGGACCTTGCGGCGGCGTAACCTCAGTCCGGGCCGTTGTTTCTTTGACCCCCCTACCTATCTGTGATACAACCGCCTCAAATGATGCTTTCAACAATTCTCTTTGCCGCTTCCGTCAACCCGGTCCTTGTGGCTTCTGGCATTGCCGTTGCCCTGGGAGTGCTCTTGTTCTTCTGGGGTCTCAAGAATCTGCGGGAGTCACGGACTGTCGCCGGGATTCCAGAGGCTCCTGTGCGCGCCATTGCCGCCGGGCCTGTTCACGTGCACGGTAAGACTGCCGGGGACGGCGCTTTCATGAGTCCAGTCAGCGGCGCGCCCTGCTACTACTACAAGGTGCAGGTGGAAAAATGGGCGCCTCAGGGCAATCAGGCGAATCAGGCCAATCCGGCACAGGCACAGGGAAGATGGGAGATTTTCAAGAACGAAGCCGCGGAGCGGACCTTCTGTGTGGAAGATGGCACGGGCCGCGTCCTGGTTGATCCTCACAGCGCGGAATATGATTTGCCGCAAACTCTGCGCGCGGAGATTGGACCCCACTCCAGCCACTATTGCCATATCGACCCTTCACTCGGCCTGCCCAGGCTTACAGAGAATCAATTGCACGCCGCGCTCATGGCGGACTGGGCGCAGGCCAGAGCGGCTGTCCAGGAGCTGGGAGTGCCGGGCGCCAAAGTGGTGGATAAGGTGCTGGCCGCGGGCCAGAAAATGGGCTCCATGGGATTGTCCATGACCGTGGACGGCGTATCCATCAATCCTGGCGGAATCGGCGAGAGCTATCGTTTTCAGGAAACCTGCCTGTTGGCCGGCCACGAATACAGCGTGATCGGAACTTGCGACCAGAACCCAAGTGCAAAAGATGAGCGCGACGGCAAGGTGATCAGGAAAGGGACGAGCGCACCCTTCCTGATTTCTCCCAAAACGGGAGCGCAACTGGTAAAGAACCTGCGGCTGCAAGGTATGGTGATGATCGTTATCGGCATCGCCATGATGGCCGGCGGGGTAGCGTTCGCGGCGCTTCGATTGTCCGGCCGTTGATTCCATTTTGTTGATTCCATTTTGAAGATGAGCATGAACTACAAACTGATTCTGCTGTTCTTGCTGGTATTGATCGCCTCCGGGTGCGGTGGGCCAAGCAGGGTAAGCGGGCCGGGAACCAAGACGGCAGACGGCCTGCAGTACTGGGACCTCACAGTCGGCTCGGGCGAGACAGCTGTACCGGGAAAGACCGTGACGGTGAACTACACCGGTTGGCTGACGGACGGCACAAAATTTGATAGCTCCCTGGATCGCTACCAGACGTTTCATTTTGTTCTGGGAAGCGGCGCCGTAGTCAAAGGATGGGATGAAGGCATTGCCGGAATGAAAGTTGGAGGCAAGCGCCAGCTACGAGTCCCGCCTAATCTGGGCTATGGCTCGCGCGCCGGCGGCCCCATTCCTGCTAATTCAACCCTGATCTTCGATGTGGAATTGCTGGATGTGAAATAAGGAGCGGGCCGCTGCGCTGGGGGCGCAGTTCATAGAAGCCACTGACTGTTGTTCAAGAGTTGGCCGTGCCCGCAATCGGTGCATCGGGTCCTCGGTGCATCGGGTCATAGGAAGAAACATCCGATGTCTCGGATGCGGTAAGCGCCTCACTGATTTCAAGCGACTTAGCGAGCAGTCAATGGAGAGCAATCAGCATTCAGGTGCGCGTACGGCTTGGCGATTCTTAAGAAGGTCTCCGGCATGGTCGAATGATCGGCCTACAGCAATCGACAAAAATGCTCTGGAAAATCCTGATTGTAAAAGCATCTAACTCCCCCTGCCTTTGCATCCAAATTGTCTGTTTGAGCGGCACATTGCAAAGATAGTGCCCTTCGAATCAGGTGCTGATGCTATAAGGAAACGCTCTAAGCGCACCTGTTGCGTTCTGTGCTCAAGCTGTACGTCAAAAGCCTTGAGCCAGTCATTCTTGTTCAATAAACGGAGAAGGATTGTAGCTATTGAGCTATGTGCAGGACTGTTCTATCAGTAAGCCATCATTCGGCGACCCAGATCACGCGGAACCTGATTCTGGAGCGCGCCGGATATCGGGTGCTCTCTACCGGCGACCTCAGAGAAGCGATCCGGCTGTTTGAGAGTAACGAGGTGCATGCGGTCGTGCTGGGCGATTCCATCAGCGCCGACAATCGGCAAAAACTCGGGGGCAGCCTGAAGCGCCTGAAACCGCCGATTCCCATTGTCATGCTGTGCAAAATGAACGACTCGCGGGCCGTGCGCGAAGTGGCGGATGAGCAGGTGGAATCTTTTCACGATCCCCAGTTCCTCCTGGATGCCCTGAAGCGTGTGCTCCAGAGCAGTGAAAAATGAAAACAGTGTTTCATTCACTCGGAACTGGCGCGGAATCGGAATCTAACATTTAAATAGATAAACAGAAACACTATGCCTGTTCAGATTAGAACGCACAAAACAAAAAACAACTCTCATCCGCCTGAGTTCATGCTGGAAAAGGTACCCACCGGCATTCGTGGACTGGACGAGGTAACACGCGGCGGATTTCCCAAGGGCCGAGCCGCCCTGATCTGTGGCGGGCCGGGCGCGGGCAAGACCCTGCTGGGACTTGAGTTCCTGGTACGGGGCGCCTTGCACTTTCAAGAGCCGGGTGTTTGCATCGCTTTTGAAGAAACAACCGAGGAGATCGTTACGAACATGGCTTCACTCGGCTACGATGTGGCAGCGCTCATGCGCGAGAAGAAGCTGGGGATTGACCATGTCCACATTGAGCCCAGGCAGATTGAAGAAACCGGTGAATACGACCTGGAACCGCTCTTCATCCGGTTGCGGCATGCTATTGACCGGGTGAAAGCCAAACGCGTGTTCCTGGACACCATCGAGTTGCTCTTCCTTGGCCTGAAAGATGAACGCCTTGTCCGCAGTGAATTACGGCGGCTGTTTCACTGGCTTAAAGATGCCGGAGTCACGGCCGTAATTACCGCCGAAACTGGCGCCAACACCTTGACTCGCTACGGAATAGAGGAGTACGTGGCCGATTGTGTCATCATCCTCGATCACCGCGTGACCGAGCAGGTTTCCACGCGACGCCTGCGGGTGATGAAATATCGCGGCTCGGCTCACGGGACCAACGAGTATCCGTTTCTGCTGGATGATGACGGGATTTCCGTGGTTCCTATCACTTCACTGGGATTGACGCATTCCGCCCTCACGGAGAGGATCTCCTGCGGCGTCGCCGGCTTCGACAACATGCTGACCGGCAAGGGGTTTTTCCGGGGCAGCAGCGTGTTGATCACGGGTTCTGCCGGCACAGGAAAATCCAGCTTTGCCGCGGCTTTTGCCGATGCCGCCTGCACCCGCGGCGAGCGCGCCCTTTATTTTGCCTTTGAAGAGTCTCCCAGCCAGATCTTACGGAACATGAGTTCCATCGGCATCAACCTGAACCCCTGGCTCAAGCGGGGATTGCTCAAGATTCATGCCGCCCGGCCTACTACCATGGGGTTGGAAGGACACCTGGCCATCATGCACAAGGAGATCGAAGCGTTTGCTCCTGATGTGGTGGTGACGGATCCCATCACCAATCTGGTTTCGGTGGGCGATCTGACTTCAGTCAAAGCCATGCTGACGCGCATGATCGATCTGCTCAAGAGCAAAGGCATCACCGCCATGTTTACCAATCTTGTGATAGAGGGCGATGTCGACGAGACAGCAATCGGCATCTCTTCCTTGATGGACACATGGCTTGTGTTGCGCACCGTTGAACAGGGCGCCGAACGGATGCGCACGCTGAGTCTGTTGAAATCGCGCGGCATGGCGCATGATACCGGCACCCACAGTTTCAGCTTGAGCGACAAAGGAATATTGATCCATGGCAACCAGCAAACCATCAGCGCAACGCAGGCGCAGTAACTCAAATTCCAGGCAGGCAAGGAAAACCGGTGGAGCCCGCCTTAACCCGGCCTTATGGGAGCTGCGGCTCTATGTTGCCGGCATGACCCAAACTTCCGTGCGCGCCTTTGAAAACCTGAAGCTGCTGTGCGAGGAGCACTTGCAGGGAGCTTACAAAATCCACGTGATTGACCTGTTGGAACGCCCCACGCTGGCCAGCGGCGACCAGATTATCGCCGTGCCGACTCTTGTCCGCCGGCTGCCCACACCCGTAAAAAAAATCATCGGCGATCTTTCGAACACGGAGAGGGTCCTGGTGGGACTCGATCTGCGACCTGCCGGGACGGTTCGGTGAACTTGATGAACCGACCAGGGACCGTGCTTTTGCTGGCCGACCGCCGCCAGAGCCACACCGGCAAAGCGCTTAAGGCAGCCGGATACAGCCTCATGATGACCTTCACTCCCGATCACGCTGTCGCCCTCTGCGTGAACAATGACGTTGATGCCGTGGTCCTGGACCAGGGGCATTTTGTCGTAACGGAAGACTGGTCCGTCGCGCAATCCCTCAAGATGATCAAGGCTCGCATCTGTGTGGTGCTGGTAGTCCGCGGCAAAATTATCGCCGACGAACGGCCTCCCGGCATCGATGCCATCGTCCAGGACGGTGACAGCGAGTTGCTTCTAAGGACGCTCAAAGAGCTTTTCTAGAGGGCGGCTATCACAGAAAATCTCACTCGGGGCGTCGCTTTTCACTTAGCCAATTACCAACCGATCTAAGGGCACAATATAATTTGAGTAGATGCAATCTCCCTGCTATCGCTGCGGAACCCAGTTGGAAGACCGCACCACGTTTTGCCCTTCCTGTGGCGCTCCCCAGATCAAGGTCGCGGCTCCGGAAGGCGCATCGACGAATGAGCCTTCTATCCTGCCACTACATTCAGGCATGCCTGATTCAATTCAGCCGCTGCCTCTGCCGATCAATTTGGACGCGGGAAAAATTCAATGGAAACGATACTGGCGTATCGCGGGCTGGCTATCGGCCGTCGCCGGTATCTGCATTGCCTTTCTCGCTCCCCTTGGCCTGCCAATTTTTCTCGGATCGATCGTCTATACAGTGGGTCGCTACCGTCGCGAGTGCGCAGGCCATCTTTCGGCTCTTCAAGGAGCAAAATTAGGGGCATTCAACGGGTTTGTCAGTTTTGTTGCTGCGTCTATCCTTCAAGCGGCCTTCGACCGCGGTGAGTATCGCCGGCTCATGACGCTTGAGCTGCAGCGGAGATTTGCCGGCAATCCCGACCCCCAGGTTCAGCAATTCGCACACTGGGCGGCCAGCGATGCAGGATTTCTGGTTCTGATGTTGTTCTCAGTGCTTTTTCTTCTTGCCATCTTCCTCATCGTCTCCAGTTTCGCCGGCGCCTTGACAGCCACCTTCTCGAGCAACAGGCAACGCCGTTAATTTGCCGCATTTTCGCCGGATGGGCTATCATGCCGAAGAGTATGAAGACTGCGCCTTCACCCCGCATGCCCAACCTTCACGAAAAGGGACGAATCATGTCTGCCTCAGAGATTGACCGTACTCTGGTCCGTCTCGCCCATGAAATTGTCGAGAAGAACAACGGCATTGAAGACCTGGTGCTGGTGGGAATCAAGCGGAGGGGAGTGCCGCTCGCGGCCCGGCTGTCCGCGCTGATCGAGAAGATTGAAAAAAAGCCTGTTCCCACGGGTACGCTCGACATCACTCTCTATCGCGACGATCTTTCGACCGTCGGCGTGAGTCCGGTGATTCAGAAAACCACTCCGCTTGGCGTTGAGATCGCAAACAAGAACGTGATCATGGTGGATGATGTGCTGTATACCGGCCGCACGACGCGTGCCGCCATGGATGCCCTGTTCGATCACGGACGCCCACGCCGCGTCCAGCTTTGCGTTCTCATCGATCGCGGGCATCGGGAGTTGCCCGTTGAAGCCGCATTCATAGGACGCACGGTCCAGACCACATCCCACGAGATCATTGAGGTGAGGCTCAACGAGGTTGATAAAGAAGAACAGGTCGTGCTGGTCGAGCGGGCATTGTAGAACGCATGTCCCGTCCTCGCTCGCTGCTCGACCTCGAACATCTCAGCGCAGAGCAAATTACTTCCATCCTCAAGCTGGCCAGGAAA
Organism: Candidatus Angelobacter sp.; assembly: GCA_035294925.1. GTDB lineage: Bacteria > Acidobacteriota > Terriglobia > Terriglobales > Acidobacteriaceae > Angelobacter. Next base: position 21,805 of record DATGJZ010000070.1, on the reverse strand, counting down.
ATGCACTCGCGCCCTCCCCGGCCGATGCTTCGCGGCAAGCGCATTGCGCTGCTCTTCTATGAGGCCTCCACGCGCACCAGGGTGTCCTTTGAATTTGCCGCAAAGCTGCTGGGTACCCATACCTCGGTGATCAGCGCCACTGCCTCCAGCATTGAAAAAGGTGAATCTCTGGTAGACACCGGCAAGACACTCCAGGCACTTGGCGCTGACTGCATTGTGATTCGCCATCCCTCTTCCGGAGCGCCGAATGTGCTGGCCCGCAACCTGCGTGTGCCCATCATCAATGCCGGTGATGGCATGCACGAGCATCCGTCGCAAGGACTGTTGGACGCCTACACAATCCTGCACCACAAGAAGACGCTGAAGGGCTTGAAGGTGGCCATGATCGGTGACATCCAGCATAGTCGTGTGGCCCGCTCCAATATCCATTTGCTTTCCAAGTTTGGCGCGGACATTGTGCTCTGCGGCCCGCTGGAGTTTCTCCCTGAAGTTGCGCTGACTCTTTCCCCCCGCGTACGCATCACCCGCGGCCTGGAAGAGGCCGTGAGCAAGGCCGACGTGGTGATGATGCTGCGCGTGCAGAAGGAACGTCTGGTGGGCCTGGAGATTGATGTTGAGCGCTACATTGCTCATTTCCAACTCACAACCGGCCTGCTCAAGCAGGCAAAGAAGGATGCGCTCGTGATGCATCCTGGCCCCATGGTCCGGGGCATGGAAATCCAGAGCGAAGTAGCGGACTCACCCCAATCCGTGGTGGAAGAGCAGGTCCGCAACGGCGTATATGTAAGAATGGCCCTGCTGGCAATTTGCACGGGAGTTGCATCGTGAGCGACGAAAACCCTAATCAGCCGCAGATTAACGCTGATGAACGCAGATATAAACACCAGGAGCTGACTCAAACTATTATTGGCATTTTCTACGATGTCTACAATGAACTTGGATTTGGTTTCCTCGAAAAGATATATGAGGAAGCCATGGCAAGAGTTCTCAAAGCAAAAGGTATTGACGTCCAGCAACAAGCGGCCGTGCCTGTATCGTTCAGAGGTGAGAAGATCGGCTCCTATGAAGCTGATTTGGTCGTTGCCAAATCTGTGCTGGTGGAACTGAAAGCCTGTAAAGCTCTGGATTCATCTCACGAAGCACAACTTCTTCACTACTTACGCTCGACCGAGATCGAGATAGGACTTCTGTTGAATTTTGGTCCACGCCCCGGCTTACGTCGGCTTGCGTTTGATAATGAAAGAAAAAGAATCGGCGTTCATCAGCGTACATCTGCGGCAAGTAATTCTTAATGGCGAAGATGATCTTAAAAAACGGACACCTCATCGACCCATCCCAAAATCTGGATGGCGCGTATGATCTTCTGCTTGAGGGTCACCGGGTGGCCCAAATCGCTGCCCGGGGCCAACTACAGGTCCAGGCTGATGAGATCTTTGATGCACGCGACATGATTGTTGCACCCGGCTTCATTGATATCCACGTCCATCTGCGCGAACCTGGACAGTCTTACAAGGAAACCATCGCCAGCGGGACCATGGCGGCGGCTGTGGGCGGCTTTACTTCCGTCTGTCCCATGCCAAATACGTCGCCTATCAATGACTCTCCCGCCATTACCCGGTGGATGCAGGATGCGGAACGTGGCGCCCATGTAAATGTCTTCCCTATCGCCGCCGCCACGGTCGGCAGCCTGGGGGAACAACTCACAGATTTTGCCGCCCTAAAAGACGACGGCGCCGTTGGCGTAACCGATGATGGCAAGCCGATTCTGCGGCACGAGATCATGCAGCAGGCTTTGGCGGCGGCAGCTAAGCTCAACCTGCCGGTAATCCAGCACGCGGAAGATACGCGTATGACCAAAGATGCATGTATGAACTCTGGTCCCACGGCGTTTCGTCTGGGATTGCGAGGCTGGCCTGGAGAGGCGGAATCGACCATCGTGGAGCGCGACATCCGGCTTGCTGCTGAGACCAAGGGGCACTTGCACGTGGCCCATCTCTCCACATCAGCTGCCTTGAACGCGGTGCGTAAAGCCAAAGAAGCAAGCGTACACGTGACCTGCGAGGTGACGCCGCACCACTTCACGCTGCTGGACGAGGATCTTACCGATTACAACACTAACTTCAAAATGAATCCCCCACTGCGCTCCCGCGAGGACCGCGAAGCGCTCATCACCGGGTTGGCAGACGGTACGGTGGACTGCATTGCCACCGATCACGCTCCCCATGCCCAGCACGAAAAGAACGCTGAATTTGACCGTGCGCCCTTCGGAACTACCGGGCTGGAAACCGCGTTGGGTTTAGCGATCTCAGTCTTGCATGTCCGGCACAAGATTCCGCTCCAGAGGATTATTGAGTTGATGACGCTGAACCCCGCCCGCGTTATGGGACTGGAGGGACGCGGCACGCTGGTTGAGGGCTCCCATGCCGATGTCACCATCTTCGATCCGGCAAAGAAATGGACCTTCCACGCCGCCGATTCGGTTTCTAAATCCAGGAATTCCCCCTTCGACGGCCGGCACATGCACGGGAAAGTTGTGGCAACCATTGTGGGGGGCATTTTCAAGTTCCGAACCAAGTGAATGTCTTACCTTCTACCCAGAGAAGCTTCGAGGAGTTAAACCTGCATCAGCCATTCTTTTTCTCCGAGTCCACTGGATTCAAATTCTGCAGCAATTCTTGCCGGATATTGCCGGCTTCCTCGCTTCGCTCCGCCGGCAGGACGACCGAACCCACTCTCTGGTGTCCGCCACCGCCGAATTTTCGCATGAATTCGCCAAGGTGGAAACTCTCAAAGTTAAGCCATGGATTGCGCATCGCTGTGATTTTGGTCGAATGCTTTGAATGGGTAATCCCAATGGAATACCTTGCGTTGGGATAAAAATAGTAAGGCGAATAGCGGTTCATCATCACGCCTTGACTGCTGGCTTCGAATACAGCCACGCAGCCTTCTAATCGTATGGACTGCCGTACCCGCTCCAGGCCCAGCGTGTTCAGTTCCTGGGTCCGCAGAAATCTCTTCTGCACTTCATCGGTCCGGATCACCTCTTCCAGTGAGGCGTGCCGGAGTTCGGTGAGCAGGAATTCGCAGTATCGCTGGTCCGCATCCGTAGCGAGGCTGCGGCTTAAAACGAGCGCCGGATGAGAACTGGAGAATGCTTCGTCCACCGAGTCGTATGCCGCGGAATCAATTTTCTCCGCCCAGCGCACCATCTCTTCCAGACGTGGATCAGGGCCAAGCGTACCCCCAATCTCCCGCCATAGCAGCGAGGCGCAGGAGCCGCTTTGTTTGTCATAAAAACGGGATGCGTCTTTAAAACGAGATTCATCTTTGGAACGAGATTTATCTTTGCGGGCTTCAAAATCAGCTCTCAATTGGTCAGTCAGGAAGCTGGTCTCGTGATGGTCGGCCCAGAACTCGGCTTGCGGATGGTACAAGAAATCAACGACTGCGCTATGCCGCGGCAGACGAGTATCCGGCCATTCCTTCTGCTGATGATAGTTAACCGGCTGAAACGTCTTGAACTTCCACCCGCAGGTCTTTTCCAGGTAAAGCGTGGCCAACACCCCGGAAATCACGCCGTCCAGGCAGGGAAAGTGCAGATATAAAGTTGCGCGTCTGCGCCAGGGAAAGATTGAGAGCATTAGGTAAATGGGTGAATTGCCAATTGGTGCAATCGTCCGCTTGCCAAATTACCCATTTACCAAACTTCCCCAACCACTGGATTTCAACGATCAATTGTGCAATTACGCAATGATGCCCATCCTCTTTCCCACTCTGTTCAGAATCTCCAATGATCTGCTGAGCTGGTCTTTGGTATGGCTAGCGGTCATGATGGTGCGCAGGCGCGCCTTTCCTTCCGCCACCGTGGGATAGGCAATTCCCGGAGTAAACACTCCTTCTTTAAACAATTCGCGGCTGAACTCCATAGCCAACCGTCCCTCGCCGACCATAATGGGGGTAATCGGCGTCTCGCTGACCGGAGTGGTCTTGCCGCCGATATTGAAGCCCAGGCCTCCCAGTTCCTTCTTGAAGAAGCGCGTGTTCTCCCAGAGCTTTTCCATGAGCTGCGGCTCCTGCTCCAGCACCTCGAATGCGGCAATGCACGTGGCCGCCACAGACGGCGGATGCGAAGTGGAGAACAGGAACGGGCGGGCGCGGTGGTAGAGGAAATCGATCAACTCACGCGTGCCACAAACGTATCCGCCCAGCGCGCCGATCGCCTTGGAGAGCGTGCCCACCTGCACGTCTACACGCCCATGTACGTTGAAGTGATCAATGGTGCCGCGCCCGTTGCGTCCCAGCACGCCCGAGGAATGGGCATCGTCCACCATCATGATTGCGCCATACTTCTCCGCCAGGTCGCACAATGCGGGCAGGGGACCGATGTCGCCATCCATCGAGAACACGCCGTCTGTGATCACCAGCTTGTGGCCGGGTTCGCCCGCCACTTCCTTGAGCAGCTCTTCCGCGTGAGCCGTGTCCTTATGGCGAAAGACCTTGATGGTGGCGCGAGAGAGCCGGGCGCCGTCAATGATGCTGGCATGATTCAGCTCGTCGGAAATGATAAAGTCGCCCTTGCCCAAAATGGCGGAAACCGTTCCCGCATTGGCGGCGAAACCCGACTGAAACACCACACAAGTTTCCACGTTCTTGAAGCGCGCGATTTTTTCTTCCAATTCCATGTGAATGGTCATGGTTCCGGAAACGGTGCGCACTGCGCCTGAACCCACACCGTATTTGTGGATTGCCGCCAGCGCCGCTTCGCGCAGTTTGGGATGCGTGGTGAGTCCCAGATAATTGTTTGAGGCCAGGTTAATGACCCGCTTGCCGTCAAAAGTACACTCCGGCGTCTGCGCTTCTTCCAGCACATGCAAAGTGAAATGCGTGCCCCTCTGCCTGAGGTCGTTCATCTGGTCAGTAAGATAAGCAAGCTGTGGACGGGAAACGGTAGTTGTAGACATGACTCCTCAAAACTCTTGAGTGACGATTTGTGATTTCTGATTTCTGATTTCTGATTCTTCAGCGCCAGGCAGGAGCCGATCAGAAATCACAAATCATAAATCTATTTCACTCCATTCGGATAAAGCAGAATCTTGCTCGCTTCTCCCGTCTTCAGGCGGTCCATGCCTTTGCTGAAGTCGGCCATGGACATGCGGTCCGTGATCACCGGGTTCAGATCCAGCTTGCCCGCCTTGAGCAGCGCCGTCATCTGGTACCAGGTTTTGTACATCAGCCGGCCATTGATGCCCTGCACTACGGCGCCTTTGAAAATGAAGTCATCGGCCAGGTTGAACTCCACAGGCCTGGAGGGAATTCCGAGGAGGGAAACCCGCCCACCCAACCGGAGGATCTTGAACCCCAGCCGGATGGCCTCTGATTTGCCGGACATCTCCAGCATCACGTCCACGCCCAGGCCGTCTGTGACCCGCATGACTTCATCGTAGACGTTGTCCTGGGCTGGGTTGAGAACAAAGTCAGCCTTCATTTTTTCTGCCAGCTTTCGCCGGTGCTCGTTCACTTCCAGCGCGAACACCTGGCTTGCGCCACAGGCACGCGCCACCGCAATACAGAAGAGTCCAATAGGACCACAGCCCACCACCGCCACCGTCCGGGCAGCAATTTCCCCCGCAAGGACGGCATGCACAGCGTTGCCCAGCGGATCAAGCACGCTGGCGTAATCGGCAGGAATGCTGGGATCGATTTTCCAGATATTGGACTCCGGAATCTTCACGAACTCAGCAAAAGCGCCATTGGCGTCGACGCCGATAATCTTGACATAGCGGCATATGTGCCGCTCTCCGGTGCGGCATTGGTAGCACTTGCCGCAAGCCACGTGCATCTCCGCCGAGACAAAATCACCCTCTTTGACCGCGGTGACATTTTCGCCCACCGCTACCACGTGCCCGCAGAATTCGTGGCCGGGAATGAGCGGCGGCTTGATGCGGTTCTGTGCCCACTGGTCCCAGTTGTAGATATGCAGATCAGTACCACAGACGGATGCCACTTTCACCTTGACCAGGACCTCGCCGGCGCCGATCTGGGGCAGAGGCATCTGGCGCACGTCCGCGCCGGGTGCAGCCTCCGGCTTTACGACAGCGAGCATGGTTTCAGGCATTGGGTTCCCGGTGCGGCAAAAATCGAGAGGACAAACCTAAATTCTAACAAATTGATCCGGATCGCCAATAAATCGCTGATGCGCGATCCTCAGTGCTGTTCAACGGTGAACACCGTTGCTTCAGTGCGGTGACTTGTCGTTCTGTGGCCTCAGCAGGGCCACAACTTCCTGCTCCAGCACTCCGAAGTCGGTCGACCCCACATATTTCCCCTGGACGAACCCGTGGCGTCCAATCACAAGTGTCGTCGGCAGGCCGAGAATTCCGCCATAGGCCTGTGCCAATTTCTGGTTTCCGGCGATGACTGGATAGTTCATCTTGAATTTGCGATAGAAATCGCGCAACTCGCTGTCACTATCATCAATGGAAATCCCGATTATCTGAAGGCCCTGGTCCTGGTACCTTTGCTGGAGTTCGACAAAGTGGGGGACCTCCTGGGCGCAGGGAGTACACCAAGCCGCCCAGAAGTTAACTAACACCACCTTGCCTTTGAAGCTGGATGTGTTGAAAGGTGTGCCGCTCAGGTCAACCAACCAAAGTTGCGGGGCCTGAGGAACGGCTGTGATAACAGGCCCGCCAGAGGGCGCACGTCCGGGCCAAAAATGTGAAATGTAGCCAAAAATTGTGCCGGCGATGACCAACACCAGCAAGGGGTACAGGATTTCGAGCTTGATCCTGTTCCAAGTCAACGTTTATTCGCCTTTGGCTACAGGATAGCCTTTGTCAACCCAGTTAGTCCCGAAGCTGTTGGTGAGATACAGAACACGCAGCTTCTGGAAACCCATCTTCTCCAGCTCTGCATATGCTGGCCGGATGTTGGGGCAGTGCTCCCAGGGACAGCAACCGCAGTAGATCACTACGACGCTCTCTCGCGCCAGCGACTTCGCCCGTGCTCGCAATTTGTCCAGCCCGTCCGGCTTACTGGTTGGTCCGATGTACTCCGCGCCGGAGATGTGGGCCTGCACATAAAAAGTACGTGGCCCAACGTAAAGCACTACCGGCTTTTGCCCAGTAGTTGACTGAATGACTTTGGCCAGTTCTTCCGGCTGCATCAATTGCGGACTTCCGGGCGCCAGATCGTTATTTTGTCTGTTAGGGGTCTGGGCCGAAACAAAAAAAGTGGTGAGGAAAAGTGCGGCGAATAATAGGAATGTGCGCTTCATGGAGTGACTATCGGGACTGACTATCTTAAATGATTCAACGCCGGTGAGAGCAACTGAATGTTACTGAGGAGCAGTCATGCGAGTGGCCTCTCCCGGCTGCTTTGCCGGATAGAACCATGCAAACAGCGGAAAGGCTGCCCCCAGCAGCACAAAGACGAATACGCTTCCTTCCGGACCAATAGTTCCGCCGGTAAGCCAGCGCGGACCTTGATGGAGGGTTGAATTGAGGAGGTGTCCTGTGGCCAGGAAACCGCTGTCAGGAACGGAGTAGATGAACGTCTCCGCATAGTCGGCGGCGGCATGGAAGCCGATGGCAAACCAGAGGTTTCCGGTACGCTTCAAGGTAAAGCAGGCAAACAACCCGAACATTACGACTGAGAGTGCTCCCACCAATCCTTCATTCGGGTTGCCAAGGTGAACGGCTCCGAACAGCACGGACAGCAAGACCGCTGAAGGCCAGAATCCCATGCCGGTGGCCAAAGTGAATTGGGCGTAGCCACGGAAGGTGAACTCCTCATTCACTCCCACCAGGACAAAGCTGACCGCCCACAGAGCAGCGTACCCGGCAAGCCTGGGGCCGGCCAGCGCGAGAGTCCCAAACGAGAACCCGCCCAAAGCGTAAATCACTACGATCTCGACGCTCTCCAGGGCCAAGCCCCACATCGCACCCTGCCAGAAAAGCTTGCCAAATGCGCCTTTCAGCGGAATTCCATAGGAGGTAAACGAGCGCTTCTCGATCCGCGACATGACGAAGGCGGCAAGAAACGCTGAGCTGATAAATATCAACTCCAAAGTGATGTCGAGTGCGGGAGTCAGGGTGCCCTTTGGGGTTGAGCGTTGAAGACGGGTGAGTACCGGTAGGCGAAATCCTATGCCCCACAAGCAAACAAGCAAAATGGCAAAGATCAGAAATCGCCAGCCGGCGCGAATGCCGCCCGGGCCTACAAAAATCTTCCGCAGCCGGCTGACGGAAACGGGCGGAACCGGAGGAGGCGGGGTTGGAACCAGCGGATCAGCTTGAGAACTCACAATCGTTTAGACGGACGCTCCGGCCTTGAAGTTAGCATCATAGCCTTTCACGGATGTCGGCATCCGTGGCCTTCCCGGATGTCAGCATTCCTTGGCTTTCACGGATTTCAGCATCCGTGGCTTATTACGGTGTGAAGGCGCCTGAGTGCTTCAAGTAGTACACCCACGCCGCGACCGATCCAATCATCACTGCGGCGACATGGAATGCGATGATGCAAGCTACGAAGATGACAATGAGAGGATTTGTTTCTTCCTTCGCCTGAACCTCAGCAACGACCGGCGTTTTCTGCTCAACAGCCTTCCTGACAAAAGGAATGGGTTTATGAATGGCGGGTTTACCCAACAATGTAGCGCTCATAAATGCCTCTGGTGACAACACTAATGCCACCAGCAAGGTCTGGCTGTGACGGACATCACGTTACTGGTGTGATCTCAAGATGCGACCCGGTGCGCCAGATGCCCTGCCGGCCGCGTCAGCAGGCCCACTGAACGGCTTTCAGGACAAATATTCCGTGGCCCTAATTCTCCTCAGCGTTCTCCGGCGGAAGAGGTAATGGGCAGGAGCAGGACGGGCTCCAGCATAAAATCAAATTTGTTGATCACCTGGACTGCCCGGCTGGCCACGCATTCAGCCACGGGCTCCAAGGTGATGACAAAGGAGAGCCGCTCCTTGGGCATGTGTGGTTCCTGTATCACGGAGTCAATATTGATGCCTTCGCGGGCTATCGCCTCAGCCACGCGGGCCAGAATTCCCGGATGATCCCTGACAGTAAGGCGCAAATACCAGCTTACCGGGCGCACTCGCTCTGCCAGGGGCAGCTTCTCCGGCTTGTGAAATCCTGGCAGGCCGTTCGGCACGCTCTGCCCCCGGGCAAGATGCCGGGCAATCTGCACCACGTCAGAAAGTACGGCTGTCCCGGTAGCACCTCCTCCTGCTCCACGCCCGTATAGCATCTGCGTGCCTACTTTCTCTCCGGCAAGGAAAATGGCATTGTTGGGTCCATCGACTTTGGCCAGCATGGAGTCATGCTCCACCAGCCACGGCCCCACGGAGACGCTGATACCCCCGCCATTGCGTTCGGCTGCAGCGACCAGGCGAATGGTTGAATTCAAGCGGCGGGCATAGTGAAAATCAGTGGCCGCGATCTTCCGGATTCCGGTCACCGGAATTTGGGCAGGCGCAAGCGATGCATTGAAGGCGAGGCGGGCAAGAATGGAAATTTTGTCACGCGCGTCCAGGCCGTCAATATCGAGACTGGGGTCTGCCTCCGCGTAACCGGCTTCCTGGGCCTGCTTTAACGCTTCGGCAAATTGCATGCCGTGGCTTTCCATCTGGGTGAGGATGAAGTTCGCAGTTCCATTCACGATTCCGTAGACTGCCTGGATGCGGTCGGCAGCCAGAGCTTCAGAAATGGCGCGGATGATCGGGACGCCGCCGCCCACCGTGGCTTCAATGCCAATCGGCACCCGCTTCTGGTCCGCCAAGCCAAATAATTCCTCCCCATACTGCGCTATCAACGCCTTGTTTGCGGTCACAACGGCCTTGCCGTTTTCGATGCTGGCACGCACCACATCGTAAGCCACATCCGTCCCGCCGATGGCTTCCACGACGATGTCAACATCGTCAGCGAGAACAACTTTTCTCCAGTCCGAAACCAACACCACGCCATCCAGCCCGGACCCTGAGTTACGCAGTGTATTGCGGCAGGCGCGGGTGACACGGATGCAGGCTCCGCCGGTCCGCCGGCGGATTTCCTCGCCATTGTGCGCGAGGATTTCCGCAGTTGCGCGACCAACAGTTCCGTACCCGACGATGCCCACGCGAACCTCTTTGTCCGGCTGGCCACAATCCGCCGCCACCACAGCTGCTTCTTCAATTTCCGGCATGCATCTGCTCCAATCTCCTTACGACTGCTCCAGCATCGGGCTCCATCGGCCCGGCAAAATGGTCCCCGTGCTTTTTCAGTATGTAATCGGTGTCTTTCAGCATGTGTCCGGTCAGAACGAGCACAACGGTGTCTGCCGGTTTCACGAATCCTGAGCGCACCAACTTTTTCAGGCCCGCCAGGCTAGTGGCGGAGGCCGGCTCGCAGCCAATGCCTTCAGCTCCCAATTCTGATTTTGCAATTGCAATCTCCTCTTCGCTCACCTGTTCGCACGTTCCCGCCGTGGCCTTCAGCACAGCTACAGCTTTTCTCCACGATGCCGGGTTGCCAATGCGGATGGCGGTGGCCCGCGTTTCCGCATGCACGCGCACCAGTTCCCGTCCGCCGTTTTCGCGCATGGTGCGCACCAGAGGATTTGCTCCTTCTGCTTGAATCACGGAAATTCTCGGAACCCGGGTGATCAATCCAAGTTTGTACAGTTCGAGAAAACCCTTGCCCAATGCCGAACAGTTGGCCAGGTTTCCGCCGGGCAGGACCACGTGGTCGGGAACACTCCAGCTCATCTGTTCAGCAACTTCGAAGGAGACTGTCTTCTGGCCCTCCAAACGGTAAGGATTGACCGAATTCAGCAGGTACGCGGGAAAGCGCTGCACCACTTCATGCAGAAGTTTCAGGCAGCCATCAAAATCGGTTTGCAACTGCAGGACGATTGCCCCGTACTCCAGGGCCTGGGCCAGCTTGCCGGTGCTGACCTGGCCGGCGGGAAGCAGGACCACGCTCTTCATTCCGGCATGGGCAGCATAGGCGGCCACGGAAGCCGAGGTGTTGCCGGTGGAGGCGCAACACACGCAAGAAAAGCCTTCCGCCCTGGCCATGGAGATAGCCGCGGACATGCCCGAGTCCTTGAAAGAACCTGTGGGATTCATGCCCAGGTGTTTGGCCAGCAGGCGGTCAAGACCGAGCGCCTGTGCGGATCTCTTGAGCCGCAGCAATGGAGTATTGCCTTCACCCAGAGTCACAACGTGGTCTGGATCGAGTTTTGGCAGCAATTCGCGGTAGCGCCAAACACCGCTTACGTCCTCTGGCGCAACGGAGAGTCTGCGCTCACACCAGACTTTCTTGAATTGTTCCGCAGTCGCGACAGCAGCTTCCCAATCGGGATAGATCACCTCCAACAATTCGTTGCACTGGGAGCAGCGAAAGAGGGGGCCTACGTCGCGCTGCACTACACCGCAATGGACGCACCGTAGCGCGTGAGTTCCCGTGAACGGATTGGAAGCGGCAGTGTTCATCTGAGTTCCGAACCCACCGGATTTCCGGGTTGGACACATGCGGCCACGGCGGCAAAGTCTCCCGGGCTACAAAATTCCTCATGGATGGCGCGCACAACATCGGGGCAGTTGACGGAGGGCACAGCGAAGCAGATACTCAATTCGCTGGCGCCCTGAGCAACGGCAATCACGCTGACGTTCTGCCGGGCCACACCCGAGAAAACCCTGCCCAGGATTCCCGGCGTTCCACGCATCGACTCGCCGAGAACGGTAATCACTCCAATGTCATTTTGCACAGCGACAGGGTTGAGCACTCCCTGGGTCAGCTCAATGCGGAAGATGGCTTGTATGAGTTTCAGCACGCGGATGCCATCCTCCTTTCGCAGCACCAGTCCCAGCGCATGCTCAGGCGAAGACTGGGTAGCAAAGAGGGTATCGATCTTTTCCTGGCCCAGGCGAAGAAAGAGCCGTCCAAACAATTCGGCGGAGTGAACCTCGCGTCCCGTCACCAGGGTGATCAGGGTGGCGGAATTTACGCAGGTGACGGCTTTGACCGGCGAATTGATCGGGACAGCGGCGCGCGTAATCTTGGTTCCCGGGTTTTCAGGTCGAAATGAATTCTTGATCCAGACGGGAATACCAGCGTCCATGGCCGGGTAGGCAGCTTTGGGATGAATGACCTTGGCGCCGTAATAGGCCAGTTCGATGGCTTCGGCAAAGCTGATCTCGGGCAAAGTAGTCGCGTCCGGACAGATGCGTGGATCGGCACTGAGGACTCCATCCACGTCCGTCCATATCCACACTTCATCTGCGCCGGCGGCAGCGCCAAGGATGGTGGCCGAATAATCCGATCCACCACGCCCCAGGGTGGTGGGCTGGCCATCTTTGGTTGCTCCGCTGTAACCCCCGACCACCGGAACCGCGCTGCGTTCCAGAATGGGAACCAGCAACGCGTTGCAAGCCGCCGCGGTAGATTCCATATCCGGGGCCGCATGGCCAAAATTGTTGTCGGTGATAATTACATCTTCCGCGCGAACAAACTCACAGCTCCCGCCCGCCTGCTCGATGGTATTGGCCAGCAAGCAGGCTGAGATCCGTTCACCCAGGGCCGCAAGCAGGTCATGAGTCTGGGCGGAGACATCAGAGTGCAGCGCCAGCAGGGCGCGGCTCGAATTGCGGAGCTGCTCGACCACCCGGCTGACAAATTCCAGCACTGCGACAGAGCGGTTTGGCTGGAGGTGAAACAGTTCCGCGACCAGCTTCTGGTGGATGAACTCGAACTGCTTGAGATTGGCTTCGGTGGCGACCGAGTCGCCGCGTTTCGCCGCATCCAGGGTCCTGAAGATCAGATCGGTTACACCCGCGACAGCCGACACGACCACGATGACTCTATCGTTCCGCGCAGCGCGCCCCACAATTTCCGCGCACTGCCGGAAGCGATCTGAGTTCCCAACCGAAGTTCCACCGAATTTCATTACCAGCAAGCGTTTTCTGCTCATATGTTCTTTCCTCGATTGCTAAAGGCGCGTTACTACTGCTCCTTGATTGTCGGCTGAGGTGAACCGTACCTCCGCCGGGACTCCTTCTTCAGCAAAAATCTTTTGTAAATCCTGCGCAATCCGATTTTCGTTTCCCTGCGCAAAGGCAATCACTGACGATCCCGAACCACTGATGGCTATCCCCAGAAGCCCTTCCTGGCGATAGCGCAGGGCGCGAGCAATTCCCGGCACTAACACCTGCCGGTAAGGCTGGTGCAAACGGTCGTCAAACAATTCGGGAAAGAGCTCAAATTTTCCTGAGAAACAATTGGCCGCCAAAAGAGCGGTCCGCTGCAAAGTATGGATGACATCTGCGCGTTGATACGAGGTTGGCAGCGCCTGGCGCGCCTCATGCGTGGGAACCGTGATTGAAGGGGTAATCATCACGAGCTTGATGTGTTCAGGGAAATTCGCTTTCACCGTCACCACCCGGTCCGAGTTATTGCAGAGCGCAAGGACCAGCCCTCCATGGTAAGCGGCGGCGGCATTATCGATGTGGCCTTCCAGTTCTCCCGCACAACGCAAAAGTTGTTCCCCGGAAACTTCTTTGCCGGAATGCCGCGCCCCCAGAAGAAGTCCGGCGACAACCGCAGCCGCACTGCTCCCCAGGCCCACACCCACCGGGATCTGGCTTTCAATCACGACCCGGCCGGAAGCACTGGAAGCGCCAAAATAGTCAGTAACAAAGCGCAAAGCGCGCAGGACCAGGTTGGAATCATCCAGCGGGATACGATCGGGAGTGCTTCCCGAGTATTGCAAGGTCAGACCTTCCGATTGGGAGGGGACCAAACAGGCCTGGAGATAGAGCTTGAGCGCCAATCCCCCGCAGTCAAAGGCGCATCCCAGGTTGGCGGAGGTGGCGGGCACAGCGACGCGCCAGCCACCACCATGCTCGTCTTGTTGACTCTTGCTCATGCTCTGTTTTGCGTTTTTTCACCGAAAGTAAAAAACCCACTCGCTTTAGCGAGTGGGTTTTGATCTTTACTTATGATTGCCTGATCTAGTCCGCCGACTCGCCAGAATGTCGCACACGTGTGCCTGTTGTGGTTGTAATCCACATGGCCATGGCGTCGATATTCCGGGAACCGTACATTAGAATTCAACTATAGCGATGCAGACTTCGTGGTGTCAAGCTGGGGCTAAGGATTTCGAGAAACTTTAGTACCTCTGATGAAGAACAGCAGTTCCACAGAACTCGCAGTATCAGGGAGCACAAATGAAATTCGCGAAGATTGTATTTCGGATTGCAGGCATCTATGGCGTGCTGGTGATTACGCCACTGTATTTCCTGTTCAACACGATTGGCCGGCAAGACCCGCCGCCCGTTACGCATCCTGGCTTTTACTTTGGCTTTGTTGGCGTGGCTCTGGCCTGGCAGATTGTGTTTCTTATGATCGCCACAGATCCTTCGCGCTTCCGGCTGATGATGATTCCCTCGATCCTGGAAAAAGTGACTTACGGCATCGCGGTGATCGTGCTCTATTTGCAGCAGCGCACGAGGGCACCTGACCTGGTCCTTGGCTGCATAGATTTGGTTTTTGCGGTCTTGTTTCTGATGGCGTTCTCGAAGACGAAGAGCTCATAAAGCCACGGGGCGACGCTGAAAGCGTAGTCCGCATTACTTGAGTAGAACCAGGATCGCCTGGATCAAATCCCCGCCTCCTGGCTGAAATACTGGTAATCTTCTCGCCAGCCACCTTGGCCCAGGCCGACGGTTTTGTAACACTCGATGAACTCAATTGCGCGGATGTACTTCACCATCGTGAATCCAAGCTGCGTTTCGATGCGAAGACGGAGCGGTGCTCCGTGCAAAACCGGCAGTGGCTGGCCGTTCATTTCGTAGGCAAGAATCGTCTGGGGATCTTCCGCCAACTCCGAGCGAATTGTGCCGTAGAAGTACCCCGGTCCCTGGGCATGCGGCTCCGATGTGGATTTATTGTCGAACGCGAAGAAAACGATGTAGTGGGCGGAGGGAAGCGGATGGCAAAGGCCGACGATGTGATGCAGAGATACACCGCCCCACTCAGCAACTCCCGACCAGCCCTGGATGCAACAGTGCTTGGTAATTTGAGTCTGTTTCGGCATGGCGCGGAGATCCGCCAGCGTTAGATGCAGCTGTCTTTCCACCAGGCCGCCAATCTCCAGACTATAGTTCTCAAAGTTGTCGCGCGCCATCGCCAGAAAAGATTCCTCTTTCGGCGGCCGGCCGTTCACCCAAAAGTGTGGCGAGATGTCCGCATGTGAGTAATGCTGCGCGGACATTTCATGGCCGAAGAGCAGTGTGCGCACCGGTTCGGTGATCGACTGAGTGGCTTTCTGGACTAAGCGCGGGCGACGACGCGAACACACGGTTGTCAAAGTATGGATGACCACAACGCCGGTCAACCCGGATAGCCAGACCACAAGAGCAAGCGTCAACTGCGGATCGTGCGTCTGTCCCAGAACAATAAGCGCCAGCTCTCTCCGAAAACCATGTAGAGCCACTATTGTGACGTGTCCAATGAAAAATACAATGAATGCACAAAGAGCCAGGAAATGCAGGCTCCGTGCGCCCTGCCGTCCGTGAAAGATTTTGATATACCACGGGAAACGAGCGGCGACGGCTGGGGACATCGCCACTCCTGTCGCAATGCTGACCGGCGCGAGCAAGAATATGACCGCCGCGTAGCTCAATTGTTGTAGCGCGTTATATCCTCCCGGGGTTTCTACGACGTGAAAACTCAGATAGCTAAGCATTGCGTGCCATGCGTCCGGGAAAATCTGCCAGGAAGTTGGAATTAGCCGCCGCCACTCTGGCGTGGTGAAGAGCATTACCACGTATGTCAAACCCGTCAGCAGCCACGCGAAGTCCGCGAGAAAGTGCCAGTGCCGTCCGAGACCCAGATTTTCGCGGCCTGGCAGGGCAATGGCGGACGGGAATGAGGTTTCCTCGTCACTCGCCGTCCAGAGCCGGTCATCAGGTCTCTGCTTTCTCGTGAACTTGAGCCATTCGCTGCCTGGCGTGCAGTGATCGTTCCAGTAAAGCCTCGGATGTGCGCTCAAGATCTCGAGACCGCTGCGAATGAGAAGCGACAGTAGGAGAAAGTTGAAGAAGTGCGCCGCGCGCAGCCACAATGGATAATCAAGAACCATCTTTGATCACATTCTCAAACCTTAGCAGAAACGAGTCCAGGAGCTTCAAGACAGTTATCTTCATTAAAGTTAAACCCCTGAGAGAAAGCGCTTCCGGTCAAAACGGAACACATTTTGAATTTCCAGCTCCAGGCATGACTGTGGACGTAGTGTCGGCAATCCGGAGATTAATCCGGTCGGCATTAGAACCGTATCAGTAACGATAAGCGTGCAACTGGCGTTTGCAAGACAGGGTGCAAAGGAACAGGAATGAGCGTTCATGGTTTGCTTTTGAGTCTCTTGAGCGCCGATCCCTTGTGCATGGCCAGATGATCTGTGGTGTCAGATTTGATTAAATACTGCGGCTCGTCCTTCGAAGCTCGGACCGTGTAGCCTTTAAACGTGATGGCCGAGGTGATCTTTTTCTTGATCGTTCCCCGGACGTGGCCGGCTTCCGAGTTCCACTCCACATGATCTCCAATTTTAAAGTCCTGCTTCATCGGTTGATCTCCCTATTTGGTTACCTTGTTTTATGATTCATAAAAACATAAAAATGGTCGTGATGCGCCCTTCCGCCGCGAAACGCTGTACCAGTTTCTCAAGTTGCGCACTCCCACAAATCGCGAGAAGTGTTCAAAATTGACCGGAAGTCACCAATCGCCACGTCTAGCATATTGACTGAGACAGGCATGAGGAGTGCAGTTCTCTCACAGTGGATAGAGCTACCGGATTCGAAAAACGATGTGACATTGTGTTCAGAGCCGCTGGTACAAGTCTCCTCTTGTGCGTTCGAGTGGTAACAGACGATATCAAACAAGGCGGCGCTAGCTGACGTACTTAGTGCAGTACGTTGGAACCCATGAGGAACAGATCACATCGCACCCAGGTGAGATTGTACAAATCATTCATCTGGCATGCGTAAAGATGATCCACGACTGCAGTTCAAACAGGTCGCGTTCGTTTATAAATCACGTCAGTCTGCCGCAGCGGCAAGGAGTGGACGGGTGTTGTGCTTCGGGCTTTCGCATGTCGAGTTTCATTTGTAGTTCCAACAGGAGGTTAGAACGCCATGAGCAAGATGAAGATTTCCGTCGTGTTTGCACTAACTGCGATTGTTGTTATCGCGCTGTATGCTCAGCAAGAGGATAGACAATCCCTAACTGCGGTGGATGCAGCGATCAGCAATCATGGTGAATCGCTGGTCGATCAGGGCAGGCAGGTCTTCCGTTTTGATACCTTCGGAGATCAGGATTTTTGGGGTGGCGTGCTCGGACTCCATGAAGCCATTGAAGGAGCGAAATTAGGGGGCGTAGGCCCCGGTGTCTCGCCAGCCACTGCGCTTGCCGTCGGATTGAAGGTTGACCAGGACGCGCTTCCGCGAGAGCTGGTTCGACAGATCCAGGCCGGCCAAGTGAATTTGAATGACGCTGCAGTAACACTGGCGCTACTGAAGTTGAACGCGGTCGTGGGACTAACCGGGTTTTTCAAACGCGATGGCACCCTTCAATCCGTAGGCATTCAATGCGCCTTGTGCCACTCGACCGTGGACAATGCATTTGCGCAAGGCATCGGGCACCGCCTGGATGGCTGGCCGAACCGCGACCTGAACGTGGGTGCGATTATCGGATTGTCACCAAACCTCCAACCGGTAGCCGATGTTCTGGAGGTGAATGTGCTCACGGTAAAAGCTGTTCTCAATAGCTGGGGGCCAGGCAAATTTGACGCCGAGCTGTTCATGGATGGCAAGGCTTTCCGTCCGGACGGCAAGAGCGCAGCCACGCTGCTCCCGCCGGCTTTCGGACTAGCGGGAGTGAACCTCCACACCTACACAGGCTGGGGCTCAGTACCTTACTGGAATGCCTTGGTCGCTAACCTGGAGATGCATGGGAAAGGTACTTTCTCTGATGCTCGCCTGGACGATCCGATAAAGTTCCCTGTTGCAGCCAGGAATCGATTCGGACACATGCAGAACCAGATGGACCTTATAAGTTCCAAGCTGGGTGCATTGCAAGCCTACCAACTCGCCATCGTCGCACCAGCGCCTCCGAAAGGAAGCTTCGATACGGAGGCAGCCTCACGGGGCGAAGCGCTGTTTAATGGCAAGGCACAGTGCAGCACCTGCCACGCCGATTCAAGCAAGACTGAACCTGGGTGGAACATGCATACCGCGTCTGAGGTCTGCATTGACGATTTCCAGGCCAGCCGCTCACCCGATGACCGTTACCGAACCACGCCCCTGAACGGCCTTTGGACTCACACGAAGGGCGGCTTCTATCACGATGGACGCTTTCCCACGCTGCTGGACGTTGTAGATCACTACGATAGCTGCAAGAGCCTGGGACTAGCCGGTCAGGAGAAGAGCGATCTGGTTGAGTACTTGAAGTCGTTGCCCAACACCGCGAAGCATGGGGATAGCGACTAGGAGTCTGACTACGAAGAACCGCATCCGTTGAGCAACATTGCCAAGTCTCTCCAAGGAACGGGGCATCCCAATACGCGATTTATGACAAGTGTGCACTGTTGACCAGTTTCTGTCACGGCACATCACGTACTATCGCCTATGGCAACAGCCCTTCCGCCGGAGACATCCATGACTTCGGGGAGTTCGGGCCATTCGACAGCACGGAGGTATTCACCATGGCTGCAAATCCTAGCGCTTGCCATCCAGGCGATAGCAGTAAGGCGTTGAAGAGGCTGCCGCAGTTGGCAGAATCTTTACTGCACTTCGACTTGCCGGCAGAACTTCAACTACTCCGCCAGGAAGACTCGTGGCAGCGCCAGACCGGGCGGAGTGCCAAGACACTTGCGAAGTATCCAGATTTCCGAATCATTCTGGTTCTGATGAAGGCCAATACGCAAATGAACGAGCACCGGGCCGAAGGCAGGGTCTCCATTCATCAGTTGCTGGGAAAGATCAGTATCCACCTTCCGGACCAGAAAGTCGACATGGCTGTTGGGCAATTATTAGTCCTGGACTGTGGCATGGTACACAACGTCGAGGCATTGGAAGAGAGTGCGTTCTTGCTCACGGTCGCTTGGCCCAACGGCCCATCGGGATCCTGACACGGAAACGTTGCCAGGCTCACGGAGGTCTTCAGCCGTTAAAAGCAAGCACCACAGGTTTCAATACGCTCGGCGTTGCTGGAGAATCCTTTACGCTGCGTGTCCGAAATGTGACTGACCCATAGGCCTGATCGCAAGGAATTTGACTGCCGAAACAACGAGAAGCGCATCTCATAAGCAGGTGAAAATGACGAACCTCGATTCGGATGCGTTTGTCTTTTTCGGCGCCACCGGAGATTTGGCGTACAAGCAAATCTTCCCTGCGCTTCAGGCGATGATACGGCGCGGTCATTTCGATATGCCAATCATCGGAGTGGCAAGGTCTGCTGGGGGTCTAGACCAACTTCGGGCGCGTGCTCGCGATAGTGTTGAGAAGCATGGCGGCTTGGATACTGGAGCGTTTGCAACGCTTTCGGCAAAACTACAGTATGTCAACGGAGATTACGACTCCCAACAGACATTCCATGATCTGCGAAAGGTGCTTGACGGGGCGTCTCGGCCTCTTTACTACCTTGCCATTCCTCCCGACATGTTTGCGGCCGTTGTCCAGGGCCTGGCTCACGCGGGCTGCGACAAGGGCGCACGCGTGGTCGTCGAAAAACCCTTTGGCCGCGACCTTGCCTCCGCGCAGACGCTCAACCGAATCCTACATCAGTCGTTCCCAGAGTCAGGAATCTTTCGGATCGATCATTACCTCGGTAAGGAACCAGTTCAGAATCTGCTCTACTTCCGCTTTGCCAATTCGTTTCTGGAGCCGATCTGGAACAGCAACTATGTCCAGAGCGTGCAGGTGACTATGGCCGAAACTCTCGGTGTGGAGGGCCGGGGAGTTTTCTACGAAGAGGTAGGCGCGATCCGAGACGTCGTGCAAAACCACATGTTGGAGGTCGTTGCCCTGCTCACGATGGAGGCGCCAGCCGGTCGGGATCCCGATGCCTTGCGCGACGCGAAACAGCGGACTCTTCGAGCCATGCGGCCGTTGGCTCCTGACGATGTCGTTCGCGGTCAGTTCCGCGGCTACCGCAATGAAAACGGTGTCGCTTCGGATTCGCAGGTGGAAACATTCGCTGCAGTCAGGCTACACATCGATACATGGCGATGGGCAGGTGTTCCATTCTACATTCGGGCCGGAAAGCGAATGCCCGTCACGGCAACCGAAGTATTGGTTGAACTCAAGCGCCCGCCACTGGCAGTGTTCGACACAATCACGCAACTTCAAGCGAATTACTTCCGCTTTCGGCTCGGCCCCAATGTATTGATCGCCCTGGGCGCGCGCGCGAAGATACCAGGAGAAATGATGACCGGCGAAGATGTTGAACTGGTCGTGCGATCCAGCTCAGGCGATGAGATGCTGCCGTATGAGCGACTGCTCGGCGATGCCATTCGAGGCGATCCGCAGCTGTTCGTTCGTCAGGATGGCGTGGAAGCCGCTTGGAGTGTAGTCGATCCGATTCTGGGAAACGTGACGCCGGTTCATGAGTACGAAGCGAAAACCTGGGGACCAGTCGAGGCCGAGCAACTCATATCAGGGGGCGGTCGCTGGCACGATCCCGAGACAATCAGAGAAGAAGCGCTGGTGGCGAAAGAATGATATCCCCGTATTCAGAGCGCCAATGGTTCGTTTGCTTCGTAAATGTGCACAGACGCTAGGCGATAGTGAAGAGCATGAAGATTCTGGTGATTGATGTCGGAGGCACTCACGTGAAGGTGCATCGCCCGGGGCACAAGGAGCCTGTCAAGATTCCTTCCGGGCCAACAATGACTGCGAAGAGAATGGTCAGAGATGTGAAGAAAGTCGCAGCTGAGTGGAAATACTCTGCAGTGTCAATCGGTTATCCCGGCCCGGTAGTTCAGGGACGACCTGTCAGCGAACCCTACAATCTTGGGGGCGGTTGGGTCGGCTTCGATTTCACCCGAGCATTCGGTCATCACGTTAAGGTGGTCAACGACGCGGCCATGCAGGCGCTGGGAAGCTACCAAGGAGGGTGCATGCTCTTCTTGGGTTTGGGTACGGGGCTGGGTTCGGCGCTGATCGTTGATGGAGTCCTCCAGCCCATGGAACTGGCACATCTGCCTTACAAAAAAGGGCGAACCTTTGAGGACTACATAGGCTCAGCGGGCCTCAAGCGTTTGGGAAAGAAGAAGTGGCGTCACCATGTGGCTGGCGTTGTAAAACGGCTGAAGGTGGCGCTACAGGTTGACTATGTGGTGCTGGGCGGAGGAAATATCGGGTTACTCAAGAGGCTTCCATCCAAGGCTTGCTTAGGAGATAACTCCAACGCGTTCCTCGGTGGATCGCGACTGTGGAAAAGCCGAAACAGGTTTGCTCGCGGCCGTTTCGGTCCCTGCGACAAGCGCTCCTCTCCTCAGCGGAACAGAGTTTGATCCACGGATTGAACGTGCGGCACGAACGTGAAAGGAACTCGGCGAAGAACGTTATTCTTGGGGTTACACTGATATCGTCGCCGGGGTGACCGTGTACATCGTGAGCGGGTGCGCGACATGAAAGTAAGGATCAGGCCCGTCGGGCCTCCCAATAGTCCTCAAATCTACCACTGAGACGACAGCAGCGGAGGGCAATGATGGCATTGGCGCCACGAATGGTCCAGAACATGCCGGACAGTTTGAGGC
>DATGJZ010000069.1:0-55993 GCA_035294925.1 Candidatus Angelobacter sp. | reverse complement strand
TGAATCTGCCCCAGACCAAAATGAGTGAATTGGCAGAATGGCTGCCAGACCGGTGGAAGCTGCGTCACGCTCAGCGGTTGTCCGAGTTACTAATCACAACCACTGCCGCTTCGTAAAGATGCGGTTCACGTAACGCTCACGATTCTGCTCTTGTTCTTCGTTGGAACTTGTTACCCATTCTGTCGTCAGTGGTTGAGATTGTGATTCTGCCCCGGAAATTTCCTGTCTATCTATCCACAATGCGCAACAACCAATACTCAACTGAGACGCAGCAAGGCACGGAAATAGCGCGGGAATTCTTGATCACCAGAATCCTTGAGCAAGCCGAGAGGGACAAGGTTTCATTGGCCGATACGGAAAAGAGGATGCTCAGGTTTGCAGAGCCAATCGCGACATCCGAGATTGGCGCAGCGGCGGAAGTATTCGACCGGGAATACGACAGCGATGAGTACGAGGCTAAGATAGCCAGGCTGATTCGTCGCGCTTACGAGCGGGACATCAAAAGAAACGACGAGCGGCCCTGGAGGGCGGCCATCGCTGCCCTTCGTAAGATCGATTGCTATCTCCTGGTGATGGTGGATCAGTCCGGCATTGTGACGGCAGCTCAATCCAGCATTAAAGCTCCTGAAAAATGGAATTTCCTCGTCCCCTTGTTCAATAAAGCCAATGTGCTCCTGGCGGTTGTAGGGTTGGGCGGATTCGCGTTTTTATTTACGCCGCTGAGCAAACCGTTCCTTTATAGCGATATACAGCGGGGCGTGTCCTATATAGTCTGGATCGCCCTGCTATGGGCCTCCGGAGAGTTCGCTCGTCGCAACAAGTAGTTCAACAAGGTGTTTTCCTTGGCCAACTCCCATGTCTCGGTAAGAGAATACTGCCGGCTCAGAGTCGGCTTGCGACCTTCGATTCTGTTTTTGCCGTCCTCCGGTGGCTAGATTTGCTTTGTCCTTTCCGATGACCCGATTCCCCTGTCTCCGCGATGAACCTTTTCTTCCGCATTAAATCTGAACACTTTGCGTTCTCCTCATGTCTTTCTATGCGGGAAAACAAAATGACCGGGCAAGTGATGCCTGGAGAGGCAATTCTGAAGAACGCACAGGCCACAACAGCGGAACTACCGCTTGAATCGATAGAAGCCCTGGTGGCCGAGCACTCGCTGATGGCTTTCCGGATTGCCTATTCCATACTGCGAAACTATCACGATGCGGAAGATGCGGTACAGGAATGTTTTATGAGGATGCTGAAATACAGGACGCGGCTGCATGAGATACGCAATGCCAAGACCTGGGTGGCACGCATCGCCTGGACCGCCGCGCTGGACCGGCGATCCAGCCGCGCGAGAGTTTCAGCGAATGAAGATTTGGCTGAGCCGCAAGTCCTGGTCGAGTTGCGGGACAGAAGCCCGGCTGCGGACGTGCAGCTTGCAGGGAAGCAACTGCAAGGATTACTGGAGCAGATGATCATGGCGCTGCCGGAAGAGCTGCGGCGTCCACTGGAGCTTTCCACCGTGCAGGAGCTGAATTCAACTGAGATTGCGGAGATCATGAACATTCCTGAAGGAACGGTGCGTACGCGGCTGATGCGCGCCCGGCAGCGGCTCAAGGAAAAACTTTCGACAGTGCTGGAGACACACCATGGCTGATCAGCAAAAACCAAACCCGGGGGACGAACTGCTTGATTCCCTGCTCGCTGCATACTCAGACGTGGAACCCCGCCCCGGTATGGAAACGCGCCTGCTCGCCAATCTCCGCGCGGAGTCGTTGTCGGGGGTTAGAAATCAACGGTGGGGCTGGCGGTGGCTGTGGGCAGGCGCAGGAGTTGTGGCGCCCGCTGTCGCGCTTGTGGTGATCTATTGGTCACAAATTCCCGGGCTGCCGTCGCCGCCGCAAATCAAAGCCCTAGGACCCCCGTCTCTGCCGCCAACCGTAATGTCCCATGAGTCTGGACGTCGATTGAACAGGGGGCCGCAAATCAGCAGGCCAGCATCGGTCAGCATTGTGGACCTCCGCCAGCAGGTCTTCCCTACACCTGCTCCCCTGTCAGATCAGGAGCGGCTGTTGCTGCGGTATTTAGCAGGAACGCCCAGGGACGAGGTCGCCGCGCAGAGTCGCGTTGATGAACCGGCGGAAGAGACAGGACCGCTGGGGCCCCAGGTACAACAGTTCACGGCAACAGAAGGACAAATTGGTCGATAAAGGAGAATTCATGAAAAAATTGCTGCCGCTTTTGTTGGTTTTCACATTCGCATCGATTTTAACCGCGCAGGAAAAGCCGCCAGGGAAAGATGCCTCCGAGCCGCCCAGACGACCTGCGCAAAAGATCTACAAGGTCAACTTTGTCATCTATGAACAGGAAGATGGAAAGAGAATCAATGAGCGAGCCTACAGCTTTCCGGTCAACACGGTGGACGGTACTGCGCGCACCGGTTCAGTCAAGGTCGGCACGCGCGTTCCGATCCTGTCAGGGGAAAAACAACTCCAGTACCTGGATGTCGGGCTGAACATTGAGTGCGACGTGACCGAGCAGGCCGATAAATTCATCGTACATAGCGAACTCGAGATAAGCAGTTTTGCCTTGCCCGACCAGATCTCTGACCCTCGGAGCGGCGGAAACCCCGTGC
This sequence comes from Candidatus Angelobacter sp., assembly GCA_035294925.1. Taxonomy (GTDB): domain Bacteria; phylum Acidobacteriota; class Terriglobia; order Terriglobales; family Acidobacteriaceae; genus Angelobacter. The sequence continues at coordinate 53,373 of DATGJZ010000069.1, read as the reverse complement.
TGCGACAAGTGAGGCAACGATTCACTACCGTGGTTTCTCCCGGCAAACCAGCGATTGTAACCAGCATCGATGACCCTAACAGCAAAAAACGGTTGCAGGTTGAAGTAACCGCAAGCCGGCTCGAATAGCCACGGAATGGATAGAAATCTGGAGGCACAGCGCGGCTGCCGCCTCCAGATTTTTGACCTTTCGTTCCGGTATATTCGGCCTATACCAAATCCGGCTGCTCTGGTGTATATTTCGGCCCATGCTAGCGCGTATTCTGACTGTTATTTGCATCTCCACGATGGGGTTGGCCCAGACGGCAACCACTGCCGACAATAAAGCCCCGGCTGCCGCGACAGCGAACGCCCCAGCGAACGCAGCAACCGATGCGCTGGTTTCCGCCAGGGCCTTGCTGGACAAAGGGAAATATGGGGAAGCTTCAGCGGCGTTCAAGGCGTTGGTGGAGAAGGAACCAAAATCACCGGAGGCACAGACAGGGCTCATACGCAGCTTATACAGAGATGACCAGTTCGACGAAGCCGAAGCCGCTGCCAAAAATGCCATTGCAACTCTGCCGCAATCGGCGCTGGTGCAAGCCACCGTGGGCGATCTGGCTTTTCGGCTGGGTAAATTTGCGGATGCGGAAACTGCGTACCGGACTTCTTTGAAATTGGATGCCGACTCCGCTCGAGGATTATTCGGTATGGGCCGGATGTTCGAGATGGTTTCCATGCACAAAATGGCAAAAAACGCCTTGGCAAAGGCCCATGAGCGGGCTCCCGACGACAAGGAGATTTACAACCGCTGGCTGGAGACGCTCCCTTATGCGGAGCAACTGGATGCGGTGAAGAAAGCTGCCGGAGACCACCCCACGGAAAGAGAGAAGCGGCACATTGCCTACCTTGCCGCTGCAGTGCAAAAGAAACCGTGGTCGCTCATAAGTCCCATCAAGCCCACAGAAATCAAAATGGAACCTTATGGCCGCACGGAGGCATTTGTTGATAAAGGAAGCCGGGTCGGGATGACCCCTATTAGCACGGGATATGGACTTCAGGTGAAATTCAATGACCGGGCTGCAGCCGTACTCCTGCTGGACACCGGCGCAGACGGAATCATCATCGGCCGCAAGCTGGGAGAAAAGGCAGGAGTCGTAAAGATCGCGGACTCATACGTAGGAGGCATTGGCGATCAAGGCGCGGTCGAAGTCTACTTTGGGTGGGTGGACAAGATCAACATTGGAGGCATTGAATTCAGAAACTGCGTCGTCGAGGTCTCCAGCAAAACCGATATTGCGGACGAGGCCGGCTTGATCGGACCTGATGTATTCGAAAAGTTCCTTGTCACGCTTGACTTTAAGAACTGGAAACTGCAGCTTGCTCCTCTTCCCAGGAACCCCAACGCATCGGCGGATGACGATGAGCCACAAGACCGGTATATTGCGCCGGAGATGCAATCATTCACGAAAATCTGGCGATTTGGCCATGACCTGGTTATCCCGGTGGTGGTCAGTGATAAGGCCATGGGAAACTTCATCCTGGATACCGGAGCAGGTATGAACTCGGTTACACCCAAGATTGCGCAACAGATCACCAAGCTCAGCTATGAAGGCTATTCAGTGAAGGGTGTAAGCGGCAAGGTAAAGGAAGTCCTGAACGGCGACAAGGCAATCCTGCAGTTCGCCCGGGTGCGGGTAAGAAGCGATGACATTCCAGTCTTCGAAATTACCAATATCAGTAACTCTGAGGGCACAGAGATCTCCGGGTTCATCGGAATCAAAACCCTGGTTCAGATGAAGTTCACCATCGACTACCGCGATGGCCTGGTGAACCTGGAAACATACCAGTTCAAACCGGCGCGAGAGTAAGAGTGTTGTGCCAGGCAGTTTAGAAGAGTCTTGCTTGCGTTGCGCCGAAGACGATGTGGTTCTGCCAGAGAATTTGGTAAGTGGGTAATTTCGGCACATGGGCAATTTGAAATCAAACGCCAATCTCCCGCGCCTGCTGCTTTTCTTTTTCATCTGTAGCGTTGCTTATACCCTGCCAGACTCCCCGTCCGATATTGCGGAGCTCACATCCGCACGCGTGCTTTTCAAGCAAGGCAAGTTTCAAGACGCAGCCGCCGCCTACCGGGTAATCCTGGAAAAAAACAGGTCGTCCGCTCCGGCTTACGCAGGTCTGGTGCAAAGCTACTTGAAGGCCGATGATGTTGTCGCGGCCGATGAGGCTTCCGGCCGGGCGATGACTGCACTCCCACAGTCTGCGCTGGTTCATGCCGTGCACGCTGATGTCTATTTCCGCAAAGGTGTGCTGGCTGAGGCTGAAGCAGAATATAGAACGGCGCTCAAGCTGGATGAAAAATGCGCCCGCGCCCGCCTGGGCATGGGAAAGATCTTGAGCGCGGTCAGCGACAGCACGCACGCAAAGGAATACTTCAGCAAAGCGCACGAGTTCGACCCCGACGATGGAGATGCGCTCTACCACTGGGCAGTGCTGCTGCCCTATCCGCAGAGCGTTAGCGAACTGGAAAAACATCTTTCTGAATACCATTCCAGCCCTGAGGAAGAGCGGCGCGAGCGCGAGTTCGTTGAGCTGGTACGGGGAATCGGCGACCGCGAGATCTGGGTAGGGCCGAAAGACACTCCGGAAAATGCAATCAAGCTGGAGCTGTTAACGCCGCGCCCGGGGACGATCCTTGGACTCGGTATGCGAGTGAAATTCAACAACACGGTGAATGCTACGTTGCTACTGGACACAGGCACAAGCTGGATGACGATTCCGCGCAAGCTGGCCGAAAAACTTGGCGCCCGAAAAATCTCTGACTATGCCATTGAGGGCGTTGGCGACTCCGGGCCGGGCGGCGGTTATTTTGCCTGGGTCGACAAGATTACCGTTGGCGATGTGGAATTCCATGACTGCGTGGTCCACGTGACACTGAAAAGCAATGCGGCCGGTGTGGACGGGATAGCAGGCACAAACATATTCTCGAAGTATCAGGTAACCATTGATTTTCCCAGACGCGAGCTCAGGCTCGCCCAGCTTCCTCCATCTATCTCCGCAGTTGGTGACCTTGCGGTTCATCCGGTGACTGAGGGCCACGCTGGAACGCCCTTCAGCTTTGGGCACATTATGCTCCTGAGCACGTTGGTCAATCATTCCCTGGCAGGCCTGTTTGTCCTGGACAGTGGCGCAAATATCAGCTCCATCTCTCCCCAGATGGCCCAAAAGCTGGGAAAACTGCAAGAAACTACGAATCGCGTTGCTGGATCCAGTGGAGCGATCAATAAGGTGTCCGTCCTGGGGGATGCTGTCTTGGAATTTTCCGGTGCACCGGAGCCCAAACGCGACCTGGCTGCCTTTGATCCTGGTTCGCTTAGCAGGCAGTTGGGCACGGAGGTTTCCGGGTTCATCGGCTTTGATGTGCTGAGCCGCATGAAGCTGCGAATTGATTATCGGGATGGAATGGTTGAGTTTTGAAGCGGCACGCCCGGAGTTCCAGCGTCCAGCCTATCGGAATTGATATGAACGCAGTGTTAATTCAGGAATATACTTTGCGAGTAATTTCAATTTGCAAAATGTGACGGAGTATCGCATAATCGCTGATCCCTGCAGACTCTAAGAATCAACTGCCCTCTTTCGGTATCCACCGATTGGTTGAGGGAAATGAGTGCAGTCAACGTTATTCAATACAGCAGTCATTCTTAAAATTCCCTGAAGAACTCAGGAACCAAGACCCGAAATCGGGTGGAAAGCGAAACTATGCCTAATCAATCCTTTGACGTGAATTGGAGTGATGTTCCACTGATCAACCAACTGAATAATATGTCCTGCTGGGCGGCGGCCGCAGCCATGGTAGTAGGCTGGCGAGACCGGCTCAGCATTGACCCTTCGGCCATAGCAGCCGGAACCGGAGACTGGGCCGCGTACGCCAACGGCTTGAATCCTGCGGACGTTCCGACATTAGCCAGTGCCTGGCAGTTAACTAGTGAACCGCCGCAGAGCTACAGCATTGATTCGCTGCGAGACCTGATTCAATCCAAAGGCCCGCTGTGGATCGGCGCCGCCGTCCCCGGTTTGCACGCCATTGTCGTGACTGGCATGTACAGCGATGGCTCGGTGGATAACACTTTCGTGCGTATTAACGATCCCTGGGACCGCGACCCGGGTTCTCCCGGCCAGCCCGGAGCTTATTTGAACACGCACGATAACGGCAGCCAGTATGTCCTCACCTTGCAGCAGTTTGTGCAGGAATATGAGTCGGCGGCTACCTTTCCAGACGTCAACGTGCAAATTCTTCACCCGGAGGGCCGGTCGTGACGCTGTCCTTGGTTTAGTGGGCGGCGCGGTTAGAAACTCGCTCAGCCAGCAGTGGAACAATGCTCCAAAACGGGGGAATAAAAGTCATTTGATTCCCAAAATAAATTAGTGGAATTTCGAACATTAACATATCGCTTGCGCATGGGAAGACGGATGACGTAGTCTGGTTAGCCTAGTCCATAGCACTGAGCATCGCGCGGGCCGGTCAATCTGTGTTTGCCGGGACGTGGCAAGCGTTAAATTCGGACTAATGACAGTTTCGAGCCCATCCATGCACGCCACAATGACCACTACGGAGGGTGCCCTCCGGTTGTGGCGGGAGATTGCACGAGGCCTGCAGGCCGCAGGATACGCAAAGGTGGTTCCGGAGTACTTGAAACTGAGCCGGGCGCTTTCCCAGACCAGGATGACTGAACTGCTGCAAGGGGCGCCCGAAGCTCAGCACTGGACGGAGTTGCGGAAATTGGCCCTGGAAGCCTTGCAGAGCCTCGATCCCCTGGTGGAAGCCGCGAGAGTGCTCGCGCAATTGCCCTGTGAACTTCGAGAAACAGTTTCCGTCCCATCGCACGTAGCTTCCGAACCGTTGCAGGCTGAGTTGCAACTACCCGTCTCGCAGGGCGAGCCAGAAGTACCGGTCCTGCTCCCTGCCGATCCGCCTTCGAGCCACGCAAATGCTGTTCCCAGGCGCCGTCCGTCGAAAACGGAGGCGCACGTCATTCAATCCCCAAAGCCGGTTTCATCCAAAAGGAAAAAATCTGCTGTTTCAAAGTCCAAACTTTCCGCAGCAACCCGTGGAAGAGTTAAGTCACATTAGGAGAGAACATGCCCATTGATATCGGAAAAGAGATGGCGCTGCCGATGGAACAAATCATCGGCGGCCCGCTTCAGGCGGTCATTAAAGCGCAAAGTATGGCAGCCAGTGCTTCGGCACAGTTCATCACGCAGGTAGGACTCCAGCAAGACCCGACAACCAAAGTCATGGTTGCGAGAACTGTAGATTTTTCATTCAAACGATTGAAGCCCCCTGCGGACGACAAGAGCCAGGCTACCCAGGAAACCGTTGATCTTACGGTGCCCCTGCTTACCATTGTGCCTATACCCTTTATCCGCGTCGAAGAAGCCACGATCGATTTCGAGTGCAAGGTATCGAGCAGCACACTGGATACTTCGCAACAGAATTTCAGCTTAGACGCCTCTGCTTCAGGGGGATTCTTTGGGGTCAATTTTTCGGTCAAGGCCTCTTACAGTCAGCAGTCGACGCACAAGGACCAGGTCGATAAGAGCGCGACCCTGCATGTTACTGTGAAAGCTGTTCAGGATGATATGCCCGGCGGACTCAAGAAGATGCTCGAGATACTTGAGACCGCAGTCGTTGACGGTCTTAAACCGCCTGCGCCAGCGCCCAAGAGCTAGTTTTCCATTGAGCTTTGCAAAGTGAATAGTTGAAGCTCCGGTCAGCGCCTGTCGGCGGTCCTGACCGGAGTCTCTTCGGAGGTAAAATTTGCCCGATCCCAAACCGCCGCAACCAACGCCGGCAGAGCCAATCGCGCTCAAAGACTTGATCCAGTCATTTGCCGCCACGGTGGTGGCAACCAGCCAGCACCTGGATCAAGCAACCGTGGACTTGCGCAATCTGTACGTCAACTCCGGCAATCTGAGCCTGGCGAGCATGATCCCGCCCAGGTACTTGTTGGACGAGGTCACGATTGATGTCTCGTTTGTGATCGTTGAAGCAAAGCCAGATGTGCCCGAAACCACCCAGTTGCCGGACGCTGACAAGAATGTAAGCAAGACCACGCTACAGGTTACAAATCCCTCAAATGCTGACCTCCTGCATTCGAAGCTCTCCGATCTAGCCAAGGCCAACGCGCTGGCAGACGCCAAGGCCAAGAGCGCACAAACCAATACTGAGATCCAGAACCTGCAAAAGAGACTGTCTGACGGTCAGGCCAGTCTTGCCAAGGCCCAGAGCGATCTGAGCGCGGCCCAGAAACATGCAACAGTCCGCAAGCCTCCTCTCAACCTGCCGGATCCCGCAGCTATAGCAAACCTGCAGCGGGCCCAAGTTTCATTCAACACGCTGCACGCCCAGTTTGCTCCCGGCGGCAGCGTCGCCGGTCCTTTGCAAGCGCAGATCAATGCCTTTTCGCAAAGAAAGAAGCAATTCGATGATGCAGCAACCATGCTTGCCACAGACCCGCCACTGACCAGCCAACAGATCGCCTCCCTGCGCGAGCTGGGCATTGCTTTTGTAGACTGGGGACAGATGTGGGACGATTTCTATGGAAAATACGTCTCGCTGAAGGCGGCTTACACAGGGGCGGTCAAAGCGTTTCAGTCCCATGCCGGCTTGTCCAAAATGGATGACTTTCAGCTCTCAGCCGCCGACCAGCAGGCGCTGCAGCAAATCCAGGGGATCACCGGGGACAAAGGGGAAATAAGAGACTGGAACACGGCGAAGAAAAGCGTCTCCGATATTCAGGCCGACTATCTGGCCACGCTGGATGCCCTGAACGCCCTGGTGCGATTGATTTCGGATATCCGGGGATCCGGCCTGCAGGTGCTCGTGGATCCCAAGGGACTCGCAGATGCGCCTGCGGAGGCACGGCATAGACTCCACTTGACCTTCCATGGCCAGAGCCAGGAAAAAGTCAAAGTCGGAGAAACAGATATGGACGTCACCGGCTAATAGCAGAGAGGAACCCTACCGTGGCAGATGACCCGCAAGGACGAGGTGAAGCGCAATTAATTGAGCATCTGGTTGGCTCAGTGCTCAGTTCTGTGGTGAAGGCCCAAGGCCTAGCCGCCAGCCAGTTGGTGGACATGGTGGACAAAATCGGGTTCGAACCTGCGACACCAGGAGTCTCGCGCAAACCCCGCACCTTTTCTTTTGATTTCTATCGCACCGAGTTGGACCCCGCGACCAATCAGATTGTCCGGAAGCAAATCACAGCAACTGTACCGCTGCTGACCTTGATCAATCTTCCCGCCATATCCATCCAGGAAGCCACGATCGACATGGACTTGCAACTCGTGGCCCACGAGCAGGCCTCGGACGCAGGTACAGACCAGGGCGCGCTGAACCTCTACGTGGTGCCGGCCAAGAAACAGGTAGTAAGAACGGCAGACCAGGCGCTAGTGGTTGATTCCGCGGGGACGATCAAGATTCATGTGGTAATGCGCCAGGAAAGTGCGCTTGGCCTGGACAAGATTCAGTCTTTGCTGGATAGTGGAACAGAGGAAAAGTCTCCAGCATCCACATCTGCGCCGGAGGCCCTCCCGCCGGGAAAATAGCATCGCTTTCGCCCCTCACGAATGCAACCTGGAGCGCACCGCTACCCTCCGAAAGCTGTTTCCGTCCGCAGTTCAGGCCGTCCATATCAAGTCACTCAATTACTAAATCTTTCCGGCTCGTATATGATGTCGCATTAGCCAACATCAGGAGCTGTGTCGAATGATTCGCAGGACCGCTGTTGTTCTGTTCTTGCTGTTCCTCACCTCGTTTTCCTTCAGCCAGTCAAAGAAGCATTCAGCAAAGCCGGAAGCCGCGGAGCCGGCAGCCAAGCAGGCTTCCACCCACGTCCTGGATGAAAAGCTGTTCGGCGCGATGCGCTGGCGCCAGGTTGGACCGTTTCGTGGAGGACGCGTACTGGCCGTAACCGGCGTTCCCGGCGAACCCAGTGTCTTCTATTTCGGCGCAGCTTCGGGAGGGATTTGGAGGTCAACGGATGCGGGAGCGAATTGGGAGCCGATCTTCGATAAGGAAGGCATAGCCTCCATTGGCAGCATCGCTGTTTCAGCCTCTGACCACAACATTATTTATGCCGGCTCCGGCGAAGCCTGCATTCGCGGAAACATCTCTTACGGCAACGGAGTGTATAAGTCACTGGACGGCGGCAGGACCTGGAAGAATATTGGATTGAAAGACACGCGCCATATTGGCGCGGTGATTGTTGATCCAAAGAATCCCAACATTGTCTTTGTGGCGGCTCTCGGCCACGCGTACGGGCAGAACGAGGAGCGCGGCATATTCCGCAGCACGGATGGCGGCGCAACCTGGCAGAAAGTACTCTACAAAGACAACAAGACCGGAGGCATCGACGTTGTCTTTGATCCCACCAATTCAAATACCTTATTTGCCTCCTTGTGGGAGGTCTATCGCACACCTTGGAGTTTGAACAGCGGCGGGCAGGGCAGCGGCCTGTATAAATCCACTGACGGTGGCACGAACTGGAAGCGGCTGGAGGGACATGGCCTGCCCTCAGGAATTATGGGCCGCATCGGCATCTGTGTTTCCGGCGCCGATTCGGGCCGCGTATACGCGATGATCGAATCCAAAGAGGGCGGGCTCTACCGCTCCGACGATGCCGGCGAAAACTGGACTCGCATGAATGAAGATGGCCGCCTTCGCCAACGCGCCTGGTATTTCACCCACATCTTTGCCGATCCCAAGTCAGCGGACACAGTTTACGTTCTCAACACCGGGATGTTTCGCTCAACCGATGGAGGCCGGACTTTCAATCTCCTGCCCGCGCCGCATGGAGATCACCACGGCTTGTGGATCGATCCGGACAATCCGCAGCGCATGATCAATGGCAATGACGGCGGCGCAACTGTCTCCACCGATGGCGGCAAGACCTGGACGACGCAATACAACCAGCCTACGGCGCAGTTCTATCACGTGATCACAGACAGCCGGTGGCCTTACTACATCTATGGCGCGCAGCAGGACAACACCACCATCGCCATCAAAAGCTACGACGATGACGGCGTGATTGGCCGCCAGGACTGGTATGCCGTTGGCGGTGGCGAGAGCGGATACATTGCTCCCTATCCTCCCGATCCCAATATTGTTTTTGCCGGGGCAGAATACGTAACCACTCGCTTTGACAAACGCACTGAACAAGGTGTGGACGTCTCCGTGCTGCCGCTTGATCCATCAGGCAATGGAGCAGAAAAACTCGAGCACCGTTTCCAATGGACTTCTCCGCTCTTTATCTCGCCACACGATCCGAACACGCTCTACACCGCGGGCGAGATCCTGTACAAATCCACCAATGGCGGCCAAAGCTGGACCGCAATCAGCCCGGACCTGACGCGCAATGACAAGTCCAAGCAGAAACCTTCAGGCGGCCCGATTACCCTGGACATTACCAGCGTCGAATACTACGACACGATCTTTGCCGCCGCCGAGTCCCCGGTGAAGAAAGATCTTCTCTGGGCCGGCACGGACGATGGACTGGTCCACGTCACCACGAACGGCGGGCAGAACTGGAGCAACGTCACGCCCAAAGAGCTGCCCGAGTGGAGCATGATCAGCATCATCGAGCCATCGCATTACGATGCCGCGGTTGCTTACATTGCCGTGGACCGCCACAAGAACGATGATTTTCGGCCGTTCATGTATCGCACCCGCGATTCCGGCAAGAGTTGGTCCCTTATTGCAAATGGGATTCCGGAAGGGTCCTACGTTCACTCTGTGCGCGAAGATCCGGCGCGCAAAGGCCTGCTTTTTGCCGGAACAGAAACCGGCGTGTACTTTTCCATGGATGACGGGGACAACTGGCAGCCGCTGAAATTAAACCTGCCTACTGTGCCGATTCACGATTTCAACATCCATCAGGACGATCTGGTAGTGGCCACGCACGGCCGCTCTTTCTGGGTGTTGGACAACATCACCCCGCTACGGCAGATCGATTCCAACTCCGCCAATGCAGCCATGATCCTATACAAGCCGGAGCCGGGAATGCACCTTCACCTGCCGGACTCGATTCAGCGCCGCGGCCCAGTCGGGGACGACCCGCCACTGGGCGTGATGATTGATTATTATTTCAAAACCGCGCCCACGGACGAGGTGAAACTGGAGATTCTCGACAGCAATGGCAAAGTGGTGCGCAGCCTCTCCAACCGCGAGAAGAAGGAAAATGAACAGCCGCCGGAGTGGCCGGACCAGATAACAGAAGTCACCACCATTCCCGCCGGTGCGGGCATGAATCGTTATGCATGGAACCTGCGTTGGGAGCCGCCGGTAAAGATTCCGGGCGCCTTCTATGCAGACGCCGGCCCGCAGGGACCGATTGCTCTTCCCGGCATGTACACAGTGAGGATGACAGTGGGAAACCAGAGCCAGACGCAACCACTGGAGATCGTAGCCGATCCGCGCACAAAGAACATCAGCGCCGCCGACCTGCAAAAGCAATTTGAGCTCGCCATGCAGGTGCGCGATGCCAACAATGAATTGCATCGCGCCGTAAATCAGATTCGAGAACTGCGGGCAGAACTGAAAACCCTGCATCCGCGCTTTGAAAGCGATTCCAAATTCAGGCCGCTTCTGGACCAGGCCAACACCCTCGACCGGAAGATGACTCCTGTAGAGGAAGAACTGATCCAGGTGAACATGAAAGGTTCGGAAGGCAATCTGGCATTTCCCAACATGCTCAATGAGCAGTTTGACAGTTTCAGCACCAGCGTAGGGGCGGGTGACGGGGCGCCAACAGAGCAACAATATGAAGTATTCAAGAAGCTGAGGGGACGGCTGGATGAGCAACTGGCGGCCTGGAATCAGATTTTGTCAACGGACGTGCCGGCCTTCAATGTGTTGATAAAACAGACTGATCTGCCAGTGCTTTACCTGCCGTCTGCTGGTCAATAGGACCGGTTAAGCGTATAGTTGCGCATGATGGAATACAAAATTCTGAAGGTAAGGCATCTTTTTTACTGATTTGAGAAACCAACAGGTGAGGCTGAATCAGCGTCCTTTTTATCGGCCCTAACAGAGCTATCAGTACCCCTTTGCCCCGAAGGAGGCACCCATGAGAGCCATCCTCTTTGTCGATGACCATGAGGTATTGGCAAGGCTGAGCTGCGAAATCCTTGAAATGCAGGGCTACCGCGCCGTGAGCGCCTATAACGGGGAAGATGCCCTGAGAAAGTTTGACGAAGATGACTTCGACATTCTGGTCACTGACTTCCGCATGGAAGGCATGAATGGAGTAGAACTGGCACGTAGAGTCCACGAAAGACATCCTGAAGTTCCAGTCATAATCGTTACCGGCTACGGCCCTGTGGATGGCGGCAACGACGTGGCTGCATGCCTGCAAAAAGAAGACCTCTTCCCTGCACTGCTGGAAAAAATTAAAGCCTACCTGGGCGAAAAAGAAGTGAAGCCGCAGGAAGTGAAAACAGCTTGAAGGCAGCTTTTGGCCTTTAGCTCTTTGCCTTTGGCTTCTTTGTTTCTGAGCCACCTTCTCCACTTCTCAAGCGTGGCGCTGGCCAGCGGAAATTCTGCCTTTCGTCCTTTCTCGCATCTTCCGTGTGCCAGTTCACTGCGAAAGTGATCCGTGGTGAGCGTTTTTTAATCTCGGCAATTCTTCTTGGTTCACGGTAATTCGCGTTGATTCGCGGCTAAAATCGACTTCCGTGCCGCGACTCATCATCAATGCCGACGATCTGGGCCTGACCTCGGGGGTGAACCGCGCGATCGAGGAGGCCAGCCGCGCCGGCGCAATCACCTCTGCGACGCTGATGGCCAACTCGCAAGCCTTTGCAGAAGCGGTGGAGACTGCAAAAACGCTCCCTGGCTTGAAAATTGGCTGCCATATCGTCCTCATAGACGGCGAGCCGCTCTGCAGAGGTCTCAGTTCGCTCACCAACGGTACAACAAAATTCGAAAGCAGCTTGAAAGACTTTGCCCTGGCTGCCCTGCGAAAACGGCTCTCGCCAGATGAAATCCAGCGTGAGGCGGTAGCTCAGATCAGCAAAATACAATCTGCCGGCATCACGGTCACACACGTGGATACGCATAAGCACACGCACATCTTTCCCCACGTGCTTGCGCCGATATTGAAGGCCGCCAAAGCCTGCGGCATTCACGCCATAAGAAACCCTTTTGAGCCGTTCAGCGCATGGCCTTTGGGCATGATCGCGAGCAGGCCCGGCTTGTGGACACGCGCTATTGAAGTGGCGCTATTGCAGAGGTTCGCCGGCGCTTTTCGTGAAAAGGTCCGCCAGGAAGGAATGCTTACCACAAACGGGGCTGCAGGCGTCATCGCCACCGGCAGCCTCAATCAAAGGTTGCTCTTGGCGACGATTCACTCATTGCCAGAGGGAACATGGGAACTGGTCTGCCATCCCGGGTATATGGATTCCGATCTCAGCAGCGTTGGAACGCGTCTGCTAGAATCGCGCCGCGTGGAACTGGACACGCTTATGTCGGAGGCGACGCGCCAAGCGCTGGCAAAGCACGGGATAAATCTCGTTTCGTATGCAAATCTAAGGGAATAGCTCTTGGCCCTTGGCTTTTGATTTCCGGGATTGGTGTTCTCAGCAGCAATCAGAGTCGAAATATGATGAATCCTGCCGTTCCGTCTTGAATCAAAACTAATTCGCGCTCAAGAGCCAAAAGCCAGGAACCAACGTCTAAGAGCAAGGGCCAAAGGCTAAAGGCCAAGGGCTAATAAAAGCATGAAAATCGGCATTACCTGTTATCCGACTTACGGCGGCAGCGGCGTGGTGGGCACAGAGCTGGGCATTGAACTTGCTGCCCGTGGGCACGAGGTCCACTTCATCGCCTATCAGCAGCCCATCCGGCTGAACACCAATCATCCGCATATTCTTTTTCATGAGGTCACAGTTTCGCAGTACCCGCTATTCGAGTATCCGCCCTACGACCTGGCGCTGGCCACGCGAATGGCAGAGGTGGCGGAGATTTACAAACTCGATATCCTCCATGTTCACTATGCGATTCCTCACTCTGTAAGCGCCCTGCTGGCGCGCCAGATGCTGGCGGCTGCGGATAAACCGCGCCACCTTCCGTTTGTGACCACGCTCCATGGGACAGACATAACCATTGTGGGCGCCGATCGTTCTTATCTGCCCGTGACGCGTTACGCCATTGAAAACAGTGATGGAGTCACGGCCATCTCGAACTATCTCAAGCAGCGCACCCTCCAGGAATTTGCCATCCGCAATCCCATTGAGGTCATTTACAACTTTGTCAATTGCGATCTCTACACGCGCGATCCCAAGGCCGCCGAGCGCCGCAGTGAATTTGCCGCACCGGATGAACGCATCCTCGTGCATGTATCCAATTTCCGTCCGGTAAAGCGCCTGGACGACGTAATCGAGATCTTTGACCGTGTACAGAAGAAGGTTCCCTCGCGGTTGTTGCTGATGGGTGACGGGCCAGAGCGTTCGCGGGCCGAATGGCTGGTGGAGCAGAAAGGGCTGCGCCAAAAAGTGGACTTTCTGGGAAAGGTGGACCGCATCCAGGAAAAACTCTCTGTTGCCGATCTCATGCTGGTTCCCAGTGAAATGGAATCCTTCGGTTTGGCGGCCCTGGAAGCGATGGCCTGCGAAGTCCCGGCCATTGCCACTTCCGTGGGCGGCGTCCCGGAGGTGATTGAACACGGCAAGAGCGGCTTCCTGGCTGAGGTTGGCGATGTGGAGAGCATGGCGCGCTATGCCATCGAGATTCTTTCTGACGAGAAGCGCCTGCGGGAAATGGGAAAGATTGCGCGATGGGAGGCGCAATCACAGTTTTGCTCCTCGCGCATCATCCCGGAATATGAAAAGTTCTACGAGCGCGTGCTGGGGCGGGCCGCGTAAAGCACCGAACCTGCTCCGGCGGCACTGGCTTCCGGCTGCACGACCGGCAGTTCAACCCTCACTAGCGTCCCCTGAATGTCACGGCTCTGCACCGTCATTCTGCCTTCATCCCCAAACAGCACGTGCAGGCGCTCGGCTACGTTCATCATTCCAATTCCGGCGCCGGAGTTCATGCTGTGTGCGGCAACAGCCGGGGGGGCGCTCATCCCTACTCCATCATCTTCTACCTGGATCACGAGCTTGCCCTGCTGAACGCGGCTGCGCAGGGTAATGCTCCCGCCATCCACTTTAGGGGCCAGCCCGTGCTTGACACTGTTCTCGACCAGCGGCTGGAGCAGCATGCTCGGGACCACAATATCCAGCGTGTCCGGATCCAGGTCTTTGCAGATACGCAGTTTGTCCCGCCCGAAGCGCGCGACCTCGATGTCCAGGTAATCATCGATAAATTCGATCTCCTCGCGGAGTGGCACAAAATCGCCATGCTTACCCAGTTGGCGCCGCAGAATTTTTGAAAGCTTCACGATCAGCTCGCGCGCCCGATCTGGATCAAAACGCACCAGCGACGAAATGGAATTCAGCGTATTGAAAAAGAAGTGAGGATTGATCTGGCTCTGCAGAGCATCCAGGCGGGCTTCCAGCAGCAGGCGTTCCTGCTCTTCCAGCTTCATCTCAATGCGCGCGTTGTTCCAAACCTTGATGGGAACCGCGATGGTGGCCACCACAAAAGCGAACAATGCGAGCAATGCGACCGGGGTGGGAGCGGTGGGATCATTGGCGAACACCCATTTTGGCGCCGCATAGCGCAGCTCCAGCCGGCCTGCCTGCAAGGCAACAATAATCAGGAAAAATGCCGTCTGCCAGTCGATCCGTGGGTAGCGCAGGATGCGCTTCATCCAGCGGTAAATGCTCATGTCAATGAACGGAGAGAATGTCCATATCTCCTCTTCATTGCGGCAGAAATGACGCAGTATCCCGGCGATCAAGCCCGCCGCCAGATTGACGGGCAAGGTCAGGTACTCTCCATAGAGCACGGCAGGCAGGGCCAGCAGGGCGCCGCCGAGCGCTCCCGCGAAGCGGCCGCCAATCACGCCCATCAGGATCGCAGCTTCAAAGCCCAAGTCCGCCGGTGGCCAGTGCGCGGCACAGCGGATGTAAACTCCCAGCGCAAACGGAATGCAGACAAAAAGCACCAGGTAGATAGACTCCCGCAGAGAGCGGTTCTGCCGGAACAGCAGCTTCTTGAATTCCTTGGTGCGGCCCAGCACGCTGCCTACGGCAGTGGCTACGCCTAACTTGACCAGCAGGGTTATGAGTAAAAGCTGCACAACACAGCTATTTTAGCCTGTTTGCAATAGTTTACCCTGAACCCTGAGCGTGCTAAGGGAAGGGGTTCCTACTCCCCGAAGACTACAGCAATCATGAAAACACTCTCAGCTATTTCACATTCGCGCCGCAACACCTGCGAAGCGTGACGGCGAAAATGCGGATATATCTACGGCAGGAGTCTTTCCGGCAATCAAATCCGCCATAATCCGAGCAGTGATCGGGGCCAGCAGGATGCCATTGCGAAAATGGCCGCTGGCGATGAACACGCCGGGAGTTTCTGTTCGTCCGAGTATCGGCAAATCATCCGGCGAGCCCGGACGCAATCCGGCCCAACTGGCAACGATTGTGGCAGAGGCTAACTCCGGAACAACTTGAGCGGCAGCGCGATGAAGTTGCTGGATGGCTTCCTGGACCACAGTTTTGTCGTAGCCCGCGTCTTCCACGGTTGCACCTGCCAGAATTTTCCCTGAACTGCGTGGCACCAGATAAACCTCAGGCGCTCGTACTACATGCTTCAGCAGCATCGGATTCATGGGTTGCAGGTAAAGCATCTGCCCTTTTCTAGGACGCACCGGTGCGCCCGCCCATGCGCCCTGGCAATTTACAGCTGCCCGTGCCAGAAAACGCTCATTAACGGCAATCACTTCAACCTGGCCGCCCACAGCGGACATTTGCTTCACTGCGGTTTGGCCGCGAACCTCGATGCCGGCGTCGCGTGCAGCACGTAACGCAGCCTGCATCAGCAGATCAGGATCAACGCTGTTTTCCGCAGCAATCCAATAGGCAGAATATCCGTGTGCATGGAGGGCAGGCTCGAGTCGGTTAAGGTTGGCGTGAGAAATCGGCTGGTAATCCAGTGGCGCCTCCGCGGCATGAAGCAGGGCGATTGCTCCGTGCCGGAAATCTACCTTCATTCCAGAAGAGTTTTCCAGCTTTTCCGCGAACAGTGGATACATGCCGGCACTCTCCCGTACCAGCAATCTCAATTTCTCTGGAGTTTCCGGATCGGCGGCAGAAAGCATTCCGGCGGCTGCGGAAGAAGCTTCCTTCCCCGGTTCGCCGCAATCGAGTACCAGAACGTGAGCGCCGCGCTGGCGCAGTTCCAGCGCCAGAGATACGCCGATGATCCCCGCGCCGGATATGATGACATCCCAGGTTTTCACACCTTCATTCTAACGGGAGAGAAAACGAAATGAGCAATACAGAACTGAACCCCTCAATCACTTCATTTTCCCCTGCCTAAAGAAGACCTCGCCATTGCGGCGTACGAAAATTACGTCGCGTTTTTGCGGGGTTCGCCTCTTTGCAGTCCATCGATAGGTGCACAAATCCAGCTACTCACCTGGATCGACGCGTGCTCCGCACGGAGAGCAGCCCGCCCAAAAG
This sequence comes from Candidatus Angelobacter sp., assembly GCA_035294925.1. Lineage (GTDB taxonomy): Bacteria > Acidobacteriota > Terriglobia > Terriglobales > Acidobacteriaceae > Angelobacter. The sequence continues at coordinate 36,757 of DATGJZ010000069.1, read as the reverse complement.
GGCTCCAGCTCCGATAGCAGAAAGGAGCGGCAGGGCACTGGCGGCCTCGGGCAGATCTCCGTCTCCGGGGAGCGGCACTTTTTCATTCGCGCCTCTCTGTCCGACTAACCTGGGACGTGGAACAAACAAATTGGTTTGCTGCGAATCATGGCCGGCCTGCGGCTGATCTGCTGGTTGGCATGGCGCCGCTGAGCGAGGCAAGAAAAACGCTAAGATGGCAAATAAAGTTAAGAAAAACGACTTTTTGTTCATTTAGTTTACTGCACTTCTTTACTTCTTTTTTCGGTTGTACTCGGCCAAGCGTTGGTTGTTTTTGATTAGTGGCATTGAATCGTCCGACTTGTTCTTTGAAAGTTGTCGGCAACCTTAACCCTTCCGAACTAAGTGCTTCTTCCCTTTCAGGCGTGAAGGAACACTGCCCCTATTTGTTCTATGCAATTTCATAGCCTAAGTTCCTTCTGGTAGAGAGAGCGGCTCATCAACTTGGGCTGATTACCGTAGTCGCGCTGCTCTGGTTTCCCGCAATCAATTGACAGAGCAGCAGTTCTGCTCAAAAATGAAATGTTGCTCTAAAAGTTGATTGGGAAGGCGGGTTTCATGTCTGAAGCACCCCAGAACGAGTCCGGTAGTCCCATGGTGCGCAATATTCTCCTGATGCTAGCGGCAATTTACATTGTTGCCTCAGTGATCTTCCTGGTGCAGGCTTTCAACCGCATTGATGACCTGGGGCGCAAACAGGAGGCATTGATGAAGAAAATAGACGACAGCAACAACCAGAACCGCACGTCAATCGATGCTCTGGCCCAAAAATTAGGCGTGACCCACCAGGAATTGGCAAGGAAAGCCGCTGCCTTGCAGCGGCAGGAGAAAGAGATAGCGTCTCGGGTTGCTGCCGGGGAGGAAGAGACAAAGCAGCAGATCGGCTCAGTTTCAGGCGCAGTGAACGGCGTGAAAACCGACGTGGGAAAAGTTAAAGATGACGTTACAGCAACCCAGTCGGACCTGGCCGCCACCAAGACCAAGCTGGAGCATGCAATCGGCGATCTCAATAGTGAATCTGAATTGATCGCCACAACGCACTCCGAACTGGAAGTTCTGAAGCACAAAGGCGACCGGAATTATTTTGAATTCACTCTTACCAAAGGCAAGGACACGACCCATGTAGCCACTGTGGGGCTGCAACTCAAAAAGGTTGATGCGAAAAAGAGCCAGTTCACGCTTTACGTGATGGCGGACGACAAAAAGATCGAGAAAAAGGACAAAACTATCAACGAGCCCCTGCAGTTCTATACCGGACGCGACCACAATCTGTTTGAAGTCGTGGTGAATACGGTGGACAAGAATAAAGTGACCGGCTATCTGGCAACGCCTAAAACCGTCGCCGTAGGGTTGCAAGAGCACAGTAATTAGCGGCTGAAACCTGTGCCTGGCTTTGAGGCTCTTATAGACTCTCAGATTTTCTGGACAAGATTTTGCACGGTGCTCAAGATATCGTCTCGCAAAGCATCCAGAAACACCTCGCTGGAATGGATAAAGAAATGATCTCCCGGGAACATCCTCATTGTGCAACCGCCAGAGGTAAGTTTCTCCCATGCACGCAGCTCTTCCACTGGAACGTCCTGGTCCTCGAGTCCGCCATATACTGTGAAGGGACATGAAAGAGGCTCCTCGGGATGATATTCGTAGGTATCCACCATCTCAAAATCCGCTCGAAGCAGTGGCAGAAAAAGTTCCCTTGTCTCCGCGTCATCGAGTAATTCTCCAGGTGTACCGTTGAGCCTTCTCACCTCCGCGATAAAGGCGTCATGCGGAAGGTTGAATGTGGGTGGTTCAGGGTTAGGAGAGATGGGGGCGCCGCGACCGGAAAGAAAAAGCCGCACCGGTGCTGTAAAACTTCTGCGGCGAAGTTCCCGAGCCAGTTCAAAGCTGATGAGCGATCCCATGCTGTGTCCAAACAGAGCGTAGGGTCGCTGGGGTTCGCGCACAATGAGATCCGCAATGGTTTCAACCAGCGGTTTAAGCCGGATAAATGGCTGTTCTCCGATGCGCATACCCCTGCCCGGAAGATGCACCAGGCAGATGCCGATTTCAGATGGGAAGTGCCGCCGCCACTTGCGAAAAACCTGCGCACTGCCTCCTGCGTAGGGAAAGCAAAACAGTCGAAGCGACTGCCGCGGCCCGATGGAGAGATATTCAAACCACAGGCGGCTGGAACTGCCCGCCGGTCCTTTGGCCGACTCCGATCTGGAGACCATCATTCGCTCCCCAACGCGCTTTATCCAAGTTATTCGAGGTTAGCCTGATGCTAGCAACTCTTGTTTTTGCCAACGGGGCTTATGGCTAGATTCAAACCAGCCCAGAGACAGGATCCGGAAGCTGTCTCACACCTTTACGCCGCAGCACTTCTTGTATTTCTTGCCCGAGCCGCAGGGACAGGGATCGTTGCGCCCGACCTTGGCGGAGCCCCGCACAACCTGCTGGGGTTTGTTGCCGTTGGTTGCGCCGGCCATCCGGACCTGCTCCAGTTCACGCTTCTTCCGTCGCTCGAATTGGGCTTCAAGATCATCCACGGAGGTGGCGGCGCGACGCCGTGGCGGAAGCGGCGGATTGGCGCCATCATCATCCCCGGCGGCTATGGCTGCGGAGACGGCGGGGGCTTCTTCAATCCGCATGTGAAACAGGTAGCGGACTGTATCTTCCTGGAAGCGCTGCATCATGGACTCAAACATGTCGAATGACTCGCGCTTGTATTCCACCAGCGGATCGTGCTGTGCGTAACCCCGCAGCCCGATGCCCTCTTTCAAATGGTCCATGTTCAGCAGATGGTCTTTCCACTGAGTATCCAAGACGCTGAGCATGATCATGCGTTCGTGATAGCGCATGCCATCTGTGCCCAGTTGCTTTTCTTTTTCCTCGTAGGATTCGCGCAACTTATCGAAAATGGCGTCGCCCAATTCCTGACGGTTGAGAGCTTCCAGGTCAACTCCACGCTGGACCAGATCAAGGCCAAAATTCTCGAACAGGACTTTTTTCAGCCCCTCCGTGTCCCACTGGTCAAAGTGCAGATTGCGTGGCGCAAACTTGTCCAGGGCCTCGGCAACTATGCCGGCCACATAGTCATCCAGAATGAGTTCCTTCTGCTCTACACCTTCCAGCAACTGGCGGCGCAGGCCATAAACAGCCTCGCGCTGCTTGTTCATCACATCGTCATATTCCAGGATGTGCTTGCGTGACTCAAAGTGCTGGGCTTCCACTGCCTTCTGGGCCGCTTCAATGCGGCGGCTGATCAGGCCCGATTCAATCGGGACACCTTCCGTCATGCCCAGTCTTTCCAGGAACTTTGAGATCCATGCTTTGGCAAAGATGCGCATGAGATCGTCTTCCAGCGAGAGGTAGAAGCGCGAGGAGCCGGGGTCTCCCTGGCGTCCGGCGCGTCCGCGTAGCTGGTTGTCAATACGGCGGGCCTCGTGGCGTTCTGTGCCGAGAATATGCAAGCCTCCCACCGCCACAACTTTCTCATGCTCTGCGTCTGTTTCCGCCTTGTACTTGCTATAGGTCTCGTTCCACTGCTGGGTCGGGCACTGGTATTCCGTTCCGTTGTAGTAGAAGACGATGGTTTGCTCGCTGTCCTGTTGCAAGACTACTTCCCCGCCAACAGTGCGCAGGGGCTGAGCAACTCCCTTTTTCACCATCTCCTGGCGCGCCATGAATTCCGCGTTGCCGCCGAGGAGAATGTCCGTGCCGCGACCGGCCATGTTGGTGGCGATGGTGACCACACCCAGGCGTCCGGCTTGCGCTACAATCTCCGCTTCCCGTTCATGGTATTTGGCATTGAGCACCACGTGCTTCACGGCCTTTTTCTTCAACAGATCGGAAAGGCGCTCTGATTTTTCAATGGAGGTTGTACCTACCAGGACCGGACGGCCTTCGGCGCTGATCTTCTGCACTTCATCCGACACGGCAAAATACTTTTCTCTCTCCGTTCGGTACACGATGTCGGCATTTTCCAGGCGAAGCAGCACCCGGTTGGTGGGAATCACCACCACTTCCAGCTTATAGATCTTGTCGAACTCGGGCGCTTCGGTCTCCGCCGTTCCGGTCATGCCGGCCAGCTTTTTGTACAGGCGAAAGTAATTCTGGAAGGTGATGGTGGCCAGCGTCTGATTTTCGCGCTCTATCTTGACGCCTTCTTTGGCTTCAATGGCCTGATGCAGGCCGTCTGACCAGCGGCGGCCCGGCATGAGACGCCCGGTAAATTCGTCCACGATGAGGACTTCACCGTCTTTCACAACATACTCAACGTCTTTTCGGTATAAGGCGTGGGCCTTCACGCCAGTTTCCACGTGGTGCTTGAGGGCCCAGTTTTCCGGATCGGCAATATTGCCGATGTTCAGCAGCCGCTCTACCTTCTCCCAGCCTTCATCGGTGATGGTGGTGGTCCGGCTCTTTTCATCCACAACAAAGTCTTTCGTGTAGATCTTAGGTTCGCCGGGAGCGGTCTCAATCTCCTCGCCCTTTTCCAAATGGGGAATAATCCGGTTGACTCGGTCATACTTGTCCGTAGACTCCTCGCTGGCGCCGCTGATAATCAGCGGAGTGCGGGCCTCATCAATCAGGATGGAGTCAACTTCGTCCACAATGGCGAAGGGATGGCCGCGCTGGACGCAATCGGCCATATTGAACTTCATGTTGTCGCGCAGGTAGTCAAAGCCGAATTCGTTGTTCGTGCCGTACGTTACGTCGGCAGCATACGCTTCCTTGCGCTCGTCATCATCCAGATCGTGCACAATCACGCCCACGCTCAAGCCCAGGAAGCGGTACAGCTTGCCCATCCACTCGGAGTCGCGCTTGGCCAGGTAATCGTTCACCGTGACCACGTGCGCGCCTTCACCAGCCAGCGCATTCAGGTAAACAGGAAGAGTGGCGACCAGCGTTTTGCCTTCGCCGGTCTTCATCTCCGCAATCTTTCCCTGATGCAGCACAATGCCGCCAATCAACTGGACATCGAAGTGGCGCATGTTCAGAACGCGCCGGCCCGCCTCCCTCGCTACGGCGAAGGCTTCAGGAAGAATTTCGTTCAGGATCTCTTTGCGGGCCTCGACCCGCTCCGTCTCTTCCTCAATGCCTTCCAGGCGCTCACGGATGCGTCCGCGAAAATGGTCGGTTTTGGCGCGAAGCTGCTCGTCTGTGAGCTGCTTCATCTCCGGTTCGAGCGCGTTGATCTGATCGACGAGCGGACCAATCCGCTTGATGACCCGTTCGTTACTGGTGCCAAAAACCTTGGCCGCTAATTTCCCGATCAATGTAAGTCCTTCAGAATGAGTGCGTCAGATTTAAGCCTATTATATTGGATGCCCGCGACTTGTGAGAAGAAGCGGCCCTTTGATAGCGGCACAGTCGGCTGCCACTACGCAATGGTAACTCTTCGCGGGCCGCAAGTGGGAGCAAGAATTTTGCGGGTGGCAAGGTCGGCTTCTGACTCTTTGCTGGTGACCTCTGCCAGAGTTAATAATGAACACCATTACTTTATACCGTCCGGTTGGGCAGGCCGAACTCGACTTGATTGCTGAAAGCCGCTATCGGGTTTTTCCCCCTCGTCTACCCGAGCAGCCCATTTTCTATCCTGTCTTGAATCGCGATTATGCCGAGCAGATTGCCCGCGACTGGAATACTCGTGACGAACGCTCAGGCTTCGTCGGTTATGTGCTGGAATTCGAAGTGGATGCGAAGTACTTGAACCGCTTTGATGTTAAGAAAGTTGGCGGACTCAACCACCTTGAATATTGGGTTCCGGCTGACGAGTTGCAGGAGTTTAATCGTCACATCAACGGACCAATTCGTGTGATTGGGCGATTCGTACGCTCTTAAGCTCAAGAATGTTCCGGCTCCTCACCCTCGCAAGGAGCCGGTTTCGATAACCACGAAATACCAAATGCTAATTACTGAACACAAAATGAGCTCGGCGATTTTGCTGGAAGCAGGACTCGTTTTCTGCCGTGGTGCAGAAAGGCCTCTCTTTGCCGAAGCTGATGACCTTAATGCGGTCCGCGCTCACCCCGTTCCGCACAAGCGTTTCTTTCGTCACGGAAGCGCGGTTTTCACCCAATCCCATGTTGTAATCTTCGGAGCCGCGCTCATCGCAATGCCCTTCAATCACCAGTTTGATATCCGGATGCTTAGCTAGGAAATCGGCATTAGCGCTCGCGATTCGCACTTCATCTGGCCGAATATCGTAATTGTCGTAGTTAAAAAAAATGTCCTTCACGTTCTGCTCGAACAATTGTTCTTCCGTAAGTCGAGACGTTGTATCCGTTGGAATGTTCACCGTGATGCGGGCATTGGCGTCTGTGCTTCCGCCATCGCCTTTGGCGGTGAGATGATAGGTGGTGGAATTGGCCGGACTGATTTTTCTCGAACCGGATGCAGAGACAGTACCAACGCCCTCAATCGTTACCGTAGTGGCATTCTGGGTCTTCCAGGACAACTCCGCCGGTTGACCTCGGTCTACGGTGTCAGGCGTGATCGCCAGGGTGGCGGACGGAGAAGGCGGGGTAATTGTGGGCGGCTGCGGATTGGTTTTCGTCATGGGCGTATTGTGGTGACAGCCGGTGATGATGACAGCCAAAGCGATTGCCAGCAGGATGGCGCAGAACTGATTGATCTTCATAGTGAATCTCTCCTCAAAATGAAAAAGGCGATGTTTAAGTCTTATGTGGAGTTTTTGCTTAGGGCGAGGAAGAAGATCAACAGCGCAGAATTCGGTCGCAGACGGCCAGCCTGCAGTCCTCGCGGCAGCGCTCGCCTCGCATGAAGCGATGGACAGCGTCCAAGAGTATCGGAAAGACATCAGCGACAAGCCTCAGAGCAACCATCGCTATGGTCAGCAGCAGGATCAGGAACGCTCTTTTGGCGCGCAAAGCGGTGGTGGGACCATGCGTGGCCTGGAACGGCCCGTGAACCAGCGGGAAGAAGAACAAGGCCAGCACACAGATGGCCGCAAAGACGCCTATGTATCGTCCATACAACGACGTCAGCATGAGTAAAGTATGATCCAGAGTTGCTGGACAGGTCAATAGGGTGAGGGGCTCAATCAACCGGGATGTCAGATCACTGAGTCATCGGTAAGAACCTAAAGGCATACAATGGGAAAGCGCAGATGTATGATCGTGCCATGGCCTTCCGCTTCAGGTTCTGGATTTCGGCCCTTCTCCTAATGGTCGGGCTGCTCGCGACATCAGCCCGAGCGCAGAAAACTTCTCAGCCTTCGCCCAGATTCACTCAACGGGTGCAGAAGCAGATCATGCATGAAATTCTCATGCTTCCATACTACAACGAATTTGACGCCATTGGATTCAAAGTGGAAGGCTACGACGTCACGCTCTTCGGCCATGTAGCCCATGCCACACTCAAGTCGGATGCCGAACATGCGATTAAAAGGATAGAAGGCATCGAGCACATCAATAATCAGATTGAGGTGCTGCCTCCGTCTTCTATGGATGACCACCTGCGGGTCCAGCTTTTCCGCGCCATCTACGGCTATGGTCCCCTGCACCGTTATGGAGTCGGCTCCAACCGCCCCATCCACATCATTGTGGACCGAGGCCACGTCACTCTGGAAGGTGTGGTGGATAGTAACGGCGACAAAAATCTGGTGAACCTCCGTGCGAATGGAGTTCCCGGAGTGTTTTCCGTGACCAATAATCTGCAGGTTCCGGTCAAGAAGCATTGAAGGATCAGGTGATCGCCATCGCTTGACCGCTGCATGCTTCGTCACAATTCCGGCGATGTAGCCTTTCGTCGAGACGAGATTGCTCAGCCGAAGGAGCAGTTATGGCAATTTTGCCAATTCCTCTAAAATCTTTTCATGGCCCTCCCTGACACTTGGAACACCGCAGCCACGCTCGGACGCCGCAACCTGCTGGCCACCAGCGGTATGGTGCTGGTGGTGGTGTTCATCCTGTTTGCACTGTTTGCGCCCTGGATTGCGCCCAAGGACCCGGCAGCGATTGACCTGCCTTCTCGGCTTCAGGGCCCCAGTGCAGCCCACTGGTTCGGAACAGATGAGCTGGGACGCGACATTCTCTCACGCGTAATTCATGGTGCACGCATCTCCATGCTGGTGGGCGCCAGCGTGGTTGCCGGCTCGCTCTTCCTCGGACTGATTCTGGGCTCCATCGCCGGATACTATGGAGGCTATACCGATCGGTTTTTCAACGTCATCGTGATGAATGCCTTCCTCTCTTTTCCCGGCATTCTTCTGGCCATTGCCTTCGTCGCCTTTCTTGGCCCCGGCATTATCAACCTGATTCTGGCTCTGTGTATTGGTGGCTGGGTGGGATATGCCCGTCTTGTGCGTGCCCAGGTGTTGGCGGTGAAAGAAAAGGAATTTGTGGAAGCGGCACGGGCGCTCGGCGCCAACGACTGGCGCATTATCACGCGCCACATCCTTCCCAACATTATTCAGCCGGTGATTGTGCAGGCGGCAATCGGGATGGCCGGAGCCGTGCTCGCGGAGGCCACGCTCAGCTTTCTAGGACTGGGAGTACCCCCGCCCACCGCAAGTTGGGGCTCCATGCTGAGCGATGGCCGCTCGCATCTATTCGATGCGCCCCATCTTGTGCTCTTCCCTGCTGCTGCCGTCATGCTGGCGGTGCTCTCATTTAATTTCATCGGTGATGCGCTGCGGGATTACATGGATCCGCGGTCAAGGATTGAAGTGGGGCTTTAGCCATTTGGTAACTGAGTAATTTCGTAATTTGGTAATTGAAGAAGCTGCTACAGGCGGATTTCAACATTGATCATTGGCGTGATTTCCGACACCCACGGATTGCTGCGACCAGAGGCCCAAACGGCCCTGTGCGGCTCGGAGCACATTCTTCACGCCGGGGACATAGGAGCACCCGAGGTTATCCCTGCATTGGAGAAGATCGCGCCGGTCACCGCCATTCGAGGCAATGTTGACCGTGAGCCTTGGACAAGACGATTTCTTGAAACCGAGACAGTCGAGTTAGCGGGACTGCACTTCTACATCCTTCACGACTTGAATGCCCTTGATCTCGATCCGCAGGCAGCCGGATTCGCTGCCGTAATCAGCGGCCACTCTCACCAGCCAAAGCAGGAATTCAAAGGCGGCGTGCTTTATTTCAATCCCGGCAGCGCCGGGCCGAAAAGATTCAAGCTGCCTGTAACTGTCGGAAGGCTGGAAATCATTGACGGGAAAGTAAGTTCCAAGATCATTGACCTCGCGCTTTGAAAGGGTGTCAATCAGTGGTGAGAAGCTTCCGCGATCCAACCGCCGCCCACCACAAGATCACCATCGAAGAACACCACAGCCTGGCCTGGAGTGATGGCGCGCTGCGGTTCGTCAAAAGTCACGCGCACTTCGCCATTTCCGGCGTTCTCCACCACTGCGGGGGCAGGCTCATGCCGGTGACGAATCTTGGCCCGCACGCGAATGGGCTCACGCAGAGCCTCGATGGAAATCCAGTTCATCTTGTGCGCAATCAACGTGCGCGACAGCAGGTCATCGCTTCCGCCCACCGTGACCTGTCCCTTCTCTCCGTTGATGTTAATTACATAGAGCGGCGAGCCAGTGGCAACCCCGAGCCCCTTCCGCTGGCCCACGGTGAAGGTGTGAATGCCCTCATGATGCCCCAGCACCTCGCCCTGCCGGGTGACAATGTCCCCGGAAGTATCAGGCAGCGAGTCGCCCTGCTCGGCCAGATAAGCATCAATGAACTTCTTGTAGTCGCCGCCGGGGACAAAACAAATCTCCTGCGAATCAGGCTTCTCCGCCAGGGCAAGCTCATGCCGGCGTGCAGTCTCGCGTACCTGTGGCTTGGTCATCTCACCCAGTGGAAAGCGTGTGCGGCTGAGCTGCTCCTGTGTCAATCCAAAGAGAAAATATGTCTGGTCTTTCGCAGGATCAGCGGCCCGCTTGAGCAGCCAGCGATTGCGCTCCGGATCGAACTCGCAGCGTGCATAATGCCCAGTCGCCAGCAGGTCAGCCCCAATCTGGCGGGCAGTAATCAGCAACTGGTCGAACTTGAGGTGGTTGTTGCACAAGCTGCACGGAATCGGCGTGCGGCCGGAGAGATACTCCTCCACAAAGGGCCGCACCACATCATTCTCGAACCGCTCCTCGTGGTTAACCACGTAATAGGGGATGCCCAGGTCCTCAGCCACCCGGCGCGCGTCGTAAACGTCCTCAATCGAGCAGCAGCGCCCCTGCACCTGCTCCGGCATGCCCGGATGTCCGGCCAGGCGACGCTGGTTCCAGAGCTGCATTGTCAGGCCAACAACCTTGTAGCCCTCGGCGCGCAGCATCGCCGCAACGGTGGAAGAATCCACACCGCCGGACATGGCTACGGCAATGGTTTGAGGAGGCATTTGGCTCAAATCAAGAAACGCTTGGTAGTCAATTATAGATGAGCTCCCAGCAGGAAGGCTGCCGTGGTTCTTCCTTATACAGCGGTCTCGGCAAATCTCTGCGACCCTTCCCAATTCAGTTGGTGAGAACGCTACTCTTCCGATACACCGGCGAAATCTCCCGCAACCGAGCGACAGTCTCCGGAACCACCCGAATAGCAAAATCCACTTCTTCATTCGTGGTCTGCTTGCCCAGGCTCAGGCGCAGGCTGCCGCGCGCACGCTCGTGGGAGAGTCCCATGGCAAGAAGAACGTGGGATGGCTCAATAGCGCCGGAAGAGCAGGCAGCGCCGCTGGAGACAGATAGCCCTTTCAAATCCAGGGCAATCACCAGCGCCTCGCCTTCTACGTGGTCAAAGTAAATGCTGGTGGTGTTAGGAACGCGCGGCGCCCCCAATCCGTTCACTCCCGTGCCGTCCACTGCGCGCAGGATCGTGCGCTCCAGGCGATCGCGCATCGCAGCCATCTCTGTAGGCCCACCGTGCTCCAGCCAATGCTTGGAGATTTCTGCTGCCTTGCCCAAACCTACGATCCCCGGCAGATTTTCTGTGCCGGCGCGGCGCTGGCGTTCGTGGTTGCCGCCGTACAGGAGCGGCTGAATCAGCGTACCCTTCTTGATGAAAAGCGCACCCGTCCCCTGCGGCGCGTGGATTTTGTGGCCGGAGATTGAAAGCGCGTCACAGCGAATCTTCTGCACGTCAATCGGAACCTTGCCCGCTGCCTGCACCGCGTCCGTATGAAAGAAAACATCTGCTTCCAGCGCAATCCTTCCCATCTCTTCCACCGGCTGGACAACGCCGGTCTCATTATTGGCCATCATGATGCTAATCAGCCTGGTGTTGGGCCGGATTGCCTTGTGCACATCCTCCGGATCGACCTGGCCCTGGCCATCCACAGGGACGTAAGTAACCTCACATCCCATCTGCTCCAGACGGTTGCAGGTGTTCATGACCGCGCTGTGCTCGATAGTGGAGGTGATTACATGATCGCCGCCTCTGGCCAGCCCGAAGATGCCGAGGTTATCTGACTCGGTGCCGCCGCTGGTAAAGACGATCTCCGCCGGACGCGCATTCAGCAGGGCCGCCACTGAATTGCGGGCCCTCTCCACTGAAGCCCGCGCATGCTGCCCGAAATGATGGATGGACGATGCGTTTCCAAACCGCTCGAGATAGTATGGCCGCATTGCCTCGAACACTTCAGGCAATACAGGGGTGCTGGCGTTGTTGTCAAGATAGACTCGCAGCATAACTCTATTCTACGCCTGCGCGGAGAAGCACCCTGCATTCACGACTTGACTGCTAAATGCTGCCGCTATCGCTGCTCGATCGGCACATATCGGTTCGGATAAGCCGGGCCAACGTATTCAGCGCGGGGACGGATCAGGCGGTTATCGTCGTGCTGCTCGATCACATGCGCGGTCCATCCGCTGATGCGGGACACGGCGAAGATGGGTGTAAAGAGGTCTACATCGATTCCCAGAGTGGTATAGGTAGAAGCAGAATAAAAATCAACATTGGCGTTCAGTTGCTTATCGTGCTTCATGTACTGCTCAATCTTCGCGGACATGTCGTACCACTTGGGATTGGCCGATTGGCCCAGATCGCGTGACATCCGGCGCAAATGCGTAGCTCGCGGATCTTCCGTATGGTAAACGCGGTGCCCGAATCCTGGTATCTTTTTCTTTTCCGCCAGCATGTTTTTCACGTGCTCAACCGGGTCCGCACCTTTCTTATCAATGTCAAACAGTATGCGCATTACGGCTTCATTGGCTCCGCCATGCAACGGCCCTTTCAGCGCTCCAACGCCGCTGGTTATGGCTGAGTGCATATCGGCCAAGGTCGCGGCGGTCACACGCGCGGCAAACGTGGACGCGTTGAACTCATGATCGGCGTGCAGAATCAGCGCGACATCCAGCGCCTTCTCGGCGGTAGCGGAGGGTTTTTCCCCGTTCAGCATCAGCAGAAAATTGCCTGCATGAGAAAGTGAGGAATCCGGCTCAACAATCTTCTTCCCTTTACGGATGCGGTCGTAGCCGGCAACGATCATGGCAATCTGTGATGTCAGGCGAATGGACTTGGCCACGTTGCTGTTATGGTCTACCTTCTCGACGTCCGGATCGTAGGCCGAAAGAGCTGAAACCGCCGTTCGCAGGACCTCCATGGGCAGCGCCGTCTTTGGAAAACTCCGCAGCAGCTCAAAAATGGAAGCATCCATCTTGCGCGCAGCGGCCAGGCGTTGGCTCAGATCGGCCAATTCGGTGCGCGTGGGAAGCTTGCCGAACCACAGCAGGTAGCAGGTCTCTTCAAAAGTGGATTTTTGAGCAAGCTCGTGAATATCAATGCCGCGATAGGCGAGCACTCCCGCATCGCCATCAATGTAGCAAATGCTCGAATTGGCTGCGACTACGCCTTCCAGGCCTTTGGGTGTCATGGTGGTGGTAGACATCGGTTTCCTTGCGCTAGGATGGATTTTTCAGGCTCACGGACGGCTCCGGCTCCGTGAACACAACCCTCTTTTATACTCCAAACTCCCGCAGTTTCCAATGGCCGTGAGAGCTGTTTGAGAGAACCTCGGGTTGCGCTCTTGAAGAATCGGCGCAACGGTTCGTCGGGCCATCTGAAAAGCAACCCGATACCTCCACACTCTTCAGGCTGGCCTTCTGATTCCAGCCAGTGCAGCGATCGGGATACAGAGAGCGGATCCTCACGCTCCGCTTTCGCCTCAACGCCACCGTTTAGCCTCCGCCTTTCATGGAGGCTTCCACCTCGTCGGCGGTGCGCGGCAGATCGTGCGTGAGCATCACCAGCTTGCCCTCAACGTCAACGTAAAACATGTCCTCAATACGTACGCCTAGCTTTTCTTCCGGGATGTATATCCCTGGCTCGAGGGTAAACACCATGTTCGTGACCAGCGGCGCGGAAGGGTCACTGGCGTCATGGACGTTCAGCCCAACGTGATGGCCCAGCCCGTGGATGAAGTACTGGCCCAACGGCTGGCCATGCAGGTCTTTGCCATGGGAATTGATGTAGTCGAGGGCGACTTTATAGAGCGAGTCAGGGTCCGCGCCCGTGGCCAGCTTCGACCTGCCTGCCCGAAAAGCCCGCATGGCCGCTTCCTGCGCTCCCAATACGATGTTGTAGATCTCGCGCTGGCGCGGCGTGAATTTACCATTGACTGGCGCTGTTCGAGTGATGTCCGAAGCATACATGGAGTACTCGCCGGCCACGTCCATCACCACGATGTCCCCGTCCTGCATGGTTCCAGAGTCCGCAGAGTAATGGAGCACGGTGGAGTACAAGCCTGCCCCGACGATGGGTGCGTAAGCCGGCCGCTCGCAGCCGCGTGTGCCGAACTCATACTGCATCAGCGAGGAGATATCCCTTTCGGAAATTCCAGGGCGGATGGCCTTGAGCGCCGCCCGGTGTGAGGCCTCTGAGGCCTCAACGGCGCGGGTAATCAACTGCAACTCTCCAGCATCTTTCACCATGCGCAGGCGTGCAAGCAGCGGCTTGACGTCCTTGAAGGCGACATAGTTGGGGAACGAATTACCGCGCCGCAGCCACTCCACAGGTCCAGTGGAGGGAGTGCTTTGCCCGGCAACTCCCAGGTCCGAATACACCGTGGCCCGGGGTTGCGGCAGGACCTTCGCCAGCGTGTCATGCATTTTGTCCAGGCTCTCTACCTGGTCAAAACCGGTCAGGTGAGTGGCTTGAGGGTCCTCCGGGCCCAGTTTGGGGCCGGTCCACCTTTCCTGGGTCTTGTTGTGCGCAGGCAGAAACAAGGCTTCGCTGTAGGGATTGGCATTGATGAACACGGCCGCGCCAGGCTCCGACCAGCCGGTCAAGTAGTAAAAGTTGTCGTCCTGGCGAAAGCCGTACAGATTGTTGGGGCCCTCAGCCTCTGTCGGGGCAAAGAGGACGAGCGCTCCGTTCTCCATCCGTTTTGCCAGCGCCATTCGGCGGGCGCGATAATCAGCGCTGTTTTGGCGATCCATAGCGGCGCACGAGATTGTCGTGGCCAGCACCAGCAAGGCAATATGCAGTTTTCGCATGAGCGACAGTTCCCCTTGGTTGTTTTGTGATTGCGGATTCTAGCATCCCATGCTGAATTTCCGGTACCGGCCAATCCTGCATTACAGATCATGTGAGGATGGGAGACTTTCTCATAGCCAGTGGTGAATTTCCTCTTGCTTTTTCTGCAGCTTTCCTGAGAACCTAACTGGTCTTCCGGATTGCCCTTGATTCTCACTCCTGAGGTGTCAATGTGAAGCGATTAGGATCCTGGCTGTTTCTTTCCGCCTGCCTGGCGGCTATGTCGCTGGCAGCGGCCGAGTCCAAACTTCCCAAGGTCGAGTTTTCTGATACCACGCTGGAAAATGGTCTGCGGGTGATTATTGTTCCTGATCATACGGCGCCGGTATTCTCCATCTCGCTCACCTACAACACCGGTTCCCGCAACGAAAAACCGGGGCACACCGGTTACGCCCATCTTTTCGAGCACCTGATGTTCGAAGGATCAGCGAACGTAGGCAAGGGCGAACACATGCTGCTGGTGCAGAACTACGGCGGCTCCATGAATGGCAGCACCAACAACGATCAGACCAACTATTTTGAAGAGTTGCCTAAGAACCAGTTGGACATGGCGTTGTTTCTGGAATCGGACCGCATGCGGGGCCTGAACCTCACCCAGGCGAACCTGGACAACCAGCGGAACGCAGTGCAAGAGGAGCGGCGACTCCGAGTGGACAACCAGCCTTACGGCAAGTCGACTGAAGAGCTGGATGGAATGGCTTATGACGCGTTCCCTTATCATCACTCCGTGATCGGCTCTATGGAAGACCTCAATGCCGCCAGCATGGACGATTTCAAGGAGTTCTTTCGCATCTATTACGCGCCCAACAACGTGGTCATGGTGCTGGCCGGCGATCTCGATCCCAAGGAAGCGCTGACCAAGGTGAAGAAATATTTTGGTGACATTCCGCGGCAACCCACCCCGCCTGCACTGACCATGGCTGAGCCGGACCACACGCAGGAGCGCCGCAAAACCATGACCGATTCTCTGGCCCGCCTGCCGCAATATCATGCCGCGTATAACACTGTCCCGGGGAATACGGCGGATGCCTACGCTCTGCAGGTCCTGGGCGGCATCCTCTCCGCCGGGCGCAGCTCACGTTTCTACCAGCACCTGGTCCATGACAAGCAACTGGCGCTCAATGTCGCGGCCTTTGCACAACCACGCCGTGGGCCCGGCCTGTTTCAGATAGTAGCTCTGCCCCGCCCTGGAGTGAAGATGGAGGATCTGGAAAAGACCATCGAAGACGAAGTTGACGCCGTGAAGAAAGGGGGCATCACGCCCGCAGAACTGGCCAAAGTCCGGACGCAGGCGCTACGCCAGCAGATTCAGGCCCGCACGTCCACCCTGGCTCTGGCCAATCAGATTGGAACTTTTACCGTTTTTTATAACGATCCGAACCTGATCAACACGGCCTATGACAAGCTTTGTGCCGTCACCGCCGATCAGGTCCAGCAAGCCGCGCAAAAGTACCTGGTATCCGCGCATCGATCCGTCGTGATCACCACACCCGCTGGACGTTCCGGCAGCAGCCCCGCAGGGCAGTGAGGAGATAACCATGCTGAAGAAATGCTTATCGGTAGTGCTGATCGCAGGGCTGAGCGCAGCCATGGCCGTGGCCCAACAACCGGCCACCGGCGACGCCAAGCAATTGCCATCCAAGGTCCAGCGTTTGAACCGGGTGCCGGTGAACAACGAGATCCTCAAGGTCAAGCTGCCGCATCCAACCGAGGTTTCGCTCCCCAATGGCCTCACTATTCTGGTGCTGGAGCAGCACAAGTTGCCCACCATCTACTGCGGTTTGTGGATTAAATCGGGTGCGCTTTCCGATCCAGCGGAGATGCCCGGCCTGGCTTCCTTCACGGCCACCCTGCTGCGTGATGGCACTGCCAGGCGCAACAGCACTCAGATTGCGACCGAACTGGACGAGCTAGGCGCCACGTTCAATGCAGACGCTGTGTTTGGCGCCAATCTGACCGTGATCGCGTCCTCTGGTCTGAGCGAATCCACTGACAAGCTCATGGATCTAATGAGTGATATCGTGCTGAATCCCAGCTACCCGGCTGACGAATGGGAGAGATTCAGCCGCCAGGAACGGGCCCGGCTGGTTCAGATGCGGGCGAACCCCGGATTTTTGGCCCGCGAACGTTTTGCCCGCGCCGTGTATAAGGATTTTCCAGCGGCCATCGAATCCACCACCACGGACGCCCTGCAGAAAATCACGCCGGAAGTGCTCAAGGATTTTCATCAGAAACATTACACTCCCAACAATGCGATTCTCGCTATGGCCGGCGACATAACCGTGGCGCAGGCCAAGGAGCTCGCCACCAAATACTTCGGCAACTGGAAAGCCCAGCCTGTGCCGGCCGTGAAGATAGGCAAAGTGCCCGCTCCAGGGCCCGCCAGAATCTATCTTGTGGATCGTCCCAACTCGGTGCAAAGCAACATTCTGGCCGGTGGATTGTCGCTGAACCGCAGCGATCCTGACTACGTTCCCCTGGCCGTGGCCAACCGGATTCTCGGTGGCGGCGGCGCTTCCCGCCTGTTTGCCAATTTGCGTGAAGATAAGGGATACACCTACGGGGCTTACAGTCGTGTGACTGGTGATCTCTATCCGGGAACTTTTGTAGCTAACACTGAGGTTCGGAATGCCGTCACAGAGGGCTCCCTGCACGAGATCATGTATGAGTTCAAACGCCTGCGCGACCAGAAGGTCCCGCAAGGCGAGTTGGAAGAAGCCAAGCGCTCCATCATCTCCAGCTTTGCTCTTTCGCTCGCCAACCCCGCCGGCATTGTCAATAGCTGGATGTCAGTCAAATACTACGGACTCGCGCCCGATTATTGGGACCATTACTCCGACCAGATCGCCAAGGTCGATGCCGATACAGTCCAGCGCATGGCCAAAAAATACATTGACCTCGACCATCTGCAGATCGTAGTAGTGGGTGACGCCAAGCAGGTGGGCCAAGCGGTGGCCAAGTATGGAACTGTGGAGATGTTTGATGCTGACGGTAAAGCTGTGCCGGCCAAAACCACGGCAGCTCCGGGCGGCAAGTGAGATGGGTTGCGTAGTTTAGGCTACGGCTCTCAGCGCCCGAAAATGCCGGGTTTGATCACATTCTGGCCTGTATAGGCCTGATATGCGCCCAGCAGCACAAAGGGCAGAAGTACAGCCACAATCCAAAGCTTGGCAGATTTCCGGATCTTCTCCTCTTTCTCCCAGCGGAAGAGCTTGGTGCCAACCGTCAAGCCAACCGCTGCAGTGATCAGCAGGGCGCCCAGCCACTTCCAATCATGGAATAGGCTCTCCTTACGCAGCATGATGCCACGCATCCCGAAAACCAGATACGTTGCCGGTATGAAGTTGGAGACAATTTGCAGCATCCGGGGAAAGATTTCAGCGGGAACCGTGGCGCCGCTCAGGAACAGCATGGGGAAATAAAAGAGTTGCACCAGGATGGTGCCCTCCTGCATGGTATTGGCAACAGACGCAATGACCAAACCAATGGCTCGAAAAGCTATCAGTCCAATGGATATGAACACTACCAGAGAGCCCAAGCGAGTGGGCCAGGGCATGTGATAGAGGAAATGCGCCAGCGAAATGACCAGAATGATATAGGGCAGGAAGATGACCCAACCAGTCACCATGGAGGCCACCAGCAGCGGGACCGGGGTAATGGGCGTTACTTTGTAACGCCGCAGAATATTCATTTCCCGCTCCTGGAGCGTGCGCATGCCGGCGCCAAACAACCCATTTCCCAACACCCCTAACGAGATCGACATGGTAAGCACGGTCGTCATCTGGTTCGGGTCCCGCTGCGCCCTGAAGGCCAGAGCAAAAACGAAGAAGATAATGAGTGGAAAAATGTACTGAAAAAATAGCACCGCACGCAGGCGTGTAGCCAGCTTCAGGTCGATTGCGATCAGAGCTAAATAGGTCTTCATTCGCGCAGCTTCTTTCCCGTTAGTTCGACAAATACATCTTCGAGCGTGGGCCGCTTCAGGTGAACGTCCTCCAATTGGAGTCCCTGCTGGTCGAGCCAGCGCATGATCTCAAACAACGTGCGAGCCGGACGCGTTGAATACACAGTCAGGCTGCGTCCATCGCCGTCCACCGTGGCTTGTACTGCGTCCGGCCACTGGGGCAGTTGGCTTGCAATCAGAGGCTGGGCGCAGATGATTTGAATGCGCGACTGCTCCTGGCTCTTCTGCTGCAGCTCCCGAGGCGAGCCCATGGCAACGATCTTGCCTTCGTCCATGATGGCCACACGGTTGCACAAACGCTCCGCCTCCTCAATGTAGTGGGTCGTCAACACCACCGTCCGCTTTTCCGCCTTGAGTTCTTCAATCAATCCGTGAATCTCCAGCCGAATCTGCGGATCGAGACCCGTTGTGGGCTCATCCAGAAACAACAATTGGGGATCATTCACCAGCGCCAAAGCAATGGCGAGCCTCTGTTTCTGGCCGCCGGAGAGCGTCTCGTAAAAAGCATTTCTCTTTTCCCACAATTGCAGACGTTTGAGCAGCTTCTCCGAGCTGATGCTGCGGGAATAAAACGTGCCAAACAGGTCGATGGCTTCCTGTGCTCTGATCTTGGCGGGCAAATTAGTGGCCTGCAAGCACACGCCGATTCTGTCTTTCAGTTGCTGCTTCTGCCGTTCCGGGTCAAAACCCAGCACACGCGCATCACCACCGCTGCGCGGCCTCAACCCCTCCAGGATTTCCACTGTGGTCGTCTTGCCCGCGCCATTCGGGCCCAGGATGCCGAAGGCCTCCCCGGCATGGACCTCAAAATCAATGCCTCTTACGGCCTCCACATCAGCGTAGGACTTGCGCAAGCCTTGGACCGCGATAATGGCGTCTGAATTCATGAAAGTGTTTATAACTTAACGGGCGCGAGTATTGATGTCTAGTAATAAATCTGGTTTATCGTGGTCTGAGCTTTGCACGAGCACACGAATTGCATTCAATCCTTGAGTCGGTTTAACCTGCTCGCGCCATGAAAACGGTCACGGTCCTCCTATTCGCGCTATCATCGTTCACCTTTCTCCACGCTCAAACAGCCGATCCGCAACTGCTGGCGGAGATTAATAAGATCAAGGCCATCGACAACCACTCGCATACGCCCAAATTGGTTGCTCCGGGAGAGAAGGACGATGATTTTGACGCCCTGCCGTGCGATCCTCTGGAACCGAATGACCCGACAATCGTGGGCCGGCCTGAGAATCCACAATATCTGGCGGCATGGAAAGCTTTGTACGGATATCGCTACGATGACCGCAGCCCTGAGCACGTGCGCGAGCTGCTCGATACCAAGAAGAAAGTCATGCAGCAGCAGGGCGATAACTTTCCTAACTGGGTGCTGGACCAGCTCGGCATCGAAACTGAGCTATCGAACCGCGTCGCCATGGGCCGCGGCTTGCAACCTCCGCGGTTCCGCTGGGTGCCGTTCGATGATGCGTTGTTGCTGCCACTGAACAACAGCAGCGTGGCCAATGAAACGCCTGACCGCAAATTCTTCTATTCCCGCGAAGAGATGCTTCTCAAGCACTACCTCAAAGACCAGAACCTGGGCGCGCCGCCCCCAACCTTGCAGGAGTACACCTCTAAGGTAGTCACTCCAACGCTGGAGTCCCAGAAGCGTAGCGGCGCCGTGGCCATCAAGTTCGAGGCTGCCTATCTGCGCTCGCTTGACTTCGGTGCGATTCCGCTGGACCAGACGGAATACCTAAACCAGGCCCAGAAGATCTATTCACGGTATGTGAAAAGCGGGACCCCGCCAAATGCGGACTACCTCATGCTTCAGGATTACCTCATGCGCTACATCGCGCGAGAAGCCGGACGCCTTGGTTTGCCGGTACACTTCCACACCGGCGGCGGATGCGGAACGTATTTCATGCTGAATGGCTCTAACCCCGCCTTGCTTGATTCGCTGCTGAATGACGCTTCCCTGCGCAAGACTACCTTTGTGCTGCTGCATGGCGGCGCGGGAGCGTTTACCAAATACACCGCCTACATGCTGATGAAGCCCAATGTGTATGCGGACTTCTCCGAACAGACGTGGCTCATCTCTACCCGCAAATTGAGTGAAGTGATTCGTGATTTTCTCGAGTGGTATCCGGAGAAGACTTTGTTTGGGACAGATCTCTATCCCAATACTCCTGAGATCAATTGGGAAGAGATAGGCTGGCAGACCACGCAGTCAGCGCGGGAAGCGCTGGCGATTGCGTTGACCGGCATGATTCAGGATGGCGAAATCACCCGCGAGCGGGCACTGGAGTTGGCGCACATGGTGCTGCATGATAATGCGGCGAAGCTTTATGGGTGGCGGTGAAGTCTGGTTGGTGTCCGTTAACCCTGGAAAAAATGCAGCCAATTACCTTAGTTAAGTATTTTATATTCAACAACTTACAAGAGTCTTAGGTAGTATTCTACCTGCTAATTGAGTATTTATCGGAACTCTGGCATTCAGCGGTCAAAAACAACCCTTGTGGCGGAAATAGACCTAGCTATCCAAACTATTAAATATAGATTCCCGTAACTTATTGCTTGACTTGCCCTTGAAGGACTGCAAAACTCAACATTCCGACAGGTAAGGTTGGGAGGTGGATTCAGTTTGGCAGAAGTTCGCTTACAAGAGGGAGAACCTCTTGAAAATGCCTTGCGCCGCTTCAAACGCAAAGTCCAGCAAGAGGACATCATTAAAGAAGTCAAGCGGCATTCCTTTTACTTGAAACCCGGCGAGAAGCGCCGCATGAAGGAAGCTCTGGCGCGCAAACGCAATCGAAAAAAAGCACGCAAAGAGCAAGACTAAGTTGAGTACGCGCCGGGCCGTCCCTTCCGGGAACGGCCCGGCTTTCATAAAGCAGCAAAATCGGAATTCATATAGAGCTGTCTGGCAGTTGTTGAATCTAGCAGTGGCCACGAAAATTTTCGTGGTTGGGCCGAACCTGTAGCAGGAATCACTCTGAAGTCCAACTCGCTCGAGGTTGCTGTGTACTGTTCCGGATTCCAGGGTGACCAGGGAAAGGGGGCATCTCAATGGAGTTCCAGGACAAGGTTCTGAAATGCGTCGATTGCGGCGCAGATTTTGTTTTCACCGCCGGGGAACAGCTTTTCTTCCACGACAAACAATTCAAGAACGAGCCAAAACGCTGCAAAAATTGCAAGTCAAAACGCGCGAACGCACTGGGTCTTTCGCAAGGTGGCGGCAATTACCAGAGGGTCGAAACCAAGGCAATTTGCTCGGGCTGCCAGCGTGAAACTACGGTTCCGTTCAAACCGACGCAGGGACGTCCCGTTTTCTGCCGCGAATGCTTCCAGCAGCGGAAAACGGCCGCGGCTACAGCATAAGCTGAATCTTCTTGCTGCAACTGGCCTTTGAGATGGCCCCGCGATGCACAGGTGTGCCCTTTTTAAAAGGAGCCTTCCTCCCGAAAAAACCTGGCCTGGACGTTCTCGCACTTCTCTCGTGCAGGTCTATAATGTTTCCTGAATTGAATTAGCCCCCAGAAGAACGAAAGGAAATAAAAATGTTGGCTTATGGCAAAGCATCCATCCGCGTGGTGATCCTCTCTGTGCTGGTCCTGACAGCGATCCTTTTCACCAAGCCTGGCACGGTTTCGGCAACACTGCAGTGTGTGATCTGCCAACAAAACTGCCAAACCGCGCTCCAGCGATGTGTGAGCCGTTGTACTACGCAAGCTTGCCTAGATGTGTGCGGTCAAGCCGAGGCAAACTGCTTGCGCTTCTGCGTCTGCTAACTACGTTTCGGTTGGGTGTACGACGAGAGAACGGATTTGAGGGCGCCGGCGACGCCCGCTCAGGCCGGCTTCCTAACTGCCTGGGTACGCCCGTTTCGTGCGTTCGCGCCGCGTCCGGCAGGGCGCTGTGACTGGCGATGCTTGTCTTCGTGCTGGATGAGCAGCACTTCAATCTGCCGCAGCAGATCGTTGGTATTCATCGGCTTCACCAGCATGGATTGAACGCCTTCAGATTTCCAATCGCCGCCCAGCAGCGGGTGCGCGGTGAGGATGGCCACGGCCGGGTCATAGTCAGTCTTTTTGGCTGAGCGGATCACATCGTAGCCGGCGCGGTCATGTTCCATCTTCATGTCGGTGATGACCATGTGATAGCTATTGGCTTTGAGTTTGGCCAGCGCCTCCTTGGCGGAAGCCGCAGTTTCAACATCAAAACCATGGATTTCAAGAATGGTCTTGAGTGTAAGCAGAATAGCTAATTCGTCATCGACAAGCAGGATACGACGTTTCATGAAATCTCCGGGCTGCGCTGAGCAATTACAGGGTTAATCAGATGCCGGAATGTGCCTCAGGGTTGTGAGTTGCTGCTATCCGTTCCCGAACTGAGTACGCCGGCGGCCTCTGGGCTACGTTACTGATTGTATAATATTTTCCGTGTCCGCCTTCTATGTGCAGAACTTTGGCTGCCGCGCCACGCAGGCGGATGGGGCCGCAATCGAACGGCAGCTCACACAAGAGGGCCTGAACCGCGCCGACTCGGTTACGCACGCGAATGTTGTTGTCCTGAATACCTGCACGGTGACGGCTGCCGCCGATCAGGATGCGCGTGCCGCGATCCGCCGGGTCCATCGCGAGAATCCCGCGGCAAGAATTCTGGTAACGGGCTGCTACGCGCAACGCGCGCCGCAGGAGATCGCGTCTTTACCGGGCGTAACCTGGGTCGTCGGCAACTCCCACAAGCATCAGGTAGCGGAAATTGTTGCCAGTCAGAATTTCGTTTCGCTGGAGAATGTGACTCTCTCCGCCCCGGCGTTTACCCTGATCGGGAACATCTTTGCGCACACAGAATTAGTTGCCGCCCCGGTGTTTGCCGCCGATGAGCACTCGTCCCGCACCCGGCCCAACCTGAAAGTGCAGGATGGCTGCAACAACCGCTGCTCCTTCTGCATTATTCCCAGCGTTCGCGGACAAAGCCGCTCCATGCCACTGGAACGCGCGCTCACGGAGGCGCAGACGCTCGTGGATGCGGGATACAGAGAAATTGTTCTCAGCGGCATCAATCTTGGCCGCTGGGGGCGCGACTTTGCCCGGCAACAGCGTTTTGAACAACTGCTTCGTGCCCTGCTGGCGCATACCCAGATTGAAAAGCTCCGCATCAGCTCGGTTGAACCCATGGACTGGAGCGATGAGCTGATCGAACTGGCAGCCAGCTCGCCGCGCATCGCCAAGCACGCGCATGTTCCCTTGCAGTCGGGGAGCGACCGCATCCTGCGGCAGATGCACCGCAAGTATCGTCCGTGGCACTATGCGGAAAAGATCAGGAAGATCCGCGCGGCCATGCCTGATGCCGCCATCGGCGCAGATGTAATGGTTGGTTTTCCGGGTGAAACTGAAGAACTGTTCGAAGAGAGCCGCAGCTTCATCGAACGTCTGCCGCTTACCTATTTGCACGTCTTCACCTATTCCTCAAGGCCGGGGACGCCCTCGGCCGCCGTGCCCGGCCAAGTTCCAGTCGCAGTGGCGCGTGAACGCAACCGCGTGCTGCGCGAACTTGGGGCAAAGAAGAACCTGGAATTCCGGGAGAGTTTTCGGGGAAGGACTCTCGATGCGATCACCTTGCAAGCTCATCATGAGCATTGCACGGAAGCGCTCAGCGATAACTACTTGAAAGTCGTGATTGACGGCCAGCATGCTGCTAATACCTGGATGAAAGTAGCCATAACAGGCGTTGGGGTGGAAGGGTTGATGGGAAAGAGCCAGTAGCAGATTGCCAAAATCGCCGTAATTGCCCCGCCGCGGCGGGCCAAAATTGAAAGGCAACGGCAAAGACAACCCCAAGAGCGGAATCCTTTAGCCGCGAATCCACGGCACGCCGGGACAGGTTTTCTCGAATGCACGCGAATCAGGCGGCAAGATTGCCAAAAATGCCAAAATTGAAAGGCAACAGCGCGCCACGGCGGGCCTGCGGCAGGGGACACGGGGTCAACCCGGAGAGCGAAATCCTTTTAGCGCTGCGTTAGCACAGGCGCGAACCTGCCAAGGCGGCCTGCGGCAGGGGACAGGGTTGGACACGGTGGACAGGTTTCAATCCACGCGCCCCTGCGGGCGCGAACGGTTAGCTGTCCCGTAACAGCAATAAAAAGGAGGAGTTTCAATCCACGCGCCCCTGCGGGCGCGAACGCTGGTCGCGCTGCTCTTCAGCGGTTTTGGTGTAGTTTCAATCCACGCGCCCCTGCGGGCGCGAACCTGCTGCATCTGCGCCGATGTGCTGGATGGGAAACGTTTCAATCCACGCGCCCCTGCGGGCGCGAACTCGAATTATCCGGAAACGTGTCGCACCGAGGGCGTTTCAATCCACGCGCCCCTGCGGGCGCGAACGAAAGCGGGATGCACGTAGAAATTACGGAGCGCAGGTTTCAATCCACGCGCCCCTGCGGGCGCGAACGCAAAAGCTGATCGATGCGGCCACGCCGATCGTGTTTCAATCCACGCGCCCCTGCGGGCGCGAACCAAAAGGCACCCAACGCCACTTCATGGCGCAATTGTTTCAATCCACGCGCCCCTGCGGGCGCGAACGGCATTCTGATTGCCGGAGTGAAAGAGATTAAGCGTTTCAATCCACGCGCCCCTGCGGGCGCGAACTTGCAAAGCATTGACCTCTGCCGCGCCTGCCATGTTTCAATCCACGCGCCCCTGCGGGCGCGAACACATGCTCAAGCGGTTTGACGGTGTTGTGAAAGAGTTTCAATCCACGCGCCCCTGCGGGCGCGAACACCCACGGATGGATTTAACGCAGGACGAACAAGCCGTTTCAATCCACGCGCCCCTGCGGGCGCGAACGGCTGTTGTGGGCAACCAGCGAGTTTCCGACCATGTTTCAATCCACGCGCCCCTGCGGGCGCGAACAAGATACTGGCGATATTGGGAAGATATTTCATGGGTTTCAATCCACGCGCCCCTGCGGGCGCGAACGTTACCAAGGTAACACGTCGAACACGCATACTCAAGGTTTCAATCCACGCGCCCCTGCGGGCGCGAACAAGCCCCAGCATGTCTGGGGCCGTTGTGTTTCTGGTTTCAATCCACGCGCCCCTGCGGGCGCGAACCACAGTTCCTACAGTACTTCACACCCCCGAACTCAAGTTTCAATCCACGCGCCCCTGCGGGCGCGAACGGGAAATCCGCCGAAAGCACTGCCTGATAGCCGAAGTTTCAATCCACGCGCCCCTGCGGGCGCGAACGATCTCTGACAGTTGATACCAAGAGTGGGCCGATGTTTCAATCCACGCGCCCCTGCGGGCGCGAACAGGCGGATGAGTGCGCGATTGGCGCGGTGATTGAGTTTCAATCCACGCGCCCCTGCGGGCGCGAACTGGGCTTCACCGCCTGGGGGATTTACACGACGTTGTTTCAATCCACGCGCCCCTGCGGGCGCGAACGCCGGCAGTGTCCAGAGGCACGGGTATGACACGGTTTCAATCCACGCGCCCCTGCGGGCGCGAACCACTTTCGGCGGTTTTTTAAACACATGCAAGGTGTTTCAATCCACGCGCCCCTGCGGGCGCGAACAGCCACCACCACCACCACCACCACCAATAGATGAGGTTTCAATCCACGCGCCCCTGCGGGCGCGAACCGTCTGTTTGTGCCATGTGCGGCAAGGTGCATCTGTTTCAATCCACGCGCCCCTGCGGGCGCGAACCTCGCTGGTGTTGCTAATCCCTTGCCAACGGGAACGTTTCAATCCACGCGCCCCTGCGGGCGCGAACCCCATTGGCGCGTTAGGGAATAACGGTAATACGCAGTTTCAATCCACGCGCCCCTGCGGGCGCGAACAAGGACAAACAGGCAGCAAAACGACAAGCAACATGTTTCAATCCACGCGCCCCTGCGGGCGCGAACGTGCCATAATGAGGAATGCCAAGAATACGGCAACGTTTCAATCCACGCGCCCCTGCGGGCGCGAACAATTGTTGTGCCGTATATGTATGATCGCGTTCAAGTTTCAATCCACGCGCCCCTGCGGGCGCGAACTGCTTCACGGTAACACACTCGCCATCAATGTGTTAGCGGTTCGTTTTCGCGGACCACCGAATAGAAACGCCGAACTGGGGATGGCCCGTGAAGGGGAGGAACTCTGAAAGCATTGTATTGCCGAGACTTACAAGCAGCGCGGACCGGCCCGTCGAATCGAGACCGCTTGATGTCCGCGCTTCAAAGAATGAGCGGGCCCTGGGGGTTATAGCTGGGTTTGGCTCCGACATGTTCCACCCGTCTCTGCCAGTTTGCCCCCAGGAAATAAAAACGCAGGCTGTCCTTTGCCGGATCGATCTCTCCCACCAGCTTCGATCTCAGGGCCACCCACTGCGCGGGGTCAACCAGACACTCGAAAACCGAAAACTGCACTCGCTGCCCAAAGTTCTGGCACATCCTGGCCACGCGGCGGAGCCGCCGTTGTCCAGCCTTGGTTTCCGTCTCAACATCGTATGCAACCAGGACCATCATCGCGAATCACCGCCAGAAGAATGCCGGATAGGCGTCCAAGTCACCACGCAGGCGCCGGGCCAGCAACAGGGCCTGAACGTACGGCACCAGCCCAAAGACCACGCGCTCGCCGAGGAAGGGATGCTGTATCTCCTCTTGTTTTCGTTTTTGCCATGCCAGAAGGACTTCTTTTCGGGTCGAATCGTCCATCACCACGCCGCCGCCTTCCGCCGTTTGGAATCCTTCTTCATCTACCTGCCGCCGATTGATCAAGGAAAGCGCCAGCCGGTCGGCGAGGACAGGCCGCAACTCTTCCATGAGATCCAGCGCCAGCCCAGGACGCCCTGGCCGGTCACGATGGAGAAATCCGACCGACGGGTCCAGGCCCACCGTCTCCAGCGCCCCAACGATATCATGCACCAAAAGGGTATAGAGGAAAGACAACAGCGCATTCACTTTGTCCAGAGGCGGACGGCGGCTGCGTTCGCGGAAGAAGAAATGTTCCTTGGCGGTTGTAATCAGGTGGTCGAAGACGAAGAAATAGTTGCGCGCTCCATCGCCCTCGATGCCGCGCACGCCATCCACCGATTGCGCCGTCTCGAGCATTTCAATACTGCGGGCCAAGCGAGAGGCCGCATCCTCGATCTGGCTGTTGCCGCCGTGCTCACGCATGCCCCGCAAGAGGACGGTACGACAGTTGGCGATCTTGGCTTGCACCACCGCGCGCGCGATGTTCGTGGAGCCTGCATCATCGTCGGCCCGGCGGTATTGCTCGCGGCGCAGCAAGACGTTGCCATTCACAGGTCCCTGAACCCGAGCCAGAAACTTGCCATGCTCCGTGAGGAAGCTGAGGGCAACATCCTTTTCCGCGCAGAAACCCATCAGCGGCGGGCTGCACGATACCTGCCCAAAACAGACAATACCGGAGAGCGTATGGACTGGAACGCGCAAACGGGTTTCCTTCTCCACCCGCACCAGCACCGTCTCTCCATCTTTCGACAGGTACGCGCCCTGCGTGGTCACATAGAGCGTATTGAGGAGTTGCTTCACGACCCACTTCCCTCCCCGGCCAGTGACGCCGCAACGGCACGCTTCAGGTAGCGCTGCGCGCTGGATACTCCGGTGGTTTTCGGCAGGCAGATGGAATAGAGTGAGCAGGAATCGCACTTCTTTTCGTACCTGGCTTTGGGCGTGATGCGGGCGGCGTACAGCTCGTGCAGCCGGGCAGCCAGCCTTTCGGTTTCGCCGCGAAGTTCGGCGTCAAAGGCCACGGCGGTCCGGCGGCGTGGCTGGCCATAAAAGAGCGCTCCGTTGGTTACTTCCACGTTCAGCATCTCTTCCAAACAGAGCGCTTGGGCGCAGAGCTGGACCTCATCGCGATGGTCAGGCTTAGGACGGCCACGCTTGTACTCGATGGGGAAAGGACGCGGGCTGCCGCCAGTATCCGGATGGAACTCGACCACATCGGCCTTGCCCGTGAGTCCCAGGCGAAGAGAGCGGAGATTCAGTCCCCGGCAGATGCGAACTCCCTCCTTGGTCTGGTGATGCCCTTCATCAGCCCGCTCGTGCAACTGGCAGCCCTCCGCGGTGAGCCGGTTCTCCGCCCACTGCTGCTCCAGATGGATCAATGCCCATTGCCGTTCGCAAAAAGCAAGATGCTGCAGCGCCGAAATGGGTAGAAGGTCGTCTTCGGAATACATGGTTGGGTACATGATAGACCGAAATGAAGGCTATTTGAGAATCTTGCGCGATGGCGTTCCAGAATATACAACTTCGTTGTTGACGTTTGGAACCGTGAAGCCGCCAGCGGCATTTCGACAATTGGCGGTCGTCCACTATGGGACGAGATTGTTTACCCTAGCCCAAACTACAACATTATTGTTGTGCCATCTATTCATGGTTGAGGAGCAAAGTTTCATCTGGTATAGTGCCTCAAGTATTTATCGTGCCAGTGCACTATAAGCTGTGCTCAGGTATTCATTTGTTGCCCTTGGTTTCTTGGCAGTTTTTACCAGAGTGAAGGATGAACGAAATCAGCGTTCAACAAGACGCGGCTTTCCTTGCCCATTTAGAGGCTGATGGCAGGCATCAACTACTCCAATCGCACCTGCTCTCAGTTTCGGAGTCTGCGGGACGATTGTGTGCAAAACTGGGAATCCGGGCAGCGGGAGAAGCGATTGGGCTATTACATGATCTTGGTAAATACTCGAAAGATTTCCAACAATACTTGCGTCGCGTAGCCCTTGATAACGCGGCCGGGCAATATGACTCGGAGCGTGGGACGATTGACCACTCCACGGCAGGAGCACAGAAAATCTGGCGGGCGCTGCGGCAAAGAGGAAAAATCGACGGGGTTGTTGCCGAAATCCTGTCCCTTTGCATCGCATCCCATCATTCCGGCTTGATTGACTGCGTAGCTCCCGAAGGCGTGGACAAGCTCTCGAAGCGGATGGCTAAAGTGGACTCTGATTCACACTGCGAGGAAGCGTGGTCACAAGCGGACCACATTCTGACTGAGCGAAGCGAAGCTGTTCTGCGCGATCCGGAATTGGTCCTGTGTGTCCAGAAGTCTATCGCAACACTCTGCCACAACAATCCGAACGAGACTATATTGCGATTCAAAATCGGCCTTTTTGTTCGGGTGTTGTTTAGCTGCCTGATTGATGCTGATCGCACGGACACGGCTGGTTTCTCGAAACCTGCCGCCGCTGTGTTGCGCCAGGATGGCGACTATGTCGAGTGGCGCGTTCTGGCAAGGCTTCTCGAAAACGCACTCGAACAATTCCCACAGAGTGAGCCAATCGACCACATACGGAGGAAAGTGTCTGAAGACTGTCTGGCAGCTTCAGAGCGGCCAAAGGGAACCTTTACTCTCACGGTTCCCACTGGAGGCGGGAAGACCCTTGCAAGCCTGCGTTTCGCGCTGAATCATGCAGCGAAGCAGCAGATGGATCGCATTATTTACGTAAGCCCTTACACCTCTATCATTGATCAAAACGCAGAGCAGGTACGCAAGATACTGGAGCCCGATGGGAGCGAGTTCGCAAGTGTGGTGCTGGAACATCACTCGAACTTGACGCCATTGAAAGAGACCGAGAGAAGCAAACTACTCTCGGAGAATTGGGACGCTCCGGTTGTCTTTACTACGGCAGTACAACTGCTAGAAACTCTTTTCGGGGAAGGGACACGGGCGGTCAGGCGAATGCACCAGCTGGCCAACTCGGTTCTGATTTTTGATGAGGTGCAGACAATACCCGTCCGTTGCGTTCATCTTTTCAACAACGCTATCAATTTTCTGGTGGAAAGCTGCGGGGCCAGCGTGATGCTCTGCACGGCAACCCAGCCGCTGCTGCATGAAGTCGATTCTAACAAAGGAGCGGTTGCGCTAAGCGAGAATGCAGAACTCATGCCCGACGTAAAAGGGCTCTTTACCAAACTCAGGCGTTATGAGACGTTCTATTGCCGGAAACCTGGGGGGTGGGAGCACACGGAGGCGGCTGAGTTCGCCATCTCCAAGGCTGGCGACTCCGGTAGCTGCCTTGTGATAGTCAACACAAAAAGAGAGGCGCATTCGATTTTCAAGGCATGCAGAGAGAAGGCAACAGGCCTTGCGGTGTATCACCTCAGCACCAACATGTGCCCGGCTCACCGGATGAAGGTCCTCCGCAAAGTCCGGCGACACCTTGACAGGCAGAAGCAGCTCAAGGAACAGAGGGCGGTGATATGCATTAGCACCCAGTTGATCGAGGCCGGTGTGGACATCGATTTCGGAACGGTTATCCGTGCGCTCGCTGGGCTGGATTCTATTGCGCAGGCTGCGGGCCGCTGCAATCGCCATGGAGCCCGCAAGCTGACAGGACGGGTGCATATCATCAACCTCACAGGCGAATTGCACCCAGATTTGCGCGACATCAAAGCAGGGCAGGCAGCGGCCCAGCGTGTGCTCGACGAACAAGCCGCAACAGAAGAACCTCGGAAAATTGATTTATCCGACCCGGGGATCATCGAACAGTATTTTCGCTACTATTTTTTTGACCGCAAGAATGAAATGGCTTACGGGGTAAGCAGTGCGCAGGCCGAACGGGACGACACTTTGCTGAACATGCTAGGAGAAAACCGGCTGGCGGTGGCGGAAGCGGCGAGAACACGGAACCCACCACAAATTTTCATGAGACAGTCTTTCATGACCGCGGCAAAAGCCTTCGAGCCGATTGAAGCGAACACTCAGGGCGTGATCGTCCCTTACTCTGCCCAAGGCAGGAAAGTAATTGCTAATCTGTGCGCGGCATATGAAGTCGAAAAACAGTTCAAGTTGCTCAAGCGAGCACAGCAGTTTACTGTGAACGTCTTTCCCTGGGTAATGAAAGAACTGCAGCGTGTACACGCTGTGCGCGAGGTGCAGGAAGAAACCGGAATCCTTTACCTGGATGAAAAATACTACAGCCCGGATTTCGGCTTGTCCGTGGCCGGCACGGAAGAAATGGAGTTCCAGCATGGATAGCACGCCACGCAATGCGATTGAGTTCCGGGTCTGGGGGCGGTTTGCCATGTTTACCGACCCGCTGACGCGGGTGGGCGGAGAAAAATGCTCGTACCACGTTCCCACCTACGAGGCCCTCAAAGGCATTGCCAAGTCCATTTACTGGAAGCCGACATTCATCTGGATAATAGATACCGTACGGGTGATGAGGCGTATCCGCACCCAGACGAAAGGAGCCAAACCGCTCAATTTTGGTGGGGTTTATCCGAGTGAGCGCAACCCTACAAAAAAGAAGGAAGAAAGCTACAACACTCTTGCCATCTACACGTTTCTTACCGGCGATCCCGATCCGAACACAGGCCTCCCCAGCGTCGAGTATCAAGTGCGCGCCCATTTTGAATGGAACGATCATCAACCCGAACTGAAGCGCGATCAAGTTGAGGGCAAGCACTATGCGATCGCCCGCCGTAGTTTGGAACGCGGCGGACGCCAGGACATTTTTCTGGGTACGCGCGACTGCCAAGGCTATGTTGAGCCGTGCGTCTTCGGGAGCGGTCAGGGAGACTACGACAGCAAAGGGGAACTGGGCTTCGGTTTGATGTTCCACAGCTTTGGCTACCCCGATGAGACCGGCGTGAACAAGCTACAAAGCAATTTCTGGTTTCCGAAAATGATGAATGGCGTCATGGAGTTTCCCCGGCCTGAACAATGTCGAGTGAAAAAAGAGGTCCGAGAAATGCTACCCAAGCAATTCGGGATCGACCACAATCTCCGCAATGTGACAACCGAAGCTGAAGAGCTAGGGTTCTAGATGAGTTGGATACAAAAGCTACATGCGACTTACGACCTTTGCGCCGACGCTCCGCAGTTCGCAACGGAACCTTTGATGCCTGTAAGCCATATTGAGCAACAGGCACACATTGAAATCATGCTCGATGCGGGCGGCAACTTCCAACGAGCTGCGCTGGTGCCCAAAGAGGCTACAGTTGTGCCTGCGACCGAAAAGTCGGCAGGGCGCGTTGGAACAAAACCGCCGCCCCACCCACTCTGCGACAAGATTCAATACTGTGCCGCTGACTACCCGGCATTCGGAGGCGGAAAGGAGTCTTTCTACAATGAATACCTCCAACAGCTTCAGCTCTGGGCCAAATCCGGCCCCAATCCCAAGGTGCAAGCCGTCCTGAACTATGTGGAGAACGGCACGGTAGTCAGTGACCTTGTGCGCGAGGGCATCTTGCACTGTTCCGCGGACCAGGAACTGCTGACAGAATGGTCTTCGGACCAGCCAACGCCAGGAATCTTCAAAATGCTTACACCCAAGGACGGTAAGCGTGATCAGGGAGACGCCTTTGTACGATGGCGCGTGCAAATTCCCGGTGACCCAGTATCCGCAGTGTGGAGCGACCCAGAGGTCCGCGACTCTTGGATTCGGTTTGATGCTTCCCAGAATACGGGTCGCGGATTGTGCATGGTCACTGGTGAGGCAACTTTGCTCGCGTCTAGTCATCCAAAGCGGCTGAGGCACGGCGCGGATGGAGCAAAGCTGATTTCATCGAATGACAATTCCGGATACACATTTCGTGGACGATTTCAGACTCCAGAGCAGGCCTATGGCGTCGGAGCAGTGGTCACCCAGAAAGCCCACAATGCCCTTCAATGGCTGATTAAACGTCAGGGATATCACGATAAGTCAAGTGGACAGGTGTTTATTGCGTGGACGGTGGGGGGACAGCAGATACCTGACCCATTCCAAAACACTGCGCGACTGTTCCTTGCGGCAGGGGCGGAAGATGGCGTGCAGGACGAAAGCTACTCGGGCGATGTGGGACAACATTTCGCTTTGCGTTTGAATACGGCGATCTCTGGCTACGGGACTAAGTTGGGCGATTGTGCCGATGTGGTGATCATGGGCCTTGATTCTGCTACGCCGGGACGTATGGCCATTACGTACTACAGAGAGCTGATTGGAGCCGAGTTTCTCGACCGAGTGCTCAGATGGCACCTGAGGTGTGCTTGGCGCCAGAATTACTCCAAGGATCTACGCTTCGTAGGGGCTCCGGCCCCCAACGATATTGCTGCAGCCGCGTATGGAAGGCGGCTAGACGACCATCTGCGTAAAGCAACCGTTGAGCGGCTTTTGCCGTGCATTATCGACGCACGACCGCTGCCTCGTAGTGTCGTAGAAGCCACTGTGCACCGGGCGTCCAACAGGATGGGGCTGGAAAAATGGGAATGGGAAAAATGCATTGGCATCGCCTGTGCTCTTGTTCGGGGCAGCAGATGGGAGGAGAACTACCGGATGTCACTGGAAGAAGATCGGACTACGAGAGACTACCTTTTTGGCCGTTTATTAGCGATCGCGGAAAACATCGAGAGTCACGCTTTGTATGTCGCTAAGGAAAAACGAGACACCAATGCTGCAAAGCTGATGCAGAGATTTGCAGATCACCCTTGTTCCACATGGAGGAGTATTGAGCTTTCATTGACCCCGTATAAAACCCGCTTGAGAACCAATCGGCCCGGCGTGCTTTTGAAGAGAGAGAAATTGCTTGATTCAGTCATTGGAATGTTTACTGGTGAGGATTTCACCAATGACAGCAAGCTATCTGGCGAGTTCCTGCTCGGCTACCACTGCCAGCGTTCCGCACTTTGGAACAAGGCTGCAACGGAGATCGAAACCGAAGAATCAAAATCAGAGCCTGAGGGAGAAGAAGGATGAGTGTTCTGCAAACCAAAATAGACTTTGCTGTAGTGCTCCGCGTAAAGCATGCCAACCCCAATGGCGATCCATTGAACGGAAACCGTCCTCGTACGGACTACAACGGATATGGAGAAATTACAGATGTGTGCCTCAAACGCAAAATTCGGGACCGTCTCCAAGAGGTGTCCGAACAAGGGCAGCAGAAATATAAAATCTTCGTGCAATCAGACGACCGCAAGAATGACGACGCAAAGAGCCTCCGAGACCGCGCGGAGAAGGCCCTCGGAAAGAAATTTGGCACTTCGGAAACCGCAAAGCTTGCCCAGGAGACATGGTTCGACGTGAGAGCCTTTGGTCAGCTCTTCGCGTTGCCGCCGTCCAGAAAGTCTAAAAGCAAGGACGGAGGAGCCGAGGAGGGTGACACGGGAGTATCTATTCCGATCCGTGGCCCTGTAACGCTTCAGTCTGCTTTCAGCATTCAGCCTGTGGACGTGACGAGCACCCAAATTACCAAGAGCGTTAGCGGCGAAGGCGATGGCACCAAGCGTGGCTCTGACACAATGGGTATGAAGCACCGCGTAGATAGTGGAGTCTACGTCTTTTTTGGCAGTATGAACCCCCAGTTGGCCGAGAGGACTGGCTTCAGCGCCGAAGACGCCGAAGCTATTAAGCAGGTGCTTCCAAAAATGTTTGAAAACGATGCGTCGTCAGCCAGGCCGGATGGCAGCATGGAGGTGCTCAAGTTGATTTGGTGGAAGCACAGTTCAAAGTTGGGCCAATATTCCTCTGCCAAGGTTCATCGCACGCTATCGGTCAAGCCGAGCGGCGAGATTGAACTGGCATCGCTGGAAGGCCTGCAGCCCGAAGTCATCGACGGCTTTTGAGCCAAGCGTCTGTCCCTCAATCCCTCGCACTTCGTCGCC
Source organism: Candidatus Angelobacter sp. (assembly GCA_035294925.1). Taxonomy (GTDB): domain Bacteria; phylum Acidobacteriota; class Terriglobia; order Terriglobales; family Acidobacteriaceae; genus Angelobacter. The sequence goes on along the minus strand of DATGJZ010000069.1, from coordinate 1,690 downwards.
ATATGGGGTCGCTGAGCTTGGCCCTCACGGCTCGTGGATTGAAACTCCTGGCTTCTAGCTCCTAGCCTCTAGCCGACCCGATGTGTCGCGCCGGTGGGGCTCGACATCTCTATTTACGTTAACCAAGCTTCAGGCAACCCTCTGTGTCGGCCTGGTCGCGTACGTCTACGCAGGATAGTGGGTCCGTTTAATTTTTAAAGGCGCAAACGCTTTCGTGAAAATTCCCAAGAGCAGCATGGTCAGGTTCAACAGCCTCGGGGTCTTTCGACTTCGCCCGCCGCGGCGGGCTCCGCTCAAGATGACAGGGTCAAGGGTTGCAACACCACCAAGCTACCCCATCACGCGCAAAGGGCGGCGCGCGCCGGGGAACAGCAATTGGCAATTAGCAGTTGGCAATTAGCCGACCCCAAGAGCAAAACCTTTTTAGTACTGTTATCACAGGCGCGAACCTGCGACGGCGGGCCTGCGGCAGTGGACAGGGTGGACACGATGGACGTGGTGGCGCAAGCAAAGTGCATAGGTCCTTCGCTTCGCTCCAGGATGACAGGCATTGGGGTTGTGGGCGGATGCCGGCGGAGTCGTTGTTCGTTGCTTCGTCCGCTGTAAACCGTCTGCGCTAAAACGCAATTCTGTGGCACGCTGCAACGCACGGATGCACGGTTGAAAACGAGACCGGGGAAAGACACAGCCGGGGGCACCGCGATACCGTTCGGTTAAGCCTTCAATGAATGTTCTTGATTCGAGCGGTTTGGGAAATACTGTACCCAACATTGGCGGGGCTGCTTGGCACCAGCGCTAAAGCGCTCATGAATATTGCCGCAGTTTTCCGTAGGCTTGAAAGCCCACTCCCCGAACTAAAGTTCGGGGCTTCTATCGGGCCGATGGATGCACTATTTCCTAAACCGCCATAGCGTGATTCCGTTGCGGACCGAGGTAGATCTTCTGTCACCCCTCTGGGGCTTGTCCACATCTTCAATTTTTTTCCCCAGCGCTTGCGCTCTGCGCTCAGTAATTCCGCCCGCTTTGCGGGCTGGAGTGATTCAGGCATCCGCATTCTAAGTTTTCTTTATCCAGGATAGTGGGTCCTTTTGATTTTTAAATGCGCAAACGTTTTGGTGATAATTCCCTGGAGCAGCATGGTCAGGTTCAACAGCCTCGGGGTCTTTCGGCTCCGCTCAGGACAGGCTTTTCGACTACGCTCAAGATGACAGGGTAAGGGTTGCAACAGCACCGAGCCTCCACCATGGTATTTGCATTTGTCCAAATGTAGAAACTACACCCCATCGCGCGCAAACGGCGGCGCGCGCCGGGGCCCAGGGGAACAGTAATTGGCAATTAGCAGTTGGTAATTGGCCAACCCGACCCCAAGAGCAAAACCTTTTTAGCACTGTTAGCACAGGCGCGAACCTGCGACGGCGGGCCTGCGCCAGTGGACAGGGTGGACACGATGGACGTGGTGGCGCAAGCAAAGTGCATAGGTCCTTCGCTTCGCTCTGATTGGGTGACAGGCATTGGGGTTGTGGGCGGATGCCCGGCGGGGTCGTTGTTCGTTGCTTCGTCCGCTGTAAACCGTCTGCGCTAAAACGCAATTCTGTGGCACGCCGCAACGCACGGATGCACGGTTGAAAACGGAGACCGCGATAAGACACCGCCGGGCGCACCGCAATACCGTTCGGTTAAGCCTTCAATG
>DATGJZ010000068.1:0-65371 GCA_035294925.1 Candidatus Angelobacter sp. | reverse complement strand
TACGAGAATTTTGTACTCGTTACGGCAAAGGCAGGATCGTCGTCTCCGAGAATTGGGTAATCGGGTAATTTGGTAATTGAGTAATTGAAAATCAAAGGCGAAAATCCTGATCTGCAATGGATATCAAGGCGAAGCCTTGGTCAGTTAGGCTCCTGGCTAGCGGGTGGACCATAGTCCGGCTTGGGCAGCAGACGGTCGCGGTCGTAAGGCGGGTCCTGGTGCGCGGGAAGGGGATCATCGGGGAAATCCGCGTGCCACTGCCGGCGCCAATCGTCATCAGCGTAATACTTGAGGTAGAGCCGGTTATCTTCCTCGCTGCCACTGCCGAGCATTGGGATATGCCACGCCGAATTGGCATCCGTCGCCAACATGATGGCGTCCTCCCGCAGGGAGTCGGTCCAGAGATGCCTATAGAGCTCGCGGTCGCTGAGATGATCTGTCTGCTCGATAAATACCCGAAGTAACGCGAGCTTATGGATCACCTCCCAAAGTTTGGCCGTCAGTTCCTCGTCGTTGAGCGAATCCGGCGGAGGAAGTGATACGCCCGCGCTCTCCAACTGTTGAAAGTGAGTCGTCCACGGAGCTTCCTCGTAGTCCACCACGTGTTTCCAGAATGACTCTTCCGTTTCAGCCGGGCAGTCGTCCAGGATGGTCAGCTCCATCTGGCCGTCACAAAGCTCTTCCGCACGGCGTTTCAAGTCCTCGATCCTCTCATCACTATCCCGGTTATCCCAATCCCGGTTATCCCGGTCGTCCTTACCTTCCGGCCTTGCCACAATTACCTCCCGGCATGTGGACCGCACAGCGTCCGAGCTTGCCTAATATAGGCGCCAATGCTACGCGAGTCTGGGCCACTTTTACAACAGTTGTGAAAGGAACCTACTTATTGCTCCTTTAAGGCCTCGAAGGGATTAACGCGGCCGGCGCGCACCGCGGGACGCAGGCATACGAAGACTCCAATCAGGGCCAGCAACGCGCCCGTCAGCAGAACGTCGCTCAGTCCAACCGGATCCAATCCGGCGATGGTATTGCGCAGATACCTTGATACGATGAATCCCGCCGCCGTTCCCAAGATCAGGCCGGCCAGAATCTGGCGCAAGACATCAGTCAGAATCTGTGCGACGAGCCTTGGCGGTCCGGCTCCCAAGGCTGCCTGGATGCCGAAATCCCGCGTCCGGCTGGCGATGGTTACCGATGCCACCGAGTACAAGCCCACGTTGGCGACCATAAACGCCAACAAGCTGAGGATTCCCATCAGCTTCAAGTCGAGCCTTTGCGGCGCGGTGAGACGCGCCACCACTTCATCGAATTGGCTCAGGTCGCTAATCGCCTGATCCGGGGCAATCTCCTGGACGGCGGCCCGCACACCGGGCACAGCCAGGCCGGGATGTCCCTTCATCTTGAGATAGAAATGCATGGCCATGAAATGGCGAATGCTCTGCATCAGAGAGTCTGAGACTTGCATCAGGGGGATGTACACGGTCGGTTCGACGGGAAGCTGTGGTCCTGACTGATGAACGTTGCCAACGACCCCGATGACGCGAAACCTGTCGGCCAGTTTGAGATCCGGCTCAATGCTCTGCCCCTGGATCTGGTCTTTGAAATAGCGTTGCGCAAACGCAAGGTTGACGATGGCCACACGTTCGCTGGTTTGCGTATCCTGTTCCGTGAAATCACGGCCAGCGATTTGGGATATGCCGAAGACGGCGAAAAATCCGGGGGTTACAGGCCGGTATTGCACGTATCGAGTATTCCCATCCGGTAGTTTCAAAGGAACGCTGAACGGCAAACCAATCGGCAGATTGGTCGACGCCGCCACTTGCCCGGTTCCGGGAATCTCATGCAGGCGCGGCATGAGGTGTTGCATGAACGATTGCCAGGCGGCTGCATCGGGATACCGGGCGGGTAGCGGATTCACCGTGAAGGTAAGCACGGCTCCAGGATTCAAACCGAGGTCCACCTTCGAGAGCCGGGCAATGGACCCGGAAAGCGCCAGGGCCACAATCAACAACGTGCTTGCAAGACAAACCTGCGCGATCAATAGGGCCCGTCCGACCAAGCGGGAGCCCCGGCTCCAGCCGGCATGAGACCCGGATCCCAACTCTTGCGTGATGTTTCGCACACGGGCCCGCCGCACAGCCAGCAGCGAACTGAGCGCCGGTATGGCGAGGGCGAGCAGGGTGGCAAAAACATACACGCGAAGTCCAAGGTGAGCGCCTTGAAGTGAATTCATCCAGTTGAGGGGAATGTAGCCATTGATCCATGAAAGCCCGAACGAGGCCATGACAAGGCCGCCCAAGATGCCCAGCACGCCGACCAACAGCCCTTCCGCAAGCGAGGGCAGGCTCAGGCGAACTTTGTCTGCGCCCAGCGCACTGCGCAGCGCGATATCACGGCCGCGAACCACGGCGCGGAGCAGCAGCAGGTTTGAGAGGTTCGCCGCCACCAGAGCCAAAAGGATCGCGCTAAAGGCGAAGAACATCAGGGCGACGGGAGCGGCCGTAGCTGAAAGATCGCGCGAAAGGGAGGTAGCTGAAAAGACAATATGATCCGAAGGATTCAATTGAATCTCCGCTGCCCGCGAGTACAACCGCGTGCTGAGATCCGCGCTCGCCTGCGCCAGCCGCACGCCACGGTTGAGACGGGCCACCACCCATAGATGGTTTCCGCGATCACGGCTCGGCTGCGATAAACCAAGAGGAACCAGAACGTCCACCGGTTCGACAAACTGGAAGCGCGGTGGCAGTACGCCGACCACGGTGGCGGGCTTTCCATCCAGATCGATTGTGTGCCCCACAATGCCGGCGGAACCTCCGAGCTGATTGAGCCAAAGCCGGTGGCTGACAATGGCGACCGATGGACCATTGGGGCGGTCTTCGTCCTCGGTGAAGTTCCTTCCCTGCGCCATCCTGATTCCCAACACGATCAGAAAACCGCGATCCGCCGGCCGTCCGGGGACAAGCACCGGCCCTCCCGTTCCCGAGACATTCCAGAGTTTAGGGATGGAAGCCGCGCCAAAGCCCGAGTAGCCGGGCAAACCGGGCAGTTGCTGGTATTGCATCGGCGTCATGGTGGTGATGCCCGAGGCGTCAACCGGCCCCAGCATCGCCAGATGCGCAGGATCCGCATAGGGAGGCGGGCTGAGCACAAAATTATCGATCAGCGCAAAAGTTGTGCTACAGGCGCCAATGCCCAGAGCAAGGGTCAACGAAGCCAGAAGCAAGAATCCGGGGCGTCGAAGACAGTTGCGCCAGGCGACGGTAATTTCCCAGAGATAAACACTCGAGAGCATAAGTGACTCGTTCGAAAGGAGTAACTACGCATCCTCACAGTGCCGACTCGGCAGCTGTTGAAGGGCGCCAGACAGCGCAGTTAAGCAGGCCATCCTCCAGTACCAGGATGCGGTCGCAAGACAGAATCGTCTCCTGGCGATGGGCTACGATAATACGCGCGATTCCCAGAGTTGAGACCACCCGGTTGATTTTGTTCTCGGTTTCGGCATCCAGATGACTTGTTGCCTCGTCCAGAAACAGTATTCGCGGTTCCTTATACAGGGCGCGGGCAAACAGGATGCGCTGCTTCTGGCCACCGGAAAAGCTCAAGCCTGTATCGGTGATCAGCGTGTTGTATTTCATCGGCATTGAGTCGATGTCCGCATGGATACAGGCTTTTCGGGCACTCTCCTGCACCCGTGCCATATCCAGAGGAGAGTCAAAGCAAGCGATGTTTTCGGCGATGGTCCCGCAGAACAGTTCCTCTACCTGTTGCACGGCCGCGATCGTAGCCCGGTATTGTCCGGTAACCTCTGACAGCGGGACGCTATTCAACAGGATGGAGCCGCGGGACGGTGCAAGCAGACCCTGCATCAACTTGAGCAAGGTTGATTTGCCGCAGCCGGACTTGCCCGTGATGGCGAGTGATTCCTCCCCATCCAGCAGAAGCGACACCCCTTTCAAGAGCCAGGGATCGTCATCCGAGTAGCGAAACCACACGTCCTTCAACTCCAGGCGCCGCGTGGACGAGGGAGTTAACGTGCGCACATCACCACTGCTTTCGGGCGGGGCCATGACGATGTCCGAAAGACGATCCAGATGGATCTCGATGGTCTTCATCTCCAGGTACTTGTCCAGAACGTTCATGACGCGCGCGGCCAGGAGTTCGCGATAGGCGATGTAACTGAACAGCATGCCAATCGAAATCGCATGCTGGAGCACCAGCGACGTTGCGTACCAAATTACGAGCAGGCGTTCACCGCCGAAAACCAAAGTGTTGCTGAGACGGAAAAAAGCCTGGATCCGTTCCGACCTGGCCATCCGGTTCTGGCCGCGCACCACCAGGTTCGCCCATTGCCCCAGCCGAACTCCTTCCGCACAGAAGGTCAATGATCCACTACCAGGCGTTCTGGCGTTTTAATTGGCCATTCAATCAAAAGTTCTAAAATCGTGCGCCAGGGCCGACCATTATTTTCAAAGAGTTCTCCAGTGTGCCCATCCTGTTCTGCCATTTTGAATGAGCGCTTCCGCTGTTTTATCCTCATCCCTAATCTTACGTCGGAATGCCGGCTTCCCCAGTGGGGCGAATTTTGAGAAGGGATTATGGCCTTCGATCTTATCCAGATCCGCGAGCTCGCCGAGAGCAAAGAAGATGAAAACTGGAAGTTCCGCGAGTTCCTGAAGATGCAGTGCGATCTGGAACCGGGCCAGATCGACCAGCGCGTTTTTGAAACTACACGGCGCGTGTGGGCAGGAATCGACTGCACGGCCTGCGCCAACTGCTGCCGAGAGATGCATCCATCGTTCAGCGAAGAGGAAGTCGACCGGCTGGCTCGCCGGCTCGGAATGGAGCGCCAGCAGTTCATTGACGCCTATCTGGAGCGCACGAAAGAGGCCGGCGAGAATTTCTGGCAGACACGTGGAACTCCCTGCCCATTTCTTAAAGACAATCTGTGCAGCGTCTATGAGGATCGCCCGGCTGATTGCAGCGGATATCCCTATCTCTACGAACCGGAGTTCGCTTCCCGCACGATAGGGATGGTTGAGCGAACGTTGACCTGCCCTATCGTGTACGAGGTGATGGAGCAGCTGAAGAAATCTCTGGGATTTCGGCAGCGCAGGCGGCACAGGTGAATCGCATCGTTATGAGCCGAGCGATCCAAGACCCGCGCCTAAAGGCAATCCTGTTCAATTAACAGGCTTCGGAACCTATTAGTTAATGCTGAACACAAGGTCCCTCCAATTTACCCGCGCTGGCGCGCGAGTAAATCCTCGGGATGACGCCAGGGTTTTTTCACGGTCTTCAATTAAGTGAACCGTATTGGGGCTAAAGGCCCTAATCGGTGAACTCAATCGTATTGTCTGATTGCTGTTCCAGCCTTGCGGAGCCGCTTAGCCGGGCTTTATGATGCGTTTGCAAGTCTTTTATCATGCATTTGCAAGTCTAAGGAGAGATTGAGGATGTCGGGAGCCAGCCACGTTATTACAGTGACGTCGATCGGCGTAGAGAACCCCGTCGACGTTGCAATAGAGGATACAGTCCAGTGGTTCTGTGAAGATGCAACCAGCGCCAGCATCACCTTTCCACAATCCGGCAAGACAGGCCCTTTCGCACAAGCCAAGTACGGTTTGGGTGGCACCGTCAACCTAACCACCGGTCAAAAGTCTTCCACATATACTGTCAGCAGCGAGATTTCACCAGGAACTTACCCGTATGAAGTCACCGTGAAATCCGGTAATGCAACCTTGAGCTATTCCTGCAGCATTGTCGTTGTTCAGGGCGGGGTATCCATTGGGCATGGACTCGTTGGATAAACGCTTTTCCCTAAATTGCACTTAGATATTTCCAGAGCAGTGGGTATTTTTTTCGGGCGCAGGCATGATTTTGCTTTTACCGGGTTGCTCCGGTGGCTAAGTGGGAACTCTCTCAAGTGGAACGATGAACTGAATGCCATCCACCTGTTTTCGCTGGAGTCTGGCATCGTTGGTGACGAAAAGGTCAATGGCAGCGGCGGCGGCGCAGGCGAGCTGAATGGCATTGGGCGGGCCAAGAGCGCGGTCCGGGCGCAGCGAAGCGTAAATTCGCGCCGCTTTTGGATCAAAGGGAAGGATTATTGCGGCGGCTGAAATAGCGGTCTCATACCGAGAGCACAGTTGCGTGTCTCCCTGTTCCGTTGGCTTGACGAGGATTTCTCCCAAAGTAAGCGTGGACGTCAGCAACTGGTCACCGCGGGCCAACATTTTCGTCCGGAGAGCTGCTGTTGCCTTCGACAGCGGGCCATAGTCTTCAAACAAGTAGATGAACAGATTGGCGTCCCAGAAGACGCGACTCATTCCCAGCCCTCGCGGAGCCGGCGCACATAGTCGTCCGCATGTTCATCCGCCCACAGGTGCTTACCTGAGGCACGCAAGGCAAGCAGCGGGTCGGCCTTAGAAGCAGCGCTCAGCGCGGCCGCAGACCATCCTTCATACCAGTTCAGCAAACCATCGTATCCATGAGGCATGTCTTCCCGACGCGGCGTGATCTGAGCTAAAATTCTGCGCTTGCGAAGGGAGTCCAAATATATGGCGATCGACATGGACAAGCTCAATGCTTTTATGGGGCGTTTTGTCGCGGATCTCGGTGCAGCGGTGGGTGCCGGAATGGTGGTAATTGGCGAGAGGCTTGGACTGTACAAAGCACTCGCGGAGTGCCCAGTGACCTCGGCCGAACTTGCCGCCAAAACTAGAACCGATGAACGCTACGTGCGGGAATGGCTGGCCTCACAGGCAGCGGGTGGCTATGTCACGTACGATGAAAAAACAAACAAGTTCAGCCTCACAGAGGAGCAGGCCTTTGCCTTGGCCAACGAAAACAGCCCGGCATATCTGCCTGGGGCATTCCAGCTCGCTCTCGGTTCACTCGCCGCCGTCCCGCGAATTGCCGATTCGTTTCGCACGGGAGCGGGGATGGGCTGGCATGAACATGATGACGGCGTGTTTCACGGGTGTGAGAAGTTTTTTCGGCCTGGTTACGCCGCCAATCTGGTGAGCTCCTGGATCCCAGCGCTCCATGACGTGAAAGAAAAACTCGAAATCGGCGCGCGAGTCGCCGACGTGGGTTGCGGGCAAGGCGCTTCCACAGTGTTGATGGCGAAAGCATTCCCGAAATCAACCTTTTTGGGATTCGACTACCACGATAAATCGATCGAAGCAGCTCGTGATTCTGCTAAGCGTGAAGGGGTTGCCGACCGGGTCACGTTCGAGGTGGCCAAAGCCAAGGAGTATCCAGGAAAGGATTACGACTTCGTCGCGGTTTTCGACTGTTTGCACGACATGGGCGATCCAGTTGGCGCCGCCGCTCACGTTCGACGATCCCTGCGAGAAGACGGTACGTGGATGGTTGTGGAACCATTCGCCAATAACGAGTTGAAGGACAATCTGAATCCTGTGGGCCGGGTCTACTACTCGTTCTCGACACTGCTATGCACGCCCTGTTCAAGATCTCAGGAAGTAGGTCTGTGCCTGGGCGCGCAATCCGGAGAGGCGCGCATCCGACAGGTGGTGACGGCGGCGGGCTTCAGCCGTTTCCGCCGAGCGACGGAAACGCCGTTCAACATAGTTTACGAAGCCCGGCCCTGAACAGATGACTTGAGGGTCCGGCTTCATAACGCACCCTTGCGGGTACGGTCTTGCATGACACACCAGTCAGGATAACAAAGGGAAAAAGGATATCGCCGAGGGGTGGGGTTTCTGGTTTATTCAGCCTTCCTGCTCCGTGGGGCGGATTAGCATTTCGTTGATGGCGACGCGGCGGGGGCGGGTGGCGATATAGAGGATGGCGTCGGCGATGTCTTCCGATTCCATGCGCTCCATGTTGGCAAAGCGCTGGAACAGTTGCTCACGGACCTCCGGCCGCAGGTGGGTTGCCAGCTCAGTATTGACCGCGCCCGGCTCGACCAGCGAGACGCGAACGTGCCTGCCGGTTACCTCCTGGCGCAGCGATTCGCTGAACGCTCCTACGCCGAACTTGGTCAAATTGTAAATACCCACCTGGCTGCGCGCGACTCGTCCGGCGACAGAGCTGATGTTGATGAGGTCGGCAACCCGGCGCGGAGGACCTTCCGCTGCTTTCAGCAGATGCGGGAGCGCAGCGTGCGCGATGTAGAGCAATCCCATGATATTCAGAGACACCATGCGCTCCCACTCTTCCGTCGGGGCGCCGACAATGGGACCGAGCAGCATGACGCCGGCATTGTTTACGACGGTATCGATCCGGCCAAGTTCTTTCACTGTCCGTTCGACCGCGGCCCTGGCTTGGGATTCATGGGTGATATCGGCTTCGATCACCAGCGCCCGTCCGCCTTTTTCTTTGATCTCCGCCGCCAGCTTGTCCAGCCGTGGCTTGCGCCGGGCGACCAGGGCAACCGCGGCTCCGGCCCCAGCCAGCGCCCGCGCCGCAGCCTCACCAATTCCACTGCTCGACCCGGTAATCAGGGCTACGGTTCCATCCAGACGTTCTGCCATTTCTTTTATTTATCCTCGTCTTATTTATCGTGGTTCTATTTATCGCGGTTCCAACCCTTTATGGTTCCGCAATCCGTTATTTTACTGCACGCGGCTTTCGAGGAGTTGTAATGTGCCACAGTTGCGTCAGAAGTTGAACACCACGCCGCCGCCCGGCAATATGTTGTGGTGGTGCAGGCCGCCCTGGCCGCCGAGAAAGGTATTTAACCGGATGAAGCCCGGGTCGCCGGTGAGAAAGTCGCGCACTTCGAAGCGTAAGGCAATGTGGGGGATGAAGGTTTTCACATCCAGCCCGCCACCATATTGCAACGCACCTTTATTTTCCACGCTTCGGCTGAGGGAGTAGCGGGCCCAGCCCGCACCGACAGAAATAAAGGGTGAAACCGGGCCTTTTGGCAGGAGCTTTAACCGCACCGAAGGAGTGACAAAGGTGGTAGTCACATGCTCAAGCGTGCAACAAAAATTGGTTAACGTCACCCTCTGGGAGGGAATTCCAACCACTGGCAACTCGATGTAAAGCGACGCCACTCTGGCGTCCTTCAAGCGGTAGGCGCCCTCGCCCTGGAAGAAAAACTGGTGGCCTGTCTTGAAGCTCTCGGTCAACGCCTGGGGTTGTATACAAAGGACTCCGAGAGGACAGGAGAAGCTTGCTTTAGCATCGGACGTGATGGATCCGCCAACGACGAAACCCACGTCAGCTTTTTGGGCAAGAGCTCCCGAAAGTGCAAGAACCAGGAACAAGAATAGAACAGCAAACCGCCGCATCGAGCCCTCCTCTGAGCGCGCACACTACGAGTGTCAAAACGGGATTTTGCCGTTAACCGGCCGGTGAACCGTTACCCGACTAGAACGAAACAGCCGCGGGTTCTTGCACACTTTTTTGCAGGTGAGAATTGAATCACATGTAACCGGATCGCCTGGTTCACGACCACCAGCCATGGACGCATTGAGCCAGATGGGACATCGGATAGCCCCAGGGAGGGAACGCGGTTTCGAACAATCTTATTGGGGGGTGAACTCAAATCTAACTTCGATCAGGCTTGTCCGGTCCGCGGGCTCGTATCTCCATTTTTTGACCGCACGCGCCAGGGCCTCAACCAGGACGGGGTTGCCACCGAGCTCCCTGACTTCCTTTACGGCTCCGTCCGGCATCACCGTCGCCTGGACTCGCGCCATTCCTTTAATGTTGAGTCTCCGGGCAAGCTCGGGATACTCCGGCGGCACGCTGCTTTTGATCTTGCGCGCGTCTTCAGCGTAGGCAACAGGGGCGTAGGCAACAGCGTGAAACATGAGCAGCCCAGCCAGGATCAGCCGAAGAACGATTTCCCAGTTCAACAAGCGAAGGACAGCGCGCTTCAACGGTGGTTTCGGGTTCATTGTTCCTGCTTCTTGTTCGTCAATCATGCTGGCCTCTCAGAAAATAAGACGTGCGCCGAACTGGAGTTCGCGCTTGGGATAGTCCCCAGTAAACCCCAGCGGCTGGCTGGGCAAGAGCTGCGCACTCCCATGAACGTTGAACGGAGGGGCAACCGAAGGACCCACTACGTCGTTGATCGTGGAATAGTTGGTCCGGTTTGCCAGATTGAATGCATCGGCAGTGAACTGGAGGGTACCCTTCTCGCTGATCTTGAACCGGCGGCTCAAGCGCAAGTCCACATTGACGTAGTTGGGCCCAATTCCGCTATTGCGGCCTGCTCCCGGCGGACGATCGGCAAAGTCTGTGCGGTCTCCATTCACGTCAGTTCCGCTGTAGAGATTGAAGGGATGCGGGCTGTCATACTCGAAGACCGGCGCCAGTTCGAATCCGCCCAGGATGCGCGACTTGAACGGGCTATCCACAATGCCAGCCACAACAACGCGGTGACGCTGATCGAAAGAAGAAAGAGCGCGCTCGGCCGAAGGTTGCACCTGATTACTGGCCCAGGCGGTAAAGTCAATAGAATCGTCCATGGCCTTGCTGTAGGTGTAATTCGCCATCAGCATGAAGTGGTGGCTGAGTCTCTGTTTCAATTCCAGCGTGCCTCCTTGATAGAGCGCTCCGGCTGAGGACGAAAAGACGTTGTTGTTAAAGATCAAAGGGTTGGCAAAGCAGGGATTATTAACTGCGACCTGGCACTGCGGCGCATTCCAGTTCTGGAAGGGCAGTCCATTGGTGCCGGGCACGTTGGCTGTTATTGGGGCGCCAGGCAGCACGTTTACATCAATCGTGCGGCCCAGATGAACGGTGTGTACATAGATGTAATTGGCGGAGAGGGAGAGACCTGGCGCCAGCTCACGCTCCACTCCCAGAGACATTTGTTCCGAATACGGATTCTGGAAATTTGGAGCAGTGCTGAAGAGAAAGGCATTGGCCGGCAGAGGGCCGGAGTTACCGGTCGTAATGCCGAACGGGGCCAGATCCGCCGGAGTGATACAGCCGCCCGCACCTGCCGCAGGCTGTCCGCAGAGAAGTTTTCCCTGGGCAAAAAGCGTCTGGAAGATCGCTGCGGAGTTCACCGCCGGATTTCCCGGAAGGCCATTCAGTGGAACGATAAACGACGTAACCTGCCTGTTACCGTACTGCTGGTTTACCGTGTCCTCAGCCAGAAGCAGCGGAGCATAGTAGATGCCGTAGCCGCCACGGACAACGGTCTTGTGGTCGTTGAACGGGTCCCAGGCAAAGGAGATGCGCGGAGCAACATCATTATACGAAGTATGAATGAACGCCCTTTGATCGACTTCATAGCGAATGCCCAGATGAACAGTGAAATTGGGGCGGACGCTCCAGTCATCCTGGACATATCCGCTTGTCCACGGAATGGTTTCCGCCACAGTCGGATTTCCAAATCCCTGGAGGTAAGCCTGGGGCAGCCCTAAACTGAATGACTGAAGGGAGTTGATTGTGGCGGGCGCCGCAGATAGCCCGCACGCGGCCGGGACCTGCAAACATGGGCTCAGGATGCCGCCGGGCAATTGCCCAAAAAAGAATTCACCACTCAAAAAGGAGGCGTTGGCCGTCCGGTTTCCGCGCAAGATCTCATCCACACCGAACTGGAACGTATGGTGCTGGTAAGTCCGGATCAAGTTGTCGGCAAGTTCGTAGTCACGCTCGGTAGAGATATTTGGAAGTGTGAGATTTTGCCCCAGGCCGGCAAACCCGCCTAAAGAGAAATTCACCTGCCCCCGGGTGTTAGGAGTAATGTTGTACTGGTTGATGTTCCACTGCGCACGGGCCTCATTTACGGTGTTTGCATTGAACGTGTGCAGCCAGGATGCCTGCAAGGAACTGGTCCACTGCAGCTCTGAAAAATCATTGGAATAACCGGACAAAGAGAGCTGACTTGGGTCACTCTCCTGCACATGCGCGGCAATGTACCGCAAGGAAACCTGGTCCCTATCGTTGAATTGATGATCCAGCCGCGCCGACCCCTGGTGCGAGGTAATGGGGAAAGGCAGAAGCCCTCCATTGGTTTCAAACTGGTTCACCAGTAAATGGTTCAGCGGACTGGAAGCTGGATTGATGGTGAGCACATTTTGCAAAATGCCGGCACAGGTTGCAGCCGGCAATGCCGGCTGACCGGTGAGGCACGGGACAGGAGTTCCTCCCCGGGCTGTGAGACCAGTCAAAATCGTCTGCTGCCCGCTGCCAGGAGCAAAAATGTTGCTGTTGGTCAGCAGCGGAATCGAAGCTTGCTTATCCTGGAGCAGGCCTTCGTAGGCAAGGAACAGGAATGTCTTGTCCTTTTTGATGGGGAAACCAATGGTCCCGCCAAATTGCTGGCGGCTTAACGAATTCTTGACCGGCTGGCCCTGTGCATTGAGCGAAAAGGGCTGGGTTGGAGTCAGTGCCTGGCCAAAGGCAAATGGATCACGGGCGTCCAAAGCATCATTGCGGAAGAAGCCGTATACAGAGGAGTGAAGCTGATTGCCGCCAGACTTGGTGACAATATTCACGGAACCGGCACTAGCGCCGCCCAGAGCGGCAGAATAGTTGGCACGATTGATCTGGAATTCCTGCACAGCGTCCTGGCTGACATTCACCATCACATATTGTGAGTAGCCATTGAAGCTGCCGCCATCCACAGTAATGTTGTTTCCTTGTCCACTGCTGCCATAGAAGGAGAGTCCAGACTGAGGCATCCCAGTGGAGCGCAACTGGCGGTCATCAACAATGGTATTGGATTCGCCCACACCGGGCGTGAGCAAGCTGAAGGTAAGATAGTCGCGGCGGTTAATGGGGAGGCCATCGATATATTCCTGGCCGAGCGTGCTGGACTGAGAGGCCCGCTCAACGTCCACGACCGGCGTTCCATTATTTTCCGCCCTGACTTCGACTTCAGCTGAAGTCGCCGAAAGCTGGAGATGAAAGTCTACTGTTGTGGTTTCACCCAGAGTCACGGTTACGTCCGGCCGCACATTTGGGGCAAACCCCTGGCTCTGCGCCGTCACTTTGTAAACGGCCGGCGCGAGCCCGCGGAAATGATAATGGCCAGTCGCATCCGTTACAGTGCTGTGCTGAATTCCTTTGGCGGTTTCAATCGCAACCACGGATACATTCGCCACCGCGGCGCCGGTTGAATCAAACGCCAAACCTTTGATATCCCCGGAGGTACCTACGCCCTGCGCGTATCCCATATTCGTAATAAACAGCAAGAATAAGATCCTGCCGGCATGCAGACACGTGTTCCTCATAACCCTCTCCTTCACAATCCCCGACACAGTTTTTCTGGGCTTTGCAACGGGCCTTAAGGCTGGTTCATTTTCTGCGCTGAAATTTTCTCAATGCAAAATCTGGGCGTTCGAAATCTTTGAGGATTCAAACCAGCCTGAGGCTGTAAATCGTTGCGATCAGTATCTCCGCGAGGCTTCTGTAAAATCCAGTTCCTTTAGTAACATGGCGGCCCGTCAGTAACCCCAATGGTCAAATTCGTGCCACAGCAGGAAGAAGATCACCGGGAGGAATTAAGCCGTTATGTTTCCGATCGCGAGAATTTGCTCCCATTGCGACAGAGGCAGGACTGAGAAGAAAATTTGGCAATCGGGTAATTTGAAATGCAGCGGACGCCCCAGTGATATTCTCCAGCAGCACAGAATCAGCCCAGCGCCCGGTTTTTTCCCGCTTTTTCCAAAATAGGATTCGACTTATAATGTGTATCCGTCATCGACGAGCAGCGGTGGCAGAGGGTTGTGTTCAGAATCTGGTGTGGATTTGAGGCGGCCACAAAACCATGGATGACAAAAACACAGGCAATGTCGCGAAGAAAATCGAGATGGTTGCCAACGTTGCAATCATCATCGCCGCGGTGGCGATCGTAATTCTATTTCTAAGGAACTACACCAAGAGCCAACCTGGCGAGCACGTCATTTCCGCGGGAACAAAATTTGCATTGAAAGGCGTGGACTGGCAGTCAAACGGAAAAAGTGTTGTATTAGCGATTTCCACGACTTGCCATTTCTGCACCGAGAGCGCCGGGTTTTATCGCGTGCTGGTGGACCAGTGTAAACAGCAGCACGTCCGCACCGTTGCCGTTTTGCCGCAGGCCGCTCCAGAGGCAAAAGCCTACCTGCAAAATGAGGGCGTGAGCGTGGATGAGATCCGGCAGTCCGTGTTATCCGACCTTGAGGTCAGCGGCACACCTACTCTGCTCCTGATTGATAAAGGCGGAATCGTGAAGAGCGTATGGGTTGGGAAGCTGCGGAGCGATGAAGAAAAAGAGGTTCTGGCAAAGCTGACCTCATCATCTTGAAACGCGCGTTCGGCACGTTTGTGTCATCGCGAGATGCAGTACAGGAGAAATAAAAATGTTTGGTTATGGAAAAGCTCTACTCCGGGTGGTCGTTCTCTTCGCCCTGGTGCTGGCGGCAATCGTCTTGTCGAAACCAGCTACTGTCGCTGCATACCAGGACTGCTGCCAGACGTGCGAAGACCGATATAACGCATGTTTAAGCGGGTGTACGACCAGTTTCTGCCGTTTGGGCTGTCAAAAGCAATTCGGCTTTTGCATAGAAATCTGTCCTGCCTGCCAGTAACTGCGTGACAGGATGACAACAGGCACAAGATAGGATTTGGATCGGCGTGCTTCCAGCTTGTCTTGTCTTGTCCTGCAGTTTTTGGTTAACCTCTTGCCCTGATTCTCTAAGGGGCCTGCAATGATCGATATTGGACTGGTTGGTTTCGGCTTTGCCGGCCGCGTATTTCATGCCCCGATTATCGCGGCCGTCCCGGGGCTGCGGTTACGAGCGATCGTGCAGCGCACCGGCGATGATGCCGTCAGGCTGTATCCCGAAGCTCAAATCTTGAAATCAGTGGATGACTTGCTGCGCCTGGAAGAAATCAAACTGGTTGTGATCGCCACGCCCAACACTTCCCACTACCCGCTTGCCCGACAGTGCCTGCTGGCGGGACGGGACGTGGTGGTTGATAAGCCCTTCACCACAACCTATGCGGAGGCGGCGGAGCTTGTAAGTCTGGCCAAGCAGGTTGGCCGGATGCTTACGGTGTACCAGAACCTGCGGTCGAATGGGGACTTCCGGACAGTCCGGCAGCTAGTGGAGTCAGAGCGGCTGGGACGGATTGCGCTCTATGAGGCGCACTTCGACAGGTATCGTCTGCTGATGCGACCCGGGGCGTGGCGGGAAAGAGCAGAACCTGGAAGCGGAGTTTTCTTTGATCTGGGTGTGCACTTGATTGATCAGGCCATGGTGTTGTTTGGCTTACCTGAGGCGATTACAGCCGACATTCGCATCGAGCGCGAGGGAGCCGTTGTGGATGATGCATTCGATGTGGTTCTGCACTATCCCAAAACGCGTGCTTTGCTGCGCGCAAGCATGATTGCCCTGGCTCCGGACCTGCGCTACATGGTTCGGGGCGAGAGAGGGGCGTTCGTTAAACATGGCATAGATCCCCAGGAAGAGGCGCTTAGGAGCGGTGAGGTTCCAGGCGGCGATACCTGGGGGAGAGAGGCACGGGAGAAGTGGGGCGTCCTTTACACCCCCAAGGGAGATGCCACGACGACTGAGACCGTCACCACTCTGCCCGGAGACTATCGCCTGTTTTACTCTAATGTGCGCGATGCACTCCTTGGGAACGCGCCAATCGACGTGACCCACGAGCAAATGTTGAACGTAATGAATGCCTTGGAGTTGGCCCAGAAGAGCAGCCATAAACGCTGCACGCTGGATTGGCGTTGCTCGTGAATCCCCGCGGCATGGCGCGTCCAATTCAAATCCGGGGCGCAAACGGCCTCAGGCGGGGAATCCAGCGTGGGACGTGGGAGCAGAATTCCTGATATTCTTTCCCGAATTTGCGGCGCAACACAGGCTCTTCATAAAGAAGCACAAAAGCAAAAAACCCCAGCCAGACAATGAATCCGTACTCCAGCAGAGGAACGCTTCCGAAGAGCAGTCCCTGGCCGAAGATCAAAGACGAGACGGCAACATACATGGGGTTGCGCACGTAGCGATACAGTCCGGTAACCACGAGGCGCCTCGGGGGAGCAACGGGCGCCGGCGTGCCCAGCCCCTGAATCGCGAAACGCGCAAAGGAATCCAGCAGGACGGGAAGTCCAGCCATGACTAACAGCGCGCCAACAATGCGAAAAGAGAAAAAGCCGAGCAAAGACGGGGCGAAACGCCAGTGACAGATCGTCCAGGGGACATACACGGCAAGCGTTCCCGGAGCTACCACCAAAAAGACCACCGAGCCGAGGATGGCGCTTGCGCGTTTCATGGCGAGCTTTGCGGAACCCGAGGATTTTACCGCGCCGCTGGTTGACTCACTCTTGGAACCGGCCAAAACATTTCAAATGGATTGCTGCCTGCATCATAGAAATGAGCCTTCCTTCCAAGCAACTTAGTGCATTGAGATCTCATCGAATTGTGAACACATGGGAGCCTGGTCGGAGGCTCTGTTACGCGCAAGCATCTTCTCTGGCAGATATGCCGTTACGAAAATCCAACTTCTTCTTATCGGCTTACGCAGACCCCGATCAAGCAACCGCTGATGCGGGCGCAGAACTCTTTTCCGGGGGCGGTGAATTAGGTTCGAGGATTCGCTCTTTCGACTGGGCCAGCACCGCCATGGGGCCCATTGCAGCATGGCCACAAAGCCTGAAAACAGTCGTACGAATTTTGAGCACATCGCGATACGCGATGTGGATGGGGTGGGGGCCAGATCTCCTCTTTCTTTACAACGACACCTACGCTCGCATGACGCTGGGCAAGAAGCACCCGTGGGCGCTCGGCCGACCGGCACGCGACGTATGGGCGGAGATCTGGCCCGATATTGGCCCGCGCATTCGGAGGGTCATGGAGACGGGCGAGGCAACCTGGGACGAAGGTCTGCTTTTATTCCTGGAGCGCAGCGGCTACCCTGAAGAAACCTACCATACCTTTTCCTATAGTCCACTGACCGGCGACGACGGCACCATCAACGGCCTTTTATGTGTGGTGACCGAAGAGACCAAACGCATCATAGGCGAGCGTCAGCTTGGGTCCTTGCGGGCTCTGGCGGCTGGCCTGAGCGCAAAGATCACGGAAAAAGATGTTCTCGCCGCGGTTCGGGACAGCCTGAAAGACAATCCGCAGGATTTGCCGTTTACGCTCACCTTTCTTTTCGAAAAAGGCGGAGCCCGTGCGCGACTGCGGTGCGCCACAGGAATCGACCGGGGTCACCCCGCTGCGCCCGAAGTGATTGAGGAGGGCGTGACCAGGGACACGTGGCCCGTTCACCAGTTATTGAAGCAAAAAGGCTCTGTGGTGGTAGCGAACCTCGCTGAGCGTTTTGGCGCTCTTCCAACGGGAGCGTGGGACAAGGCACCCACCCGCGCGGTCCTGGTTCCGATTACACGGCAAGGACAAGACACACCGGCAGGAGTCATTGTTGCAGCGCTGAATCCCTACCGACAGCTTGATGAGAGCTACTCCGGATTCATTGACCTGATGGCAGGACAGGTCGCGGCCGGCATTGCGAATGCTCGCGCGTACGAAGAGGAGCGCCAACGGTCTGAAGCGCTGGCGGAAATTGACAAGGCAAAGACAGCATTCTTCAGCAATGTGAGCCACGAGTTCCGGACGCCATTGACACTGATGCTGGGGCCCACGGAGGATGCATTAGCCAGCCAGGAGCGAGCATTGCGTGGCGCGGAACTGGAGACGGTGCACCGTAACGAGTTGCGGCTGCTCAAACTGGTGAATACCCTATTAGATTTTTCCCGTCTCGAAGCAGGCCGGGTCAAAGCGAGCTACCGCGCAACCGACCTTGCCGCCTACACCGCCGAGCTTGCCAGTGTTTTCAAGTCAGCCATGGAGAAGGCTGGGTTGGACTACATCGTGGACTGCCAGCCGCTGCCCCAGCCGGTATACATAGACCATGAGATGTGGGAGAAGATCGTGCTGAACCTGATCTCGAACGCATTGAAGTCCACCTTTGAAGGCTCTATAGTCGTGCGCCTGGTGGACAGAATGGGCCATGCGGAGTTGATTGTGCGTGACACGGGGACGGGGATTCCCGAGCAAGAGATCGGTCATCTATTCGAACGTTTCAGTCGTATTGAAAATGCCCGCCGGCGCACGCACGAAGGCAGCGGAATCGGACTGGCGCTGGTTCACGAACTGCTCAACATGCACTCCGGCAAGATCAGCGTACGGAGTCAATTGGGAGAAGGTACGACTTTCACCGTCTGCCTACCCTACGGCATTCAGCATCTGCCGCAGGATCGCGTCAGCCCGGAGCAGGAAGGCGCCGTTGCCGGCACGGGCCGCGAGGCATTCTTACAGGAAGCCTTGAGCTGGTTGCCTGCCCAATCGAGTGCCGACCCGCCTATTCCCTACACTGACCCAGCCGATCTGGACACCACAGACGCTTTGACCACTTCGCCTCGCGTAACGGGCGAGAAGGCGAGGGTCCTTCTAGTGGATGACAATCACGATATGCGTGAGTACGTCCGCCGTCTGATGAGTTCTCATTTTGAGGTAACTACCGCGAAAAATGGCCGCGAGGCCTTAATGAAGGTGGCGGTAAAAGCGCACGATCTGGTACTGAGCGACGTAATGATGCCTGAAATGGACGGCTTCCAATTGCTGGCGGCGCTGCGGAAGGACCCAAGCACCTCTTCAGTGCCGGTCATCCTGCTCTCTGCCCGGGCTGGTGAGGACTCGCGCATCGAAGGCATACAGTCCGGAGCAGACGATTATCTGGTTAAGCCTTTCACAGCTCGAGAACTGCTGGCACGCGTGGGAGCGCATATCAGGCTGGCTCGTTTCCGGCGTGAAGCCCTGGCGCGAGAAGCGCGGCTGAAGCGTGATTTGCTGGAATCTGAGCGGGAACAGCAAACACTCCTGACTGGCCTGCAACGCACGGAGCAGGCGCTCGAAGCCAGCCAGGTGCGACTCAATGCGATCTACAGCAGCATGGTGGAGTACATTGGCCTGCTCACGCCCGATGGAACCATTCTTGATTGCAACCGCGCTTCCCTCCAGTTCGCCGGCAACACTCGCGAAGAAGTAGTTGGAATGCGGTTCTGGGAGTCACCCTGGTTCATACACACGCCGGGCGCGCCGGAGCGGCTGCGGCAATCCATTGAGCGCGCCGCGGCCGGCGAGTTCATCCGTTATGAAGCAACCTTAAACCGCCCTTCCGGCGGAGCAATGACCTTTGATTTCTCCCTTCATCCGGTCCGCAACGATCGAGGCGACGTGGTGTATATCGTGCCCGAAGGGCGTGACATTACCGAGCTCAAGCATGCCCAGACGGCCCTCCTGCAAAGCGAAAAGCTCGCCGCTGTGGGCCGGCTGTCTGCTTCCATTGCGCACGAAATCAACAACCCGCTCGAAGCGATTACAAACCTGTTCTATCTCATCGACAGGGCAGACGAGCTTCCAGAGTCGCTGCGCGGCTTCACTCGCATGGCGCAGCAGGAACTGGCGCGGGTAAGCCAGATTGTGACGCAGACGCTGCGGTTTCACCGGCAGTCAACGGCAAAAATGGCGGTGAGCGTATCGGATCTGCTCGACTCTGTGCTTGACCTCTACCAGGGACGGCTCTCATCGGCCAGCGTAACTGTGGTACGCGACTATCGAAGGTCCGGGCCGCTCGTCTGCTATGAAGGTGAGCTGCGCCAGGTGTTTGCCAATCTCATCGGTAATGCGCTCGATGCCACGCGCGGTGGCGGACAGATCGTGGTGCGCGAGCGCGAGGCCACCGACTGGCGCACCAGACGCAAGGGTGTGCGGGTTACCGTTGCCGACAATGGTCACGGGATATCGCGTGACACTCTGGCCCACATCTTCGAACCGTTTTTCTCCACGAAAAGCACGACCGGCACAGGGCTGGGATTGTGGGTGAGCCTGGAGATCATCCAGAAACATGCAGGCAGCATCCAGGTACGAAGCAGGTTTTCAGACAAGCACCATGGAACGGTTTTCAGCGTCTTCGTTCCGCATCGCGCTCCGGACTAACAGCGAGAGCGTATATCGCACGGAGAACGCGGAATGTGGGTGCCTTGCGCCCATTAGCGCCAAGGATCATTGGCTAGGAGTTCTTTGGTCATGCCATGCTATTCTGAATTATCGCCGTGAGAAACCTCGTTTTCGTTATCATCCTTGTCTGTTTGCTTGCTGCCGGAATGCTGTTTGCATTCTCGGCCTCACCCGTTATCAGCCTGCCTTCGTCACCATCGTTCCTTGGGCAATCGACGGCTCTCACAGTCCGAGTGAGCGCTCCTCATGGGATCAGAAGCGTGACAGCCTGGATTGAGCAAAATGGGGGCCGCTATCCCATATGGCAAATTATTCAGCCGACGCGGCGCATATTCTGGAAGCGCGGCGTCGCGGATGCTGAATGGACATTCGAGACCGGGACGCAGCGTGTTCCACAACTTAAAGATGGCAAGGCGCAGCTGATTGTGGAGGCCACAGCCAACGATTTTCGTGGCAAGACGACCAGGGCGGAACGTGAGCTCATGGTAGTTACGCAACTTCCCAAGGTGAGCGCAGACGCCGATCAGCACTACTTGTACTTAGGCATGGCAGATCTGGCGACCTTCAATCTCTCGGGTTATTGGACCGATGCGGGAATCCGCGTGGGAGATGAGAAGTTTCGAGCCTGGCCTATGCCTGAGGGAAAACCCGGGTTCTTCTCGCTCTTCGCTTTTGCCTGGAACATGCCTCCCGGGACGACCCCAGTAGCCTATGCCACGAATCCCGGCGGCAACGAGGCCACCAGCCCCCTCTCAGTTCAATTTCCGCAGAAGGAGCAACCGAAATACCGGGTTCGCGATTTACCCATAGATGACCGTTTTATGGACAAGGTAGTCAATGAGTTGGATCCGAATGGCTCCGGCGACCGTGTTGCCCGGTTTGTAAGAATCAATAGCGAGATGCGGCGCCAGAACAATAAGATTCTCTCCGACCTGCGCTTGAAGACCGAGAGCCGGTTTCTCTGGTCGCAACCGTTCCTGCAGCAGCCCAACACCAAGGTGGAAGCCAACTTCGCGGATGTAAGAAACTACATTTATCAAGGCAAGAAGATCGACCAGCAGGTCCATCTTGGATACGATCTCTCCAGTACCCAGCATGTGGATGTACTGGCCGCGAACGACGGCCGTGTGGTATACGCGGCGCCACTAGGCATCTACGGCAACTGCATCGTAGTGGACCATGGCTACGGGTTGCAGTCGATCTACGGCCATCTCAGCCAGATCGCGGTGCACGAGGGCGACATGGTCAAGCGCGGGCAAAGCATGGGCAAGAGCGGCATGACAGGCATGGCAGGCGGTGACCACATCCACTTCAGCATGCAGCTTGAAGGAGTCCAGATCGACCCCAAAGAATGGTGGGATGCTCACTGGATCAAAGACCACATCGCAAAGCGGGTAAGCCTGCCCGCCTTTTGAGGCTTGAGTCCTTTGCGCCAGTGGTGATGCGAACTCGACCCAAGGATACACCCATTTAAACCCAATTCGTCACTGTTCGGTCCCGCGCAGGCGTCGCATCATGATTTCTTTTACTCGTTCCGGCGTGATGCCTTTGTGATATTCCTGGGCCAGAGGATGGTCGGCGTGCATCCCGGAGGATGCGCACGGCAGCTCGGCGCTGGGAGGAAAGGAAGATTTTATGTTTTGTGACTAATAGATTGCCTTGGAAGCTAACAACTTGACACAAAATGAGATGTCTTCAGTTCCTCTTATCACCAGCTCTACGAAGGGGATTGAGGAGGTCGATGGCTGGGAAGTGGCGTTCATTATCCGTGACGAGGATGCAGTTGTTGGACCGAGCAATTGCGGCGATGACCGTGTCGAGCGCGCTCCGTGGCCGACCGGCAGTGCTGCCAGCAGCCATCAGATGACCCCATACGAGCGCGGCGTTTTCGTCAAATGGCAAAACCCGTCCTCGAAAAAGCATCTGGGGACCTTCAGGTCCGCTGAACCATTGTTCCAGTTCCCGGCGCTTCTTTCCCGCCGGTTTCTCCAGGATCCCGCGCCAGATTTCTGCCAGGCTGAGCGATGAGATGAACAGCGACTCGTCTGTCTGATTCGCCATCCAGTCAACGAGCGGCTGGGAAGGAACCGGCTTGATGGCGTTGCTGATAATGTTGGTATCCAGCAGATACCGGATCACAGGTCAACTTTCCTGCCGGGATCAGAGGGGCGCGCAATCTTCAGTTCTGCGCCAACGAGGGGTGAACGGCGAAGCGCCGCGAGGATTCCACCTTTCTGGGTCGTGCCGGAGACAGCGCGCGTGACCTCGGAGCGAATGCGCCTCGCCTCGGGATCATCTTGCGCAAGCCTCTTGGCCAGTGAGCGAATCAGATCGCGATCGGCGTTGAGGCCGAGGACCTCGAAACGGGCCTCTCCCCGCTTCCGCAGACGACGACGGTAGTTCTTAATGGCTCGCTTCTGGGCTACATCGCTCATTTTCGAAACTCATCTATATCCAGTAATATATCCAGTTCTGTATTCAAAGACAAGGCATTTGTCAGAAAGTCAGCATGTCATTTCTTTGACTATAAAAGATCCAGCGTAGATCAAGTACACGAAGAGTTCATGCGCGACTTGGGTGACAACTTAGTTCCCGAACCCGCCATGTGCCCTCAGCTAAGGTTGGCGAGATCATGGAGCTTGGTCGATGGGTGCGTATGTGCGTTGTGTGCGTGTTGCGGATGCGCTGGAAATTATGCGCCAAGCACTCAACAAAAGCGCCCAGAGCACATTTGCTCAATAATTCTTGGCAAAGATTTATGCCAGAATTTGTGCCGTATCTCGAAAACATCACCCTCGCAAGTTCTTGAAAATATTGGTGAGCGCGGAAGGAATCGAACCTTCAACCTACTGATTAAGAGTCAGTTGCTCTGCCAGTTGAGCTACGCGCCCTTGGTTGGGATGGCGAAATGCAGAAAGACTCTTTCAGTCTAGCACACGGACATCGTCCACAGCCGAGGGCGGCTGCGCTCCCGGCCATCAGCGCCATCAGCGGGAATCAGCGGTAAGAAATTCGGGAGTTTGCTTTTCTTGTGGCAGCGGCGGCGATATTGCGGGCTGGATACCCCAGATATCTCTCGCGTATTCTCTTACGGCGCGATCGCTGGAAAATGTTCCGACACGGGCCACGTTCAGGATCGCCTTGTGCGCCCAGATCGCAGGGTCCCGGTAGTCTTTCTCCGCGTTTTTGCTGGCCTGAATGTAAGAAGGAAGGTCAGCCAAATGGAAATAGCGGTCGCCCCGGTCCAGCAGCTCATCTACAATCCAGCGAAACAAGCCTTGCTCTTCCGGACAGAAACGGTCGGCGGCCAGGCTGTCCATGACCTGGCGCAGCACCGGATCACTGCTATAGAGCTCGCGCGGGTTGTAGCTGCCTTTTTCCCGGTACCAGCGGACTTCATCCACAGTCAGGCCAAAGACATAGATGTTAGACTCACCAACTTCTTCCCTGATCTCGATGTTCGCGCCATCGAGCGTTCCCACCGTAAGCGCGCCATTCATGGCCAGCTTCATGTTGCCGGTGCCGGAGGCCTCCATGCCAGCGGTGGAGATTTGCTGGCTTAAATCCGCAGCCGGCATGATGGTTTGCGCCAGGGAGACGCGATAGTCCGGGACGAAGACGACTTTGATCTTGTGGTTCACACGCGCATCGGCGTTGATCACCTGGGCCACGTTGTTGATAAGCTTGATGATCTGCTTTGCAGCCCAGTATCCGGGCGCGGCCTTGCCGGCAAAGATGTACGTCCTCGGAACCACAGGCTCGACTCCGCCCTCCACCATACCCAGGTATTCATGGATGATGCGCATCACGTTCAAGAGCTGCCGTTTGTATTCATGAATGCGCTTCACCTGGACATCGAACATGGAATCAGGATCGATGCTGACTCCGGTTGTCTTGAGCACCTCTCTGGCCAGTTTTTCTTTATTGCGCCGCTTGATCTCCATGAACTCCTGCTGAAAGGCCGGCGTGGAAGAGTATTTTTCGATCTCCCGCACCTGCTGCAAGTCCGTGATCCAGCCCTCGCCCACAGTGCGCGTCAGCAGGGTTGCGAGCCCGGGATTGGCCTTCAGGATCCAACGGCGTGGAGCGACGCCATTGGTCTTGTTGTTGAAGCGCTCGGGCCACAGGCCGGCGAAATCCGGGACCAGCGAAGTCTTGAGCAGTTCGGTGTGCAGCTTGGAAACCCCATTCACGGCATGACTGCCCACAATGGCCAGATGCGCCATACGGACCTGCTTTTCCGGGGCCTCTTCAATAATGGACATGCGGCGCTGCCGGTCCATATCTACCGGCCAGCGTTTGGCAACCGTCCGCAGGAACTGGTAGTTGATGCCAAAGATGATGTCCATGTGCCGCGGCAGCACTCGTTCCAGCAGAGGCACCGGCCATTTCTCCAGCGCCTCCGGCATCAGGGTGTGATTGGTATAACCCAGCGTTGCTTCGGTGATCTCCCAGGCGTGGTCCCAGTCCACGCCGTTTTCATCCACCAACAACCGCATAAGTTCGGCAACGCACAAGCTGGGATGGGTATCATTCATCTGCACCGCAACCTTGGCGGGAAAGTCATTGAAGCCGGTGTGCGCAGCCTTGTAGTTCCGGACAATGTCATTCAGGGAACACGCCACCAGAAAATACTCCTGAACCAGGCGCAGTTCCCTTCCCGACAACACTGAATCAGAGGGGTACAGGACCCGCGAGATGTTCTCGGAAGCAATCTTCTGCTCCACGGCGCGGATGTAGTCGCCGCGGTTGAAGATCTCAATATCAAAGTCCTGTGAGGCGTGCGCGGTGAAAAGGCGCAGATAATTCACCGTCTGCCCGCCAAAGCCGGCTACGGGCAGATCGTTGGGCATGCCCACCACAATGTTGTAGTCCGTCCATTTCTGGCGGCGATTGCCTTCGGAATCGCGGGTGCTCTCCAAGCGTCCGTACAACGGAATCAGGCACAAGTCCTGCGGGCGCTCGATGTAAAACGGCGTTCCTCCCGCCTTCCATAAATCGGGTTTCTCGCGCTGGTGCCCGCCTACGATTTCCTGCTTGAACATGCCGTACTCATAGTCAATGCCGTAACCGAAGCCCGGCATGCCCAGAGTTGCCATCGATTCCAGGAAGCAGGCAGCCAGCCGTCCCAGGCCGCCATTACCCAGGCCGGCATCCGGTTCAGATTCCAATACATCGTCCAGAACAATTCCATAGTCCTCTTTGAGTATCGTCCGGCATGGTCCGTCCAGGCGCAGATTGCACAGGTTATCGCTGAGCCAGCGCCCCATCAGAAATTCCATGGAGAGATAAAAAAGGCGCTTCACATCCTGCTGGCGATACCGCTGTTCGGTTTCCAGCAGGTGGTCGATCAGGAAGTCGCGGATGGCCAGCGAAAGAGGTTTCAGGAGTTCTTGCGGCGTCAGGCCATCGGGAGGCCTGGCCAGAGTATAGCGGATGTGCTGCTGGATAGACTGCCGCAACGGCTGGGAATCAGAGGATGCTGTGCCGGTGAATGAAGAGGCGGACATTCGGAATCTGGGTGCATGATCGCGTCAGCAAAGGCGCTCTTGTGCAACACTGCAATGCGACGCCTAAGCTTGCGGGTGATGCCGTTCTCCTTCAGCCGAAGCAAGGCGATTCTAGCCGTCAGACTACCCCTCTAAGTATGGCACACCGCAGCTTGTCTCCGCACTGGGTAAAACACCTGGGAGGATTACGAAAGCTTTGGGTGGCGCTTGTGCCAATCGGTTTGCGCCTGAAAAATTCGCGCGGCCTGTATCACCTGCGCATCCCCCAACGGACGCCCAATAAACTGTATGCCCGTGGGCAGGCTATTGTGATCAAAACCGCAAGGCACGCTGATCGCGGGCAACCCGCAAATATTGCCGATCCCGCCAACCGGATCGGGAAAGGTGAGGGCCTCGTCCAGGTTCGCGTCCAGCCTGGAGGCAGTCACGGGAAGAGACGGCGTAACCAGGAGGTCTATTTCAGCATATATCTCGTCCATTTTCTTCTGCAGGATTCTGCGGATTCTTTCCGCAGTCATGAGATCAGAGGCGCTGATGGCCTCATTCATGTAACCGCCAATCCTGCCCAGGGGATCGCTCAGCTCGGCAACCCGCCCGGACTGAATCAGGTCGCGAAAAGCTGCAGCCCCTTCCACGGAAACAATGGTCCCGGCGGCTATCTCCCACGGCCCTTCCGGCAAGCTGATGGTGCTGAGCTTGAGCGACGGACTCTTTTCCAGGATTTCCCGCGCAGCACCGGTGTTATTGTTCACATCCGGAGAAATCTCTTTCCATTGGTTCGCGATCCAGGCAACGCGCAACGGCCTGGCAGGCGCGGACGCGCCGGTGTATTTGGCCGCCGATTCCGGCAGCGAGCCGGCATCCTGGGCATCGTGTCCGGAAATCACTTTCAGGACCAGATCACAATCCTCCGCGGCGCGGGTCATGGGGCCGATGTGGTCCGTGGAGTAGGCCAGCGCCATGGCCCCATAGCGGCTCACGCGGCCAAATGTGGGACGCAACCCGCTGATGCCAACAAATCCGGAGGGACAGATAATCGATCCCCAGGTCTCCGTGCCCAGCGCAAAGGCCGCGAGTCCCGCGCCGACAATGGCCGCAGAGCCGCTGGAAGAGCCACAGGTCCAAAAGGCCTCATTCCACGGGTTTCTGGTGGCGCCGCTGGCGGAGGCTGACGCATACCGGTACCCCATGCCGCCAGCCAGTTCAATCATGGCGGCCTTGCCGATCAGCACGGCCCCGGCATCCTCAAGTTTTCTGATCACGGTGGCATCGTAATCAAAATGCTGATCGAGGCAGGGATGCGCTCCCCAGGTGGTTGGATAATTTCTTACGGCAAGCAGGTCCTTGGCCGCATAAGGAATACCATGCAGCGGGCCGCGATACTTCCCTGCCGCTATTTCTTTTTCGGCGGCGCGCGCCTGCTTGAGCGCCAGTTCCGGCGTCAGGTTTGCATACGCGTTCAGACGGGCGCCAATGGTGCGGCTTCTTTCCAGGTAGCTCTCGGCAAGCTCAACGGGAGAAAGCTGGCGCGAATGTATGCGGCGGGCCAGGTCGGTCACCGGGAGATAAAAGACGTCTTCGCTAAGCATGTCTATTTTCCTTTTCTCCCGCAGCAAACTTAAAAACTGTGGCTGGCTGGTCGCCGTTGGCCAGGACAAAGCTGCGCATTTTTTCCAGGCCGTCCTGGGTCTCCGCCATCACCTTGCGGATGTCAGCCTTTTGCTCCTCGCTCAGACGGCTGCCATATTTGCGGAAGATTTCACTCACTTTCATCTCCACCTCCGCGCGCGCTCCGGGCGAGAGTTTGGCCATGGCATCGGCCTGCGACTGGGTTGGCGCCGCAGCCTGGGCAGAGGCCTTGCGTCCGGGCAGCAGGGCGGCGGTGGCGGCGGCGGTGGCGCCTACAGCAAAGCTGCGGCGCGTGATGCGGCTGGCTGGCGTAGATTTTGGCATCCTGCACTCCATGCGGTTCGAATTGCCGAAACCCGCGAGAGTACATGAAGGCCCTCGCAGTCGTCAACGCGCCAGCCACAAGTTGCATCAGAATTAAAGCCACTTCGTCAGCGGAATATTCCTATGCCAAACTGGACCAGCTTCGACGATGAAACCTCCTTCGCCCTCCGCGCCAAATTACCGGAACAAACCATTGTTGAACTTCCCGATCGCTCAGCCATGGAACACGCGTTAAGTCTTGGGGAGACGATTGTGGCCGTACTGCCATGCCGGGGGTTGGGACAGGCCGCACTGGCCGTCTTTCGCTGGAATCCAATTCCCTTGCCAGCGTGCACGCCCACGCCTCCAGCCAACATGCGCGCCGGAGGCTTTTTGGGATTGACAGATGAACCGTTCTTCGAAGAAGAAGAAACTCAAAGCAAGAAACGCTGGTGGAGGCGATTCTGGGACGGATAATGCCATGCTCACGGGGCCAGAGGTTTGCTCAACGCCCTTTTTCTGCTTAGATCTTCCAGGCTTGGATACGAGGATGTCTGGACGAAGGTATGCTCCGGCGGCTGCGTCCCAGTTTTAAGGGCCCGAACCAGCATTTCCAAGGCAACGTCCATGGTGAGCGACGTAGCCACTGCCGCCGTCAGAACACCCTGGTCCACCAGGGGTTTGGTTTGACGGAGCAGGCCGGCGGCGGTATAGAGCCGGTTGAGCCACCTCTGCCGCTCTTCAGCTTCCCAGTGCTCCTGGAATGCTCTTCTTGCACCCATGATGAAATCAGTGTTCTGCGAAGAGACCAGGTCAACATCCGCCGCATGGACACTCGGTAAGCGCAACCAGGAAGTGACCGATTGGTAGGCATTTTGTTCGGTCCATTGTATTTTCAGAGTTTTTGTGCGGATCCTGGGAGGCGTGTTGCCGTCAATGCCTCCGGCGCGCCTGGTTGCCAGAGAATTGCTCACCGGCCCGCGTAGATATAGGACCGAACCGCCATCGGGCAAGAGCACACTAAACTGCTGGGCCTGAAGCCGGCCAATCCCGTGATGGTCCTGAGAAACTGCGAAGACCGGCACTTTCGAAGTTTTGCGCAGCCGGTCGAGGTAGTCCGCCTCTGCGTTGCTCATCACCCATGCGACGCCGGCGGCCACAGCGGCCTCCGCCACACGCGGCAGGCCCATGGCCGTCACCGGCTCAACCACAATGGCGTCCGGCAGAGGAGCGGATTTTGACTGAATGACTTCCAGCAATTGCTGGCTCTGGGTCACAGCATCACTGTTTGCATTCATGGTTCTCAGGCCAATGTTAAGCCGGTCAGCTGTGTCTCTTGCAACTGCCTCCTGTTCGCGCAAATAAGCGTTTTCGCCCGGAAGAGCCACCACCAGACTTAATTTTTTCATAGCTTTGAATGCCCGTTTATCGGACTGACGGAGAAAACCCAGCGGATATTAAATCATTTTTAATGAAGAGATGTGAACCACTAAATGCAGCAAGTCTCCGATTACGGGATGAACGTACTTCTTAAGGCCGAATGCCCGCTGCCAGCGTGCTTACTACTGAATGCTTCCTTTTAGAATGTGAATGCCAGCCCACCGCGCAACGCGCGGGCTGATTGCACCAAATAAAGAGTGTGGCCGTCCTGTCCCAACACGGGAACATACCCCTGCGCCAGCAGATTGCGCACGTCTATCAGGGCTTCCATTTTGGCAGGGATGAACGAGGCGCCGGGGAGCGGCTGGCGGATGAACAGGCTGAAATAGGGATCCATCTGGCCGGGAGACGCATTGAATTCATCCACGGCAGAAAGGGCGCGGCCGCTGTTCCATTTATAAGACGCAACCAGGCGGGTGCTATACCGCGGAATCCGTCCGGAAACCTTTCCACCGATGGAATGCTGACGATCAGAGCTCAAATTGGAAGATACCGCCTGCCAGGTGCTTACCGGGCCTTTCAGGGCAATCACTCCACCAGTCGAGTAATCCACGGTGGCGGTTATATCGTCAGAAATCTTCCTCTGCGCCACAAACCTCATCCCCGTGGTGCTCAAGCCGCCTGCACCGTAGGAGAAGGTCCCCGAGTAGACATCCGGAAGCACATCGTCAGAATAACTCCAGGGATCGCCGACGCCTGTGAGGACAATATTGTGGATCTGATCGGTGTAGTACCCCAACTGGATGCTGTTGTTTCCAAAACGACGGGAAACAGAAACTTCCTGATGTTGCGCATGTTCCAGATCGGGAGCACCGCCGCTCAACGTCATGCGCGGGCCAGATTCGCTCAGGTCCGCAGGAGCAGTGGCAAACCCCTTTTCTCCGCGAGGATCAGGCTCAGAAGTGGCATAACGATACTCAAGCACCATGTTGGGTGAAAGATGAACATCGACCGACCCAAAAGGACGCACAGCCGTCACACGCCGGGCAAACTGCAATGCTTCCAGCTCGGTCCCGTAATCCAAATCGATGAACCCGGCAATCGACATCCTGTCAGAGGCAGTGGTGGAGACAGCGGAATAAGCAGCATTCTGGACCGCCAGTCCCGGCGAAGCCAGATGACGGTAGGTGACAGTTACCTTGGGCCGGGAACCATTCCCGAAGTCGTGGGCGTAAGAGGCCCTGACGATCCCACTCGGTTCTCCGTAGGCGTTACCGATATCGCCATTGACTGAGAACATGCCGGAGGCAAACAACGACTTCTCCAGCGAGAACGCAGTCGTCATCTCGCCATCACTGCCAAAACCATCGGCTTCCGATCCGGCGATAAACGCTACCCGCGCCTTCAAAATATGATCCTCCGCAGCCTCCGGGTTCTCTACGACTACCAGAGGACCATTATCAAAAACCCGCAGAATCGGGCGGTTGGCGGCGGAACGGAGCGTCCAGTGCCACTCATCAGCGTCAGAATTAGGAGAGCGGCGGTTGGGGATCAGATTAATCGCGTCCGCCAGAGTGTTGAGGGTAAGGTTAACGATCAGGCGGGCCCCAGCGTGGAGACTCACATTCTCGCGCAACGAAGGGAGGAAGGAAGCGGCGGAAACTCTTACCTGATAGGTGCCCGCAGGAAGATTCTCCGCGCTATAGAAGCCCTTCGCGTCAGTAAAGACAGTGGTTCCCAGGGTGGCGGCTGAGGTTGAGATCTCAACCACCGCGCCCATTTGCGGCATGCCGGAAGTACTCTTGATGAAGCCGGAGATTGCCCCAGCCGTGGCGCCATAGACTGGCGCACAAGCAAGCAAAACTACCAGCAATTTCCCGAGTTTACTGGCCATATTCCACCACCTACCAAGATGTGGAGTTACCTGTCCCGTTACTCGACTGTAAATCTGGCCGTAGGCGAAATGGTCTGTTGTGAGACCAGATCGTTGATCTTAATCGTCACCTGATAGACGCCTGGATCCAGTTTGCTGAGCGGCAGGCTCTTTTGCAGGGTCAACTGCTCACCAACATTGCCCATCTGGTCCGTATTTTCCGTAATGTCCACCACGGATTTATTCGTCGCCGTATTCACAATCTGATATTGAACCGTGGCCGAGGGTTTTTTGGTCTTTTCGTCCAGCGTCAGATTATAAACCTGCATCCAGAAATTCACTTTCTGGTCCGACGCGCGCTTGAAGTTGGCCGGCTTTCCGTTGGCCGGTGCTACCCTGGGGCGGACTTTCATCATACCCAGGACAAAATTCCCGGTCCCTACTTCGCGCGAAGGCACCTGCTCCACATCATCCGCAAGGATGAGCGTGGAGGAAGCCAGCTTGTCCTCGTTAAATTCCGGGACTATCACGCTCTGGCTCATGGTGCCCAGCTTGTCTCCATTCACGTCCTTCACCACGATATCCAGACGGTAATGTCCTGGACGCATGGGCAGCGCCTTCCAGTACAGCGCCACATTGTTCACAAACTTGGACAGCAACTCCGGCGGAACATCCAGCCGCACCGGATCTTCGAAGGTCTGCGCCACTTTGCCGGTGAGGGTCGTCATTCTGCCGAAAATATTGAGCACGCCGCGTTGCACGCCGTCCTTGTTCACAAACGTCAGTTCACGATTCGGCACCTGGATGGTAATAGGCACCAGCACCGTATCGGAGGTTACTTTCACAAAATCCACGCGAACATCAAACGGCAGCAGATTGTACCGGATTTTGGTATTGACCACGGCTTCCAGGTCTTTGAATTTCACCTCTGGAGCGCGGTTCAACTTGGCAAACGTTTCCAGCCGGTCAAACTGTTTGGTTTGGTTATTCTGGTTGAAGAAGCCCTGGCCCAGCGCCTCCGGGTTGCGGAACCGGTCGGCCTTGTTCGCCATGCCCATGGATTCCATGTCCGTCAGGCCAGCGTTGGGGACGTGCAACAGCGCATCCTTTTCCGAGCGGTCAAGGGTCATGTGATATTCGCCGCAACTGCAGGGATCTACAAACTCAATCTCTATTTCCTGGCCGATGCCCTCAAGATAACGATACCGCCAGACCTCAAAGGGATAGGTCTCGGTCTGGCCGCCGCCTTCTTCTGCCGGACGCTGGTAGGGGCCGCCCATCGGGTGTGAATCAATCGAATCCGGCTTGCCGTACATGATGTACATGCGTCCCCGATCCGTTCGCCATCCCGGCACTCCGGCAGCAAAATGCTCATTAGCCCATGCGATGCGGCGGTAGTGCTCGTCCTTGTATTCATTCTCTCCAGTGTCGGGCGTAGGATCGCGCCGCTGCCAGAAACCTTCAATGAAATTGTCTCTTTCGGTGTTGGTGGTCAGCTTTTTCCAGGCGGAAAGCTCTTCATCCGTAATGATCCAACGGACGTCCTCATTGACCCATTTCTTATAGTAGCCACTCTCTTTTTCCAGAATGGCCTTTTTCTGCTGTTCAGGCTTGACAGCTCGCTTCAGCGGGTCCTGATCCTGGTCCGGTTGGGATTGGCTGGCATCCTGGGCCTTGGAATCCTTGGAGTCTTTCTTTTTGCCGGAATCCTGGCCCACGGCTAGAATTCCCCACGAAACAAGCAGGATAAACGGTATAACAAGGAATCGAGAACGGTAATAAACGGGGTTCACCTGAATCACTCCTTCATTGCGGAGAACAGCTAAATTTTAAGTCTTTAGGGGCATCAGAAGCAAGGTTATAAGCCTCAGTGCCTCAGTATCTTCCCAAGAATGCACCTGCAGAACACGGTCGATCTTAAGGTTTTCCAATAAACCTGGGGCCTTTCGTTTCATTCGACCATAAACCTCGCCACCGGCGATATGCTGCGGTCCACGACCAAGTCATTCACCTTGACTGTGACCTGGTACTCACCTGGAGCCAGGGAGCCCAGGGGCAGGCTCTTTTGCAGGAACTGGTTCCCGGCGCTGCCAATCTGCCCTTTACTCTCACTCATCTTCATCACCGGCTGATTCGTGGTGACATCGATCACCTCATATTGGACTGTGAAGGCGGTTTTGCCGGTTTTCCCATCCACGGCAAGGTTGTAGATCTGCATCCACAAGCCCATGTTCTGATTGTGTCTGAAACTGATCGTCTTTCCAGCAGCCTGGACTTTGGGCCAGATTTTTGTGGCGCCGATCACAAAGTTGCCGGTTCCCACCTCATTCATGGCGAGGGGCTCCAGCGCATCCGCCAGGATCAGGGACGAAGCAGACAATTGGTCTTCGCTGTACACGGGGACCACGATGCCACGAGAAAAGCTTCCCAGCTTATCGCCGTTTACGTCCTTGGCTACGATGTCCAGGCGGTAACGCCCCGGACGCATGGGCAGCGCCTTCCAATACAGAGCCGCGTTGTTTACACCCTTCTCGAACACCTCCTGCGGAAGGTCCACGCGCACCGTATCCTCAAATGTCTGCGCTACCTTGCCGGTAAGTGTGGTGAGTCTGCCAAAAATGTTGACCACGCCGCGTTGTACTCCGTCCTTGTTTACAAAAGTCAGCTCGCGATTCGGCACCTGCACAGTAATGGGCACCAGCACCGTGTCTGAGGTTCCCTTCACAAAATCAACCCGCACATCAAACGGCAGCAGATGGTAGCGAACGATCGAGGTCACCGCGGTATTGAGCGCGCGCGGCGCCGGCGCCCGCTCCAGCAACGCATCTTGCTGAATGCGGTCCAGCTCTTTGGTGCTGTTGTTTTGATTGAAGAGGCCCTGGCCGAGCCCTTCAGGATCACGAGAACGGTCAGCCTTGTTCACCCTCCCCATGGCCTCCAAATCCGTGAGGCCGGCGTTCGGCACGTTCTTTAAGGCATCCTTGTCGGAGCGATTCGTGGTCTTCCGATACTCACCGCAACCACAGACGTCGACAAATTCGATCATTACTTCCTGGCCCTTGTCCCCCAGATCGCGGTACCGCCATATTTCAAACGGATAGGTTTCTGTGCTACCCCCACCTTCCTCCGCGGGGCGCAGATATGGTCCGCCCATCGGATGGGACTCGATGGAGTCCGGCTTGCCATAAAGAATGTACATGTGGCCGCGGTCGGTCAACTCACCCGGAATCCCGGCGCTGAAATGCTCATTGGCATAAGCCTTACGGCGGTAGAACTCGTCCTTGTATTCGTTTTCTTCCGTGTCCGGAGTGGGATCGCGATGTTTCCAGAAGATCTCAATGAAATTGTCCCGTTCCACGTCTGTGCCCAGTTTGTTAAATGCGGCCAGCTCGTCGTCGGCAATGATCCACTGGACCTCTCTCTTCCAGTCCCGGTAGTGCTTGCTTTCCTTTTCCCGCCTGGATTTGTTTCCCTGCTGGCTGCCCAACGGGCGCTGGAGCGGATCACGCTCCTGGTCGGTTTGGGCTTGAGGGGGTGCTTGCTTCGGCTGGCTTGAATCCGGCTCCTGCGCGCGGATTCCACCTATAGACAAAAAAATGACGACCACTGAAAGAAAGTGGGGACAGCGATGATTGAATGTCAACTGCGCACTCCTTAACGTGAAAGTTAGGAGTAGGGGTGCTGGTATTCTAAGTCTTTGGATGACCCAGAATCAAGGTTTTTTAACCGCTCGGTAATAAGTCTCGGGATAGCGCGTCTTAAGGCTGTAGAGGCTTGGGGCTGTAGAGGCTTGGCAGGACCAGGCTCTTCCCATGGAGTCGTTTGCCTTTGCGAGGTATGGAATGTTGGTTCTCAGGGTTCAAGTCTGGATATAATCAAAAAGCGGCTCACTTAAAAATGACTGACGACGTGTGACACCCTGCTAATCCCTGGAACCTTCCGGGTCGCGATGGCGTATATATCTCAGGTGTAACTGTCCTCTCTGAGGTGAGTGAAAAGGACTCATGAAGGCAAAGAAGAAGATTATTTTGATTGTGGCCGGCGTGGTTGTAGCCATGGCCATCGTTGGTTTTTCTCTCAGCCAGGGAGGGAAGGGTCTGGTTACCGTACAGACCGGCAAAGTAGTCAAGCAGGACATCGCTTCCTCCGTGACGGCTTCCGGGGAGATCAAGCCTAAGCTGCAGGTCAATGTGGGCGCGAATGCCATGGGAAGGATCACCCACCTTTTTGTCAATGAGGGAGATCGAGTCCACAAAGGGCAGACATTAGCACAACTAGAAAACATC
This sequence comes from Candidatus Angelobacter sp., assembly GCA_035294925.1. Classification (GTDB taxonomy): domain Bacteria; phylum Acidobacteriota; class Terriglobia; order Terriglobales; family Acidobacteriaceae; genus Angelobacter. The sequence continues at coordinate 30,435 of DATGJZ010000068.1, read as the reverse complement.
CAGTCCGCCTCAGATGTCGCCGCCGCCAAGGCTGCTTTGGAATCCAGCATCACGGACCAGGTTGCAGCGGAGGCAAATTTCAAAACCTCCCAGGCGGCGCTCAAGAGCAGCACGGCGGACGCTGCCCAGAAGAAGCAGGACTATGACCGCAACGCCAGCCTGTACAAAGCAGGATTGATCTCCACCGCGGATTACGAGACTAAGAAGTCGGCGTATGACGTTGCCTCCGCCGTAATGGCACAAGACCAGTCCCGCGTTGCCCAGGCCAGGGCGCAGCTGGACTCCGCCCAGGGCCATGTTGCCCAGGCGCGCGCCGCGCTCACCCACTCCAGTGACGTTTTGAGCAAGACCACCTATGAAGCGCCCTTTGCGGGCGTAGTGACATATATACCCGTGCATGAGGGCGAAACAGTCGTCATGGGAATTCAGAACTCGCCAGGGAGCACCCTCATGACGCTGGCGGACATGTCCATCATTACGGCTGAAGTCCAGGTAGACGAAACCGATATTGTCAATGTGAAGTTGGGGCAGGCCGCCGAGGTTACGATTGACGCAATTCCGGGAAAGACGTTCAAAGGTGAGGTAACGGAGATCGGAGATAATGCCATCGTCCGCTCTACCGGGCTGGCCACTTCGCAAAGCACCTCCAGCAACCAGGAAGCCAAGGACTTCAAGGTTGTGGTCACGCTGAAAGATCCTCCCCAGAACGTGCGGCCAGGCCTTTCTACTACGGCGAAAATCACAACCGGAACGCGCAGCGGGGCCTTGACGATTCCCATCCAGGCAATCACTATTCGCGACAAGGCTGACCTGGAGGCGCAGGACAAGACCAAGAACAAAGTTCAGCCGGTTGCCAGCCAGCCGAACAACAAGAAAAAGGAAGAAGTCCAAGGAGTATTTGTCATCCTGCCCAATAAGAAGGCGGAGTTTCGCCAGGTGGAAACCGGCCTTAGCGGCGCCACCGATATTGAAATCAAGGATGGGCTGAAAGAGGGCGACGAGATCATTACCGGCACCTATAAAGTGCTGCGTACTCTGCGGAACGGCGCGGGGGTAAAGGTGGATAATTCCATCGCTGCCAAGGAAGAATCGTAAACGTCCGGCCACATCTGGCGTCTAAGTAAGGATCAAGACCATATTGTGGATCCGGGCAGGAGAGAGCAACTCATGGCAACTCAAGTCGCCGACATTTCCCAGGGCGTAATAAAAGCGCCCCCCTCAAACTGCATGATCTGTACTGAGGACCTGTGGAAGACCTATGAGATGGGGTCCGAGCAGGTACATGCCCTGCGCGGCGTAAATGTAAGCATTGATCGCGGCGAATATGTTGCCATCATGGGGCCTTCGGGTTCCGGCAAATCCACGTTGATGAACCTGATTGGCTGCCTGGATACCCCCACAAAGGGGCGGTATTGGCTGAATGGGAACCAGGTGAGCGAGCTGGACGATGATGAACTGGCCCGCATCCGTAACAAAGAAATTGGCTTCGTCTTTCAGACTTTCAACCTGCTGGCCCGGGCCACCGCCTTGCACAATGTTGAGTTGCCCCTGATCTATAGCGGCACACCCGCGGCAGAGAGGATCGAGCGGGCCAAGGCTGCTCTTCATGCTGTTGACCTGGAAGAGCGCATGAACCACAAGCCCAACGAACTCTCCGGCGGTCAGCGCCAACGCGTGGCCGTGGCGCGTGCCCTGGTCAACAATCCGTCGATCATTCTTGCGGACGAGCCTACCGGTAATCTGGATTCACAGACCGGCGCAGAAATCATGCTGCTCTTTGAAGAGCTGCACAAAAAAGGCAACACTATTGTGCTGGTTACCCACGAAGCGGATATCGCCGAGCACGCCTATCGCGTCATTCACATCAAAGACGGCCTGATTGCCAGCGACGAGAGAAAACAAAAGTAATTAGAACTTGCCTGTCTACTGCTGCGCTCCGATTGCGGTCTTTTCCGTTGGCGTGCGGCTGGCGGAAGTCGCGGGCTGCGTGAAGAAATTGTGATCGTAAAGATTGCGGTAGAAGCGGCCGCTGATCTCTGCGGCTTTGGGGCCGAAGGTTGGCCGGCCTCCGCGAAGGAAGACCACGGCTACAATGTGGCCATACTGCGTATTGGCATAAGAGGCGAACCATCCGAAGCGGGTCCCATCTTTGGAACAGGTTCCGGTCTTTCCCAGGACCTGCTCTTCGCTGAAATTAACGCGCAAGCTGCGGGCCGTGCCGTACTGAACTGCTCCCGTCATTCCTTCAGCTATTTCCGGGATGAGCGGCCCAATATCCAACTGCCGTTTGATCTTGGGCTGAAAATCCAGCACCTCCTCTGCAGTGGTTGGATGCTGGAGGTAATAGAGCGTTCCACCGTTGGCAATCGCCGAAACCATGGCTCCCAGTTGCAGCGGGGTCATGGAAATGCTCTCGCCAAAAGAGCACATCTTGCCCACGCCGCCCAGGCTGGCATCGAGCACGTGAGTGGGATATACGCCCAGGTGCTCGCCCTCAATGTTGAAGCCGGCCAGCTCGCCAAGGCCGAACTGATGAGCGTAATAGCTCACCTTCTCAAAACCCAGCCTGCGGCCGAGCGCTTCAAAAAAAGCGTTATTCGATTTGGCCAGGGCCTCAGTCAAGCTCATTTGCGAGCGGGTGCCCAGGGAGACTTCCGTCTCCCGCGTAATGATCTTCTCGCTCAGGGCGGCCAACGCCACTGACAACTTGATGGTGGAGCAGGGCTGCGCGCCTTCTGAAAGCGCCAGTTTCTGGTTCACCATGGCCAGGATGCGTCCGCTGGTGGGATCCATGGCCACCACGGTTCCATTCATATTGCCCAGAGCATCAATGGCCGCCTGGCGGACCGTGAGGTCTTCACCGGCGATGACGTCGCCTTCGGTCAGGTCTGTGGCGTAGGAGCTGGTATAGAACCGCTCATAATAACGATGCCGCCGCTTCAGGCTGACGTTCTGCCTGACCCCTTTGCGGCTGTGGCGCAGCCGGGCCATGCGCTTTTGCGCACGCGGACTCTCGGTTACTTTGCCATCACGCTTGGCCGCTTTTGTGGAGGTGGATGGCGTGGTTGCAGTGCCCGCGAACGAAACCGCGGATAGCAGCACTGCTGTTACTAGAGAGATTACTAATGTCCTGAAACGAAAATACATGCTGAAACCTATGACCCGAGGGAAAATCCTTTGTTGCTGTTTTTTTTCAATATTCTCGCTTCATCGGCTAAAAGGGGGAAAAACCTTAAGCTTGGCAAGCGGATAGCTTGAATATTAGAGAGTTGACCAATATCAAGTCAACGCAAAATTTGCTCTCCTGCAAACTGAAGTACATCTCTGGGTAACAAAAACATCGCCCAGCGAGACATATCTGTCACGGGAGCATAAAGCCTTAAGGAAAAGCCTCAGTTCTCTCCGCGCTTGCGGATGAACGCCGGCACATCCAGATTGTCCTGCTCTATCGTCCCCTTCACCGCTTCCTTTACGGATTCCAGGCTTGGTCTTTCCCGCATGGGCGTAGCCGTACGAGTCACGGTCGCAAGGTTGTGGCCATTGCCGTTGCTGCGGCCGGCAAAGGCGGTAGGACTCTGAGCGTGGTACGCGGATGCGGTCCGGGCCGCAGAGATCGCCGACTGCGCCGCCGATACCGAACGCTCCTTTCGCTGCGGCTCGGTGGTTTTGAAGCCGGTAGCTATGACCGTGATCTTTACCTCGTCCTTCATCTTTTCATCCTGCACCGCACCGAAGATGATATTGGCGTCTTCGTGGGCAGCGCCCTGGATGATGGTGGATGCTTCATTCACTTCCGCCAGCTTGAGTGAGCTGGAGCCGGTAATGTTGATGAGAATGCCGCGCGCGCCGTCAATGGCGCCTGCTTCCAGAAGCGGAGAGGCAATGGCCGCCTGTGCCGCCTGCGTCGCACGGCGCTCTCCCTGACCGGTCGCCGTGCCCATCACCGCGTAGCCCATGCCGGCCATAATGGTTTTCACGTCGGCAAAGTCGCGGTTGATGATGCCGGGAATGGTGATGATGTCGGAAATACCCTGCACCGCCTGGCGAAGAATATCATCAGCAATCTGGAACGACTCGAAGAAGCCCGCATCGTGGGCCACCGCCAGCAGCCGTTCGTTGGGGATCACGATCATGGTGTCCACACTGTCCACCAACTCGGCCAGACCGCGCTCCGCCTGGTTCAACCGCCGCTTGCCTTCGAAGGCAAATGGTTTGGTCACCACGGCAACGGTCAATGCGCCCATCTCACTGGCCAGAGACGCGATGATCGGCGCGGCCCCGGTGCCCGTGCCACCTCCAAGTCCCGCGGTCACGAACACCATGTCCGCGCCTTCCAGCACTTCGATGATCTTATCCGCATCCTCCAAGGCGCCCCGGCGGCCAATTTCCGGGTTAGCACCCGCCCCCAGCCCATTGGTCAGCTTGGTGCCCAGCTGGATCTTTACCGGAGCGCGTGACATCTGCAGGGCCTGCAGGTCGGTATTGGCAACCGCGAACTCTATGCCTTCTACTCCGGTACAGATCATCCGGTTCACGGCATTCCCGCCACCGCCGCCAACGCCAATCACCTTGATTTTGGCGTTATTGCGCGGATCTTCGTTGAATTGAATGCGTACCTCATCCTCGGATTGCGGTTTTTTCTTTTCGTCACTCATTTGTCACCACTCCAAAAGTTTTGCTAGAAATTTGCTTACCATAGATCTTCGCTTGACATAGATCTTGCGATGACCCGATCACCCGATTCATTCACGCTCCCAGTTTCGCCCACCAGGCTTTCAGTTTGGAACTGATTCCCTGCTCCTGGGCAGTCCTGGCCACACTGGTGCGATGGGCATACATAGCCAATCCCACCACGGCCGCAAATTCCGGTTGAACAAGCTGGGCCGGCATCCGCGCCAGAGACATAGAGGACGCCAATCGCACCGGACGACCCAGCGTTTGCTCGCAAACTTCGGCCAGGCCGTTCAACCGCGATCCACCGCCAGTCAGCACCAGGCCGGCGCCGCAAAGCTCCAGCACGCCCGCATGATGGAGATGGTCGCGCAGCATTTCACACAACTCCACCGCACGCGGCTCCAGAATCTCCGCCAGAAACCGCTGCGGCATCAAGCGCGAGGGCCGGTCTCCAACCGCCGGAACTTCGATTTCATTGCCCTCCGGCACCTTTTTGCTCAATGTGTTTCCAAAGAGCTTCTTGATCTTTTCTGCTTCGACCAGCGGCGTCCTGAGTCCCACGGCCACGTCGTTGGTGAAGTGGTCTCCACCAATGGGCACGGCCCCGCTGTGCGCCACCATGCCATCGGCGTAGACGATCAAATCAGTGGAGCCTGCACCGGTATCCACCAGGCAAACTCCCAGTTCCTTCTCTTCAGCGCGCAAGGTACAGTCAGCGGCAACCAGCCCCTCATAGACAGTATTGTCCACATGGACTCCGGCCCGGTTCGCCGCCGTTACCAGGTTTTGTGTGGCGCTGGAAGATGCGGTCACCAGGTGCAGGTTCACTTCCAGGCGGATACCCATCATGCCAGCGGGATCGCGGACTCCTGCCTGATCGTCCAGGATGAATTCCTGGGGCAGCAGGTGAAGGACTTCCCGGTCGGGCGGCAGGTTAACCGAGCGGGCCTTCTCCACGGCCACGCGAATGTCGTCGCGACCCACCTCCCGCGGCCTGGAACCTAACGCAACCCCGCCGCGGCTGGTGATACCTTTAATATGCGCGCCACCCACCGAGATCACGGCATTACCCAGCGGACACTCCGCCAGTTTTTCCGCTTCCTCCACGGCTTTTTGAATGCTTTGCACGGCCTTGTCCAGCTCGGTGATGATTCCCTTGCGCGACCCTCGCGATTCAGTCACGCCATGCCCGCGATAACGCAGACCTGCCTCACTCACCTCGCAGATCAACGCCACTGTCTTGGCACTGCCCACATCCAGGACGGCAATCGTATTGTTCTGTTCTTTACCCATGTCTCTCTTACTTCCGGCTTACTTCCGGGCTGTCGCCCGTTCCCAGTTCCTGGTTCGCTAAACCCTTAACCCAGCTTCTGGTCACCGGCGTCCCGGCTTTTTAGGTTTAGCATTGGTCTGTAACCTGTCCCCTGTAACCTGTAACCTGGCTTGTTCCTGCACCCTGGCCTTTGCATCCGGATTCACAACAATCTGCCCTTCATACCGGAGATCGACGGATTGGAGATTCTGAAACTGCTGTCGCCACTCCGCTATATGGGTCACATACAGCTTGTAGCGGGTAAGAGAATCCGAGTTCCCCAGATGGACGCTTACGGCGCCGCCAGCGCCGTTGGCTGAGACCTTCACGTCTTCCGGGTCAGAGAGATCCACCTCGCTCAGATCTTGTGAATAGTGCGAGCCTTCCGCATCCAACTCACGCAGCAGCCGGTTGTAAATCCTCATGGCAGCGGCGCGAGAGGAGAGCGGCTCGGTTTCGGTGATGCCTTCAATGACGGGAAATGAATACTTTGCCTGCCGGTTGGCCGGCATTCCCAGCACAACCCCACTGGCATCGATCAGGCTGATCTTGGAACCGATTTTTACAAACGCAACCGGGGTGCGCTCACGAATTTGAATGGTCACCCGATCCGGCAGCAGCCGCATTACGGTCGCCGACTCGATCCAGGGAATCTGCTCCAGTTGTTTTTTTCTTTCGACAAGAGGAACAAAGAAGACGTTGCGGCCAATATCAGCGCCGATCACGTCCATCACCTGCGCATGGGAGGCATTGTGCACACCGCGAATTTCAATATTCTCGCTGGAGTCCAGGCGGAAGCGCCACGAATGAATGCCGTAACTGTAAGTAGCCAGCGCGGCGCCGCCAAACACGAAAACGACCGCGCCGACGGCCAGCGCTTTTTTTACGCGACCCTGGGCCTTTTTGCCCAGCGGGCTGCGGCGGACGGGAACACGCTTCTCTGGGCGCAGGAACTGCGACTCTCCGTCATCATCCAATTCAATGGGGCGCGCAGAAAGGCGACCAGAATGGTCTGCCCGCTCGCGGGCAGCCGCTGAGGTGCGAGGCTCGTCCTGTCCGTTGAGATCAGTAAGGTCGCGCGCCATTAACTATTTTTGTCTGCGGAGTAGCGCCAAGTTTCAATATACCTGTTTTTCCTGAAATTAAAAGAGTTTTGTGGGTTAGCACCGGTTTTTTTAGTGACAGGTAGTCTCGCAGTTAAGTAATCAACAATCAAAGTCAAAAGACTTACCATTGATGACAATAATTCGACTGATTTGCGATGAGGAGACTAACCAGGGATGGAGATCCATTGGGAAAATCGGTGCAGAGCAGCGGGACCAGTGTTGACGAGTGGTAAGACTTACGCCGTTTTTACGCTGCGGCGGGCCTTTAGTTCTTTCAAAATCTCCGGCCCAAGCTGCGACACATTTCCCGCACCCAGCGTGAGAACCATGTCTCCGCTTTCAGCCACCGCCGCCAGTTCGCGAGCCGCCTCAATGAATGACGGAACATAACGGGCATCTTTGCCTGACCTTCGAATCGCCTCCGCCACTCGCTCGCCGGTCACGCCCGGGATTGGCAGTTCACTGGCAGCGTAGATGTCCAGCACCAGGACACGGTCCGCATCAGAGAATGCGACACCAAAGTCTTCCAGCAGATCCTGGGTCCGGGTGTAACGATGCGGCTGAAAGGCCACATGGATGCGGTCGACGCCGCATCCACGAGCAGCTGCCAGAGTAGCGCGAATCTCGGTAGGATGGTGGCCATAGTCGTCTATGACGCTGACGCCGTTGGCCGTACCCTTCAGTTCAAACCGGCGCTCCACGCCGCGAAAGCCTTCCAGCGCTTCGCGAATTTGTTGCAGGCCGATATCCAAGCCGACGCCCACGGCAACCGCAGCGGTTGCATTCAGCACGTTGTGGTGTCCCGGCACCTGGAGATGGAAGTCGCCCAGAGACTTTCCGCGGTACTCAACGGCAAAACGCGAACCATGGCGGTTCGCGATGCCGCTCTCAATTTCGGCGTGCACAATGCGGAAGTCAGAATCCTGGCGCACGCCATAACTTGTAACGCGACGGGCCAGACGAGGCAGGAACGAGCGAAGCCTCTCATCGTCATTGCACAGCACCACCATGCCGTAAAAAGGAACACGATCTATAAAATCGAGAAAAGCCTGTTCCACGTCCTCCATATCGCGGTAGCAATCCATGTGCTCGCGGTCAATGTTGGTGACCACGGCTAGGATGGGAAACAGCTTGAGGAATGAGCGGTCACTTTCGTCGGCCTCAGCCACCAGGTACTGAGATTTTCCCAGGCGCGCATTGGAGCCCATCGCATCCACCCGTCCGCCCACAACCACTGTAGGATCAAGCCCGCCGCTGGCCAGCACAGCCGCCACCATGCTGGTTGTCGTGGTCTTGCCGTGCATTCCTGCAATGGCGATGCCGTACTTGAGCCGCATCAATTCAGCCAGCATCTCGGCCCTTCGAATCACCGGGATGTGCTGCGCATGGGCGGAGGCGACCTCAGGATTATCGCGGGAAACGGCGGAACTGGTGACCACAACTTCCGCGCCGGTGATGTTCTCCGCACGGTGTCCTTCAAAGATAATTGCTCCCAGGTTGGCCAGACGCTCAGTGATGGAAGAACTTTTCAGGTCGGAGCCGGAAACCTTATAGCCCAGCGTGAGCAGCACTTCAGCAATGCCGCTCATGCCGATCCCACCAATCCCGACAAAATGAATCCGCTGAATTTTTGCAAACATGATCTTTGTAGTTTATCCCGAGCGCAGCTTTGTACTTTACCCCGAAGCGGAGCGAAGGATCGCTACTTCTACGAGGATGGTCTTACGGCGGACGCCCTGAGAAATTCCCCTTGCGTGCAGGGTTCCCTCCCTCCGGTCGGGATGAACTTAGAGAAACTGCCATCTCCGCCACCTGCTCAGCAGCATCTCTATGCGCCAGGCTCCGGGCTTTTTCCGCCATCGCCTGCAATCGCACCGGATTTGAAAGCAATTCCGTGACCGTTTGCGCGAGTTTTGCCGGCGTCAGCTCGGATTCCGGAATCAGCGCTGCCGCTCCGGCTTCCGCGATGGCCTCTGCATTGCGCCGCTGGTGGTCATCCGCGGCGCGGGGAAAGGGCACAAAGATGGCCGGCTTCCCTGCAGCAGTGATCTCGGCAACGGTGCTTGCGCCGGAACGGCACACCAACAGGTCCGCCCGGGCAAACGCCTGTGGCATATTGTCAATGAAAGCTGAGACTTCCGCCGAAGTTCCCGAGCGCGAATACGCTGCTTGGACGTCATTATAGTCGCGCTCCCCGGTCTGATGGATCACATGCAGCCCCGGCAAACGGCCTTGCACCTCAGGAATCATCGCCGCGACCGCCTGGTTGATGGCATGCGCCCCCTGGCTGCCGCCAAAGACCAGCAAAGTGGGAGGATGGTTTTGTGTCTGGGTGGACACACTGAAGAATTCCGGACGCACCGGCACGCCCACTACGCGCGCATTGCGAAAGTATTTCCTGGTCTGCTCAAAATGTACTGCGCCGGCCGAGACCCAGCGGCCAACCATCCGGTTGGCGAATCCCGGCACCAGGTTCGGCTCAAACGCCAGCGTAGGAATGCGGCCCAGGATGGCCGCAGCCATGGCCGGACCGGAGGCATACCCACCCACGCCAATCACCACATCCGGACGGAACTGGCGGATGATTTTGCGAGAGTGAAGAATCGCTCGCGGAAGGTCGAAGAGCGTCCGCAAACGAGTTGCCAGGCTTACATTTTTCAGGGCTCCTACCTTCACTAACGCCAGCTCAAACCCTGCCTGCGGAACCAGCCGGTTCTCCATGCCACGCGCCGTTCCCACAAACAACATTTCGGCGCCGTAGCGAGCCCTGAGCTCGCGCGCCACCGCCAGCGCCGGAATTACATGTCCGCCAGTGCCCCCACCGGCAATCAGAACGCGCATGAGTTCTAGAGTATGCGGAATCATACGGTCGCAACAAACCGTTATCGAAGTTGTGGGTTACAGAGGAGGTAACAGGGGAGATTCACGGGTTTCGAATTCGCGTCATTGGCGTTCAATTCGCGGCTGAATTCGGGTTTATCTGCACACGTCCGCTGAATCCTCGGCTGCAAGCCTCACCGAAGCCAGCAGCGCAAAAGCACCCGTGGTGAAAATAGACGCCAGGGCACAAGATCCGACGATGTCGCTCACTTGCCACTGCGCGCTGGCAGGATCGGGAACCATATCTTCTGAACGCCAATGAGAAAAGAAGCTGCACATCATGCCTGTATTGTGCCTTCCAAAAAGTTCTGTGAGCACCCCTTCCTCAGGTAAGATCACAATGGTCTCCCGCATGATAACAAATGGCCGTTCACATACAATTTAAGGCTTGCTCACGTGCCCTGCAGTCACCGTGGCCACGCACTCAAAGGATTCGTGCTCTTCAAGGAGGTTAATGCAGAATGAGCAACATCAGCAACGTTGGTCAACCTACTATCGAATTTCTTTTTCGCTTCCGAGACCTAGTTGCTGCCACTCTCCAGGAGCATGAAAAAATAATCACAGAGCATAGATCATGCTGGTGGGGATGGTGGAAGCGTCCTTCTGAGGGCAGCCGGATGGAGGTTTGGACCTCTCTAAGTTCAAACGCACAAGCGGGTGCTGCTTCGGGAGGCGTTCCTGTAGGGCTTTTTGACTCCGGATCGGGGAACGTTCATCGCGTGTGGGTGACTGAAATCATTCCCCCTCACGAAGACACGCCAGAAACCACTGGGCGAAGCGAGGTCCCTGACGGCCAGAAGCATCTTGTGCCCGCTTATTACCGCGAAAGCCCCTTCAGCCGAGCATGGATGCGCATCGTCAAAATCGAACGGAATATACAGTTTTGGGGTGAGTACTCATTCCGTGATGCTCCTCGCTTGGCCAACTATAGCCAAGCAACTCTTGAACGGTTTAAGGGCAAGATTATTCATGACGCCGAAGAACTGCGGGGAATGGATACTACGATCTGGGGTATTCGTCTGAAGTTACCTAGTGACCTCTCCGAGAGAATTCTGTTAAGCGTCCCCGCCTTGCACGAGTCAATTTCCGACAACGTTGTTCGGTGCGACTCGGACATAATTCTCCATCTCACTGACCTCCATTTTGCTGTGGGTAGCAATCGTCACCAACACCGTTGGCGGCTCGACAGTGATCTTGGGAGGCAAGATAGAACAATGGTGGAAGCAATAACCGCTGCCATTGGGAACCGGAAGGTTGGTCTGGTTGTGGTCACCGGCGACTTCACCTTCACCGGAGAGAAAATTGAGTTCGACGAAGCGCTCTCAGCATTGCGGCTACTATTGGGAGTGCTCAACCTCAGTACGGATCATCTAGTGGTCATCCCCGGCAATCATGATATTCGGTGGACCACAACACAGACGTACAGCGACACCGCTGAAGTTGTTCAGGCCCCCGAAAATGCCCGAGCGCATTACGCGTGGTTTTACAATGAGCTGTATCGTCACCAACCCAACAAGCACCTTGCAATGGGCAGACGATACCTTCTGCCTAGCGGCGTCGCGGTTGAGATCTGCGGACTGAACTCAAGTTCGCTTGAAACTGGTAAAAATTTTCTTGCGGGTGTGGGACGAATTAGCGAAGCACCGTTCGAAGATGTTGCGAACAAGCTCGGCTGGAAGCATCGAAAAACTGGCTCGATGGCTGTCCGCGTCTTGTTAGTGCATCACCATCTGGCCCTCACTGAAGACTTGGAACTCGCGGCCGGTTACCCGCGCGGGTTTGGGCTGGCTCTGGACGCGGTTCGTATTCAGAGGCTGGCAGCTTCCTACGGCGTGCAACTCGCGATCCATGGACACAAACACAGGGCGTTTCTCTGGCGGTCTTCTGTCTTTGAACTGCCCGAGAACACAAAACCAAATTATTTCCTCGGGGATCTTGCCATTATAGGGGGCGGGAGCGCCGGATCGACCGACACTGACGCGAATAGTAATTACTTCAACCTTCTCACCTTAACCTCAAATGGCGTTCATCTAGCTATACATCGTTCTCGGGATGGCGGTGCTTTTGAGCTGATGCAGGAGTGGCGCGCCCCAGCCTCCCTGACGACTGGTACCGGGCAGCTGGCTCTTGGTATGTGGGAGTTAGTGCAAACATCAAAATAAACGAGATGGGATTGAAACAGGAAATACACTTGGTCATAACAGACCTCGATAACACCCTGTACGATTGGGTGACGTCATTTGTGCCGGCCTTTTACTCAATGGTCGACGCAGCCTGCGAACTCCTAGATGTGCCGAAGGAGCAGCTGCTGGATGAAATGCAAGCGGTTCATCGTCGTTATGGAAACTCTGAACAACCGTTTGCGTTGCTAGAAACGCCGATCGTCGCGTGTCGATTCCCAAATTTCGATGCGGAGGAGAGAAGAAGACACTTGGACCCAGTATTTCATGTGTTCAATAAAGTACGCAGAAATTCCTTACAGCTTTACGACAGCGTGCGCGAGACTTTGCAGGTTATTCAGCAGTCTGGGGCACTTACGGTCGCACATACGGATGCGCATGTTGGTAACTCCTTATTCCGTCTGAGCAAGCTGGATCTTACCGAACTGGTTGCGAGGCTCTACGCTCCCCTAAAGCAGTCTGGAACTGAGTTGATTTGTTCTTCAGCCAATGGTTTGCATGCTTTACGAGACTATGTTCATGTTCTACCACCTGAAGACCGCAAGCCGAACCCTAAAGCCTTGTTGGATATTTGTGCGGATTATTCTGTGCAACCCACCCGAACTCTCTATATCGGCGACAGTTTATTTCGTGATATTCATATGGCGAATCAAGCCTCTGTTCACTCGGCTTGGGCCCGTTACGGCACCAACTACAATCCGGAGCTTTGGTCAAAGTTGGTTCGTATTACTCATTGGACAGACGACGATGTGGCCACGGAGGCCCAGCTACGCGTGGAAGCCGGAGACGTTCACGCCGAGGTGGATCTCAACCAATTCTCTGATGTTCTTGCTTCTTTCACTTTTTCCAGGGGCGCAAATGGGGATCTCCCGGCACAAGGTATCGAACCCGTGAGCGCAGTTTTGCCTCAGTCACCAGATGTCTAACTCTAACGTGGTTAGTGCAAAAGGATGCCACCGAAAGCCGGCTATTGACAAGCCTATCAGCCAACACACGAGTTGGGGATCACTGGCAATACGAGAAACCTACAACCCCAAATACGCCGCGCGCATTATCTCATTCGTCAGTAGGTTTTTGGCCGTGTCCTCCACGTGTCCTCCAGCAAAACAGCGCCGTTGTGCACGACGCAGCCGCGATCGGCAATGCTCAGTCCCGCAACCACGTTCTGCTCCACGATCAGCAGTTGATGCCCTTGCGCTGAGCTTCCTGGATCTTCTCGAACAACTCATCCATCGCTTTGGGTGCCAGGCCAACGAGGGCTCATCCAGCAAAAGCAGCTTGGGCTGGGCCATCAGGCCGCAGCCAATGGCTACCATATAACTGCTGCCCGCCGGAGAGCATTTCCGGCGGTTTGCTTTTCAATTCCAATTTCTTTTCAAAAGAGGCACTTCAGGCGCGCTTCTGCTCGACTCCCAGATAATTCAGAAAAGCCCGCACCAGTTCATGTCGAAGCTCCTGATCGTCTTTGGGCAGGAGGTTTTTCCAGAGTTTCAGATCTGTGGGCGCCACCACCAGTTCAAACAGGGTGCTGGTGACCATCATCAGAGCCAAAGACACTGCTGTCCTGGGATCAGGATGGGAGATCTCCTTGCGATGGGTCATGATCAGGTCGACCAGGTGCTCGCAGGTTCTCACTTCCAGCCGGGCAGCCTTGTGCCAGAACGGCGTGTTGGCCCGGCCCTGCACGAACTGGCGAAGAGCGTGCAACAGAGGCGCGCTCATACGGTAGCTAACCACCATGCCGTTGATGATCTGATCGGCAAATACCGGCAGCGGGATCTGCCGCGCCATTTCCGGCGTCAGGCTGGCGTGCAGCCTTTCGTCCTGGCGCTCCAGGATGCCGAGAATCACGGTCTCCAACAGCTCTTCCTTATCGTGAAAGCGGCGATAGATTGACCCCGGCGTAAGACCGGCATGCCGGGCGATGCGGGGAATGGTGGTTCCTTCCAGGCCGTGCTGGCCCAGCACCTCGGCTGCGGCCTTGAGGAGCTTGCGCGACGACTCGCGGCTGCGAGCCTGCTGTGGTTCGAGTGTTTTCTTGGCCATGACTCCTTCAGTTATACCGCGAAAAAGATCACGCTTGACATTTTTGTAAATGCGAATTTACATTTACATTATTACACGGAAGGAGATTCAACATGGCTGCTGTAAGCATTCCCACACCAGATATCCCGGGGGCTAAGCCGCCGCATCCATTGCGTGAGCGGAATCTTCGTCTTTGGTTGACCGGAGCAACGATCTCGCTTCTCGGGGACCAGTGCTACGCGGTCGCGCTGCCCTGGCTGGTCCTGCAGATGACGGGATCAGCCGTAGCCATGGGCACCATTCTGATGGCTGGGGCGATTCCACGAGCGGTGCTCATGCTCATGGGCGGCGCGATGACCGATCGCATATCGCCGCGCAAGGTCATGATGAGCACTGCCTGGGCGCGCACCCTCTTTGTGGGGATCATCGGCACTCTTGTCTGGTTCCATATTTTACGGATCTGGGAGCTGTACGCGCTGAGCTTCGCCTTTGGCGTTGCCGACGCGTTTTCCATGCCGGCCACCAGCGCGTTTCTGCCTTCCCTGGTCCAACGCGAACAACTGGTGGCGGCCAACTCGGTCATGCAGAGTACGGCACAGTTGACGACCATCGCGGGTCCGGCGCCGGCCGGCATTCTGATCAAAGTGCTCGGCATTGCCTGGGCCTTCTTCCTGGATGCCATCAGCTTCCTGTTCATCATCGCCGCGTTATGGAAGCTGCCCGATCCGCCGCCTCGGCCGCCGGTGAGAAAAGCGGTGTGGCCTTCCATCCTTGAAGGCATCCGGTACGTTTATCAAGACGTCCCTCTACGTTCCCTGATGCTGCTGGCCACCATCATGAACTTCTGCATCGTGGGGCCCATCGGGGTGGGGCTGGCTTACCTGGTAAAGGCGAAATTCGGCTCGCCCGCAGTCTATGGCATTGCGGTTTCCTCTGCGGCTGCGGGAGGTCTGCTGGGCGCGTTGACGGCGGGAGTGTGGCGCGTTCGCCGGCGCGGCATTCTGCTTCTCCTGGCTTGCGTTGTCATCGGCGCTTGCCTAGGGTCCATCGGACTCCTGCCGCGCCTGTGGATGCTCGCGACAGCGTTGCTGTTGATGGGTACCAGCTCTGGAGTGGCTAACGTTCATATTTCCGCCTGGATCCAGCAGCGTATTGAGCCTGCGGTCCGTGGCCGGGCCATGAGCGTGCTGATGCTCGCCGTGTACGGACTCATGCCGGTATCACTTGCGGTAGCCGCCATCCTGGTGGCGTGGAACCTGCAAGGGATGTTTCTTCTTGCGGGCGCGATCATGGTGCTGGTGACCGCTGCGGCTGCTTTGCAGAAACCGGTGCGCCAGATCGAATAAATTCTCCGTGTGGGGCGGGTGTGCTTGCGGATGAGCCAGAGAGCAGGCAAAACACGACTGACTGGACCCTCATGGCGTACAATTCACTAAGTCCAGGCGGCTAATATGGGAACCATAACCAAGCTGACGTTTGACGAATATCTGAAGCTCCCGGAGCAGGAAGGTGCGCACTATGAGCTGGATGAGGGAATGCTCCTGATGGAACCTTCACCTACCTTCCGGCATAACCGGATTCGCGATCAGATTGGAAGACGCCTGACTGAATTTGTGAAGGCACATCGTCTGGGAGAAGTTACCGTCGAAACCGATTTTCGTCTGGCCCCAGAGACAGTCCGCAGCCCTGATGTGGCCCTGGTTACGCCAGCGCAGATGAAGAAGATGGATATTGATCGTTCGCCCATTGATGGGGCGCCGGCCCTTGCAATTGAGGTGATTTCGCCAAACAATCTGGCGCAGGACACGCGAAAGAAGGTGCGCCAGTATCTCGCGGCAGGCTGTCAGGCGGTCTGGCTGGTTTATCCTGCCTTGCGGCTAGTGGAGATCCACGACGCTGCGGGTACACGCGAAATAGTCGAGCCGGATTCGATCCATGAGGCAACGCCCTTTTCCGGTAAGAAGTTCTCGCTTCCGCTATCAGCAATCTTTGATAGCGAGTTCTGATGCATTCCGGTTAACTACGCTATAGCTTGGGTCGTGGCGAGGGAACCCACTTACAATCCCAAATAAGCCGCCCGCACCATTTCGTTCGTCAGCAGATTCTTAGCGGTGTCCTCCAGCAAGACAGCGCCGTTCTGCACCACGTAGCCGCGATCGGCAATGCTCAACCCGGCAACCACGTTCTGCTCCACGATCAGCATGGTAATGCCCCTTCGCTGGACTTCCTGGATCTTTTCGAAGACTTCATCCACAACTTTGGGCGCCAGGCCCAACGAGGGCTCATCCAGCAAAAGCAGCTTGGGCTGGGCCATCAGGCCGCGGGCTATGGCCACCATCTGCTGCTCGCCGCCGGAGAGCGTGCCCGCCAGCTGGTTCATTCTCTCCGCCAGGCGGGGGAAGAGCGTGAGTTGTTCTTCCATCGACTGCTTCAGATGAGGACGCGCTCGCGGCGTGTAAGCGCCCAAAGAAAGGTTCTCCCGGACGGTAAGAAACGGGAACACCTGGCGGCCCTCCGGAACATGACTCACGCCGCGCGCCACCATCTCATGCGCGGGAACGCGGGAAACATCCTCGCCGGCAAAACGCACCGTGCCGCTCTCCGCCCGCTTGACGCCGGAGATCACGCGCAGGGTTGTGGTCTTGCCTGCGCCGTTGGAGCCGATCAGGGTGACAATCTCTCCTGCCTGAATCCGCAGCTTGACGCCAAACAGGGCCTGCAAATCTCCATAGAAAGCGGTGGCGCTATCCAGTTCCAGCAGCGGCGTGGCGGCAGGGTTGCCATCCGGCAGGGTCATTTCGGCAACTCCTTGTACTTCGCGCCCAGATAGGCCTCAATCACCACCGGCAGGCTCACGACCTCGGCGGGTTTGCCTTCAGCAATCTTTGCCCCGTAGTCCAGCACCACGATCCGGTCGGCAATTTTCATTACTACCTGCATCACGTGTTCCACGCCGCCCACCACGCTCACTCCCCACTCCGGCAGACGCTTCACCAACCCAGCCAGCGCCAGCGCTTCACCAGGCGTCAGGCCGGAGACAACTTCATCCAGAAGGACCAGTTTGGGTTTGGTAGCCAGGGCGCGCGCGATCTCCAGACGCTTGAGGGCGGCCAGAGGCAATCCGTGCGCCGGAAGATCTTTCCAATGCGACATTTGCAGAAAGTCGAGGATCCTGCCCGCCTCCGCCTCCGCCTGCTGCAGCCTGCCGGTATGCATAAACGCTCCCAGCATTACGTTTTGCAGAACGGTCAAGTTCTTCAACGGCTTCACGATCTGAAACGTGCGCCCAATGCCCAGGCGGGCATTATGATGCGGCGCAAGCCGGGAGATATCTTTGCCATTGAACAGGATGGAGCCTTCGTCGGGATGAAGGAACCCGCTGATCAGATTGAACACCGTGGTCTTACCCGCGCCATTGGGGCCGATAATGAAGAGGATCTCGCCCGCATTCATCTCGAAGGAGACGCTCTTCACCGCGCGCAATCCGCCAAAGCGTTTGGCGATATTTCGAAGTTCGAGAACAGCAGTCATGAAGCCGCCCTGGCGGTCTCCGGCTTCTTCCGCCAGCGAAACAGTTGCTGCAAGCCGCCCATGATGCCCTCCGGCAGGAACAGCACCACCACAACAATCAAGATTCCGTAGATCAGCAGATGACTTTCCTGAAACTGGTTCTTGAACAGCTCTGAAGCAGACATGAGCAACACAGCCCCGACAACCGGCCCCAGCAGGGTGCCCGCGCCGCCCAGCATGGTAATAATGGCGATCTGCAAGGAGACGTCAATGGTCAAAACGTTGTCGGGGACGATGTACTGAAAAGCGCTTCCGTACAGGGCGCCGCCCAGCGCGGTGAGAAAGGCGCTAATCAGCAACGACCGCAACTTATAGCGTGGCGTATCAATGCCCACGGCGCTCGCGGTCTCTTCATCTTCGCGAATGGCCATCAGGTAATAGCCAAAACGGGAGCGCGAAACCCAGCCATTCACCAGAAAGGCAATCACCGCCAGCGCCACGGCAGAAAAATAAAACAGCCGCCAAAATGACGGGCCGGTGAATAACGCTGGCGTGGGCAGGCCAATGGCCCCCTCAGTGATCTTCAGATTGGTTGCCGTCAGCCGCAGCACCTCCGCAAACGCGATGGTGGCGAGCGTGAAATACGGGCCGCGAAGCCGGAAGACAATCCTGCCTATGATCTCGGCAAAGATCACGGCCACAATGGCTGCCAGGAAGATGGAAATCCATTTCGGCACTGAATGGGAAGTAAACAACGCCAACCCGTATGCTCCCACACCAAAAAACGCGACATGGCCCAGCGAGAGCTGCCCGGCGTAGCCGCCAACCAGGTTCCATGCCAGCCCAAGAGCGGCAAATAAGGCGATGCGAAAGACCACCTGCATCTGGTAATCATTCTGCACCAGCAGGGGCAGGCAACAACTCGCGGCTACCACGGCCAGGAGCACCCACAATTTCCAGCTACGGATCATGCGCGCTGCCTCCCGAAGATGCCGCTCGGCTTCAGCGAAAGCACCAGGAGAAAGAGGACAAAATCCACAATCAACGCCCACTGGTTGCCAATGTAGAAACTGGTGAGGCTTTCAGCCACGCCCAACACCAGCCCACCAAACGCAGCTCCCTCGATTGAACCCATCCCGCCCAGCACCACAATCACAAAGGCCTTCAGCGTATAGTCGTCGCCCACGGTGGGAAAGAGGTAAAGCGCGGGGAGCAGGAGACCGCCGGCCACACCCGCCACGGCAATGCCCAGGGCGAAACTCAGCCCCTGAATGCGGGTCACATTGATGCCCATCAACGGGGCCACCTCCCGGTTCTGCGCAATGGCCCGCAACGCTTGTCCGGTGCGGCTGCGCACCACAAAGCTGCGCAAGCTGACAATACAGACAGCAGCGATGGCGAAGGAAAGCAGATAGGCGGCATTCACGGCAAACGGGCCGAAGCGCAATGTCCGGTTCACCAGCTCGATGTTGGTCTGGTGATAGTCCGCTCCGAACTTAAGCTGCACTCCATCTACCAGGATGAGGGCAATCCCGGTGGTCATAAGAATCTGCATGAAGTCTGACCGGTCGCGTATCGGCTGGATCAGCAGCAGGTACACCAGGTACCCGAAAAAGAAGAGAAAGACCCCGGCGGCAAGAAATCCGATGTATGGATTGATCTTGAGCTTGTCAAAGAGCACCCAGCTTGTGTACATCCCGACCATGAGAAATGCGCCGTGGGCAAAGTTCACAATGCGCATGACGCCAAAGATCAAAGCCAGCCCCATGCCAATCAGGGCATAGAGTGCGCCCGTCAGCAGGCCGTTGATGCAAGCTTGGAGAAAATCAACCAAGTATCGTTCCTTCAGATCGATCAAACAACAACTACGAGGTACTGATGACAGCTCGATGTCCGGATCTGGCTCATCTTCTATCGCTCCATTTCGGAGCGGGAATAACGGGCTTGCTGTCAGCAGCATCCTGCGGATAGACGATGCGATATTGCCCGCCCTGGACCTGGGTGATGATGACCGGGTGCTGGTTCTGGCCGTTGGCGTCAAACTTAATCGGCCCGAAGGGAGTCATGCTGAGGTTGAGATTCCTGATGGCGTCGCGGATTTTGGCGCTGTCGAGGGACTTGGCGTCATTGATGGCGCGGGCAGCGACTTGCAGGGCTTCGTAAGAAAACATACCGTGATGAGTAGGATGGGAGTTGTAGCGCTTTAAATATTCCGCGTCGAATTCCCGGGACCCTGCCCACCGCGCTGTCGCAACCCACTGCGCCACTGAAAACGTGTATTCCGCGTTCCTTCCCGCGCCCTTGGCCGTGGGAAACTCGGCCGTGGCAAATCCGGTGCCGGCAGAGGTGTAATACCTGGGATTCAGGTCAATCTCCTGAGACTGTCGCATCAAGGTGGTCGCATCCAGCAGGTAGGAGCAGAAATAGATAACGTCCGGGTTGGCTTGTTTCACGCGCCGCAACACTGACCTGTAGTCCGGGGACTTGGCCTCATAGGATTCCACGGCCACCACCTTCATGCCGCCGGCCGGCGCCGCCACGGACATGGCTTTCATACCCGCCTGCCCAAAGTTCGTGTTCTCATACACAATGGCGATGGTCTTGGGAGCGCCGTTTGCCTTGAGGAACGAGACCGTGGCGTTTGCGTAGTCAGCAGCGCCGGAACAGATGCGGAAGACCCACGGCGATTTGGATTCCATCACGTTGTCCGCGTTGGCTGCGGGGATGATCAAAGCGACCTGCCTCTGGATGATTGAGGGAATCATGGCCTTGGTGCTCTCGCTGGAAAATGAGCCAATGAGCACGGGGACGCGGTCCTGGTCTACCAGTTTGGAAACGCCCTGCACCGCCTGGTCCGGTTTGCTCTGATCATCGTAAAAATCCAACTCGAGTTTCTTGCCCAGCACGCCGCCCCTGGCATTGATCTCGTCCACGGCGATGAGATAGCCATTCTTGAGCGCCTCTCCAAAGGCCGCCTGGCTCCCGGTCAGGGGCAAAATGATGCCGACCCTGATCGTGCTCTGGCAAACTCCCGCCAGAGATGCGACAACGCAAACGGCGACTAAAGCTATGAATCTGCGAAAACTCATGCTCCCCCCAACAGGCGCAAGTGACTGCTTGCCAAATCGCGGCATTATACATTTTGGCATCAACGAATTGATTGCGGAAAGCGGTTGTTACCGCTGGCTCCATTTTGGCGCGGGAACAATCGGCTTGGCATCAGCCGCATCTACCGGATAGACGGCGTGATACTTCCCGCCCTGCACCTGCGTGATCAAAACCGGGTGCTGGTTCTGGCCGTTGGCGTCGAACTTGACCGGACCAAAAGGCGTCATCAGCAGGTTGATGCTCTTGATAGCATCGCGAATCTTCACACTCTCCAGGGATTTGGCATCGTTCATGGCCTGGGCCGCAACTTGAAGGGATTCGTACGCCTGCATCGCATGGTAGGCCGGGTGGGAGCCATAGCGCTTCGCATACTCGGCATCGAACTCCCGTGAACCGGACCACTTGGCTTCCGGCAGCCACTGCGAAACGGACAATGTGTACTCCGCGTTCTTGCCTGCTCCTTTGGCGGTGGGAAACTCCGGGGCGGCAAAGCCTGTGCCGGCAGAAGTGTAGTACTTGGGATTCAGGTCAATTTCCTGCGTCTGGCGCATGAGCGTTCCTGCATCCAGAAGGTAGGAACAGAAGTAAATTACCTCAGGATTGGCGGCCTTCACCCGTTGCAGCACGGATTTGTAGTCCGGCGATTTGGCTTCATAGGACTCAATCGCCACCAGTTTGATGCCCGCAGCCTCGGCCGCCGCCTTCATCGCCTTCATGTTTGATTGGCCAAAGTTAGTGTTCTCATACACGATGGCCATGGTCTTGGGAGCGCCATTGTCCTTGAGAAACGCAATCGTGGCCCCGGCGTAGTCTGCAGCCCCGGCGCAGATGCGGAACACCCAGGGCGAGTGCGCATCCATAACGTTATCCGCCGTGGCTGTGGGGATGAGCAATGGGACGTTTCTTTGCGTTACAACGGGAACGATGGCCCTGGTGCTCTCACTCGAGTACGACCCCAGGATCATGGGTACGTGGTCCTGATCGGCGAGCTTGGAAACACCTTGCACGGCCTCGTCGGGTTTGCTCTGATCATCGTAAAAATCCAGCTCAACTTTCCTGCCCGAGACTCCACCCTTGGCATTGATTTCATCCAGGGCGATGAGATAGCCGTTCTTGTGGGCCTCCCCAAAGGCCGCTAGGCTGCCGGTCTGTGAGGTAATGATTCCAATTCTTACGGTGTTCTCTTCAGCCTTTTTTCCGCAGCCCAGGAGTGAAAAACTAAAGGTGGAAATTACCAGGAAAAACAGAAGTGCCTTGGTACGCATAGGTTCTCCGCCACCAATCACTTGAGGGTTGAGGAGTTTGGTGTGCGGCGTGAATTATACAAGGTCGGCGTTTTGGGTCATCAGAGCATCGGAGTATCGGGAAGAACAGGCCAAAAAATCTTCCAAACACGAGGGCTTTATCTTCCAAAGGGAAGTGAAGGCAGAGCACGTTCTTCTTGTTCGACACTATCTGAGAGGCGCAGGAAAAATGGGGATTTTCTACACAGCAACACAATCAGCTTTACCGGCCATCCAAACAGCGATTCATGATGCACTTGTGACGCCGCCACCTGTGGCTGCAAACGAGATCGCTGCCCAGGTCAGTCAGCGGACACTTCAAGTCGCGACGGCGACAACGCCAACCTTCAGCGCCTGGCGATTTGGCGCTGCCGTACTGATATCCGTAGCACTGCTCCTTGCGGCCATTTGGACGGCAAAGACAAACTTGCCCGATATCTCGAAGGCTCTGATGACCGCTTTCGCATCATTTAGCGGGATTGTTGTAGGCGCCCTGGGTGGTGAGGCGCAGAAATCCGTAAACTGACCAAGCTGGAAGCAAAACCAGACCGACCTGTCACGGCAACTGCAGCACAACCTTCTCGCCATTCAACGTGTATTCCAACTGGCGAGTGGTCTTTTTGTCCTTCCTCGAGGGAAGCGCAAAGTAGAGATAGCCGGAAACGGGTGTTGAAGCATTCCCTTCCGGCAGAGCTTTCTCACTGAGTTCCAGTTCCATGGTGCGGCGGTCGCGGTCAGTCGAAGCAGGCCCCTGCGGCTGGCTTCCGCCGATTCCCACGCCCACACCACCCGAGGTCACTACTCCACCTGGGCGCCGCTGGCCCGTAACCGGATCGTATCCGCCGCTCTCGTAGCCCACGCCCGCGGTTGGATACAGCACTACATCGTGGCCACCGGAGGATGAAGATTGGGAAGATTGCTTTTGCAGCTTGGCCGCGAGCACTTCCGCGGTGGAAGGTTTGGTGGCAACGTCCGTTCCTGTCACGCGCAGCACAAAGTCATTCAGAGAAACCTTGACTGCGCTGTTCTTCTCCGGATACAGCGCAACCTCAACCACCACGCAGCAGCGATCCACGTCGGAAGCAAAAGCCTTGCGCGCCTGATCGCCCGTCAGCAGAACGGCGCCAATGCTCACACCATTAGCGATGGTGTGAGCCGGATAGCTCTCGGCAGTGGCGCGCGGCACTGTGCCTCTGGGCGCGTCAGCGTAGACTGTAGCAGCGCACATCAATCCGATCGTCAGCAAGGTGCGGAGCTTCATGGCTTCTCCTCCGTTTGCGATTTCTCTTTTTGCGGACCGAGCCTGGCATCGATCTTCAACGACTTTCCGCTCAATACATAAATTCGCTGATGAAATGGCGAACGGCCAGTGGCTGATACGGAAAGGTCATAGGCGCCGGAATCAAGCCACATATTTTTCAAATGATCCGCCGTCCCGGCATAAGCGCCATCCACAAAGACCTCGGCGTTCTTCGGAGCTTTTAGCCTGACCTCTCCCTTGTCTGCGCCATATGCCAGATTTGGCAGGTAACCCGGATAAAAAGGCGAGTAGAACGGACTAAAGAGAAATGGTGAATAGGCAAAGCTGTAGGGATAGAAGCCGTATGGCCAGGAGGGTCCATAAAAGAACGGGCCGGAAAGATAACCTCCCGCCAGCGAGACCGTTCCTAAGCGGAAGTGAATCTTTCGGCTGTGGTCAGAATCATCCTTCTTGTCTGAATCCTTCTGGGCGTCCGCTGCCGTTTTTGTTTCGGACTGGAGTTGAGGCCCTGCGGCCGGCTGCAGTTCAGAAGGTGGGGTTGTTTGCGCAAAACCAACGGAACCCAGGAATAGCGCGAGACAGGTCAAAATGGCTCTGGACTTCATTTACGGCCCCTTTCACCTGGATTAAGTATAAGACATGGGCCATTTACCCTTGCAAGTCCCATTTTTTGTGGTTTTCAATTCTTTATCTTAGGTTTTCAGTTCTTAACCTCGGGAGCCAGTCGGCCAACCAAAGAACTTAAGAGTGGACTGTAGCCGCCCCCAGACGGCTTGTTCTTGTTGACTGTTATCGCTCTTCCGCGTCTATCACCCTGAGGCGCCGCGCAATGCGTTACCCAGTTATCCGTTTATTGGCTTTAGTGACCGTCCTTCCTCTCGCCGCGCAGGATGCAAGCACACATGCTCACCACCAGCAATCCATGGAGCAGCGCGGAAACCAGGGCATGGGCTTTGATCAGCAGAAAACTACGCACCACTTCCTTCTCACCAAAAATGGAGGGGTAATCCAGGTCAACTCCAACTCCGCTGACGATAAAACCAGCGCCGATGAGATCAAGATGCACCTCCGGCACATTGCCAAGGCCTTTGCTTCCGGAGACTTTGACATTCCAATGTTCGTGCATGACCAGACGCCTCCCGGCGTGACGGCCTTGAAGCGACTACGGAAAAAAATTCAATACCGGGTTGAGTCCACGGATTCGGGAGGCCAGGTTGTAATCACTACGACAAACCCCGAGGCCCAGCGTGCAATTTGGGATTTCCTGCGCTTTCAGATCACAGAGCATAAGACCGGGGATTCTTTAGTTTTGCCCTGATCACTGTGCCTTACGGATCATCAGCGCGTCTCCATCGAGCTATTTCACCGCTGATGTTATGTTGACGGTCGCTGTGAAATTGATTTCCGCGCCGTCATAGTGCTGGGCAATCGCGCGCAGCACTGCCTCATCCACTTGATTGCGCTGCTCGGGCGAAATGGACTTCAGCAGTGGAGCGAACGGAACCGCCACTTCCTGAAAGTAGGCCCAGACGTCTTCCGGAGTACCGGGCCAAGTCCATGGCACTGTCAGGAATCTTTCATCAACATTCTCGAAGCCAGCGTCTTTCAAGATCTGGGTGAGGACACCTGTACGTCCGAACCTGAACATCGGGGTGGCGGAATCAGGAAGCTTCGTTCCGCGCATGGTGCGCAAAACCGTTCCTACCGTGCTTTCAAAGTACGGTTGCTGCATGGGGCCCCATGCGAGCAATGTGACTCGGCCGCCTGGTTTCAGCACGCGATGCATTTCGCGCGCGGCGACAGGGAGGTCAGCGAAGAACATCACTCCGAGTCGAGATGTAATCCGGTCAAATGCTTGATCTGAAAATGGAAGCTGGTGCACGTCCGCGTTCTGAAATCGTACGTTCGCGAGGTGGCGCAACACAGCCCGCTCGGCAGCGACCTTGAGTGGCTCGGCCGAAACATCTATCCCAATGACCTCTCCGGTTCCCTCGAGCCGCATGGCGAGGGAAATAGTAGGTTCACCGGTTCCGCATGCCAGATCGAGAACGTGCATTCCCGGAGCCACCTGCGCAGCTTCGACAATTGCGTCCGTCACATTCCGCCCCATGGCAGCAGATTGCTTGCGCCACTGCCGGGCGGCATTCGCGCGCCCAAAGTCATTCCAATCCGGTTTTGGCGACCCAACCACAATTCGCCTTTTGTATCATGCGGCTGCCCTGCGGGCCAATCATTCAGCGCACTTAGTACGCGCTCCCCCCATGGCCAGGATGCAGATGGACATCCTCAACCGTCACCAGAATTTACTGCGCGACCGGGTGGAACTCAACGTCCAGTGATTTCCTGGATTTTCCTGGATTCATGATTCATCCAAATTTTCTTGTTAACCAACTCTCCTCCCCACCCGTTCTAGGGATAGAGGAACATAGACATGCGAAAAATCCGGTGGTTTTGTCTCATTCTGTTGTCGCTCGCGCTCTTCTCACCTGGCTGGATGGCGGCCCGGCCTCAGCAGACTCGCTCAGCCACCAGTGCACCCTCCAGCGCCCCAGCCTCCCTCAGTGACGAAGAACTATCTGCAACCCGGGAACAGCTATTCAAGCTCTTGCGCCTGAGTCCTAAGCTGACCTCGGTTGTGGCCCGTGACCCGGCGCTGCTGGGGAACCAGGAATATGTCACGCACAACAATCCGGAGCTGGCCCAGTTTTTGCAGCAGCATCAGGAGGTTGCCCGCAACCCGGAGTTCTATTTGTTTGCCCACAATGAAGGAAGGGGTGGGAATAGAGAGCAGAGGCTGGAGCAGGTAGTCTGGCCTGATCTGCCCTTTCAGGTATATCGCGACGACCACGTCAGCGACCTCATTGTTTTCTTCGTCTTTCTCTGCATCCTTGGAGCGCTATTGTGGCTGCTTCGCGTGCTCCTGGAGAACCGGCGTTGGGGACGCATCCTGAAGCTGCAGGCCGATGTACACAGCAAGTTGCTGGACAAGTTTGGCAACAATCAGGAACTCCTTACTTACATGAATACTGAAGCGGGAAAGCGCTTCCTGGAATCGGCGCCCATTCCGGCAGGCTTCGGGCCCGGCCCCCAGGCAAAGATGTCCTTAATGAGAGTGCTCACGCCGCTGCAACTTGGTGTGGTGCTCACGCTGGTTGGGACAGGCTTTCTCCTGATGCGCAACAACGCCCAACTCAACGCTCCCGCGCCGTTCCTGGTATTTGGAACCCTAGGCCTGATGCTGGGATTAGGGTTTATCATTTCCGCAGGGCTCTCATACATGCTGGCCCGGCACATGGGTCTTCTGCCGCAGAGCACGGCAGAATTTGAAAAGACCTCCAGCATGGCTGCCAAAGAGCGGTTGTGAGCCTGGCCCGAAACGAAGTCTATGACTTGGGACAACGTGATAACGCAGATGAATGCCGCCACAGCGGAAGCCATGGCCGAGCCGCTTATGGATGAAGAGGCATTCACCGCCTTTTACCAGCGGACGGCCCGCCCGGTCTGGGCTTATCTGGCGCGCGTCTCCGGCAATGCCACCCTGGCCGACGACCTGCTTCAGGAAAGTTATCTTCGTTTCCTGGGAGCGGCTGTCCCCTGGCGGGACGGTGAAGTGGCATGCCGTCGCTACCTGTTTCGCATTGCCACCAACCTGCTGCGCGACCATTGGCGGCGTCCGCAAGCTACGCCCCTGGAAGATATTCCTGAGGCCGCTTTGCCGATGTTCGTGAGTCATGAGCCTGATCGCCTTGACTACCAGGCGATCCTTGGTCCTTCGCTGGCGCGATTGAAGCCTCGGGAGCGGCAGCTGCTCTGGCTGGCCTACGCTGAGGGCTATAGCCACAAGGAAATCGCCACCATCACCGGTCTGCGGGCGGCGGGCATTCGCCTGCTGCTCTTCCGGGCGCGGCACAAACTGGCAAGGCTCTTACGTCAGAAGAATTTGAAGACGGTAGAAACTGTATGAAGTCGTATTTTTGTTCACAACAAGAGCGAGTCGCAGCTGCGGTCCAGGCTAGCCAGTGGCCAGAGACCTGTGATCCGGAACTGCGCGCGCACGTAGAGATCTGCGAAACATGCCGGGATGTCGCGCTGGTGGCGCAGGCTTTGCGCCAGTCGCTCCGGTCAGCGCTCCCGTCGCCACAGCTTCCTCCGCCAGGAGTGCTCTGGTGGCGCGCCCAGGTTCGCCGCAGAAACGCGGCTCTTCAGAGCGTCACCCGGCCTGTTGCCGTCGCAGAGACGGTTGCTGTGCTGGTCTTATTGTTGGCTTTGGTCATCCTGGCCGCATGGCAGCACGATCAAGTCTTCGCCTCGCTCATCAGCGTGTGGGGCCCACTTTCCAGCATGGCCCAGGCGCCCGGCTTGCTCATGGTCGGGCTGGGGACTATTGTTTTGTTCGGCGGATTCGCTCTGTATCTACTGAGGGCGAAAGAGTAGTCGCCGCAGGGTTCGATGCAAGTCTCCAATGGCTGAGTTCCAGCCTGCTGTCGTTACCTTGGTAAGTTGTCTGCCTTAAACTGCCCGCGCTAATGTCCGGTTAAGGATTTTGCTTGGTATAAGGGTTCCCGTCAATCTGAGCGAGAGAAAGTGTCGCCTCTGTCATTAACAGAGAATCCTCGGAAAGCCGAATCAAAAAATGAGCGAGAGGGAAGGTACTTGTGACGAGGACTATCTATTTGTGTTTGATAACGCTAGGCATGCTGGCAGGCATCGGGGCGAGCGGGGGAACCGTCTCCGGAAAGATCCAGGTTCCACAGACTGCCAGCGCCACCGGCGACTCAAGTGATAACGGCCAAGAAAATGTAGTGATTTGGCTGGAAGGGAGGGAAGTTCCGAAAGCCCCGGACGCCGTTCTCCAGATTTTACAAAAGAACCTGCAATTCTCACCTGATTTCCTGGTCGCAACCAAGGGCCAGAAAGTGGAGCTACCGAATGATGATGACGTGGCCCACAATGTCTATTCTTTCACCGGAGCCAACCGGTTCAATCTAGGCATCTATCCCCGAGGGGAATCCCGCTCGATCACCCTTGGTGAAAGTGGAATTGTTGACCTCTTCTGCTCCATGCACGCCCGAATTTTTGTAGTGCCCAGCGTCTATTTTGTCAGCCGTCATCCCGGTCAAAGTTTCAGCATCAATGATGTGCCCGCTGGAAAATACACTCTGAAAGCATGGAATGAACGCTCCCACATGTTCGTGAGAACGATTATCGTCCCACAAAAAGGCGGTGTCGTAGAAAATATCAGCCTGGAAAATGGCCTGAGCGTGACGGCAAAGGAATAACCCTCTCCAAATGAAGCGCAAACATTGCAAAGACAAGATACACCGCCCGGTCAATGTTGCTGCCGTGCTTCTAGCAGCACTCTATTTCTTCCTTATCCGGGGACAGGTCGCTGCCAACGAGCCGGAACGGCCGGACGCAATTACACCGGAGATGGTGGATTCCATGAAAGTTCTGCCCGGCAATTTAGGGGCTTTGCCAAGCGTTCCCATTCCTGTAGAGAATCCACAGACAGAAGCCAAGATTGAATTGGGCAAAAGACTCTTTTTCGATGTCCGGCTATCGCTCGATGACAGCACGAGCTGTGCTACCTGCCACGACCCTGAAAAAGGCTTTGCCGATGGGTTGCCGCGATCGAAGGGGTTCAATGGAGCCATCCTTCCGCGCAATTCACCCACAGTTTTAAACGCTGCTTATAACACCGCCCAATTCTGGGATGGCAGGGTGGCCACCTTGGACGAGCAATGCCAGCGGCCGCTCATGGCCGCCGCAGAGATGAACATGATTGACGAGCAGCATCTGGTTGAGCGCCTCAGAAGCATTCCCGGCTATGCCGAGGAATTTCAATCCGTTTATGGCGAAGGGCCTTCCCTGGACAGGGTGGCTAAAGCCGTTGCAGCGTTTGAACGCACTCTGGTGACCCCCGGCTCCAGGTTCGACCGTTACGCGCTCGGGGATAAGAGCGCCATCAATGACCAGGAGAAACGAGGCTTGGGATTGTATTTCGGGAAGGCCGGCTGCTCCGAGTGCCACAAAGGAGCCAATTTTACTGACAACAACTTCTACAGCCTGGGCGTGGTTGCCGCCCCGGGGACTGTGCCAGATTTGGGGCGGTTTGCTGTTACCGGCAAGGCAGAGGACCGAGGCGCGTTTAAGACCCCCACACTACGCAACGTGACACTTACTGCTCCTTATATGCATGATGGATCGATCGCGACCCTGGAAGAAGTCATCGAATTTTATGATCGTGGCGGCGGTGATGGCCCCAATAAGTCGAATCTGCTCTATAAGCTGGAGCTTTCGCCCGCGGAAAAAGCCGATTTGCGGAGCTTCTTGAATACACTCACGGGACCGATGCCCCACCTGGAACTTCCCAAAATGTATCCGGATCGTTCTACCAACTCTTCTGCAGGCCAGAGCCGATGAATTTGAGACAATCCCGCAGGACCTACGCGATCGTGTGGATGGTGTTAGCCGCAGGCGTGACGCTGGCAGCCTTCGGCGTCTATGGCCGGCACTCGAACGATGTGAGTGCGGCCCTGCGTGATCCAGGCTTAGCACCCACGGAAACACTGAAACACCTCATGAAGCAGAAATTGCATACGGAATACACGTTCCTAAGCTTTACCATCGCGCATGATCCACCACTCACGCCGGAAAAAATGGACGCCATTGCCTCCTCATCAGCCCGAATCACAGCTCTGGCCGAGAACGACATGAAGGGTTATGTCCACGACTATCAGAAACGGGAGTGGAGCGAGCAAGATGCGATCTTCTTTTGGGAAAAGCGCCTTCAGCTTTCGCGGGCGAGTTCGGAGTTGAGCCAGGCGGCTGGCAAACATGACCCGCAGCAGGTCGTCAGTTCTTTCCAGCGTCTCGACGGTGCTTGCCAGGCCTGCCACGAACGCTTTCGGGCTGATATCCCTTGGATTTAGCCGGGATTCTGCCTGCCAGTAGCGCCCTAACCCGCAAATCTCACGCTGATCAGGGAGGGGCGTGCTTTGAGAGTCATGGGAGGCAGCAGACATGCTCTGACAAGCGAGCGTCAAGCACGGCGGTGGAATCGGACTCTGGGATGGGTGATTCCAGTGCTTCAGAG
>DATGJZ010000067.1:0-36286 GCA_035294925.1 Candidatus Angelobacter sp. | reverse complement strand
CAGCCTGCGGGAATTGGGATACAGTCTGCAAGCCAACCGTAAAACTAAGGAAGGCGGCAGCCACATGGATCGGGACGCTCAGTTTCACTACATTAATGATCAGAACAGCTTGAATCATTTATTTATGCACAAAGCCTAAGTTATTTTTTTCAGTGTGATTGTGTTTGAGATGACCTGAATTACTTGGGTTCCTGGTTCAGTGGGACCCACGTCTTCCCATGGTCCTGGCTCACAAACGTCTGGCCGTTGGAGGTCTTTACCTGCCAGCCATCGTCCACGGTGATGGCTGTGATATCGCCGGAAGCGGAGTCAGGGACCTTCAGCGTCTCCCAATTCACGCCTGCGTTCCAGGAGTGGATCAGTGTGGCATTGTTTCCCCCGGCCCAAACCTGATGGCCCTCGGCCAGGACCACTTTGAACTGCAACTCCGAATCTTGAGGATATGCTTCGTGCCATTGGGTTTCGTCGCTGGACTTCATCAATGTGCCATTGATGACGCGCCAATGAAACTGTGCCCGGGCGTCAGCTTTAGCCTCGCTCCCGCTGTCCGCCACCTTGAAACTCGGGCGGGCCATGGCCGCGGAGGAAGAGAAGCCGCTTGAAACAGAGGGCGGTTGGGCAGCACCTGCAGCGCCGGCCCTCTCAATCCCCTGGACCATTGCTCCTCCAACTTTCCGCGGAATCTTAAAAAGGCCCTTGGATGTCTTCAGGGTGGTGACGTCGGTTGGACCAGCCGCCGTCGTGGTGTTGGGTGGAGTAATGTTTACGGCAAAGGCGCTTCTGGTTACATTATCCAGCGTGACGGCGGGAAAAGCCGGTTTCGTTTGCCCGGCAGCCCGCTCTCCGCTGGTGTTCTGCGGTACCGGTGCGGAGGGCAATGCGCTGGCAGAATCGGCTGAAACAAAGGTCCCGTTCTCGTTCGCCTTTTCTTTCTGGAGCATGTTCGTGTTCAGGTAGTCCTGGGATGCTTCCTTATAGGAATAGGCCGATTGGTTGGCTGCCGATAGTTCGGAACCTGCTATGGGGGCGGCAGCCACGCGCCGGGGCGGTGGCGCAGAGAGCAGAGCGCCGCCTGATACTCCGGCCACAACTCCCAGAGATTTTGGTGGCGCAGTCGGCTTGTCGGCTGCCTTTTCCGGCCCTTTCGCCACTCTGGCCTGGGTCGCCGCTGATTCATCCTGCTTGGCCTCGACTGTAGACGCGCTGATTGCCGAATCTGTGGCCGGATTTGAGGTTGTTGCCGTCTGTTCCTTTTCCGTCGGCGGAGCAGGTTGTGGAGAATACTGGGCCAACTGGTCGTGATGACCGGGAGGTTTCTGCCAGGGTCTTTCCACCACAAGGGCGGCAGCAATGGCGATCATGGCCGCGGCCCCGCCCCAGCGGAATGCAGGGATCCAAAAACGGGAGCGCGTGGGAACCGGCTGAACAATCTGCTGGGCCTCCACCTGGACCTGCGGTTCGGGCAGGCTGAGGGATACTACCTCGCGGCAATGGCTGCACTCGGAAAGGTGCAGTACAACTTGCTGGCGCTCCGCCGTGGGCAATGCCTGCTCCACGAAAGCACTCAGCACGTCAGCATCAGGATGGGCCTCAGGCTGGGGTCTGGCCCGCAGTCTTTGCCGTACCGAATTGGATATTTCCTGCATTTCTAATCAGAACCCTTATCTTCTTGGAACGCTCCAGGACGTGTTTCTTGCAGCCTTCTTCTTACATCCACGGTCATAAATCGCACATCCACTTCCAGGGCTTCCTCGGCCTGGCCCCGGTTCATGCCCCGGGCCTGTAGGCCGGCAACCACCTGCTTGCGCAGGCCCTTTAAGAGCTTTTCCAGCCTGCGGCTGACCGTGGATTCGTGTACCCCCAGCATCCTGCCGATTTCGGTCAGGGTGCGGTCATCCAGAAAGTACCCCGCGAGGATGAGTCGGTCTTCAGCGGGAAGGCGGTCAAGGGCCTCGTCTGTAGCTTCGCCCAAACGGCCATCCGCAGGTCCCGTTGAAAAAGACTCTGTCGAGGCAAACTGTACTCCATCTTCAGTCTCTTCTTCAAGACTCACCAGACGCTTTTGCTTGCGGTAGCGGTTTACGAACTCCTGGGCCACCACCGTGCGGAGCCAGCCCTCCAGTGAACCCCGGCCCATATAAAAGCTCAGCCGCGAGACCCGCCGGCCATCTCTTTCATTCATGCCGTAGAGTTCGGCGTAAAGGGAGTCAGCCAGTTCGCGGCCGCTGGAGTCCTCTTTGGTGATCCCGCGGGCAATATCGTAAAGCTTTTCGCGGTAGCGGGTGAGGAATTCCTGCCAGGCCAGTTCATGACCGGCAACGCACCCCCGGGTGAGCACTAATTCTTCTATCCGCAAGTCCTGCCAAAGCTGCAGCTTCTGCTCCACCGTGGCCGCTGGCGCATACTTGGTTGCCACCTGCTCAAGGATGGCCTCAAAGGAGGCCAGGGTCAGGCCGTAGCGCTCCCCGCGGCTCTTTTCAAAAAGCCCCCGGATGGCGGGTTTTGCTGCTTCGACTGCTTTGGGCCCGACACTCATGCTTCACCGGATAGTACCAATTTTCAGTGCAAAAAGCCTGCCCATTCACGTTCTTACACCAAGGGGAGGACTTCACATGAAACAGAAGTTGATCCTGGGCACACTCATGATGGTAGCACCTGTGCTGTTGCTCATGGCAAGGGGCATGCCCGGCGGCCCCGGCGCCGGGCTGCCTGAGCCTGCAGTCAGGGAATACAAGGTTCTGCAACCAATCTCGCGCGGCAATCTCACCATCTTTCCGGTAGTGGCGGCGGGAAAGATCCACGATACCAGCGATTTTCTCACTCTGGACGAGGGAATCCGCTCCGGCGACGTTGTAGTTACTGAGGTGGGGAAAATGCACACTATGGTCCGCCGTCCGCCGCAGAATTACCATCCCTCCGGCGCTCAGGTGAACACCCTGGTGCTGGTGAACAACTCCAAACGCCCGCTGATCCTGTTGGCCGGCGAGATTGTGACCGGAGGCAAGCAAGATCGCGTGGTGGGCAAAGACCGGATTATCGCGCCGGAAAGCGATCCGGTGGATCTCAGCGTATTTTGCGTTGAGCCAGGCCGCTGGGTGGAAAGCTCGGCCAAGTTCGATACGCATAACTATTTCATGGCCCAGCCCAGCGTGCGTAAGCGTGTGGTGGAAGATAAAGACCAGCAGAAGGTGTGGGCGGAAGTGCAGAGTCAGAAGGCCAACATTGCTCAGAACCTGGCTGCCGCTCCTGGCATCGCCGGCCGGTCGGCCTCGAATGGCGGGACGAGCTCGACGAGCCAGACCGTGGAAGTCAACGGAGCAAACGTCGAGGTCACCACAACTGGCGCCTCTGCTCTGCGCGAGCTGGATAGCACCACCTCTTATGCCAAGGCGCGCGCAAACTCCGCTGTGCAGGAGCAAATCAAGTCCATTGCCGACCCCGTGGAGAAGTCCTTTGAGAGCGTAATCAAGCAGTTGCGCGATCAGAATGCCGTCGGCGTGGTGGTGGCTGTAAAGGGACGCATCATCTGGGCCGATATATTTGCCAGCAGGGAACTGTTGAGCAAATACTGGCCCAAGCTCTTGCAGTCTTATGCTGCTGAGGCCTTCAGCGCTACGGGCGGTCGTGGCGATTCAGACCTCAAGTCAGCTCAGGAATTTGTCGATAACTGGAGAACCAGGCACGAAGTGGTTGATAGCGAGCCTGGGCTTTATCGCCAGACGGAGATGACCGGAGACACTTTCAGGGCATTTGAGCTTACGTCGTTGTTGCCAAAACAGGTCTTTGATCTCCACCTGAGCAAGATGGCGGAGTAAAAGTTTGTAAACATTTGTTGTGGAAAGTTGTACGCAGGGCAAACCGAATTACTTTTGTTCCTGTTACTTA
Organism: Candidatus Angelobacter sp.; assembly: GCA_035294925.1. Classification (GTDB taxonomy): domain Bacteria; phylum Acidobacteriota; class Terriglobia; order Terriglobales; family Acidobacteriaceae; genus Angelobacter. Next base: position 32,401 of record DATGJZ010000067.1, on the reverse strand, counting down.
GGTTAGGTCACGTTACTTTTTTCTGCAACAAAGTGGCTGGAATGTGTGTCTAAATGTGTAGTGACGGTATAAGGGTCGGAGGTGACCTATGACAGAGAAATTCTCGGTAGCTGAAGTGGCGGCGCTTCGGAACGAGTTGCTTCAGGGAGGTTTGGACTCCTTCCAGACGGCAGAGTTACTCAAAATGTTTCTCACTGGACGAGGTTATGGAATTTCACCGGAATCCGCGTTGGATGCGGCGGGCCGCATCGAAGGCGCGAATTGCGATGTGGAAGCCCTGCACAAAGAACTGGAGACTTTAGCTTTAGTGATGTAACCGCGTCATTGAAGTAAATGAGGAGCCGGGCAAACCAGCCCGGCTTTTGCATTTTATCTGTAATCCCTCTTGCGCCTCGGAGAGAAGTTGCCAAGGATGACCGAAAGAAGAATGAGTCCGGCCAGAATTAATCCGGCTGGGATCAGATACTTTGGATGCGCCAGAAACCGGATGATGTGTTCGAGTCTCCGCGCAGGATTCATTTTGCGGGCGCCAGTGATGTCGTGGAAATTGCCGTCGTAGAAGCGGCCGGCGTGACTGCTGGAGGCGTCCAGCGTCCGCTGATGATGCTTTCGTCTGGCCAGTACATTCGAAGAGCCAGATTGAAGTTTTTCCTGCCTTTGCCGATTGTGTCTGTAGAAGGATCGTTCTCCTATGGAACACTTTTCGGCGCTTGTGCTCTCTCACGATAATGAGACTCTCAGGGTTATCAACCGGGCTTTCCTGGATTGCGGTCTTAGAGCGGACATCGCAGTCAACGTCCACGACGCAAATGAATTGCTGAAGGATAGAAAATTCGACTTGGCGGTTTGCGACTACGATATTCCCGGCGCGGAACATCTTGCCTATCTGGAGCCAGGCAGCGCCTGGCGGGGCATGATGTTTGCACTCATTCGCCAGGATCAGCCAATTGACATACGGGGCCTCCGGGTCCACATGACCCTGCCGAAACCTTTGACGGTGGGCCTCTTCAGCAAAGGCTTGAGGGCGGCGTATACCACCATGGCCCACGAACGGCGCGAGGCCTTTCGCTTCGCCCTGGAAGTTAATGCGTCGTGGGCCGAGCTGGTCCAACAGGGCGAACACCACACGCTCGCTGGGGCAACGATCCACGATGTGAGCCGGACGGGAATGTGCATCGAGACAACGGAGCTGCTGTCTCAGGAGGCGACCGTGAATCTGGCTTTCGAATTACCGGACAACGGCGGTTTGGTTAACGTGGAGGGTGAGGTGATGTGGACCAAATCACCAGGACACGCGGGAATAAGATTCAATCACCTGCCGGAGGCCTCCGAGAAAAGGCTGACCGATTGGCTCGAAACCAAGCTGCTGAAGGCGGTTCAGTAGTAGCTCATCGCGACAGCACTTCGAGCCGGATACGGTTGCTGTTCGGGCCGAGAATGGCCACAACCCCCGCCACCACCAACATTGCCGTCGCTACAATGACGAACACTCCCGTCGTCCCGTAAGCATGGAGCGCGCGGGCGATCAGGAAGCCGGCGAAGATCAGGGTAAAGCGGCTCCAACTGTACACAAACCCCACTGCCTGAGCGCGAATTCGTGTTGGATACAGCTCCGCCTGGTAGGTATGCAGGATGCATGAGAACCAGGAATTTGCCAGCGTAATCAACGATCCAAAGAGAATGATGCCCAGGGCGGCGCGCTGCTGCGCCCACAGCAAGCCGCAAAGCGCGATGACCAGGGCCAGAACCACGATCTGCCACTTGCGCTGCAGGACGTCAGCATAGCGCATGGCCCACAGGGAACCGAAAGGGTTCAGCAGGGCGATGACCAGCACATAGGTGAGCGACTTGGTCACTGCAATGCCTTCGTTTACCAGCAGGATCGGCACCCATGCGGCAAATCCATAAAAGCCGATCGCCTGGAAGGCATTGAAGATGGTAAGCATCAGAGTGCGCCCGAGATATGGAGAACGCCAGATTTCAGTCCACGCGCCGCGTTGCGGACCGGTTTCATTCACGGCAGATTCCGGCGGTGGAAGTTGGCCGCCGAATTCCGAAGCGATGCGGTGTTCCATCTCGCTGATCGTCTTTTCAGCCGATTCTTTGTGTCCGTGGGCCTCCAACCAGCGTGGTGATTCCGGCAGCCGGGCGCGCAGAAACCACGCGAATAGCGTTCCCCCGGAGCCCACCATGGCTACGTAGCGCCAGCCATCCAGATGGAGGATCTTGTGCGGAATTGCCAGCAGCGAAAGAGCGGCCACAACCGGAACGGAGCAGAACGAAATGAATTGTGACAACGCGATGTAGCGCCCGCGTGAGCCTTTGGGGGTGATCTCCGTAATATAGGAGCTGATGGTCACCAGTTGCACACCGATTCCCAGCCCGCAGATGAACCGCCACAGATCAAGGGCTGCCGGACTGCTCATAAAAGCCATCACCAGGGTGGCGGCTGAGTACCAGAGCAGGGAAAAGGTAAAAGTGGCGCGGCGGCCAAAGCGGTCAGAAAACCAACTGAAAAGCAGTGTCCCCAGGAACATTCCGGCAAAACCGGCGCCCACAAAGCTGGCGTAGCCATTTATATCCAGCAGCTCGGTTGTGCTGGCCTTAAAGATGCCGGCCTGAATAAGCCCCACCGCGATATAGCCGGTCATGAACAAATCGTAGAGCTCAAAGAACCCGCCAATGGAAATGCGCGCCACCAGGCCCTGCAAATAGCGGGAAGGTGGCAGCCGGTCAAGGCGCGCGGCGATGCTGGGCGTTACTGCTGGTAATCCGGCCATTCAAATATTAGTACTCAGTGCTTGATATTTAGCAAAGTCAAGTCCAAAAACTCTTAGCCGCGAATCTACGCGACTGATCACGAATGGGTTACCAGCCGAAGGTGCCATCAGAAACCGCCAAAAACCGATAATTATGCGCCTGCCGGCTGTTCACGCTGGCGAAAGATGTGAATGTTCTGGAGCAGCAGGTCGCAAATCGCGATGCAGTTTTCTTCCGCTATCCTGGTTTCTTGGGCCTTCGGTGCGACGGCGATGAGGCTGGCGGCGCCGTGAGTCAGCAGGAAAATGACATAGAAGAATCCTTCATAGTCCCGTGGTTCTCCGCCAAAACGGACGGCGAGCTGGCTCTGCATCCAGTCTTTGGAGGGCCGAGGGCGCCCCTTGCCCAGCACGTGGACCCAGGCAGGGCCGTAGAGCAGCTTGTATTCGCGCGGATGGTTTGCAGCCAGTCGCAGGTAGCGACGATATGCCTCTTCGATGGTAGGTGACTTTATGAGCACTTCCGCGAACCGGACTCGCACCCGTTCCGCCAGGCCGAATAGGATCTCCTCTTTGTTGCGGAAACGCTTGTAAACCGTTGTCGTCGTGGTCCGGGCTTCGCGCGCCACGGCGCGAAGCGTCAGGCCTTTTTCGCCCTTGGTCCGCCATAAGCGTAACGCGGCGTTCAAGATTCGTCGATCCAACCCCCGGTCTGCAGTTCGCGGCATCAGCCTGCCCCTTATTTTTGCGTAGTTGAGTAGTGAGTCATTTCGGGAAGTGCTTTCTTTTCAACACTCCTCAGAGCACCTTCATCGAGTGATCAAAAATGGACCCGCTATTTTTCATTTTTAACTTGTACACCGTTACACTAACACTGTAATATTAATACAATGTAAAAAGTTAATGCATTCCTGATACGAATGCAGTTTACTAGTTGGGCCCAGAAGGACGCATCCGCGCAGTATACTCAACCCTCTCTTCTGCGTTTCGTCCTTGAAAAAATTGATATTTGAGGTTCAGTAATAATGGAGTATTTGTGGAGGCACCCCCATGGCCTCGCGCGTCTGGAGTATGCCCGTGATGCGCGCCAGCCATCTTCTTTATCACCGTTATCACCGCAAAACCTGAGCACCTTGTATCACCGCCTGCTCCTGACAGCCGCAGTCTTAGGTTTCCTGGCACACGCGCTTGTTCTTGCGCTCTTGCGATCGCAACCCCAGGGGAGGTTTCTTTCCAACTTTTTGCAATTTCTACTCGGCGTGGCAGCCTTCCTTGCCATGCTGGATGCCGGTCGAAGATCGCAGCGCGCAGCCCGCGGGACCTGGTATTACGCGGCGGCCGCTATCGGGACTTACACCGCCGGTCAGTTGGTGTTGATTGGATGCGGTTTGCTCCGGCAGCAGCAGCGTTTCAGTCTGCGAATCACAGACCAATTCTTTTTCTTCTGGGTTGTACCGTTGCTGGCCGCCGCCGCCGTTGACACTTTGGGCTGGCAAGACCGGTTTGACCCGACTTTGCTGCTCGATTTTGGACAGCTTGTGATCCTGGGCCTGGCTCTGCATGTCTACGTATTCGGCGATGCCACGCAATGGCAGAGCCATCCGCAAGAGATGGAATTCCTGAAAGTAAAGGTACGTATTCTCCGCGATGTGCTGATTCTAAGCTGGCTGTGGGGCCGGACATGGTTTGCCCGCTCGCGGCAGCTGCGCGGATTATTTGCGCGGCTTGGCATCTTCTATCTTGCCTATAGCGCCGCTGACGCTGTGTACCTGTACGTTGAGGCTGCCTGGCAGATCTCGCCGGGCACGTGGTTCGATCTCTTATGGTCGCTGCCTCGCCTGCTGGCAGTGGTGCTCGCTCTAACCTGGATCTGGCAAGACGAAGGCGAGGCTAATGCCGTCGCTGAGCGCCGCTCCAGAGTTCGCTTGTGGATAGCCCCTGTGATTGTGCCTCTGGCCATGCTGGCCATCAGTTCCCGCGCCTTCTCCTCCGCCCCGGGTCTCTGGGCGGCGCTGATGGTTGGCTCTTTTGCTCTTGCCGGCATCCGGCTGCTGGTTATGCAGTCCCGCCAGGACCGGACCCTCGCCGATCTTCACGACAGCAACGAACTGTTGCACTCCATCATCGAGGGAACCAGCGAGGCCATATATCTGAAGGATCCCGATGGGCGCTATAAGCTCATCAACAGCGCGGGCGCGCGGTATATGGGACGCTCTCTGAAGGAAGTTCTGGGAAGAACCGACCAGGAGCTTCTTTCTCCTGAAACCATCGGCCCGATCCTGAAGACGGACCACGAAGTATTGAGCACCGGCAGGTCGGTTACATGTGAGGAAGATTTGATCCAGGAAGGCGCCACTCGCACCTTTCTTTCCACCAAAAATCCTTACAGAGATTCTGAAGGACGGATTGCCGGCGTCCTCGGTATTTCCGTGGAGATAACGGAGCACCGGCGGATGGAAGAGCAGTTACGGCGCGCGCAGCGCATGGAATCCATCGGCGCCTTCTCCGGAGCCATTGCGCACGACTTTAGCAACCTGCTCACCGTGATTAAAGGCTACAGCCAGCTAACGCAAAGCGAACTGGCCGGGCAGCCTGGCCCGAGTGGACATCTGGAGCAGATTGCGAAAGCGGCGGACCGTGCAGCCGCCCTGATCCGCCAGTTGCTTGCCTTTGGCAGCCAGCAGGTGCTGCAGACGCGAGTGATCAATTTGAACGATGTGATTTCCCACTTGCACAAGATGTTGCGCCGGCTGATCGGTGAACACATCGAAATCGTCACCCATTTTGCCGTCAACCTGTGGGCCGTGAAGGCCGATCCGGGCCAGATCGAACAGGTGGTGATGAATCTGGCAGCCAATGCCCGTGACGCTATGCCACACGGCGGAGAATTAATCCTGGAGACCGCAAACGTACACCTGGACAAAGCCTATGCCCGTGCCAACGTCAACGTTGAAGCGGGTGACTATGCCATGTTTGCCGTTAGTGACACTGGGATTGGCATGGACATGGAGACGCAGGTCCGCATTTTCGAACCCTTTTTCACTACCAAGCCGGTGGGTAAAGGAACCGGGTTGGGGCTGGCCACTGCCTACGGCATTGTGAAGCAGAGCGGTGGTTACATCGCGGTGGATAGCTCACCGGGCACAGGCAGCGCATTCAGGATTTACCTTCCTCGCGTGAACCAACCCATCCAGTATCAGATTGAGGGGCCAACGGATCGCGCGGTCTCGTGATTAGGTGATCTGGTGACCCCAAAAGCCAGGTTAACCAGGAGCAAAAGCAAATAGGGGGCCCGGAGAAAATGATCCACAAACTCATTTCATCCGTGCCCCATTTTGCTGTGGGCTACCTTGTTTTGTAACTGAACGTTACCCGGGTCTCTTCATCGAGCACCAATGGCCTCACGAAGCGGTACGAATTGCCGGCGCGGGGAACGTCCACGCGTACCGGCAGCACGCCGGCCACGCGCTTTTGCAGGTTGAACACATTGGCCGAAGCGGCATTCTGCTGGACTGCGCCAGACTTTTTGAGCTCGCTCTGTAGCCGCTCGAACTGGCGCTCATCATCGCGAGGACTGGATCGCACTTCGATCGCTTCGCTGGCAGTGCCCACAGCCAGTGGGATAGCGAGCCTTGCGGCCTTGCTAGCGTCATAAGTCAGGTTCCGCGTCGATGTACCGAAGCCAGGCGCAGACACGGTGACCGTGACTTTGCCGGAAGTCACGCCTGAAACAACCCAACTCCCGTTTGAGTCCACCACCGTCGTTCTAGTACCGCCCGCCTCCGGCGCCACGGTCACACGCGCGCCAGGGATGATGGCGCCTTGAGAATCCACCACCAATCCTCCCACTTGTCCCGGCAGGAGCGAGTCCAAATCGAGGACGACGCCGGGAGCGAACAGAGCAAGCTGATCCAGACTCCGCTCATTATTGTTCTGGCCATTCAAGCTGAAGGTTGCACTCGGAGGCGGCAAGGTTCTTGGGACCAATGTGTCCACGAGTGATGTCCCATCCTTCGCTAACAGTTCGTTGGAAAACGCGACTGGCAGAAGGCTCGCGGAGATGGCATCGCCTCCGAAGTCTTTGACCTGATACTGTTGCGGCAAAAATACCTCCCACTGCAGCAGGCTGATCGGCACATCCATTTTGGGCAGGTCCAATTCCGAGCCACCTTTCCTGGCGAAAGGAGCGCCGGAATGCATAAAGACAAACGACACGATGTAGGAGTCAGTAGGACGGAATCCCGGGCGCAGCAAGGGCACGCGGCTGCCGTCCGGGCCTTGCACCGGCTTGACGCTTTCTCCTGCCACCTCTGCGGAAAGAATCGTTACTCCGGCCGGCAGATCGACTTTGAGGAAGGGCTGGGCCTGGTTCTTCAGCACCAGCTTTACTTCGGTAAGCGAACGCCCTTCAGAGGTCACCAATGTGGTTACGATGGCCCGCTCGGCGGCCGCAGCCAGCACTGAGCTATCCGGGAAGCGCACCCAATCCAGTGACAGGCCGGGCGTCTCCGCCTGCTGCCGGTGATAACGAAACGCTGCCTGTAACGGGAAGCGCGCCAGGGCGCGCAGGTTGGGATTCACCTCCTTCACATCCAGGCGCTTGAGGCCGCCGCTTTCCGTGGCGGTGAGTTCCATGGCGCCTGTTCCCTCCACCAGGACCTCTCCGGTCTCGCGCTGCGCATCTTTGAAACTCACGAACGGGGCATCAGCTTTGGTGATGTTGATCGGCTTCTCCATGGAGACCAGAAACTCGTGGCTGCGCGCGTTTCCGGCGGCTAGTTTCAAAATCAACACGCCACCTTGCACCTCACTCGACTCTATGGACGAACCGGACGTGCCCGTAACTTCGTAGCCGGCTGGAAGCTGGAGCGCAAATTGTGAAGGTTCGCCCTGAACCACAGTCACGTCGGCCAGCACGGCAACCCTCAGTTCGGATTCGTTGACTGAGACCAGGGTCTTTACATCAGAAAGGAAGCGTACTTCCTTAGGTACAACAGGTGTGGCAACCTCGCGCGTTGTCCACCAGATTCCAGCGGGCTGTCCTGGAACCAGCGTAGCTTCGATTGTGGTTTGTCCATCGGCGGAGGTCCGGCCGGTAATCAGCCCAGGGTTGATTCGCACATTGCTGTGATCTCCGGGAATCACCAGTGAGAGTCGCACGCTGCCCGCAGCGGGTACCGGCAGGTTGAACGAGGCGCGTCCAGCCTCAATGCTTAATTGCAATCCTGCATCCAGGGTGACGGAAAATCCTGCCGGTCCGGGCAGAATGGCCGTGGATGTTGGGCCTTCCTGCTCCAGAGGCAGGGCTTTGTTCTGCTGGTGAGCATCAAGAATGGTCATGCCGCTGGCCAGCGGAACCTTGGTTGTACCCTTGTTCAATACTTCGCCGTCCAACTGGATAGTTCCCATCACAGACTCCTGCGCCACACGGAATTTCAGGTCGGCATGCTGGATGGTATAAGCCAGCGGAGGAGCCTCGGTCTTTTTGGGTGGCTTCCTGGCCAGGTCGAGCAGCTTGTTGTACTCGGCGATGGGCAGAGTTACATTGCCCGCTGAAGGCAGTGGCAGGCTTGCATTTTCACCTCCCATAGCGGAAACGGATACCATCAACATCACGGCAAGTAGATTTCTTCTCATCGCACACCTCCCTTTTTGTCGTGCTGATAGCTCAGTTCGACCTCTTCCGCATGGTTTTCCGCTGTCAGTTCAGAAACCAGGAACACTGAAGGACCAAAGGCCGGAAATGAAACCTTGATGGGAAGAGTTCTTGCGGTCCTGGTTCCGGATTTTGACCAGAATGACTCCGCGAATGTCTGTATCACCCCACCCGAGTTCGCCCCGAATTCCGGCCCGTTGATGTGACTTAGTTCCTTCAGATCAACGCTCCCCGGCGCCCCCAGAGCAGACGAAAATGGGTCTTCATAGGCCTGCATCCGGAAAGAGCCCGGCGCGGGCGTGATACGGAACAACAGCGGGTGGTATAAGAGCAGCCCAGTGCCGCGAGATGGGAAGATCGAGCGACGGCAACAGCAGTTTGGCCTGCCCTTTTTCACCCCACGCGGCTTCACGGTTTAAATAAACGATCTCGACGGCAAACACTGGCGCCTCATCTCCGGCCCTGGATTTTTCCAGTGGAAGCAGCACATTCCCGTCTGGAGCCTGGCCAGGGCGCACCGGTTTGCCCGCGAGCGTGGCGCTCCAGATGGATGCGCCCGGCGGCAAAGTTATCTTGAGGAAGTTTCTCTGGTTGTTGCGAATGGCGTAGCGCCCCTGGACCAGGGTCTTTCCTTCACTGCTCATCAGCACCTGATAGCGGGCTTCTTCAACATTCGCCAGCAGGACCGCCTGCTGTGCGTAGCGCGCTATGTTGAGGGTGAGCGACCTTTCAACTTTGGTGTCACCTGAGCGTAACCGGAAGGCAACCAGCGAAGGAGACTGGCGGCTGGACACCATCTCGCCCAGGTCGGATGCATCCGCGCTTTCCAGACCCTGCGATTGCAGGTCCTTAATCTCGCCTGCGCCCAGCACCTCTACCGCTACTCCGCCGGTTTCGCGTTCCGTATGGAGAAGGCGGAGCAGCGGAATTTGAATCTGGCCTTCGCGCGCCGTCCGGGTTTCACCGGTAATAACGAACCGGGCTGTCTGCTCCACCGGTTCCAGGAAAGTGACTGAAAGCTCTCCGGCTTTCATCTCCCAGTCCGCCACCATGGCCCCGGAGACCTGATTGACGTTGACCTTTTCAGGAAGCTGAATGGTTACTTCGCGGGCCGCACCCTGGACTACCTCCAAATTCACCTCAGCATAGATGGACGTGAGGTCTTCGCCCAGGCCGAGCAGTTGGACCAGCGAGCCACGCAGCCGCAACGGCTGTCCAATGCGATGATCGTCCAGCTTTCTTCGCCACGTAAACGTGAGCGGCTCATTGCCCCGCCCGTAAGCAAGCCATTGGCTTTCACCATTCACCGGCTGGGATGCAACGGACTCTGATCTTTCCGCCAGCAGCCCGCCGCTGAGCTTGACATCGATGCCCTGCCGCGGCAGTTGCACCGCGGCCCGCGTTACTCCCGACGCCGTAGATGGCAGAATGATGCGCTCCTCACCAGACGCCGAAATCACTGGCAGAGCAATGTCCAGCAAGAGCACAGCCCGGCCTGGGCGCGAGAGAACAGCCGATAGCTGGCTGCTGCCCTTGCTGTTCGCAGCGGCTACCAGGGAAACAAGCTTGCCGTCCAGTCTGGCCTCGCGGACCAGCAGGCCGGAAGGAATGGGAACACGGACCCACCCGTCTTTGAGCACGTCAATGGTAAGGCTGGCCCGGCCGGCGGCCAGATCGCCATGGATGCGCAAATCATAATCAACACGCGTCAGTGTGGCCTCAACCGGCGGCAAGTCAGGTTCGCGTTCGGCAGGGAATGCGCGTGCGCGAAGATTTTGATATTCATCTACCGGAATCACCACCCATCCGGGCGAATGCGAAACATCCTGGGTCTGGGTTGGAGAGATACCGGGTGACAGAAAAAGAAAGGCCAACAGACATGCAGCCGTCCGCTGGAGCAGGAAAGACTGCCCGCTTCTGGTTCTCATAGATTGCGACCTCGTTTTCAGGGACTGACTATGGATTTCCGGAACACCGCGGCCAGTTTGGGGGACTGGAGGATAGGATTGGTTCACTGGTCGCGGTGTTCCTGGGAGTGACTGCTTGTGGTTTTTGTCCCTGATGTAAGAACGGGGCGTGGGCTTTTCTTGCAAGGTATTTTCAGTTCGAAAGAAGCGTGTCTTTTAGACCCACGTGAATGTTGGATATAAAATACAGGAGCTTTCAGCCCTTTGAACTTCAAAAAGAGCAGAGCCTTGATCCAAAATCCAATGACCCACGCTGCTGATCACCCCATTTCGAAGAGCTACGCCTGCGGAGCGGGCTCACAGCCTCTGCTGGGGCGCTGCATCGGGGAGATGCTGGACCGCAGTGCGGCTGTTTATCCCAATCACGACGCGCTGATCGTGCGCCATCAGAACAAGCGTTACACCTATCGTCAGCTGCGCGACGAAGTAGAGTTGGCGGCCCGCGGGCTGCTGCGCCTGGGCGTGAAGAAGGGCGACCGCGTAGGCATCTGGGCGACGAACTGCGCGGAGTGGGTGGTGCTCCAGTTCGCCACGGCCAAGGTCGGCGCGATTCTGGTCAATATCAATCCTGCCAACCGTGCCTTTGAACTCGAATATGTGCTGCGCCAGTCGGAGTGCCAGACATTATTTCTGGGCGAAGGATTCCGCGACTGTGACTACATTGAAACGTTGCGTGGCGTGCTGGAAATACCGTCAACGGAATTCGCGCCAGGCGCGCGCGAGAATTTGCGCTCGGAAAAACTTCCGCATCTCGGCAATGTGGTCTTTCTCGGCGTCCGCCGGCAACCAGGTTGGATGTACGCCTGGCGCGACCTGCTGGAAATGGCCGAAGAGGTTCCAGACCAGGATCTGAGGACGCGCGAAAGCATGCTCCAGTTTGACGATCCCATCAACCTCCAGTACACCTCCGGGACCACCGGCATGCCCAAGGGAGCAACGCTCACCCACCACAACATTGTCAACAATGCCAACTTCATTGCTGCGGCCATGAAGTTTACTGCGGAGGACCGCCTCTGCATTCCGGTTCCTTTTTATCATTGCTTTGGCATGGTGCTGGCCAATATGGTTTGCGTCATCTCGGGCGCGGCCATGGTCATTCCTGCCGCTTTCTTTGATCCGCTGGAGACGTTGCGCGCCGCTGCCGAAGAGCATTGCACCGCGCTGCACGGCGTTCCCACCATGTTCATCGCCGAACTGGAGCATCCTGAGTTTGCCCGTTTTGACTTGACCCGGCTGCGGACGGGAATCATGGCCGGCTCACCCTGCCCCATCGAGGTAATGAAGCGCGTCGTGCGGGAGATGCACCTGCGCGAAATGACCATTGCCTACGGCCTCACCGAGGCCTCGCCGGTCATTACCCAGACCACCACGGACGATCCCATCGATCTGCGAGTGACCACCGTGGGCAAACCGCTGCCCCATACTGAGGTCAAGATCATCGACGTGGCCACAGGTGAAGTTGTTCCGCTGGGAACGCCCGGCGAATTATGCGCGCGCGGCTACATGGTGATGAAAGGCTACTACCGGAGTTCAGAGGCCACCCGCGCCGCCATCACCGAGGATGGCTGGCTGCATACCGGCGACTTGGCCACCATGGATGCCCATGGGTATGTGAAAATCACCGGTCGCGCCAAGGATGTGATCATCCGCGGTGGCGAGAACATCTACCCGCGCGAGGTCGAGGAGTTTCTCTTCACCTGTCCGGGAATCAGTGACGTCCAGGTAGTGGGCGTGCCGGATCTCAAGTATGGCGAGCAGGTGGTGGCCTGGATCAAGCTGGAAGAGAATGCCCGCCTGGCCGCCGAGGACATCCAGAAATTTTGCGCCGGCAGGATCGCTGCTTATAAGGTGCCCAAACACATCAAGTTCGTGGATAGTTTTCCCCTCACCGTGACCGGCAAGATCCAGAAGTTTCGCATGCGAGAAATTTCCATCCAGGAGCTGAAACTTGAGGATGCGGCAAAGATTGAAACCGCGTAATCGCGGCCGAAGGCCCAGCCAGACCCAAGGCCTTGGCGTGTCAGGACCTTCCCAGGCGCCAGATACCAATGGCCTGTCGTCTCCTGCTAAACTATTGACAACACTCACGCGGAGAGGTGTGTGAGCGGTTGAAACAGTCGGTCTTGAAAACCGATATACCCGGAAGGGTATCGGGGGTTCGAATCCCTCCCTCTCCGCCATGTACCATTATTTTGTTGCATTTAGCAGCCTTCCTGTCTATGATCCTGTCTGTAGGTAGCTAGCGTCGAAACTCAACAGACAGGAGATCCCCAGGTGCCCAGATCAGAAAGACGGTCCGAAAAGAAGACCGGCTATTCCTGCCGCGTCAACATCCTCAAGTACGTCAAGGTGGCCGATAAGTGGCGCTTTGCCCCGGCGCAGCTCGTCAACAACAAACTTAAGTTCGATTGGGTGCTGATTGACGGCAAGCCGCAGCGCCATGCGGAAGGAACCTACTACGTCGAATGGTACGAGGACGGCCAGCGCCGCCGCCAGAGCGTGAAGGATTCCGCGGACGTGCTGGAGCAGGCGCGCCGCAAAGCCATTGCTTTGGATGCCGGCAAGACGGGCTTAGAGATCACGGAGGAAGAAGAAAACGCCAAACTGCGGCTGGCGGATGCGGTGACGGCGTATTTGAGAGAGATTGAGCCGCCGCAGCGGGAACCGAAAACCTACACAGCGTACAAGTACTGCCTGGAGCTGTTCCGGGCAAGTTGCAGCAAGACTTATATCCAGGATGTGACGCGGGAAGATGTGCTCGCATTCATTCGCAAGCTGTATGACATGGGCTGCGGAGCGCGCACGGCCTATAACCGGGCGGCCATCGTTGCGCAGCTGCTCAAAGCGAACGGGATTAAAGGACTGCTGCACAAGCGCGACTGGCCGAAATATGTTGATCCGATTCGGCCCGTCTATGAGCCGGAAGAATTGAAGGCGCTGTTCGCGGCTTCGAAGCCGGAAGAGCGGACCCTGTATTTGTTCTATCTGCTGACCGGGATGCGGGACAAAGAGGTCCGCTATTGCGAGTGGCGGGATGTGGATTTCAACAGTCATGTCGTGCGCGTCACAGCCAAACCTCAATGGGGATTTAAGCCCAAAAACAAGGAAGAACGTGAGATTCCGGTCCCCGAGTCGCTGCTGGCCGAGTTGAAGACTCACCGGGAGCGGCAAGGCGGAAACAAAAATCCCCGGAATCTGGTCTTCCCCACAGCCAGCGGAGCACCGGACAAAAAGCATGAATGGAAGCTGAAGCGGATCGCTCACAAGGGCGGGCTGAATTGCGGCCGGTGTACGTCGCGTCATGGCAACAAGTGTGCGGACGGTGAGTTTTGCTCCAATTGGTTCCTGCACAAATTCCGGCACACGTTTGCCACCCGCAATCTGCAACAGCACGTCTGCGACATTCGCACGCTGCAACTGTGGCTCGGCCATAGCGACCTGGCTTCCACAATGGTTTATCTGAAGGCTGTGCGGAATAAGGACGTCGCGGCGCGTGTGAACGGAAGCGAACTGGCGGCCTTTGCTGCCGCGACAACAACCGTCGTCCAAGCTCAATCGGTTCAATTAGAGGCTTGAACTCCGTACTCCTGCATCTTTGGCTTTTGAACGAACATGAATAGTTACTTAAAGGGTTCAGAGAATGGCCCTAAAATAACTAGAGTTGGTATCACGGGTGTATCACGGGTTGCTGGCTGCAATTAGAAGAGGTACTTTGAAGTGAGCGAAATTTCTAGCAACGAAAGCGTCACTGCAAAAGAAATCATTAAAACTATGTCAACGCGAGCTGGCTGGATGATATTCGATGCCATCGTTCTGGCCATCATTGCGGCTGTGGGATTAATTTTTCGCGAATGGATTGCTGTGCATTGGAAAGGGACGCTACTCAGTGCCTCCTTCGTTTTAGCGACCGCCGTCGCCATGTTTTCGTGGGCTTACAATGCAGCCGACTCCATCTATAAGACAAAGCTTCAAGAAGCAGTTAAGGCGGAACAAGCAAAATTACAGGACTTCCGGAATGATGTCTATGCTGACGTCATTCTTGGCTATCTAAAAAAGGGCGGCGGACACCTGTACTTTTCGACGAAGATCGTGGCGCAAAAACTCGATTTGCCAGTTGAGCATGTTTTGTCTGCCATTCAGTTCTTGAGGAGCAAAAAATTTGTGCGGGTTGGCTCACAAGGCAGTGAATGGGAGTTTCTTGCTACAGATGCGACTCTGGCGGATCCTTATTTCGTTCGTAATCCTATTTTCAGTCAGACACAAGAAGCGCGTGCAACTACAAGTTAAACTCGGCGCTACTAAGTCTGTTATCCAGTTTCTTTTGAATCTGTGATGATAGGGGGGCCTAGGGAGTGTGCTACACTGGATTCTGTAAGCTAATTAGCCCTTTAGATGGTCCGCTCTCGGGCTTCCAAAGATGGAGTGGAACAGGTTCTCCCAGAAACCTGTGATTTTGGAGGGTCCAATGACTGGACCTCAAAGCATTAGCCGCCTCATTGAGCAAGGGACTTTTTTACTAAAAACCTTCCATAGCGAATATTCAAAAGACCCAGTGAGCCGCGAAACGGAATTTTGGCGCGGAAATCTGGCGTGCTGGCGCGGAACACTGTATGACTTTTTCCGTGAACACGCTGAAGAAATTCTAAATCGTGTGCGCGAGTCAACCGGGTTGCCCATGCCGCATAGGGGCATACTGGCTCCGGATGGCAGCGGCTATTTAGGCTGGGACTCTGGAGCAGAGTTTTAGTTCCGCCGTTACGCGAGATTGGGTTCGTTCGTCCACTCGTTCTGCTGTGTCACACCCTTTCGCACTCGCGATTGTGGCGGTAGTGGGAAGAAGCATGAGAAGTGTTGCTATATGAGTAATGAGGACAAGCCGTTGCCGTCGAGAGCGGTACCCGAAGAAGTCAGACAGGAAGCCATGAGGAGGTTTGCTGAACACCAGCGACAGGAACAGCAGCGTGTGGCTCGGTTTGGCGAGATTAGACCTCAGATTTCAATGGAGCATCAGGGCCATCGTTTTGTCGCTGTCGGTGGCCGGTTGCACTGGTCCAAAAACTGGAAGTTTTTCCCAGATTTCTTGAATGACTACGTACCCACGACCTTCGGCAAAGATTGGTTTGAGGTAGAGGTAGCAAAACCTGAAAACGAGCGGCACCCGGTCATGCAGTGGAGGACTGGTGCATATACGTACATGAATGCCCAGTTGCCAAAGCCTGACGGCAGCTATGAGGCTGCTCCAAATGGGTTCATGGCAGCGTATTTATATTTTGCGTATGACCTTTATTGTGTGGCTGACAACGGCGGCCTCGACGATCTTCTTCTGCAGAGATTGAAGAACCGCAACATGTTCCAAGGAGCACGTCATGAGCTTTTCGCGGAAGCAACCTGTCTACGTGCTGGATTCACCATCGAGCATGAAAACCAGAGAGACGGAGCAAGTCGTCATGCCGAGTTTACCGCGAGACATAAGCAAACCGGGCAGCAACTTTCAGTTGAGGCTAAGAGCAAGCATAGAGCTGGCGTGATTGCAATGGCTGGTCCTCCTCAGCCACATGAGAAGCTCAGTCTTCGCTTCGGCCACTTGGTGAATGATGCAGTGGCAAAGAACCCACCACACCCGTTAGTCGTGTTCATTGATACTAATCTGCCGACACGGTCTGCAGATCGAGTGTATGTCCCAGAGTCAGTGAATCCCTTTAGACCGTCTCGGATAATGAGTGCGCTTCTCGACAGGGTGCGTAGAGAGTATGGGGGTGTCGATCCGTATGCACTCCTGGTGTTCACGAATCACCCATACCACTATGGGGCTCCAGATGAACTGGACCTCAGAAAACAGCTGCTATCCGTTCTCCGACCTCAAGCGGTGAATCATCCTGATACGATCATGCGGTTGCACGAGGCCGCAAATCTATATGGGAATATCCCCACTGAGTTTCCAACGCAGCAGTACCGTGAGCAGTTATGACTGACTACGCAGCGTATTTTGACGACAGCGGCCATCCTGACAACCAGGAAGCCGTGATTGCGGCCGGCTTCGTTGCCAGCCGTGAGCAGTGGCAGGAGTTTGAACGTGAATGGAAGGAAGTGTTGGACCATGCCGGCCTCGACCACTTACACATGCGTGTTTTCCAGCACTCCAAAGACCTTCCGTTCCATCAGAAGGAAGCGATTCTTCGCCGGCTGGTAAAGATCATCGAACGGAACACGATTAGACCCATTGCTCATATCGTTCTGATGAAGGAATACGCAGCAGTCAACGAGAAATACGCGATGGAGGAAGTCCTCGGAGCCCCTTACGCGATCGCCGGAAGAAGTGTGGCCAGGAGCCTCAATCTCTGGCGAGTTGCAAACATGGCTCCATCAGACACGTTCTCTGTTTATTTCGAGGACGGCAGCAAGCACAAAGGAGATTTTATTGATGCAATGCAAAGAGACCAGCTTGAGCCTCCAACCTTTGTGAAGAACAAAGATGTCATTGCATTTCAAGCAGCGGACTTGTTTGCTTGGGAAATGTTGTATGCCATTCGTCATAATCTCTTGAGCGATGGACATGCATTGAGGCCGGAGTTCAAAAAGCTCGTGCGTGGCATTCAGCCTAATGACCCACACATTGGGGTCTATTACGAGAAGGATTTAATCAACGCATGTGAGAAAGCACCAGCACCGCTGCGTGAATCTCTCCAGCCCAACACGGTCTTTGCACATCATTCGTCACCGAAGAAGCTGAGGAAGAGGACCATAAAGTAGCATGTCGGACTGGAAGAGAAAACGTCCTGAATGGGAAGAATACTGTGTTGGAGAGCCTTCCACTAGATCTGATTGGATCAATGTCAACTGTTGTCCCTTTGAAACCGTGTATCACGTCGCGCATGTATTTGATGCCTTCCGTATTTTCGAGGATAGGCGTCTTCGGGCCACTCTTGTCAAAGACGAGGACAAACTGAATAAGACTCGGAGTTCTGTCACTTGGCTCTCTCCCAATACATGGAGCAACGGCTCTCATTTCGGCAACATTGGATTCGCATTTGATTGGAAAGAGTTGATGCAAGGCAAGAAGTTTTATTGGATTGGAGGAATGCCTTATCGAACGAAGACATTCCGAATATTGGTTACAGACGATGAACCGACTGTCGATCTAAAACAATATCGGCCAGAGAAGGACAATGGGCCCCTTTATCATGACACAGCCAGCGGCACTTGGTACTGGAATGGTGAAACGGCTGGTCAGTTCATGTTCGATGGAGATTTATGGCTGGAGGAATGCAAGGCTGTCAGTTTTGTCAATCACAAAGATGATTCGTGCAAGAAGAATGGTCGGAGTTGTAGTGATATGGGATTGCAAGGCCATCAAGCCGGGGCAGCGTTGCTCTCCCGTCTCATCGCACAGAACGTCATACACGGTAAGGGATCTTTGCGCCGGTTGTTTCTTAAGGGGGGAAAGCTCCACAGGGATGCAGAGGCTGCTTGGGGAAACATTCTGAGGGCATTTAACCGTGTTGAGACGGTTGGAAAGCTGACCCGCAAAGATGAGGCTGCTTCTCCTCTTGTAACTGCAATGTTGGACAGGTATGGAACCAAGAGGAAAATAAAACAGCTAGGCTCCCTGTTCCGCAGCACTGAGGAGCTGGAGTTAGCTCTCCGAATCCGAGTTGCAAAGGCATTCGATATCCCCGTTGAGAATGTAACTGACTCTGGGGGCGATTGATTTACAGAAACAGGTGGTAATATCCGCTGTAAGCATCGAATCGTTCTTATCCGACTACTTACTGCAGTCTCGACACCATTTGTCCAGGGCATGTAGAGTTGATGACTGTCCGATATGAGTTGATTGACGGGCTTGCTCATACTTCTTCTCACGTAGGAAGTCTTGGAACATCGGGATGTCCAGCTTCGTCGAGCCAGGGGCTCAGATTTGAGTAGAATTCCTCGTAACTTGTTGAATGGTCGGGGGAGAGGATTTGAACTCCGCCCCCTGGTCCCGAGGCGGTTTACTCGGAAGCGGCCCGATCAAGCGGAGAAAATGGGAGGGGCGTAGCCGCGTTCTCAGCTACGCCCCGCAGGGCTCTACTTCTTGCGCTCCAGGGTACTTGATCCTGGTTGCAACTACTTCAGTCTTGTACTGCCCATCATTTCCGCCGTTGACGTCGGCGGTACAAAGCTAGATTTTTCTTGGCTTGTTTTCGTCAGGTCGGGGAGAACCCTCAGCGACAGACGGGAATTCCGCCTTCCAATCGATTCTTTGCTAGATGGAAGGCAAGATTGGTAGGTTGCTGGAAAGAGGAAAATTATGACCACTGACTTTGAGGAGATCAGTCATTCTGGGGGCAAGATCACATTTCACATCGTTACTGACCAGAATGGCCAGCGGGGCTATCAAGTGACATATATGGGAGATCGGCCTGTGCCCTTCAAGCTGATCGCGATTTACGCCTTGCCTCAAGGTGTAGCCGTTGAATCCATCCAACTGGGCGGCATCGGTCAGCCTTTTAACCCGGCGCCGTTCCCAGGGTGCTTCCCGGTATTCATCGCCTCAGACAGCCAAGGCCAGTTTGGGCACCACTGCCCGAGCTGCGGCGGCTACTGGCGCAGTGGACCGTGGCCCAACATTTGCCCCTATTGCGCACTCAGGGCTGCGGGATTTCAATTCCTTTCCGAAGCCCAACAGCGCTACGTAGAGCACTACTGCAAAGTCCTGAGTGAGGCGCTAGGTTCCAAACAGGATGGCAATGTTGTTATCGACATGGATGCTGTTGCTGATGCAGTGGGTAAGGAAGGCGAAAAGCCTGCATTCTACGTGTCGGAACAAAGCCAACAGCGCAAATTCACCTGCACAGCATGTGATGAATACAATGATATCTTGGGACGTTTTGGTTATTGCTCCCTGTGCGGAACGCGTAATGATTTGGCGGATTTCGAGCAGCAAACTGCTCCGGCCATTCGCACCCGGTTGAATTCCGACCATACACCAGAAGATTGCGTTAGGGATGCCGTGGCTTCGTTCGACTCTTTTATGGCTCAAGTGGCAAGGGAGTTGGCCAAAATGGTTCCGCTGACAGCGGGACGAAGACAACGGCTATTAACGCAGTCATTTCACAATCTTGGTGAGGTGCGCCCCACATTCAAGGACTGGTTTGACATTGACGTGTGCGCGGGCATGAAGGAGGAGGAATGCCGCTCCGTGCAACTAATGTTCTACCGGCGGCATGTGTACGAACATAACGGCGGCGAAGTGGACCAAAACTACCTGGATAGAAGTGGGGACACCTCCGTGGTGTTGAAACAGCACATTCACGAGACGAAGCAAGGTGCACACGACCTGTTGAGTTCGTTGGTAAAGATGGCACGCAACGTCCATGCCGCATTTCATGAGCTGTTCCCGCCAATCGTTGAGCCGATTAAGGCATTCGAAAAACGAAAGGCGATCACGGCAAAGTACACGGGAGGTGGAGTATGAGAATAGACAAAAGGGATTTTGAAGGCCTCGAATTGGAGCCGGACAACCTTGCTGAGAAAGATCCCGTATCCCGACGCAATCGGCACATATCAAGCACGGTTCTCCTTTATAGTTAATCAAGTATTCATTCGAATGTATAATCATGACCTTGACTCGCGGTGACGGCAAGCGGGAGATGTATTGCTACTGTTACGTTAATTGCAAGACCCGCGGATGCAAAGAGCGGCAAATTCTCAAGTTCATGGGACCAGCCGACAGGAGAACACTGGTCATTGATTTGCCGTTTCCATTCAAAACTCGCTGCGGGACGTGTCGAGAGATTCATCAATACCGCGTTGACGATCTGAAGATGATTGAATTGCCACATCTTCCGCCGCCGGGGTTCGAAGATAAGTTTTGACAGTCACTGACGAACGCCTGCACCTGAAGGTGGGGATCCTGCCATGCTTTCGGGTATGGGAGTGATTTGTGCAATTCCTGAAGCCGCTCCCACATGCTATACCAAAAGCCAAGCGGCTTCGAGAAAGGACGCGAGGAATGAGCAGTGATGCGATAATTAGCTCTTATGTCAACATCAACTACCTCTGTGCCAATTGAGTTGCAGCGCAACTTCCGCGTCCACTACGTCCTCTGCCCAGAAGACTCATAATCTGTTGGTTCTCGGTTCAAATCCGAGCAGGCCCACCACTGTTAAAGCAGCCTCCGTTCTGCTGCGTTCAAGTGGGATGCCAACGCCAGAACGCAGGCCAAAAGTCAGCGATTACAAACGTGATCCTCAGACGCGACAAGAAATGGCAGCATTACGGTATAGGCAAAAAAGTGGAGATTTCTGAGGAGCTCTGTCAAGTGCAAAAATCGGATTTTTTGACAGGCTCGCTCGGCAAATTCACTGCTCTTCCACAGGTTTCTCACAACGCCACCGCCCCAACTTTCGTTGCTGCCGCCAGCGGTGAGGCGTGTTTCGCCAAAGCAGCTAGATAGATGCTCTCGTCGTACGCCACGCGCTCCTTCCAACAACGAAAGAGAATGCGAATCCATTTGAAGGCTAAAGCACGTACCGCAGCGTGGTGCTTCTTGCCCCGGCGACACTGTTCTTGGTAGTAGGCCCGCGCCCATTCCGACTGGCGGATGGAATAAAGGGCATACTCGTGAAAGCTTTGCCGTAAGAACTTGGGACAGGCGAAGCGGAAATGAATCCAACTGCTTTTCCCGCTACTTTCTCTCACCGGAGCGATCCCCGAAAAAGCTTGCATCTCGGAGGCATGGACATAACGTTCACGCTGCGAACCGAAGGCCGCCAGTAGTCGCGGCGCCATCGCCGCCCCCGCACCGGGAAAGGAATCAAAAATGAAAAAATCGGGATGCGCTTCCGCCGCCTCCTGGATCTGCCGATCAAACTCTGCAATCCCCTGGTGCAGAACGGGAAGCAATTGCACCAACACCCTCACCACCATCACCTTGGTCTCCACCACGGCACGATCTTTTAACGCCGGCATCGCCTCCCCAATGGCTCGGATCCGGCTCTCGATCACCTCCTCCGACCGACAGTGGTGTTTATGAAAGAAGCTGCGCAACGCCGCCGGCCGTACCTTCTGCAAGGCTTCCAGCGTCGGCCAGCGCTCCAGCAGAGCACACACCAGAGGACTGTCCGCATCTTTAAACCAACGCGGTATCTGCGGAAAATAGATTTTCAGGTGCGCTACCAGGCTATTGCTCAATGCTGTCTTCTGGTCCACCAGCTTGCGCCGCTCCTCCACCAAATTCTGGATGCGACGCGTTTGTTCCGTATCCGGCGACAGGCGCCGCAGCTTCTCCCGATGCTTCTGCACGATGTCCAGCAGCAGGTCGGCATCCTTGGGATCATCCTTCGCTCCCGAGGAATACAACGCCTTGCGCATATTCGCCGTCATGGCTGGCGGCACCGGGAAGATATGCAACGGCTCATACTTGCTTAGCAGAAACACCAGCGCGCCTCGGCTCTGCTCCACCGCCACGGCAATCGCACGACCACGAAAGCGCTGACTTATCTCCGCCACCCAGGCCGCGATCGCCTCCGGCGTATGCTCCACTTCTCCACGCTCTCGCTTGGCCGAGTTAGCTTCCTGTAAACTCCAGGCATGCTTTTCGTCCGCCCAATCAATGGCCAGGAAGGCGGCATACTGGGGTTCGGGGTTTTCTGCACTCATGGGATTTTCTTGGTTCTCCTGATTTCGTGCTGACATTGTGAATCACTGGTTCCTTTTCTTCTGGTTCCCATTTCGGGTCTGCCTGTGGGTTTTATCGCAGGCTCACTTTGTTGTTCGAAATCCTTATAGCAGAGTCATGGCATCGTGGGCCTGACAGTATCTGAGTATTCGTTGCAACAAAGCGCATCCCGCGGCGGAACATCTCCATTTAAACATCGCATGTTAGGGGCGTATATTCCTGACCGCGGGACGCCTGCTGTCGCCAGTGTAGCCGCACCGCAAACTTAAGTTTTCCAGATTTCCACAGGGGCTGCGACGGCGACTGCTGTGGATATTTCTCTTTACTAAAATTCTCGTTCGGGCTAACTATAAGGGGCGTAGCCGGTTCGTGGCCACGCCCCGTAGGCTTACTTTTTACGGTCCAGGTACTTGATTCTGGTCGCAACAACTTCGGTCTTGTACTGGCCGCCATCGTTTCCGCCCTTGCTGCTGTGCAGGTAGCCATAGACCCTGATAAACCGGCCTTTGGTGCATTTCTCGACTACTTCCTGCGCCAGTTCCCGGAAAGCGATTACGGAATGCCACTCGACATATTCTTTTTCGCCAAACTCGCTCTTGGTGGCCATGCGGAATGAGGCAGCGCTGTCCTTGGCGCCGAAGAAAGCCGCATCTGCGCCCAGGTTCCCGGTCAGGATCACCAGATTGTTGCTGAAGGACTTCCGCCGCTGCTGGTTTGCGCTCTTGCTGGATGTGCTGCGAGTTGAATTCGTGGTCGTTCTCATGATGATTTCTCCTGTCCCTCGTTCGAGGATTGGTTTTTTTCGTTCACCTTGGCGCTAGCTGAAAAAAACAACCGCAGAAGGCAAGGGCAGAGGCCAAGGACGGAAGCGCGGCAGGCCGAAGGAGGAAAGCAAACTGACTGACAACATGCTTTACCGTTGGCGGGAGGGATGCATTCCCCGAAGGCCGGGGAGTCCGCCGGTCGGCGGACGGAGCGTGAGCGGCCTTGGCGGGAGAAATGAGAACGGCGAATCAACAGAAGCACATTGCAGAGCGCACAACGTAGAAAAGCGGAAGGCCAGCTTGGTGAGCATGAACCGGCAGAGGCGCGGATGTCAGGCAAGGGTTTGAAAGCGCCAAGTGCCTGCTGCCGATTTGCAGGCCACCACGGTTGTTGGCGAAAAGAATTGTCTGCATGAAGTGGCTGTCACAGGGACTGGCCCCCAGGGAAGTGAGAAATGCTTTCAAGCCGGTGGGGTGGGGGGTTCTATGGCAAATCACAGCATCGGGGAAGGATATTAGGGCGCGGAGCCGGCAAGTTTGTTGCAGACCACAAGGAACAGACCTGGAGCGGTTCAAGGGCGGGAGGAGAATCCGTAGCGGCCTGCACAATTTGGAACTGATGAGCGGGCAGTGCAGATCCTGGCTGATTTTGGCTCGCTTATGATTGACTCTGGATCAGCATATCGGGGTTCGAATCCCTGGGGGGCAGCCAAATCTTTCAATCACTTACAGACAAATCCCGTCATGGTGGGCGTTTTACTGTTGTTGGATTTGTTGGGCTTTTTTGATGTTTGTTGAAACCGTTGGCCATACTTTGGACATACCGTCGGTTTTCAGCAGGGGCGGCATTATGGACCTTGGGGCATGCCCCTCTGGAAGCTCCGGGTAGAACGTTCGAGCGTTCAAAATCTTCGAGGCACTATCAAGGATGCGGGGATGCTTCGCAGGTACTACACGACCGTCCGACTTCCCGCCAACGTTCATGCTGGATTTACGGCTCATGGCCTTCTCCAGTCGGCCCGCAGATTCGATCCTGTTGGGTATTGACGGGGTCTCCCTGGTTCTCGCGTGTGTAGTTATACCAGTTCGAGAAAGTACACACGCCCGAATGAATCGCCGGCCACCACGCCGCTGGCTCCGGCAAAGGCACAGCAACGTACGAGACCATCGCAGGTAAATGTAGCCAACTCGCGGCAGCTCTCCACCTCCCACACCTTCACGGTCTGGTCGTCAGACGCAGAGACGACGACTTTGCCGTCCCAGCTCAGCGCCACTCCAGTGACTGAGTTTGTGTGACCGACCAAAGTGCAAAGCTCGCGGCCTGTCTCCACTTCCCACTTCTTCAACGTGTGGTCGCTGGATGCCGAAAAAGCGATTCTCCCGTCCTCGCTCAGCACCACTCCGGTGACTTTGTCCCTGTGACCCGCCAAGGTGCGCAGTTCGCGGGCGGTTTCCACCCCCCACACCTTGTCCCACACCTTCAGCGTATGGTCAGACGAAGCGGAGACCGCGACTTTGCCGTCCCCACTCACCGCTATTCCATTGACCTCGTACGTGTGACCCGCTAAGGTGCGCAGCTCGAGATGCCAGTCCAGCTCCTGCATCTTGTCCCACACCTTCAGCGTATGGTCAGACGAAGCGGAGACCGCGATTTTGCCGTCGCTGCTCAGCACCACTCCGGTGACCGACCTTGCGTGACCGGCCAGTGTGCGCACCACGTGGCCGGTCGCCACATCCCATACCTTCAGCGTATGGTCAGAGGAAGCAGAGACCGCGATTTTGCCGTTCCCGCTCACCGCCACTCCATTGACACTACGAGTGTGGCTGGCTAGTGTGCGCAGCTCACGCCCACTCGCCACCTCCCACACTTTCAACGTCTGGTCAGTAGATGCAGAGAAGGCGATCTTGCCGTCTCCACTTACCGCCACTCCATTGACACCGTGAGTGTGGCTGGTCAGAGTGCGCAGTTCACGCCTGCTCTCCATCTCCCACACCTTGAGCGTATGGTCAGAGGAAACAGAAACGGCAATTCGGCCGTTCCCACTCAGCGCGATCGCCTTGACGGACTCTGTGTGAGCGGCTAGGGTGTTGAGCTCGCGGCCACTCTCGACCTCCCACACCTTCAGGGTATGGTCCTGAGATGCAGAGACGACGATCTTGCCATCCGCCGTTATCGCCACTGCTCTGACCCCGCTGGTGTGACCAGCCAGCGTCTGGAGTTCGCGGCCACTCTCGACCTCCCACACCTTCAACGTATGGTCAGAGGACGCAGAGACCGCGATTCTGCAGTCACCGCTCAGCGCAATGAACGAGCCTATGTGACCCGTCAAGGTGTAGAGTTCGCAGCCGCTCTCGACCTCCCACACTTTCAACTCAACGTCGGAAGTAGAGACAGCAATCTTGCCGTCCCTGCTCAGCGCCACTCCAGTGAACGAGCCTATGTGTGACGGAGAGGTGCTCAACGGCCGTCCGCTCTGCACCTCCCACGCCCTCAGGAAATTACCGCGGACCGCAGCGACGGCGATCTTACCGTCCCCACTCACGGCCACTCGTTCGAACGCACCTAAGACGTAGTGCTTATCATCCCCACACACGGCAAAGCCTCCTCTGACAGACGCATCTCCGTAAGGCGGGGAATGCAACTCGCGGCCGGTCTTCACCTCCCACACCTTCAGCCCATCGTCGGATGTAGAGACGACGACTTTGCCGTCCCCGCTCAGCGCTACTGCATTAACAGCCGTCGTGTGACCGGCCAAGGTGCGGAGTTCGCGGCCATTCTCCATGTCCCACACCTTGAGCGTGTGGTCCCTAGACGCAGAGACCGCGATTCTGCCATCCGCACTCAACGCCACCCCAGTGATTGAGTCTGTGTGACCGGCCAAGGTACGAAGCAGCGCCCCGCCAGTCTGGTCCAAAGCAGGATGCCGACTTCGCATCCACGGCACAGGAGCGCCCTTTCCGATCAGGCCGATGAACTTGTGGATCCCTGGCTTGTCCTGGTACACCAGCAGGCGTCCCGTCACCTGCGAGGCAAACTGCATGGGGTCTCGCGCTATCACATGCAAGGAAAGCCGCATTGCGCCGTGAACCAGCCCCAGGGTTTCTTTGTCCCGGTATTGGGAACGAACGTAATCTAACTGTAAGTCATGTAGCCGGAGACTTTCCCCATCTGATTCGCGTTGTGCCAATGATCGGTCTACGAAATGGCGGCTGGTGCGCCGTGCTTCCGGTTCGCTCAGATTCCAGAGTGTTTGCAGAATAGGCAAGGGCGCAGTCATTTCCTCCAGCAGTACTGCCAAGGCTTTGTAGCGCTCCTGCATGTCCGGTTTCAGTGACTCGAAGCTTACCTGAACAGCTTTAAAGAAGCTTTGCTGACCTTCGGGAAGCTGCCCTTCGATAGCGGACAGATCAGCATTGCGCAGCAACTTAAGTATGTCCTTCCAAAACTTCTCATCCGCCGCTGTGCGAGATTCTCCATCACGGCGTAACATTGCGCCCACCACCGAAAGCGCCAACGGCAGGTAGCCACACTCGCGGATGATCTCGTCAGCGGCAAAGGGTAGTTCGGCAACCAGCACGTGTGCCCACGAAGCCAGCAGTTCTCGCGATTGCGTGGTGTCCAGCAGTTCCACCCGATGCTCGCGGGCGCCGACGAATCTGCCGATAGAGGCATCACGAGTAGTAAATAAAAACCGTGAGCGCGGCGACTCGGCTATCAGCGGCTCGATGTCGGCCTTGCTCCACACGTCATCGACCACGATTAGTGCGGCTTTATTGGCGATGGCAGTGCGGTACAGATGCTTGCAGGCTAGCGCGGTGTCGTAGCCGCTGAGGTCTTCGCCAAGCGCTTTGGCCACCTCCCGCATCTCCTCGAATAAATTGCGCTTCCGTTCCTTGCCAGCGGTGATCCAGACGATTCCGTCGGGAAAAGCCCGCTTCACCACTTCGTCGTCGGTGAGGGCTTTGGCGAGCACGGTTTTGCCGATCCCTCCCATGCCGGCCAGTGCGGTTAAGGCAATGGGTTGACGGTGGTCTTCGGCAAACAATGCATTACGGAGCGCATACAGGGCTTCAGTCCGCTCAAGGTAATTGGGAACGCGTGGCGGAGCCGTTATGTAAGTGAGGCGAGTTTTGCGATAGTTATCGGGAAGGCGCGCGGTGGCGGAGCCACGAATGTCGGATATGAGCTGGTTGAGTTGGGTGGCGTAATTGGCTCCATCGGTGAAGTCGCGGTATTGCCGGGCATAAAGGTGCAGAGGCCGGTCGGCGCCTTTTGCCGCGAGTACGGGGATTACGCGATTGCCTTTGTCGAGAGCGCGGAGTTGCTCGGCGCGACAGACTTCGGAGGCATAGGATCCTGGACTCAGCAGCGCAATCGTGACCTGGCGTGTGTCAATTTCCTGCTCAATCTCCCTGCTCCAAACCGCGCCGCCTCGAAGGCGTTGTGTGTCCAGCCATGCGTCAAAGTTGCGGGCAGTCAGGTCTCGCTGAAGACGTACTGCCAGCTTGGCTCCATCCCGGCGTGCATAGGAAATGAAAATCCGGCAGCTTTTCTGGCGTGGCATCGTTTAATAAAGATACTACGGTAAGATTTCTTCCCGACAAAAGATGAATGGGCGCGCAGCTTTTGCGAAACCGGGGAGGCCATGTATCGAGCGTGTGCTTTGCGATTCTCGTCTCACACCTTTGTAATATCATCATCGAAGAGGTTTTTTTTGAGATGGATATTACATACCGGAGCGCACGTGTCGGGACGATCGAGTTTGCTACTGATGCGTCCCCGCTCAAACCAAGTGCAGTGAAGGGCTTCGACGTCGTCACGCTTGGGATTCCTCTCCAGTTTGATCTTGAAGGTTTTACTGGCAATCAGAGGTGGACCCTTTCACATCTGAAGCTGGACCTTCGAGCGCAACTGCCGAGCCCACAAAACTGGCTACTTGGCTCGGGAGTCTACGTTGCTACCGTGATCCCCGCGACCGGAACTCTGAAATTCCCTAGCCTAGCCGAGATCCACTGCTCGCCTCGAGCTTTGCTGCAATACGAAGCACTCAGGGACGGTGCTCCGGTTCGCTTACGGTGTGATGTGAGCGGGAGCATCTATGGTTTGCTTCAAGCGAATCATAGGGAACATCTTTTGGATCCTGCTCCTTTACATGGCCATATAGACTTCGAATTTCCCAGAGAAACATGGACCTCCATGCTCCGCTCATGCGACCTTTCCGCGAGCGTCTTCGTTGAGATCCCTTTTCCCGTGGCTGACAAAGGAAAACTAGACGGAGGACACCGCGCGCTTCTTGACGCATTTGAAGCATTTGAGCGCGGCGGTCCAACTGCCTGGAAGGACTCGGTGGGGCACGTTCGTCCTTACCTTGAAACATGGATTAAACAGCAACCTTTACCCACCGTCCAACCACCAAAGGATGGGTCACCTGCTGATCGCGAGTGGAAGCTCTTGACTTTGCGAGATGCACTACACAAGTGCTGTCATGTCTGGGTTCACAATCCCAAGTCCTCATGCACTCGGAAGGAGGCACTCCTAATTCTGAACACTTTTGCCTGCCTATTGGAGGTTTTACCGTAGCAAGCATTATGTGGTGTGGATAAGTTTTCTTCCAGGGGCCTATCTAAGTAAATGGCTGCCTGACAATGAAATGGAGGAATCTGACACCGAATCCGCGCCACTGCGCTCTTGGTTTCATTTACTTTGAGCTTGAGCCGTCGCCGGATGAAACTGGAGGGGCGTAGCCGGTTTGTGGGCTACGCCCCGTAGCCTACTTCTTGCGCTCGAGGTACTTGATTCTGGTCGCAACAACTTCGGTCTTGTACTGCGCGCCATCTTCGTTCCCGACCTTGCTGTGATGTAGGTAGCCATAGACCCTGATAAACCTGCCTTTGGTGCATTTCTCAACCACTTCCTGAGCCAGCTCCCGGAAGGCGACCACGGAGTGCCATTCGACGTATTCTTTTTCGCCGAACTTGCTTTTTGTGGCCATGCGGAGTGAGGCAGCACTGTCATTGGCGCCAAAGAAAGCCGCATCTACGCCCAAGTTGCCGGTCAGGATTACCAGGTTATTGCTGAAGGACTTCCGCTGCTGCTGATTGTTTGCGCTCTTGCTGGATGTGTTGCGGGTTGAATTCGTGGTCGTTCTCATGATTTTTTTCTCCTGTCCCTCGTTCGAGGATTGATTTTTTTCGTTCACCTTGGCGCTAGCCGAAAAAAACAACCGCAGAAGGTTAGGGCAGAGGCCAAGGGCGAGAGCGCGGCAGGCCGCAGGAGGAAAGCAAACCGACTGACAACATGCTTTACCGTTGGCGGGAGGGATGCATTCCCCGGAGGCTTGGGGAGCCTGTAAGGCGGGAGCGGGAGCGTACTTGGCGGGAGAAATGAGAACAGTGAATCAACAGAAACACATCGCAGAGCGCAGAACGCAGCAGAGGAAGCGGAAGGCCAGCTTGGTGACCATGAACCGGAAGAGGCGCGGATGTCAGGCAGGGTTGAAAGCGCCCAAGTGTCTGCTGCCGATTTGTAGGCCACGGTTGTTGGCGAAAAGAATTGTCTGCATGAAGTGCCCAAAAAGACTGGCCTCCACGGAGGGTGAGAAATGCTTCCAAGATACTTGGGTGCGAGTTCTATGGCGAATCACAGCATCGGGGAACGATACAGGGCGCGGAGAGGCAATTTTGTTGCAGACCATAAGGAAGACCTGGAGCTGCCTAAAGCAAGGATGCTGCGGGCAACTTCCCTTGTTGAATCTTATGGCAGTTGGGGCGGATTCAGGATTTCGATATGCGTTATCCTCACCGGGTTATCCGCTCTGAAATTGCGCCCGCTGCAAGTCGTCCCGTGACAGGGCCCTTGGGTGATTTTCTTGACCAATTCCACTGCTGCATCGTCGCATTGCCCAAAGATGGTGTATCCACTTCCCTTTGGGACAAGACCCCAGGGTTTCTGGCATCCGGCTTCAGCAAAACATGGATTCAGGTAGGGCTGCTCTTTTTCCGTAATGAAAAACTGTGAGCCGTTGGTGTTGGGGCCGGAATTGGCCATGGCCAAACGGCCGGGTTTGTCCCAAAGCAAGTCGGGCGTCAGCTCATCTTCAAACCGATAACCAGGTCCGCCGCTGCCTGTGCCGAGAGGGTCGCCGCCCTGAATCATGAACTGGGGAATGACACGATGAAAGATCACGCCATCGTAAATCGGATGGTTATGTTCCGTTTGTCCTGTAACGGGATTTTTCCAGTCCTTCTGGCCGGTGGCGAGCCCGACAAAGTTGGCGACAGTCTTGGGGGCCTTGTTGGGGAAGAGCTCACATTTCATGTCTCCGGCAGTAGTATGAATGATCGCCGTAGGTGCCTTGGCTGGCGTTGCCGGGGCTTGAAGTGTCGGGGAAAGTTGGGCTTTGGAATCGTCCGAAGCAGAAATATGAATGATCGCCGTAGGTGGCGTGGCGGGCGTTACCGGGGCCTGAGATGTCGGAGAATGTTGCGCTTTGGAATCGTCTGAAGGCGCTGCTGGTGAAGCCGCTGGCGTCACTTTGGATTGCTGCGTAATCTGCTCCGATCGAGGCTTCGACAGATGTTCTGTAATAAACAAAGCGACGAGCGTTCCAATAATGGTCGCGCACGTCCCGGTAAAGATCGTCTCCAAGATTCTGTGCTTCGGGATCGCCGGTTTGGAGCTCTCAGGCATTACCTAGCTTCCGCTGTAAATTTTGGCAATTGACTAAGATTTTAGCTTACGGCAGTCCCGTTAAGCACGATTTTTCATGGCCATCACGGCGATGGCCTTGCAAAATTCTCTGGCGGGTGGCCCAGGCTGCGCGATAGGTGGGTAACGAGACTGAGGGTGCCGCTCGATAAAGCGAAGGTCTTGTCAAGCCCTTTGGAGATTGTCGGCATTTCAT
Source organism: Candidatus Angelobacter sp. (assembly GCA_035294925.1). Taxonomy (GTDB): domain Bacteria; phylum Acidobacteriota; class Terriglobia; order Terriglobales; family Acidobacteriaceae; genus Angelobacter. The sequence continues at coordinate 1,689 of DATGJZ010000067.1, read as the reverse complement.
CCCCTTAAGCTTTGGAGCGCCATCTTGGTGAAAGTGCGCGGTACAATGAACTGCGTTAGAGTTGCAAACCTTTCGTCAGTACTCTTCCCAAAAATCAGGACAGCTACTTGGAAATGATCAGCCGTTTCGTAGACGCCATAACGTATTTTGAACCCTAGTTCTCCGATCATCTGCACCGCAGTAAGAAAAGAACGGCATGCCTCCAGCTTGCCTGTATTGGGTAAGTCGGACCAGATGTCGCCCCAATCTTGCATCTGATCCCTCAGCTCCGCAACTTGAGCCGCCATTTCTTCTGGCACGGCATGATCGTTAACGATGTTTCCGTCACCACGAAGGATCGCTTCGCAGTCTTTAATGGCATCTAGGCTGTGTGCTTCGATAACCATGAGCTCTTTTTGCGCTCTCGCAACCTCTGCTTGCAGTTCTTCGTCTGTAGGAATATAACGCGGCCCAACAAACCCTTCACCGCCCAACCGGAATGCCTTCCCAATTTTCCGCAGGGTGTCGTCATCAACTTTTTCACCGTGCTCGATACGCTGCACCGTGCGCTCGGTGACTCCTGCTTCCATTGCTAGCGCGAGCTGTTTCCAGTCCATCATCTTGCGGAATCTTGCGACCCACTTCCCGATTTCTTGTGGTGTAAGGCTGCGGTATTCGCCCTTTGCTGTACCATTCTCCATAAATCCTCCTACTCTTTGAGAGTCGCACGAGTCACCTTAGAAACCAAGAACTTTGACCCGACACCAGCCCGACAGTTGGAAATCCCGAGACCATCTTCAAATCTGTCCCACCGTCGTTGTTGAACGCCCCGTAAATTAAAGTGTAAGTTATTGGAAGTACTGCGAAAAGCGGGAAATACCCTAGCGGACTGCGCCATCTTACTGCTCTTCAAACGAGACTGGAATGCCGCGTCAAGCGCGGCATTCCAAGGCATCGGCGGGAAGGTCCGGAACTGCAACCTGCGGCGTATGCTTCCAGTTCGGAAACGGATTGCGTTCATGCTGGCGGAACTGCGTAATCAGGTCACGGATCATGGAGCGGCGCTTATGCAGCGTTTCGAGCAGGCGGCGGAGTCCATCCTGATTGCCGTCATACCACTGCTTCGGCATCTGCGAGGCGCACTGCCAAAGCTGGTGCAACTCTACCTGCTCGGCAAGTGAAAGAGCTGGCTCGAATGCGTCCCAGCCGGTTACGTGGCGATAAACGTAATTGCGATAGTACACACCCCGGAGCGCCATGTCGGGAAAGTCCCAATTGCCGGCGTTGAAGCAGTAGCCTTGGTCGATAAAGGTCGTGCGGAAACGGCGATACTGTGATGGACGGGTGAAAACCGCTTGGCGACCATCCGCGTTGCAAGTCCACTTGTCCAAAACTAAACAAGTGGCGAACATTTCCAGATTATCGATGTTTGCGGCCATGCTCTCCGGCAAGTAGTCGAGGACCATGTCGCATTCGGGATCGGCAACATACCGGGAAGCCAGCTGCAAACCGCTGCTGCATCGCATCTGATGTCCGGCGCACTCGATGCACAATTCCGGCGTGTTCTGGATCAGCCAATGTGTGTCCAGCAAAAGCTGGTGTGTTTAGTGGGAGACAGACCCACCAAGGCAAAAGTCAGAGCCTTGTAGCTTGGATAGCGGAAAGGAGGGAAACCGAATCTCTGAAACCTATCGACAAAGCCATCGCTAA
>DATGJZ010000066.1:0-13046 GCA_035294925.1 Candidatus Angelobacter sp. | reverse complement strand
GCACAAACTCAAACTGGAGTTGCCGCAGCAACCACCGCCGCGGATTCAAGCTCGCGTCTCTGAATTTCCTGCAGAAGCTCTCCATCTGTAGTGCCGACCTTTTCCATCGGCTCATTGAAAAATAACGACTTAGCCTAAACTGCCGCTCCTTATTGCGAAAGACAGGCTAACCTGGCTCGGAGGAATGCCGGCGCACACCCCAAGTTGCACGCGGGCTGAATGCTGAGTGCTGAATACTGAGTGCTCAGCTCTGCCTTTCCAGTTCCCGCAATCTCGAGCGCTGCAGCTTGCCCGTAGACGTCCGCGGCAAAGCCGCCACAAATTCAATCGCCCGCGGATATTTGTAGGGTGCGATTTGCGACTTCACATAATCCTGCAGCTCTTTCCGTAGCAGATCATTCCCTGCTGCTCCATCCTGCAAAACCACAAATGCCTTTACAATCTCGCCTCGTTCCACGCTGGGTGAGCCAATCACCGCACATTCCGCCACTTTTGCATGGCCCAGAAGCGCAGCCTCGATCTCAACGGCTGAAATCTTGTACCCGGCGCTCACGATCATGTCGTCCATGCGTCCCTCGTACCAGAAGTAGCCATCGTCGTCCATGCGATAGACGTCCCCGGTAATGTTCCATCCATTTTGGACATACTTGCGCTGGAGTTCCGGCGCGCCAAGATAGCGGCAGCCCGTAGGCCCCCGCACTGCCAGACGCCCTACCGTGTTTGCCGGAACGGAACACCCGGCCTCATCAACCACCATGGCTTCGTATCCGGGAACTGGTTTACCCGTGGCGCCGGGCCGGATTTCGTCTCCGGCCGCGGAAATAAAAATATGCAGCATCTCTGTAGATCCAATTCCGTCAATGATCCGCAGCCCGGTCGCCTGCCGCCACGCCTCAAAGATTGCCGGTGGCAAGTGTTCTCCCGCCGAAACACACTTCTTGATCGATGTCAGGTCAAAGCGTGGCGCAAATTCAAGCATGCTGCGATACAGCGTTGGCGCTGTAAAGCAGATACTGCATCGGTGCCGCTCGATGGCCTGAAGCAATCCCTCTGCGCTCACCTTCGGCAGCAGCAGCGTTGAAGCGCCCGCTCGCATGGGAAAAAGAAGTAATCCGCCCAGGCCAAATGTAAATGCCAGCGGCGGGCTGCCGCAGAAAATGTCCTCATCAACTGGCTTAAGAACGTGTTTGGAAAAGGTGTCACACACGGCCAGCAGATCGCGATGGAAATGCGCCGTCGCTTTGGGCTCGCCCGTTGTTCCGGAACTGAAGGCAATCAGCGCAACGTCATCCCGTGAAGTAGCGACATTAGCAAATTCGCCAGAATGTTCCGCCAGCAGCGCTGGAAGTTCCCCACCGTCGGCGTTGTCGTAAAGAATGATTTTCTTGAGGAGAGGCGCCGTTTGTTGCGCATGGATATGGATGAGGTCGAGCTGTTCTGAAAATTCCCTTGCGCACAGCGCATACTTGATCCTGGCCTTGGCAGCAATGGCCGCCAGCTCCTGCGCGCGCAGTTGGTGCATCGTGGTTACCGCAATGCCTCCGGCCTTGAGCACGCCAAACCAGCATGCCGCCAGCATGGGAGTGTTGGCATCGCGCAACAGAACGCGCTCCCCTGGCGTCAGCCCTCGGCTGGTCAACAGGTTGGCAATACGGTTGGCGCGTTCCAGCAGTTGCTCATAACTCCATATCTCCGTGTCAGTGCGCAGGCACGGACGCCCGCCCAGTCCCTGCTCCACGTTCCGGTCAAGCAGTTCAACGGCTGCGTTCAGCCGGGCGGGATACTCAAGGTCGGAAATACCACTAGCCTTCATCACCGGCCACATCTCTTGAGGAGGCAGTTGTTCGCGCGCAAAGGAATCAACGTGCGCGCTTTCCTTGCCAGGGCCGCGGATGGCGTCACTCGCTCCGGGGTTAGTGTCCGGCCTGGACGATTCTTTCTGTCGAGTATCTGACATTGACTCGCTTCAACAATCGGTCTGCCTGAATCGTGGATTTCATTCTATCGAATCTCTGAGCAAGCTCAGATGTTTTCCCGCTTTGGATTCGATTGTGCTCTGCTTGCTGCAAAAATGTAGCGGAAGTGTCTTCAGCCCACCACCCAAAATCCTTAAGTTTCCTGCTCTTCCAGCCGATAATGATGGCAGGAACAAAACTGGGCGCGCCCAGAATGATCTTCACATAGTCCAAAACAAGAGTGGACGAGCCACTAAGGTCCCAACACGCGCTGTTTTGTGCGTTGTGCGCATGGTGGGGTAAAGGCGCCACATCGAGACATTGGGTGTCTCTTCCGATAACCCGATGCACCGATGACCGGGGTCCTGGCGCACGCCGATTTTGCGTGCGATGGGTGGGATGACCCGATTGCCTTCCTCTGTCTCATCGCGAAATCAACAGCTTTAAATCCTGTGTGATCTTGTCTGCTCTGCCGGCCTCGATTCTCTCCGTAACGCTGTCATACAGCGCCATGGCTTCCGCAGACCATGCCTGGCCCGTATTCTTAGGATCGTAAGCCAGAATCTTGTATTGGCCCGGCGCGATTCCATGGAAAACATAGCTGCCGTCCGCGCGCGTAGCGGCCGTGTCCACCAGATCGAAACCGTATTCATCATCGAAAAACAGGGCAACCTCAGCGTCGGCCGCCGGCCCTTTCGGGTCGCGAACCACGCCGGAAATCTCTGCGCCATTCGCACCCAGTTGAATCGTCAGCACCGCCTTGGCCGGCCCGCCGCGCAAATCCAGGATGCCATCTTGAAACTCTCTTCCGTCGAGGCGAACGGATTTCACATAGAAGTTGCCCTTCAGTCCATTGATCAGCACGTGGTAACGGGCGGGCGAAACGTCTGTAACTTTGAAGCTGCCATCCGCAGCCACATACGCATCATCGTCCGTATGCTCGAGCCTGCCCAGCGACCGGAGTTCGATCTGGGGAGTGCCTCGATTCCCGGCTATCTGGGCATCTCCTTCAGCCCGGACCTGCCCGGTCAACTCAACACGAGGCGACAGCGCAAGACGGATGCCCTCAATGCTGGAGTTCGTCAGGTTGATCTCCGCCGGAGCGCTGCGAAAGACCTTGCCGGAACCCGCGAAGTACTCGCCAAGCAACAGATAACGCCCCGGAGGCACTCGCGGAATGGTAAATTTCCCATCCGGTCCCACAGGGTAGATCGATCTGGCTAGCCCGCCGTAGAGATTCACGCTCACCTGCCCGTTCGCGGTTTTGGGGATGTTGGAGACTGAGCCGCTCACATGCCGAATCGGCGCCGGAAGCAGCTTGATCTCTATGCCGCTGGTCTCCAGCCCCGCATGCACTTGCACCGGCGCTGCCGATTTTTCTGACCGTGAACTCGGATAGTAGGTTGGACCATAGTTGATGTCCACCGTACCGTCTGTGCGTATCTCCTGCGGCAGGGGCGCATCCATGGATGCCCTCACCAGGTATCTGCCGGGACGCAAGCCGCCAATACGAAATTCACCGCGATCATCCGTCTGGGCTGAGCGCGGTGATGAGCCGTTCACGGCCCGAACCGTGACTTGCTCCACGGGAACGCCATCCGCATCCACCACCCGTCCTGCGATCACCGAGTCAGGCACAAGTGACACCAGGACGTCCTTGACCTCCTGCCCGGATTTAAAAATGAGTTCCTTCGGATCACGCTCTCCACCGAATGACCATGAGCCGTTGACCGGCCCGTAGCCCCGGCGCTCCGCGGTCAGAAAATACTTTCCCGCGGCGATTCTGATAATGGAAAACCGGCCATCAGCGTTGGTCACTGCGCCATAAGAGGTGGGGCCGGTTCCTTCCCTGAGCCGAAGCTGTACATGAGCGTGGCCCAGCGGTTCGCCCGTAAGGCTGTTCGTTACCATGCCATAGAGGCTGGCAGGTTTCTCTTCTTCGGCAGAATTCACCTGCGCCCGCGCCAGGGCGCATATCAGCACAAGAGCTAGCGGCAATCCAAGCCTACTTCTCAAGCCCGTTCGCCTCCTCATGAGCCGCAGGCTTCACATTCTTCTCCATCTTCTCGCCTTCCTTGATTTCAATTACCTCCGCGCTGCCGCCATGTCTTTTGATCGCGTCCTCAACTTCCAGCGGAGCCAGGGTCCTGGAACTCAGCGCCAGGAGCCTGTAGCGCCCGGGCGCCAGCCCCTTGAAACTGAACCCGCCGCCGGTGCTATCCCGCCGGCATTGCTCGGCATCAACATTTTCCTGGTCGGGAAAAAGCAATACCGTAAAGGGCGCAAGGTCCTCTTGCTCACCATATTCCACATGGCCCGTGATTTGGGCGCCATTCGGACTCAAGGCAATCTTCAGCGTGACTCCCTCAGCGCCGGCGGAGAAGTCCAGGACGCCATCCGGCACAGGCGTTCCATTCACCCGCACGCTCTTGATAAAGCCAAAGCCATTCTCCGGCAAGGGATCTACCTCCACGCGATAACGCTCTGCGAACACATTCTTGATCGTGAATGTCCCGTCGGGCGAAGCCTCCGCCGTGCGATAGCGATCGAGAGTCCGGCTGCCTGCGGGGTGCAGCTTCACCGTCCGGCTCTCCCCGTGAGCAAGCGGCTCAATGCTTCCGGTAACGTCATACCCGGGCTCCAGGGCAAGATTCACGTTCTCAACACTGGAATCGGTGAGCGCGATCTCGACAATCTGGCTCTGCAGTTCGCGATCGCCTGTCTTGCAGCGCGCGTAGACCCGGTAGACTGCGCTGCCCAGATGTCCGATTTGAAACTTGCTGGGTTCCCATTCCGTTGTCGACGTATAGGCCGCGTTGTAAGGACCCGATTCAGCATGAGCGGTTACAAATGAAAAACCGTCGGGAATACCGGAAATCGTGCCGCTGATGCTCAGCACCGGCGAATGCGCCAGCCGGATCTCGATGCCGCTCTGTTCATACGCCGGCCTGGCCTCAACCAGAGAAGCAGCGCCCGTTTCGGTGGCGCTGGGGTAATAGGTCTCTGGATAGTTGGCCTCACTGCTGCCGTCGGTCCGGATTTCCGCCGGACCGGAGCCGGGAGAAGGCCAGATCTTTGCCTTAACGTAATACCTGCCGGGCGGTACTGCCATGCGGAAGTCGCCCCGGTCATTGGTGGTGACCTGCGTGGCAAATTGCGCCGGCGCCTCCCTCGCCTGCGGAAGCACCAGAACAAACGCGCCCATCACGGGGTCGCCATATTCATCCAAGACCCCGCCGGAAAGGATGGATCGCGGAACCATCGCCAACGTGAGGCCGCGCACCTGCTCGCCCGTCTTCAGCTTCAGCACGTTGTTTGCGCCAACCCCTTTCTGCACGCTGGGAACGCCGGGAACGCTGGAAACCCTAGGGGTGCCGGGAATGCTACGGGTGCTTGGAACGCTGGGGGTGCCGGGAATAAAGACGAATCCCCGCCGCTCCAGCACAATCATGTAGCTCTCGGGCGCAATCCGCGTGATGGAAAAGTGGCCGGCCGAGTTGCTCATCGCTCCATAAGCAACCGCTGGCATGTGGTTGGGCCCAAAACCAAGGAGCATCACGTGAACGCCATCCAGCGGCCTTCCCGTGATGGAGTTCACCACCGTTCCCTCTGCGCTTGCCGATCCATCGGCACTCGATGCGGGTGATTTTGGCGGGCCGGGAGCAGCCTTTGGCGTCTGGGCCGCCGCGCAGAGAGATAGCGCAAGCGGCAGGAGAATGCCAGTCCACTTCATAGCCGCAACCATTATATGCACGGCCTTGGTTCTGGTCTTGAGTTTGAGAAATTGGGGTGGTAGATCATTTGGCGGAGGAGAAGTGTCAGGGTACGAGTTCACTCGTGCCGCACCCGAGTTTTATTCGGGTCACAAACACGTTAGTAAAGTGGCTCTTTTCCTTACTGCCGTAGAGCCTGCCCTCGAGATGATCCCGCTCCGCGGCATACGCATTCACCTAGGCTATTGAACTTGAAGTGTTCCCCGTTGTTTTGCTTTGCCATTGTCCGATACGGCTTCCCTTTAGCACAAAACCTTCACCCCTTGTCATCCTGCAGGGCGCGTTTTTTGCGCCCGAAGGACCTATGCATTTCGCCAGCGGCTGATTCATTCCCAGCTCTCGCCAATTCCTTTTGCACCTCTTCTTCCAGGTCAGGAAACAAATCCCGGGACAAATCTGCCCACGTTGGATTTACGCTCACAATCAATTGAATTTTCCTAATCCTCAACCACCCCTTGATCTCTTTCTCTCGAGCAATGGCCTCCAACACTTGGCCATAGCTTTCCCAGTACACCAAGCGGTTCCAACTTGTACTTCTTCATAAATCCCCTCGTTGATCCCGTTTTGCTAGGGCGCGGTGAAGCTCCCACCGCTCTCCACAAAGGCGACGGAGACGCCTCCCGGTAGCGCGGCACCAGCCGTGATTGTTGATGAGAACTGATTTGGCAGGAAGTTAAGCGGCATTGTGGCTCCCAAAATAGACGCCGACCATCCCACACGCACGCCAGAAGGGCAGCACACGACGAATCCCTGCCCCGCCGAAGACAGATCGGGGATAGTAATGGTATTTGCTCCATTCTGAAAGTTCGCGGTCGCCGTCACCGTCATGGAATTCACAAGCAAGGGCGAGCCAGTGGGTTCCCACGTAACCCCCACGCTCTGTGCGATCACCGGTATGCCGGAAAAGCCAGGATAGTCGAAGGTAAAAACGGCAGGCGGCCCTATTGTTGTCGGGTTCGTGGATGACCAGGCATCGGGAAGGTTGAGGTTAAATAATCCTCCCCCGTTGGCGGTTGCCTCGAAAAGTCCGACAGGGCCTAGCACAGGCGATTGCGCCACGCTCCCATAAGAATAGAAATCCCCGCTCTGGACCGCCGCATCCGGGACAGCCGGGTACTCCTCCGCCGAGCTATTCTCGAGCGTAAACGTGGTGCCGTTGGCTGTGGTGTACTCGACGATCGTTTGCGGCCCGATAGCAGTAAAGCCGGCAGGAGCGTTTACGTTGAGCTGCTGGACTCTGCCTAGGGTCGCGTCGTCGCTTCCAAAGGTGATGGTGTTGCCACCGTTGACAATGCCGGGCACAGTCTGATTGCGGAATATCTTTACTCCAAGCGCGCCTGAAAACGCAGCTTGCCCCCCCACGGCAACAACCGCAATGTCGTTCGTTCCCGCCGGCAGAGAGGCGTTGAAAGAACCTGTCGCGCCGATCTCGGTACTGAATCCTTGCTTTCCGGCAATCACTATGTTCACTAAATTGCCGAAGGTCCCTGCTCCATCCACTTTGCCGGTGGCCGATCCAAGCGTGGGGGCGGGAGCAGACCCAAAAGTAACAGTTCCCACACAATTCACCATCAGCGAGGTGGCATCTTGCGTAGTCGCTTCAATCACGAATTCATTCAAGTCCTGGGCGCTGGTGCCGCCGGCCTGGCACACATAAGCAAATGCGTAGTTCGAAGACCCGTTGGGAAGGGTGAAGCTGACTTGCCCGCTTTGCAATGTGCCGGCTGCAACTGCCTTAAAAGGCCCCGTCCCGGTCTGCACTCCCGCCGCAGAAGGCAGCTCCGTGAAGGGTGAAAGGGTAACAGTAACGGTCGTGCCCGTCGGCCCGGATGGGCTTCCGGGGTTTCCGGAGTTCCCGGCCCCACCGCCGCCGCAACCGGCAATGGATACGGTCAACAAACTCACAAATACCAAAGGCAAAAACGATGTACGCATTGTGCCTTCTCCTCGAAACCGTCCTGATGGCATGTGCTTTGACCAGATCTTACCCAAGTTCTCCTCCATCGCCGCGCTTTTCTGGATGCAACAACCCAAAAACAGCCGGATACTCTCGTTGAACATCACATTTTTTTATTTATTTGAAGATGTCGTATTTCACCAGCCGTAGCGCGCCAACTCCCGCGGCGGCGAGTAACGCTGCTCTTGATGAATTTGAAGACTGCAATCGTACGCAGCAATCGAGAGTCTTAGCTGGCCATTGCCATAGGGTAAATCGTTCATTGCGTAGAACGAAGGAAGTATTCATACTCTCAGCGTTGTTACTCATCTGCAACTCAGTCTTTTTCCTCTAATTTCCAGGCTGGCCGGCGCATTTCATGTTTCCCGCTGAGGGCGTGAAGCAGGTATAAAGCCAGGATCACTGCGGCGATCGTGTACCCTGTGCGCGTGTTGGGCGGCATCACCATGATCGCGCAGATGAAGACTGTCCAGATCATTGCCAAAAGGTTAATGGTATTGCTCCATCGACCCAGATGCCACGGGCCTCGTCTCGTCAGCCACTGTTTCTTGGCCCGCCAGCCAAGATAAACAGGAATGATGTAAGAGACATAGAAGCCCACCACGCTGATCGAGGTCACAACGGAATATGCGCCGCTGTAAATCAACGCCACAAAGGCCAGAGCCACCGAAAGCCAGATCGCCCGGGCCGGGGTCTGATGCGCGTTGATGCGGCTCCAACTCCGCCATAGTGGCATGCCTTTGTCGCGCGCCAATGTGTACCATGCGCGTGAAAGCGACGTCACAGAGGCCATGCCGCAGAACCACATCGCCAGCACAGTCAAGGCCAGCACCCCTGCACCGGCGCGCTCGCCGATGGCTCTCCGCACGATTGCCAGGACCGCGGGAAGAGTATTGCCGCTGGCATCCGTGGTGCTCAAGGCTTGTCTCAGATCAGGAGTGACCCAGGCGAGTGAGACTACCAGCAGATACCCGAATATGCCGGACACGGCTACCGCCATCACCATGCCCCACGGCACCCTGCGCCGCGGGTCTATCGTCTCTTCGGCTATGTGAGCCGAACCGTCAAATCCCGTGTAGGTCCATTGCGCTTGCAGCAATCCCAGCACGAACAGCCATGCATAAGGCGCATGCACCGGAGGCGCCGTCGGTGAAGCCTGGAGCAGAACGGCCAGCGGTTGTTTCTCGGCAAACAACCACAGCGCGCCCAGCAGAATCGCCACGCCCAATATGTGCACCGCAACGCTAAGGTCGTTTAGCCGCGTTACCCAGCGCACGCCGTGATGATTCACAACTCCGTGCGAGAGCAGAATCAGTCCATAGACCAGGAGAATGGTCGAATCTTTCGACTGAACCCCGAGCATCGGAACCAGAAAACGGGCGCAGCCGTAATCGATTGCGACAATGACCGTGATAAGTCCAATAATGTTGAACCACGCCGTAAACCAGGCCCAGGTGGGCCCGCCCAGTTCAGCCGCCCAGTGATACATTGCGCCGGAGGTAGGAATCGCGGAAGCGAGTTCTGCCATGCTCAGCGCCACCAGCAGCGTCCCCAAAGTTACCAGGGGCCACCCCAACGTCATCTCCCGCGGACCACCCAGGGAAAGCCCGTAGTCGTAAAGCGTGACTGCGCCCGTGAGGATGGAGATAATCGAGAAGGAGATGGCAAAATTGGAAAACCCGCCAATCGTCCGCAACAATTCCTGGACGTATCCAAGCCTTTCCAGGTCTTGCGCGTCGCTGATTTGAGAATCGCGGTTGATCTCTTTGGCGGCCTTCAATCTTCCATCCTTCTTGTTCCTGTTTTGCAACCATCCCTGCTTGCCAGCATGAAATAAATATCATGAATTTCAAGTCAACTGAATCTCGTAGTGCGCCAGAGCATGGCGCCACAGATCGCGAGGATAACCAGGATCACAGCGAACAGGATGGTGGCGGCAAGGCCATTGAAGGGGACCTCTGGGGTACGGGCCATGCTGGCCAGGGCAACAAAAACAAGGGTAGTGATGGCAAGCATGGTCCAGTCAAGAGCGGTACGGCGCACCGTAGTTTCGCCGGCCCCTCCGTAGCCGGCGTTTCGGCCTTCCAGCCCGGCGCGCACGTAGTCGAGGTCGGTGCCGTAGCGCTCACTCTCGCGCAGAGCGGCAGCTTGCCAGTGTTCGTGTTCTTTGGGTGAAGTTGAAGAGAAGGCGATGGCGGCGGCTCCGGCAGCCATGATAAGGGACCCGCCAATCACCTGAACGTACAGCGGCGCGGCGTGGCCGCGCAACTCTCCGAAAACAAGCATGCCCCAGAGCAGCCCCCAGAGCTGGTTGGTATTAGAGAGGGGTATGCCACGGCTGATGCCGATGTATTTGGCGGCGTATTGTTGAAGAAGATCGCCGATCACCCAGATGAAGCCACCGGCAGCCAGCCAGAACAGTATGGATCGTGCCTCTACCAGTTCGCGCCAAAGCGGGAGCGCGCCGCCGGCAGAACCAACCGCCAGTGCGGTCATCATGCCGAGTTCGCCGATGGTGAAGAAAGCGACAAAAGAAAGCGGGTTCATCCCGGTGAGGTAAGCCTTGCGATACGGGATGTACATCGTGCCCCAAAGGACGCCGGCAGCCAGAGCGGCGGCCACCCCGTGGAGCGCGCGAACGTTGGAAGCCTGCGTGGAGGAGGCAAGTGCGAGCAAAACCGCGCCGGCAAACATCAACAGCGCGCCGCCCAGTACGCCAAGCCATCGACGCCAGCCTGCCTGACGGAGTTCGTTGAAGAAGATGAACCCCCAAAAGATGCCAAGAAGGCTGTTTACGTTCCAGAGCGGAAAAGCGATGCTCAGGCCGATATCGCGGATGGCGAAAATGGTGAGTGTGTTGGCCACTGCCCACAAGCAGCCCGCGAGGATGGCCCACAGGATCAGGTGCGGAGCCTGTCGCGCATCAGCGTAGACCTGGGTCGTGCCGCGCACCAGCGCGGGAACACTCCAGCGCGCGAGAAAGACGCCTACCACCATCAGGAGCGAGATGACGACCGGAGAGACCCCGGCGCGGACCAGCTTAGTAGGCGCCTCGGCTGCGCCGAGCCAGGCTCCTGCGGCAAGCCCGCACATCACGCCCAGCGCTTGCAGACTTCTGAGCCGGGAGGCCGTCAGTCGGAAAATGGGCGCGGTGGCCGGGATCATTGCGTTTTCCTTATTGAATCCACTGCAACACGACGAGCCCGGCTATGAGCACAATCACCGGTACCCACCACTGCGGATCGCGCAACAGAACGGACCACCAGTTGTGACCTTGATTCATGAGTGGCATCAGACTCCACCGGCATCTTACAAGGAGAAAGGCCTGGAAGGAAATTCAAGAAGAAACTTAAATGGCCGCCAGGGACGGAATCAGTTCCTTAGAGGGATGGATCACTCGGTCCGTTCATCAGAGACGCAACGGGCATAATCTAGGAGCAGTGGTCGGCCGTTGCCGTTGGTCTTGTCGTTGCCGTTGGTCTGCCGTTGCCGTTGGGTTTGACGTTGCAGTTGGGTCTGACGTTGCAGTTGGGTTTGTCGTTGCAGTTGCCTTAGCTAACTACTAATTACTAACTACTAACGGCTGCTCTTCCGCAACCTCATCACCAGGTAACACACCACCGCAACATTGATTGCCAGCACCACAATCTTCGCCCATGTGAACCTGTGCCAGACTTCGTAGATCTCAAACGGAAGCAGCGAGCTGGTGATCACCACCGTCACCCACTCTCCCCAGCGTTTTAAGCTCCACAGGCCGATGCCTTCCGCCAGGAACAGCGCCGAATAAATAAACGCGATGACTCCGAACTCATGCAGCCGCCGGGGCGTGACGTTGGTGGCCCGCGCCAGCATCTCCGCCACAAAGCGGTTGCCGGGATTCAGGTGAAACCGGCCCACGAGCTGCATTGCGTATTCAAAGATGTCGTATTTCACCAGCCGTAGCGCGCCAATTCCCGCAGCGGCGAGCAACGCTGCCTTGATGAATTTGAAGACTGCAATCGTCCGCACCAATCGAGAGTCAGAGCTGGCCATCGCCATAGGGTAAATCGTTCCTTGCGCAGAACAAAAGCCAGGCATTCGCCGCAATACTGTTCAGGGTCGAAAATCACTCCGCCGGTGCTGAAACATTTGGACACTTAACGAAGACCGCGAAAAACCCAAGCGTCATCCCGAGAGTTTACTCGCGCCAGCGCGGGTAAATTGGAGGGACCTTGTGTTCAGCATTAACTAAATAGCTTCTGGAAGCGCGTTAAGTGAACAGTATTGGCATTAGATGTGGAGGCATTGATCCTGGGGTTGGCTAGAGCATTTTTAGAGGTGCTGTAAGCCACGGCGACAGATGATTTATATCAGCCCCAAGCGCCGCAGAGCGGCGCCTGCCTAAACCAGAAACTCCACTCCTCGGCGATAACCTTTCCCCTTGTGATCCTGAAACGTAGTCCGCCCCGACGTTAGGAGCCCGGCAAAGGATCCCGAGAACCCGTCCCTTGCCATGCTGCATCGAGGCGTTCTCTCAAGACTGTTAAACCCTCGGGGTTAAAATTTGCACTTCCGGTTGCGTACATCCCGGCGCTCCACAGACCGATCGCTAATTGCAACCTGCTTTTTCTACGTGGCTCGTGTGGCACAGCTCTCGGCTGTGGCTCTTTCTTGTTTTTGTCTTATCCGCTAAGTGCTGACTGCTGACTGCTTCTCCCCTTTTGCTTTGATTAACTGCCAATTGCTTCATTCGACCCAGGGAGCGCAGAACGTGGAACCTGCCCGTTTCTTCTACGCTCCCCGGCGGGTGAGAGTGTTTATTCCGCGCTGCGGACAGCAGGCCACTTGCGAATCACGCGCTGGTTGCCGGTCTTCCAGTCAGAGTAATCACTTCCCAGCGTGAATCCCGTGTCAATGGTGAAGTTCAGGCAGGTCTTGTCCTCAAACTTGAGGGCGATGTTGTGATAGTCGGAGTAGGTAGAGAACTCCACGCCTTCCACCACCTTGCCTTTGGCCTGGGGAAAGTGAACGACTTTCCGGAGAGGGTGAGCGTGTCTCTTGATGGTTGATTTACGGTGGAGCGAGCGTTTACTTTGAAATGCAGCCATGTTGCCCTCCTATAGGGGCGATGCGGTCAGGGCGCGTTCGGTGTACGACCACCGGGCGTGCCCGTTTGGTTTTTGTCTTACCACGAATATCATGTTCGTGGCGCGTTTTACCTCGTGTCGCGTAGATTGTGTGGCACAGCCGCCCTCGGCTAATGTCACTTACTTAACAACACAGTGCTGATAAATAGAGCTGTAAGTTGAACATTCTGGTTCATTCTGGAGTGCTCTGGGATTCTCTGCATAGTTCTGCATATGGTCATGGCGGATGAGCATT
>DATGJZ010000065.1:0-65798 GCA_035294925.1 Candidatus Angelobacter sp. | reverse complement strand
GCCTCAAACTGTCCGGCATGTTCTGGACCATTCGTGGCGCCAATGCCATCATTGCCCTCCGCTGCTGTCGTCTCAGTGGTAGATTTGAGGACTATTGGGAGGCCCGACGGGCCTGATCCTTACTTTCATGTCGCGCACCCTATCCTTTGTGGCGTGTGGCAATTCCGCGTGATTGCTGCTAACGTATCGGCTTATCCGACGTTTATTCTTCAGGTGGTCTATGAGTAAATTCAACTTTTCTGTTTTGTCCCTGGCTTTGCTTTGCGTGTTCACTTGCGCCGCCCATGCGGGCGGGCCATTGCTGATGCAGAAGCCCACGCTTTCCCCGACGCACATTGCATTCTCCTACGCGGGTGACCTGTGGCTGGTTTCTCGTGAAGGCGGTGAGGCGCGCTTGCTCACCAGCGGCGACGGAACCAAGAGTGATCCAGTCTTTTCGCCAGACGGCGCCATGATCGCTTTTACCGGAGACTATGACGGAAACGTTGATGTTTACGTGATGCCCGCGAGCGGAGGCGTGCCGCGCCGGCTCACGCACCATCCCGCGGTGGATGAGGTGGTGGGATGGACCCCAGATGGCAAGCAGGTACTCTTTCGCTCATCGCGCAACAGTTATTCGGGCTTCAACCGGCTATTTACCGTCTCCCTCGAAGGCGGGCTTCCTCACGAACTGCCGTTGCCCACAGCGGAAGGCGGCTCGTTCTCGCCGGATGGCAAGCACATAGCCTACATTCCAGTGGACAACAATCGCCGGCTCTCGGCGATTGGCTGGAAGCGCTATCGTGGCGGGAAGGCATCGCGCATCTGGCTGGCCAACCTTTCCGATTTGAGCATTCACCAGTTGCCACGCGAGAGCTCAAACGACGGAAACCCCATGTGGGTGGGCAACAAGGTCTACTTCCTGTCAGACCGCAATGGCCCATTCAGCCTTTTTGCCTACGACCTCGGAACCAGCAAGGTGGAGCAAGTAATACCCGCCAACGGCGCAGATATAAAATCTGCCTCCGCTGGTCCGGGCGCGATTGTTTATGAGCAGTTTGGTTCGTTGAACCTCTTCGATCTGGCAACGGGAAAGGCCAAGTCCCTGGCCGTGACCGTGCCGGCGGACCTGCCGAACGTTCGCGCGCACTTTAAGAAAGTGGAAAACGAGATTGCCGCCGCCAATCTTTCCCCCAGCGGCGCGCGCGCAGTTTTTGAAGCGCACGGCGAGATCCTGACTGCCCCGGCGGACAAGGGTGATGTACGCAACCTTACCAATACCCCCGGAGTGATGGAACGTGATCCCGCGTGGTCTCCTGACGGCAAGTGGGTGGCCTATTTCTCTGATGAGTCCGGCGAGTACCAGCTTTTTCTCAAGTCTCCTGACGGGCTGGGCGAGCCGAAGAAAGTCTCGCTCGGCGCGCCACCATCGTTTTACTACAACCCCATCTGGTCTCCGGACAGCAAGAAAATTGCCTACACGGACAAACGCCTGAACGTCTGGTACGTGGATCTGGCAAAGGGCGCACCGGTAAAGGTGGACAGCGACAATTACGATGCTCCGCAGCGCACGCTCGATCCGGTCTGGTCGCCGGACAGCCGGTGGATCGCCTATACCAAAAGGCTGACCAGCCACATGCGCGCCGTGTTTGCCTATTCGCTCGAGCAAGGCAAGAGCCTGCAACTGACCGACGGGCTAAGCGACGCTCGATTCCCCGCCTTCGACCAGAAAGGCCAGTATCTCTATTTCACCGCCAGCACCGATGATGGACCGACCACGGGATGGCTCGATCTTTCCAGCATCAACCGCCCGGTTACCCGCAGCGCTTACCTGATTGTCCTGCGCAAAGACCAGGCTTCACCCCTCGCGCCCCAGAGTGACGAGGAAAAATCCGCGGACGAATCCAAGGCTGACTCCGACAAGTCCGCCTCAGCTAAACAGGAAGACAAAGATGAAGAGCCGGCGAATCCCGAAGACAAGGCCAAGGCCCAGGACGCCAAGGCTGCGAGGTCGGTTAGGGCTGAAGCCGTAAATGTAAGGATTGACGCGGAGAACATTGACCAGCGAATCCTGGCGCTGCCCATCCCACCACGGAACTATTCACGGCTTGCCGCCGGAAGGCCGGGCGTTATTTTTCTGGTGGAAAGCCCTCTGCGACCTGGTCCCGATGAGCAGTCCTCGGTGTGGCGATTTGATCTGACATCGCGTAAACCGGAAAAGCTGATTGACGGTGTCAATGAGTTCATGCTCTCGTTTGACGGCAAGAAGACGCTTTACGCCAAAGGCCGAGGCGAAAACATCAAGTGGTATATCGGTTCGGCTACGGCGCCGGCGCGCGGTGAAGGCGCGGGCGGCGCGGCGGCCGGCGGCAAGCCTGATACCGCTTTGAATCTGGCGCGCATGGAAGTGCTGGTTGATCCGCGAGCCGAGTGGCGGCAGGAATACAACGAGGTGTGGCGTATTGAGCGGGATTTCTTTTACGATCCCAACCTGCATGGCCTGAATCTTCCCGCCACCAGGAAACATTATGAAGCCTATCTGGAGAACGTAGGCAATCGCGTTGACTTTAGTTATCTGTTGGCGGAGATGCTGGGTGAGATCAGCGTGGGTCATATGTACATCCGCACGCCTGCCGGCCCTCCCTCGGAACAGGGAAAGGTTGGCTTGCTGGGCGCGGACTATACCATTGAGAATGGGCGCTATCGTTTCTCGCACATTTATCAGGGAGAGAACTGGAATCCGCAATTGCGGGCTCCGCTTACCCAGCCCGGCGTCAACGTGCAGGAAGGTGAGTATCTGCTGGCCGTAAATGGCCGTGAACTGCGCGGCGCGGACGAAATCTTTGAGCTCTTTGAGGGAACAGCCACCAAGGCAACCGTCCTGCGCGTTTCTTCGTCCCCGGACGGCAAGAATGCGCGCAACGTGACGGTGATGCCGGTTGATAATGATCGTGCGCTTCGCAATCGCGCCTGGATCGACGAAAACCGGCGCAAGGTGGATCAACTCAGCGGCGGGCGCCTGGCTTACGTTTACCTGCCAGATACCGGATTCGGCGGCTATACCTCCTTCAATCGCTACTTTTTCGCCCAATTGGGACGTGAAGGGGCAGTCATCGATGAGCGTTTCAACGGTGGCGGTTCTGCCGCGGACTATGTAATCGACTATCTCCGCCGGCCGCTGCAGAATTACTGGATGACGCGTGAAGGCCAGGACTTCACGACGCCCGTGGGCGCAATCTTCGGCCCCAAAGCCATGATCATCAATATGTATGCTGGATCAGGCGGCGACGCGCTGCCCTGGTACTTCCGCGATGCCAAGCTCGGCCCGCTGGTGGGCACGCGCACCTGGGGTGGATTAGTGGGCATCTACGACTATCCGCAACTTATGGACGGCGGCAGCGTTACTGCGCCACGGGTAGCCTTCTACAATCGTAACGGTGAATGGGACGTGGAAAACCATGGCGTCGCGCCCGACTACGAAGTGGAGCTTACTCCGAAGGAATGGGCCGGCGGGCACGACCCGCAATTGGAAAAGGCGGTCACGCTGGTGATGGATTCGCTGAAGAAAAATCCGTTGCCCGTAGCCAAGCGTCCAACGTTCCCCAATTACCACAACCCGCAAGGGGATGGAGGAGTTCCGGCCGCAGCAGGCGCGGGATCGGCAGGGCATAAGCGGTAGGACAGCAGTGGTTAGAACCTGGTATTTAGTGTTTAGCAAAACCAAGACCCACGAGCTTTCAACAAGCTGACCCAGTGTGAACCTGTGGACGGAGTTCTCTCCTCCCCGTCTGCTAGAATTTTGCCAGTGCTGAAAATTCCAGCAAGAGCTTGGATACTGGCCGTGGTTTCTGCTGGCCTGCAAATCCTGGTTTTTCCCAGGCCTGATTTCTTTTTTCTGTGTTGGATCGCCTTCGTGCCGCTGCTCTGGGCCCTGCTGCGTGGGCGGGGCGGGGAAGGCGAGTTGCTCGATTCCGAGGGCCGCTCGCTGAGACCGTTTACCCTGCTTCAGGGATTTGTTGTTGCCTGGATCAGCGGCATCCTGTGGTACATCGGAACTTCCTACTGGATCTATCCCGTCATGCACAACTATGGCAATCTGGGCGTGGCGGCCGCGAGTCTGATTACCGTGGGCTACTGCGTGATTATGGGCATGCACCACGGCGTTTGGGGCTTACTGGTGGTGCTCATGGCACGCCGGTCCGTACTGGGCAACCGGCGTCCGTTGCTGCTGGCTCCTTTCTTCTGGGTGGCGCTGGAGTTTTTTCGTGATCGCGTGACCGGTGTGCCGTGGGAGCCGCTGGGCAATGCCCAGGTGGATAACATCCCTTTTGCCCGCATTGCCGAGTTCACCGGAGTCTATGGGCTTTCTTTCGCCATCATGCTGGTGAATTGCGCCTTTACTGCCGGATTTTTATTATTTGGAAAGCGGCGGAAGAGTCTTTTGATTTCAGCCACGACCGCCGCCATAGCCCTGCAGGTGGGCATCTTCCTGCGGCCTGGCCCACCCGAAGCCACCGCGCAGGCTGTGCTTGTCCAGTCGAATGCGCCGATCCTGAATGAAGCGTGGCCGCAAGCGTTGTACGACAACACCATCAACGAACTGGCACAGATCAGCACGCACGCGGAACCGCCGAATCCGCCTGCCGATCCAGGTCTGATCGTTCTTCCAGAGTCACCCATTCCCTTTAGAGAGGCGGATCCCCGGTTCCGTGCCTGGCTGGGGAACATTGCGCGCAACACAAATTCCTACACCATCGCAGGCAGCATCGGTTTTACTGAGACCAGGGATAGTCAAGGACTGCCTCAGCTTCTGAACTCGGCCCTGGTTGTTGCTCCCCAGGGGGGTGTGCTGGGAAGGTATGACAAGATTCATCTGGTTCCCTTCGGTGAATATGTGCCGCTCAAATCCCTCCTCTTCTTTGCCGATAAACTGACGCGCGAAGTCGGGGACTTTGCCCGCGGCACTGAGCGCAAGATTTTTGAGCTGAATGGGATGAGGGTTGGCGTGATTATCTGTTATGAGTCCATCTTTCCCGATGAAGTGCGTGAATTTGCCGCCAACGGCGCCCAGGTCTTTGTAAATATTTCGGATGATGGCTGGTACGGTGAGACCAGCGCTCCCTTCCAGCACCTGCAGATGGCGCGCATGCGCGCCATTGAGAACCACCGCTGGATCTTGCTGGACACCAACAACGGGGTTACGGCTTCCATTGATCCCATGGGACGCGTGGTAAAAGAGGCGGAGAGAAATGTCCGCACTGCGTTGATCGCGCCTTTCAGCCCACAGATGGAGAGCACGTTCTACAGCCGCCTGGGCGACGTCTTCGCCTGGATATGTGTGGTAATCTCATTGGTGGCGGTACTTGCGCGCTTCCGCATTGCCGGACGCACGCTGCTGGAGGCGCGCTCCGCGCCCTGAAAAAAGATTATGGTTGAAGAACTGGAACGTGAATACGCGGCTGTCCGCGATAAAGTCCATGAACTGCGGAGCTATCTTTGACGCTCCCACTCTCCGTTCGCAATTAGCCGAAGTAGAAAAAAAAGTTGCCGACCCGGCCCTCTGGTCGGACCCGGCCAGATCGCAGCAGCTCATGCGCGAACGCCGGCGCCTGGAGGAAACTCTTTCCAAGGATGCCGAACTGGAGCGCCGGGTCGGGGACATTGGGGCGTATTTCGACCTGGCCCGCGAAGGCGAAGCCGTGGTGGAAGACCTGCGCAAGGAGATCAATGATCTGCGCGAGATGGCCGATGCGCTGGAAACCCAGACACTGCTCTCCGGTGACAATGACATGCGCAACGCCATCGTTACCGTTCATCCCGGAGCCGGAGGCACGGAATCGCAAGATTGGGCTGAGATGCTGCTGCGCATGTACCTGCGTTGGGCCGAACGGCAGCACTTTCAAGCAGACTTAAACGAGTATCAGGCGGGCGAAGAGGCCGGCCTGAAATCAGCTACGTTCACCGTGACCGGCGACTTTGCTTATGGGCTGCTGACCAGCGAGATCGGCGTGCACCGGTTGGTGCGCATCTCGCCCTTCGACCAGGCCAAGCGCCGTCACACCTCTTTTGCCAGCGTATTTGTTTCGCCGGAAATTGATGAATCCATCCAGATCGACATCAAGCCGGAAGAGCTTCGCGTGGATACTTACCGTTCCGGCGGCAAAGGCGGCCAGCACGTGAACACAACGGATTCAGCGGTGCGCATCACGCATATTCCCAGCGGACTGGTGGTGGCCTGCCAGAACGAACGCTCGCAACACAAGAACCGCGAGCGCGCCATGAAGATCCTGCGCTCCCGGCTCTATGAACTGGAGCTGGAGAAGAAACGCGAAGCCAGCAAGAAACTGGAAGCCTCCAAACTGGATATAGATTTTGGCTCCCAGATTCGCTCTTATGTGCTCCATCCTTACCGGCTGATCAAGGACCATCGCACCAAGGTGGAGGTAGGGGACGTGGACCGCGTTCTGGATGGCGATCTGAAACCGTTCATCCGCGCGTATTTGATTGCCCGGCGCAATCAGGGATAGGTTAAAAGGGAGAGGTTTACGGGGTGACAGGGAAGGTTAACTGCAAGAATCAGTCCAGGAATCATGCAGGGCTGAGCTAGAAGCTAGTAGCTAGAGGCTAGCAGCTTTCTTTATGTCGCAAATGATGGAACTAATTCGTAACAATGCCGTGCCGGCGACGGTGATGCGCTCGGCGGCCAGAGGAGCACTCTCCCTGCCGGCGGCTGAGATGCTTCAAATTCTGATTCACCTCACCGGCAATGCTGTGTTTGGACAGGAAGCGGCCTTGACGCTGGCCAGATGGGACCACGGGTCCGCTCTGGCCGTGCTCTCCGGCAGTGATGCTCCGCGGGAAGTGATCGAGTACTTCTGGGATGAAAAGAACCGTCGTCCGGCACTGATGCCGGCGCTCATCGAAAATCCGCAGGTGGGGGAGCAACGGCTGGTCGAACTGGCAGGGCGGGCCTCGCGCGAACTGGTCGACCTTATGCTGGCCAGCGCCCGCGTAAAAGGCGCGCCGGCGGTATTACATGCTCTGCTGGACAATCCGCATCTCACGGAAGCTGAAGTTCAGCACCTGCGGGAAGAGCTTGGGATGGGGGCGATGGCACCCCCGGACCCCGAATCAGAGGCCGCGCACGATACCTGGAGCCGGGAGCACTCGGCAGAAATTGAAGCGGAAGAAGGCACAGTTTTTGAGCTCATCGGCGGCCACGAGGAGGCGTCCGAGGTTGCCGGCCCCGTAGCGGCAACCGCGGCGAGCGAGCCTGTTGCGACCGCCATTGCGCCGCACAGAAAATCTGAAGCTCTGCCGGCCGCAGTGAAGGTTTCAACCATTGTGCGGCTTGCCAGAATGAATGTGGCGGGCCGGGTCAAGCAGGCTTTTCTCGGCACCAAGGAAGAGCGCGCCATCCTCATTCGTGATAACGCCAGGATTGTGCAGAACGCGGTATTGTCTTCTCCCAAGCTCAGCGAGCCGGAGGTGGAAACCTTCGCCGCGGCCAAAAACGTGAGTGAAAATGTGTTGCGTGAAATCTCCCGCAACCGGCGTTTTATCAAAGTCTATGCGGTGGTGCGCAACCTGTTGAACAATGCCCGCTGTCCGATTGATGTCTCCCTCACCCTGGTCAAGAACCTGCTGGTGACGGATCTCAAGACCCTGCAAGGCAACAAGAACATCCCTGACACTCTGCGCAAAGTGGCTACCAAGCTCTTCAAAGAAAAGAGCGCTCCCCCAGGTCACAAGGTGGAGCAATAAATTCAAAAATTGCCAGAATTCGTAATGGCCAGAATTGAAGTCGATAATGCCTGCCGGACCGTGCGCGGCTTGTTAAAATGGCTTCGTGACCACGCAGAGTTCTTCTGACGAAATTGGCGCGCTCCTGAAGCGGGCCAGGACCATTGCCGTCGTAGGGCTTTCAGACAGCCCATTGCGTCCCAGCCACGGCGTTGCCGCGTACATGCAGAGCCAGGGCTATCGCATCATCCCAGTGAATCCCAACATTCACGGGGCATTAGGGGAGAAGGCCGTAGCCTCGCTCTCAGAGATCAAGGAGAAAATTGATGTGGTGGACATCTTCCGCCGTTCGGAACTGGTGGAAGAGGTAGTCGACGAAGCCATCCAACTGGGCGTATCCGCCATTTGGATGCAGGAAGGCGTGGTCCATGAGAAGGCGGCGCAGAAGGCCCGCCAGGCTGGAATCTTTGTGGTAATGGACCGCTGTATTCTCAAAGAGCATAGAAGAAGATTTTCCTAGGTTCGTCGAGGTCATCGCCGGCGCGGTCCGTGAGGCTAACGCGGAATGCCATAATTGCTGCGCATTGCTTCGAATACCTCGCGGGCGGGTCGGGTGCGTCCTTTTGCAGCGTCTTCGAGGCCCTGGCGAATGCCTTCGTGGGCGTCGGCGCGGGCAGCAAGATCCAGCAAGTGCTGGTAGGCTTTGGCATCCTGCACCACGGCTTCGGCCTTCCCGTTCACTGTGAGTATGAGCGGCCGCCGGCTCCTCTTGAGCTGCCGCAATATCTTAGCGGACTTTCGCCGAAAAGTAGTTAACGCTTGAATGTCTTCAGTGATATCGAGCATGGATTGTTCTCCAGCGGCGCCTTTAAAGACGCTAACATTCTTCGGGGAATCCCGCCATTTGCAATATTTGGACGTGGCAGGACATGGCAACAAAGAAACCGTAATTCATCTCTAAGCAGAGTAGACTTAAATGGCAGAGAATTCCTGATGGGGGAGGGGAACATGGATTGGAAAAAGGCCCTAATCTACGGCTCTTTTGCCGCGGGAGCAGTGCTGTTTTTAACCGGCCGCCGTCCGGCGGGGTTTGCCGTGGCGGGAATCGGGCTGGCGACGCTAGCCGCGGAGCATCCGGAAAAGTTTGAAGAGCTGTGGCGGCGGGCGCCGGAATACATTGAAAAGAGTGGAAAGTTCATTGACATGGCAGCCACTTTCCTGGAGCGACTGTCAGAACAGCAGGATGGAGGCTACCGCAACATGCCTGCGGCCGGTGGAAGCAGGTACTAGTCGAGCTGTTCTGCGATTACGATCTTATTAGAACGCTCTAACGCGTTTGATTTGAAAGCGCGCGCCTGTGAATCTGTGAAAAGGTTTCTGCTTTTCATGTATTATTTTCATCCCTCACGACTCGTGGATCTCGTCCTAACCCCTTGATTCATTAGCAATTTAATCCAAAGGACTTGTACTTGCTCTCCTCCTGGGAGAGTCAGTTATGAAGTCTGAACCGAAAGCCGTGCTTCACCAATTGCGGACCCGAAAATTGGATCCAAATAGCACTGCCGCCAGGGAGATTGTGGAGGAAGTAGCGGAAAGAGTGCTGCGTAACCTGACCCCTCCGAAAGAATCTGAGTATTTTCCGCAGCCGCATCTTGCAAAGACAGAGTCTTCGAAAGGTTGATGTGATGTACAAGCTCCCTCCGGATGGCGATTGAGCCATCCGGAGGGTCGCACATCAGTCTGAGTCGCTCTTCTCCCCGCGCTGTTTCCCCCAGGTTTCCTCTGTCAGCCCGGAAAGTCCGTGACTCTTCTTGATTGGGTTCAAAGAGTAAGCAGAGTATCGAGGCAGCAAGCACAGGCCGATATTGATGAGAGAACCTAAAGAGCGGCACAAATTGACCTTAGAAAGCCATTGGATCCCTTACATCCATTGTTTGAGCGCCTTCATCTGATTTTGCAGGAACGAACAGGCGTTCAACCAGATGTACCTCCTTCCAATATTCTTGTTACTCCTGGCGAACAACCCGGCTGCGCAAACCGATGCGGCGGGAGAAGCTCACCTGCGTGAAGCCGGATGCAACGTGATCTTCCTGCGCTCGGCTTTTGCCCACGGTTACCGGCATGGCTACGAGGAGGGATATCACCTGGGAAATATTGACATCAGTCTGGGGCGGCATCCTCGCACCAGGCCTTCACAGTTCCGCAAACTTTCTTCGGGCTACGCTACTGGATTCGGGCCAAAGAAGTTGTTTGAAGCCGGCTTCCAGGATGGCCTGAAAGCGGGGTACACAGATGGTTACCTGGGCCAGAAGTTTCGCGCCGTGGAAAGCCTGCGGTTGATCTCCCTGGCCCTGGACCAGGATCCGATGCCCGCAGACCCGGCCAATCTCTACTTCGATCAGGGCGTTTCCACAGGTTACACTCAGGGGCTCGACCGCGCTCGGCGGGAGCGCTCCGCTGCCGGGAAAGGCGATATTGCTTCTGTTGACTGTGTTGCGGTTCATCCCGCCAGACAGCAGGCCTTGGCGGCGCAGGGAAGCTTTTGCGACGGCTACCGGCGGGGCTACGTCCTGGGCCATGCCGATGGAGTTGTGCTGAGCCCTGAAGCCGGCGATTTAGCAGCCCGCAAATAACCCCTCTCAGCGGAAAACCCCAGAAGAGTCGTGGGCCTGACGTACATGTACCTTGCTGGGGAATGGGCAGGGGCCGGAGTTCATGATACTTTCAGTACATGGCAGGGAATTTTGCTTAAAATCTCTTCTCAAGGCAGGAGAGATTTTTTCGCAGAAGGAGCCAGAGATAGAATGAAGGCAGTCATGGCGAAGAAACCAACCATTCAAATTGCGGTTGTTGAAAGCGATCCACTCAGGTTTATCGGCCTCAAGTCTTTATTCGACTCTGAGGATGATCTGGAACTGGTTTCCTCAACTCTGGCGGAACTCGGTCCGCGCAAAGACATTGATCTGGTGCTGCTGGGCACGCGAGCGGGGCAGAACCTGTTTGACGTGATGGCCGGACTCAAAGCTGCGCGTCCTGACCTGCGCATCATTGTGACCGGTAGCGGCGCGGATGATGAGACCATCCTGAAAGCGCTGGCTGCGGGCGCCAAGGGTTATGTGGACGAGGCTGCCTCCCCGGCGGAATTCGTGCAGGCCATGAGAATTGTGCACCAGGGCTCAGTCTGGGCGCCCCGGCGCGTCCTCTCGATTTTTATCGAACGCGTGACGTCATCCCCAGGACGCATCTTTCCCGCGGGTCGCGTCACATTCACTGACCGTGAAAAAGAAGTGCTTGAACTGCTGGTGGCCGGACGCTCCAACAAGGAGATTGGTTCGGTGCTCGGGATCGAAGAGCGGACGGTTAAAGCCCACGTGGCTAAACTCATGCGCAAAGTCGGCGTGCAGAACCGGATTGCACTGTCCGTCCACGCTATCACCCACTCGCTGGTGATGTCATCGAAGTAACGAAGAATCGGGTGATCACCGTAATCAGGTGATCGCCCATGACCTCGCCCCATCACGCGCAAAAACAAGCTCGGATTCTGCTCGCCGCTTCTGTCCCCATGCTCCCCCGCTTGTTTATGGGTATTCGCGCCTTCCGCCAATGACTGGAAACCGAAGAATTAACCCGCTGGAGTCCTGTGACTGCCACCGGAGGTACATGTCCATACCCCCATGTACCTGATACGAACTCACGTTACTTGTGCGTAAACCTGACTGGATGGATACTCTACTCACCTACCACAGAACCTGGGAGACAGGGGTTGGATGCGGTCACGAGGGTCACCGAATCCAACCCTTTATTCTTTTCCGCTGCATCTCCTCCTGAGCTGTTTTCATCCCATTACATCCCAGCCGGATAGCCACCTTTTCTAACCTGTTCTATGATTCTTATATCCGGGTGATTTGTGGTCCCAGGCTGTTGCCGGTTCTTCCATCCGGCTGAGCGTTTTCAAATTTTTTTTAAGGACATTACTCCCATGAAGAAGGTTCTGATCATTTCGCTGTTCGCGTTTATTTTCGTCCATACGGTAGTGGCTGAGTCCGCGGCAGGTAGGGCTGAATCCGCTGCCACGGTCCTGAATGAAATCATGTCTGCGCCGGATAGAGGCATTCCGGAAGAGATTCTTGGCTCGGCCAAATGCGTTGCGGTAGTTCCGTCCCTGCTCAAAGGCGGATTTGTCTTTGGCGGCGCGCACGGCAAAGGCATGGCGAGCTGTCACACTGCCAATGGATGGAGTGCGCCGGCTCCATTTAGCGTGACCGGCGGCAGCTTTGGACTGCAGATTGGCGTTCAGGGCGTGGACCTGGTCATGTTGATCATGAATGACAAGGGAATGAACGCTTTGCTTTCCAGCAAGTTCAAACTTGGCGCCGACGCCTCTGCGGCCGCGGGGCCGGTTGGGCGTCACGCCGAAGCCGCAACCGATTGGAAGATGCGGGCCGAGGTGCTTACTTACTCGCGCGCGCGCGGCTTATTTGCCGGAATTACGGTGAATGGCGCTGTGATTCATCAGGATGAGGACGCCACCCGCGAACTATACGGGCGGCTGGTGCCGTTTAAAACAATTCTCACCGGCGCGGTTGCGACCCCGGCGGGAGGCGAGCCCTTTGTGGCCGCGGTTCGCAAAGCAGCCGGAGGAGAGGCCAGCAGCAGCTCTGCACCTGCGCCGGCTCCTACTCCGGCGGACCCCAAGCAGTAGCTTAGGGGGCTGGTCACAGGGAACAGCGAAGGCAAAACACCGGGAACCTCAACCCCAGAGCACATACTTGCCGCCGTTGGTGAAGAGGATCACCAGGTTCATCACCACCATGGTGAGATCGTAGTTCCAGCCCTGGTTGTTTTTGCCCCAGAAGCCGGTGTGCCAGACGAATATCTTTTTCTGGATTGCGCCCAACATCACCAGGATCAATCCGGCGGCGGCCAGTTGCGTCAGTACGCCGAATGTAACTCCCAGGCCGCCGGCCAGTTCAGCCGCTCCAAGAAAAACAGTGAAGCCCTTGCTCATGCCAATGCTCTTGCTTCTGGCAGCCGGATCTTTCAGGTGATTCCATCCGCTGGATGCAAAAATTAAGCCTACCATCAGCCTGAGCAGGAGCAAGCCGAGATCGGAGAAGCGGAGCAGTTGCGGAAACACGCGTTTAATCTCAACAAAAGAATCGGATCATCAGTGCATCGGGTCGTCGGAAGAAAGCCGATCTCCAGCGGCGAATCAACGCTAATGGACGCAAATCATCTTGGGAAGGTTATCCGTCGTGCGAGAAATCTCCCGTAAACTCCGCGCCGATATTAGCAGATACACTTTCCAGCAAAAACCATCCATTGGATTTTTTGATGACCTGATGCATCGCGATAAACCGATTCTCGATTTCTTCTGTCCGAATGTTAGGATTGGCCTCTCATGGCCGATCGGGACGAAGGCGCTGCAATCGAGTTTGTCGATGTTACCTACCGCACGGCGGAAGGGCGCGTGCTTCTTTCGAAACTCAACCTTCGCGTATTGCGCGGAGAGACGCTGGTGCTGCTGGGGCGTAGCGGTTCCGGAAAAACCACCACACTCAAGCTGATCAACGGCCTTCTGACGTGCCAGGAAGGCAGCGTCATCGTGGATGGTAAGCCTGTCTCGTCCTGGGACCTGATACGCCTGCGGCGGCATATCGGATATGCCATCCAGGATGTAGGCTTATTTCCCCATATCACGGTAGAGCGCAACGTGGGCCTGGTACCCACCCTGGAGAAATGGCCGCTGCAAAGGATCCGAACGCGGGTGGAAGAGTTGTTGCAGCTGGTTGGACTGCCGGCTGGAGAGTTTCGCCGGCGATACCCGAACCAGCTCTCCGGAGGGCAGCGCCAGCGCGTCGGCCTGGGCCGGGCACTGGCCGCCGATCCGCCCATTCTGCTCATGGATGAGCCATTCGGCGCGCTTGATCCGCTTACCCGGGCCGTGATTCAGCGGGAATTCAAATCACTGCAGCAGCGGCTCAACAAGACAGTGGTCTTTGTCACGCACGACGTTCGCGAAGCCATGCTCTTGGCCACCCGAATCGCCGTGCTGGATGAGGGCCGGATGCTGGGAGTGTATTCACCCAGGGATTTTCTGCAATCCAAAGATGCGGTTGTATCGGATTACGTGAACGTGCTGCGCTCGGAGATGGAGCTGTTTCAAGGCCTGGAAAGCTAGCCTATGAATCTGATCAATTTTTTCACGGCGCATTGGGCGGAGATCATGCGCGCGGCCCTGGAACACATCACCATGGTGGGCATTGCCATGCTGCTGGCCATCGGCGCCGGAGTTCCGCTGGGAATTCTGGTGACGCGCCGCCGAAGCCTGCGGGCGCCCATTCTGGGAACCAGCAATCTCATCCAGACCATCCCCAGCCTGGCGCTGTTCGGGTTCCTGCTGCCGGTACCGTGGCTGGCGGCGCGTTCTGACCGGCTGGCCATCACCGCGCTGGCTCTCTATTCCTTGCTGCCGATCATCCGCAACACCTACACCGGAATCACGGGAGTTGATCCGGCTATCCGCGAAGTTGGGCGGGGCATGGGGATGACGGATGGCCAGCTACTGTGGCAGGTCGAACTGCCGCTGGCCATGAGCACCATCATGGCGGGGATTCGCGTGGCCACGGTGATTGCCATCGGCGTGGCCACCATCGCCGCCGCAGTGGGCGCAGGCGGGTTGGGAGAGTTCGTTTTTCGCGGCGTTGCCATGGTGGATAACCAATTCATTCTGGCGGGCGCGATTCCCGCGGCATTGCTGGCGCTGGCTGCGGACCTCGGCTTTGGCCTGCTGGAAAAAAAGCTGCAGAGACGCCATTGAACCAGAGCGTGTTTCAAAGATAGAGTTGGGGCATCCATTAGGTGGAAGCCCCGGACTTTAGCCCGGGGAGCGGGTTTCTTTAGAACCCGCGAAAACGGCTCCTTTCACCCTCTCGGGCTTCAGCCCCGGTCTTTATTCTGTATCCTTGCAAGCCAGAGAGCCATTTTTGAAACACGCTCTATTGAACCAGAGACGCCATTGAACCAGAGACGCCATTGAAGAACCCACGCCGAATCTTTCTAGCCCTGGCTGCCATCGCGTTGCTGGCCGGCTGCGCGCCCGCCCACCAGAGCATCGTGGTCGGGTCCAAGAATTTTACCGAGCAGGCGGTGCTGGGAGAGATCCTGGCGCAGCACATTGAGAAGCGGACCGGCCTGGCGGTGGAGCGCCGCTTTTATCTTGCCGGCAGCTATATCTGCCATCAGGCGATGCTGGCCGGCCGCATGGATCTCTATCCTGAATACACAGGAACCGCGCTTACGGCGATTCTGAAACAAAAGCTTTCAGGATCGTCGAGTGAGGTCTACCAGCGGGTGAAAGACGAATACCATCAGCGCTTCGCGATTGAAGTTGCTCCGCCGCTGGGATTCAACAACAGCTTTGCCCTGGTAATTCGCGGCGACGATGCGCGCCGGTTGAAGATGCGTACGATCTCCGACCTGGAGAAAGTTGCGCCCAAATGGCGTATGGGCGTGGGCTATGAGTTTCTGGAACGCCCGGACGGCTTTGCCGGACTGGCAAAGACTTATGGCCTCCACTTTGCCGAGCCACCCAGGGTAATGGACCTGGGCCTGCTGTATCGCGCGCTGGATGAGAAGCAGGTGGATGTAGTTGTAGGTTCGGGCACTGACGGCTTGATCCAGGCGCGGGGACTGGTAGCGCTGGAAGACGACCGACATTATTTTCCGCCCTATGACGCTGTGCCGGTGGTGCGAGAGCAGACCCTGGCGCGCTATCCGGCGCTGCGGGAAGCACTTTCTGAGTTGGGCGGCAAGATCAGCGAAGAGGACATGCGCCGGCTCAACTATGCGGTGGACGGCGAGCATCGCGACGTGAAGCAACTGGCAGCGGAATTTCTGCGAAAAAAGGGTCTTTAGCTTGAGGATGCAATGAAAGCCTCATCGCGCAATCTGCTTCTCATCTATCTGGGCGCCTGGCAGCGGTCCTTCAGCATCGGATTGCTGGGCGTGGTGCTGGGCGTCTTTCTCTACCGCCAGGGACTCTCTTCCACCGCCATCGGCCTGGTCATTGCCGCCGGACTGGCGGGCGCCGCCACGGCCACCACATTTATAGCGTTTCATGCGGACCGCCTGGGACGCCGCAAGACCCTGGTCGTGCTGTCCCTGCTCACGATGGTTGGCTCGCTGCCGCTGGTCTTCAATTGGGAAACGCGCGGGCACTGGGGAATGGCCGCGCTGGTCGCCCTGGCCTTTGTTGGCATGCTCAACGGCATGGGGACGGACCGCAGCGCTTCCTACGCGCTCGAACAGGCGGTGCTGCCGAGCCTGGTCCCGGACCAGAAACGCACTTGGGTATTTTCCTGGTACAACCTTGTCCTGGATGGAAGCGGAGCCCTGGGCGCGCTGGCGGCCGGCTTGCCCGTTTTAGAACAACGGCTTTGGGGGATAGACCTTCTCCATTCCTATCGAACCTTGTTCATCGGCTATGCCGCGCTCAACCTCCTGGCGGGCTTGTTTTATTCTCTGCTGACCCCTGAAGTAGAGGTTGCGCACACACAATCTCTAGCCGGTCAAAGCAAGCTGGTTTCCCCGGAGGCGAAGACGATGGTGATGCGCTTGTCAGCGCTGTTCGCCATTGACAGCCTGGGCGGCGGATTTCTGCTGGACGCCTTGGTCTCGTATTGGTTCTTCCGCCGCTTCGGCATTGCCGAAGGCACGCTTGCGGTCCTGTTCTTTGTCATCCATATCTTGAATGCCGTTTCCCATTTGGGAGCCGCCTTCCTGGCGCAGCGCATCGGGCTGGTGAAGACCATGGTGTTCACCCATCTGCCTTCCAGCCTGTTCTTGATCGCCGTGCCTTTTGCCCCGTCGGCCGGATGGGCGATGGCGCTGCTCCTGCTGCGGGAGTCACTGGTGGAGATGGATGTTCCCACCAGGCAATCCTACGTGGCCGCCGTAGTGCGTCCGGTGGAACGCACCTTTGCCAGCGGCATCACCAACCTCACCCGCAACATCGCCTGGGCCGTCTCCTCGGCCGTGGCCGGACTGTACATGCAGAACATCGCCCTGGCTGCGCCGCTGTGGATGGGAGGCGGGCTGAAAATTGTCTACGACATATTGCTGTGGCGAGCGTTCAGACATATTACGCCGCCGGAGGAAGAGGGGACAGGTGACAGGGGATAGGGAACTTCGTCCGGGCTCCGCTCCGTCAGAGCATGCGGAAATGGAAGGTGTGCCAGCAATGAGTAACTCCGTTACTACCCGCGTCTCTACAGGCGATGGAGTGTACTGGGTGCTTTCTGATGGATGCTCATCCGTAACAGCGCTTTGCTGGTTTTGCTTTTACGGGGGCTCGGTGCGCAGGGTCGCGGCGTCCTGTTTCACCGCTTCCAGCAGCAGGCGTTGCAACTTGCGAGGCGCCGACCACCTTGAGGCATTTCAGGAACCCGGCCCTTTCCTGAGATTATTGGAGACAATCGCTGTGTGGCGAGGCCCACAGTTGGCTTTCACAGCCCCAAAATCGACCACAGTAGCCTTCACGGAAATTTCCAAGCTGCTGATATTGAAGGATTAAACGGTGTCGAATTGTCCGCAAGCCTCCTGATGTTGCACAGGCGGTTTTAAGTGAGATATTTTTCCGACAGGAGCCGGGAGAATCTGAGACAGTTTTTGCTTGCAAGTAGATCTGAGGGATATATCATTCTTGCGTAGTTACTGCTTCTCTGCAAAACCGAGCGGCTCCACGCTTTGTGCTGTTATTCGGTCAATCCCAGAATGGAGCATATATGATGCAAGAGTTACATCCATAATAATTAGATA
Source organism: Candidatus Angelobacter sp. (assembly GCA_035294925.1). GTDB lineage: Bacteria > Acidobacteriota > Terriglobia > Terriglobales > Acidobacteriaceae > Angelobacter. The sequence goes on along the minus strand of DATGJZ010000065.1, from coordinate 48,257 downwards.
TTGTTAATAATGCTAATTTGGAACATCAACTATAACAATTTAATTTATAGCATTAATATTTTACTTATGTGGTCTTCCATTATGGTAAGCTGCTGCCTTAGTTGCCAGGTGGAGACACTGAATGTTTTGTTACGCCCGCATCGTCGCTGACCTTGAGAACCTGACGCTTCGAAACCATACGGGGACATGCCGTTGCTCACACGACGCGGACTCTATTTTCAACCTCATTTCAGGCGACCTTGTTTCTGCCGGGCATAGCCCTTTTCACAATTCGTTTGGCATTCCACTGAACTTGCTCGCTTACTGGAGGTAGCAATGGGGCTCGTGCACATTGACAAACCCGTTCGGTCTGACAGCTTGCCTTATCTTTCTGACGCATTCACGGTGCCCCTTGATGACAATGCGTGGGCAGGTCTGTTGCCTCGCCACCATCTGATGTGGGTGTCTCCCGATTTTGGCCGTGCGAGGGATTTTACGAAGGCGGTCAAGCATGGTTCATTAGAATATGCCGCATACCTCTCCGAAGCGATGAAGCAGAGCTTCGAAAAGTATTACATCAGTCCAATGGAAAATCGCAGCCATGCAAACCTGTTTCCTAACGGGCAGGTCCTGGACAATGAAATCTGCTTCCTACCGACAAATGACTGCAACCTGGGTTGCAAATACTGTTTCTCTGGCGCACAACCGAACAAATTCGGCTCCATCCCCTGGGAAATCGCCAAAGCTGCGATTGATCTCGGTACCCGCAACGCTATCATGAAACGCATGCGAACTGGTTGGGGCGGTCTCGGAATTCGCTTTTTTGGCGGCGGGGAACCCACCGAATATTGGGAACGCTTCGCTGCCATCGTGGAATATGCGAGGGCCAGCGCCCAAAAACACAATTTGGCAATGCTGGTTGCAACCATTACCAATGGCCAAATCGACGAAAAGCATTACGAGTGGTTTCGCACCAATGTTGACGAAGTCAGCATCTCGATGGATGGTCCCCCGGAAATTCAAAACTTCCAAAGACCGGTGTCTGACGGCAAGGATTCCTTCGATAAAAGCTGGAAGTTTGTCACGGCCATGGCCGTTCTTGGCATGAACATCACCACCATCCGGGTAACAGTGACGCAGCAGACAGTCAACCGGATGGCCGAGATCGCAGAATATTTTTGGGACAATCTGCCCAAAGCTTATCCGTTGCAATTCGAACCAGTCTATTTCTCTGAGGTGGGCAGGCAAAGTGTAGGAATGCCTGGAGCGCAGGATTTTGTAGAGAATTTCCGCGGTGTTGAAGAATTGGCCCGCCGACGGGCGCAGATGGGAAAACTCAGTGGGATCGCGGCAACCGCGACCAGGCCGCTGACCATCCGCAGCGGCGCCTATTGCGACTCCCTTGAGGGAAAAGGAATGTTTGTAACACCCAATGGCTATCTCAGCCTTTGCTCCGAGGTCAGCCTGCACAGCGATCCTCGAAAAGATGATTATTTTGTGGGTGGATATGATTCTGTAAGCAAACGTTTTCAGGTCTCGGAACAAGGAGCAGCCAAAGTACGCTGTGGCCCGCCATGGTGGTGCCGCGGTTGCTATGCACAATTTTCTTGTCGCGGCGGTTGTGAGCCGCGGTCCCAAAATCCGGCCAGGCACATAAGAAAATGGTGGTGCCAGATGGTCAGGACAAACTTGAAGCATACCTGGAGCGACGTCCGGGCCAACATCCTTCCCTGCCGCTGCCGCATTGGAGATCCGCGAGGGGAGGAACTGATTTGGCTGCCGATTTGGGAACTATCTCCATCGATGGATAGCTAGCTGAAGCTGTAGTTAAATCATGAAAGGAGATGAAACGATGCGTTATCAGAAACCAAGCATTGCAACGCTGCCGTTGCGGGATGTCGCAGGCGCAACCAACATTGCGACCGGCGATTGCAGCAGCACATTCGAGAGCAGCGGCTGTAGTTGCCAATGCCAGTGCCAATGCCAGTGCCAGTGCCAATAACAACAATCCTCACCGGGGGCCGGGATATTTTGCCGGCCTCCCTTATTCATCCATTATGAGCTGCGCAACTTTAACTCATTCAGGGACTAAGAGCTTATGACGCCTCAAACTGCTATTGCAAGTTTTCCCATTGCGGTGGAAGGCCTTAAGGTTGAGAAGACCGAAACTGAAGCAATCGTGTTTGACGAAGTTTCCGAGTCCTTTCACTTCTTAAACCCCACGGCACACAGCATTCTCAATGCTTGCAACGGCTCTAATACCATCAAAGACATCGCCGGCATTCTTGCTTTGGAGTTTAACTGTGAAGATTCGGAGTTGCTTTTTGCCGATGTCAGCGAGACAGTCAAGCTTTTCAGGGACAGAGGCCTAGTGACGTTTGCCGTGGATGATTTTCGATTCAATGACGAGTCGGGCAGCGTGGTCGATCCAGGCGAGCTGATGTCTTTCGTCATCCATGGCGTCAGCATGTTCCCCGTTCTGCTGGCAGGAGATAAGGCCCTAGTTAAGAGAACCAGGGTTGAAGATCTTAAAGTCGGGGATATCATTGTCTGGTCGAAAACACCGAGCAACACGATTGCGCACCGCGTCGTGTCTCTGGGTCTCGCTGCCGATCCCTGGTCGATCGTCACCAAGGGTGACTTGTTGCTGGAACTCGATGAGCCGCTTCAGCCCGGCGATGTGCTGGGAAAAATCGTGGCGGTTCTGCGTGGCGGCCACGTGCAGTGGTTAAGACAGATAGAAGCGGGCCTGGCAGACGAACCAGGGGCGCGCGATCCGGCGATCCAGCCGCCCGTCGCAACCGGGGCGTTGCCAAAAAAAGGATCGTTCAACGGCCTAAAAGTTCTGGACCTGCGGGAGATCTCGGCGGAAGCGATAGGCAATATCGAGTCTGTGCGGGACGTAAGCCTGGTCTTGCTCTCTCCGGAGAATGAGTCCGCCTGGTCGAAGGTGGATGCTCAGAATGTAACCAGCGTGATCACGGTCCCCAATCATTATCGCGTGTATACCGGGCAACCGGAGATTCTTCCGGAATTGCTCGAGTTCTCTGAGAAGCCGCTGAGCATCGTGGTTTCAGGGCAGCTCTTTTTGACGGATTTCAGACCCGATCAATTCCTGAAAGCCTTCGCGCATCTAATGCTCAGCGGGCAGGCATATGTCGGCTCCGCCGAAGCCAGGGCGGCGCTTCAATCCATCACCACGGTTCTAGCCGGAGAGATCCATGTGATCGCCAGTAAGCATGTGCGATGGATCGGGGAATCACTAATAGGGCCGGAGTATAAGAGCCGGAACGGTGAGCTGCCTCTGGTTGCAGTTGGCGAACTGGCGAGATCGCAACGCCTTGAGAGTATTCCGGAAGCTGCCCCGTTTAGCGGTGTAGTACATAAAGATCGCGCAGCAATCGCGTAGAAGCCATAGACCACGAAACAGCTCTTAACGTCAGGCTTGTTTGCTGCTGCAGAGCTCTGAAGGAGGCGCTTATGGGAATTGTCATCAGGGATCTCCCCATCCTCGACCTGCGTGCAATTTCGATTGCGGCAATCGCAAAGATTGAGCGCGTGGAAAACATCCGAACCGTAGTACTCAATCCTGAGAATGCGGAAGCATTCATGGAGATTCCCAGAGTGAATGTGCGGTCGCATCTGATTGTCCGGCAGGAGGAGGACCTTCGCATCGCCCAAATCGAGTTTGATGATGAATTCCTGGGCAAGCTGGCCGATGATACGAAACTGGTCGTCCTGGGCCACTTGTTTGTTGACGGTTTTACCATCCCATTATTTTTCAGGAAAGTTCGCGCCTTACGAATGTTTGGCCAGGTGCTCTATTCTGATTCGCGAAGCGCCGGCGCTTTGCTCTCCCGCATGGAACGATTGCAAGGACAGCTATTGCAAATGCCGTCCCAATCTATCCGATGGATCGGCTCGACCTACGTCGACAAGGCCGCGCTGGCCGCCTTATCAGGGCACTCCATTGCCAGCATCGGGCAGGTCACCATCGCTCCGGGCATTACCGCGTCTGACATTATGAACAACATCGAATCGATGACGCAGATTGGAGAGATTAGAGGCAAAGATGAGGTCATTTGCGCCATGCTCGCAGTTTGCAATCGGCGTTTAGGCACCTATACTTTGGCCTAAGGTGACCTAATGGTGTATGTAGGAATTTTCAGGATAATATCTTCGGGCTGCCGGGCACTCTTCGCGGGCTCCTTCATCACAAATCTGCTGGTATCGCTGTTTCCCGCCCTCCTGGCCTATACGAGTAAGGAAATCATAGACGCGCTGGTGGTCCCAACTTCCCGGCCTTCTTTCTTCAGTTACCCGATGGGGCCGGTTGTTCTCGGATGCATTTACCTCGTTCTTCTTTTGCTGCAATACGCCGGCCAGGTGTTTTTGGTGTTCGTGAATGAGTCTTTGACCGAAGCAGCGGCAAAAAACATCCACCGGCAAATTATTCTTGGAGCTATCCGGCTCCAGGGCCTGTCCTATTTTGACACCCCCGCATTTCATGACCGCCGGGCCGTTCTGGAGAACACCGCGCTTTACATCCCCATGAATTTTGTTCGCCTGGTTACGGACATTTTCAGTATTATCCTCACGGTCATGGGAATGATCGTGCTGCTCAGCGACCTTCATCCCCTTCTGGCTCCATTGATCATCCTGGCCGCCATCCCAGATATTCTTACTCAGATTAAAGGGCACCGTCTGCATTATGAAGGAGTCAGGGAGACTGCCGGACAAGAACGGCTGAAAGGATATTATCGTTCGGTTTTGTTGAGTGAAGAATACGCCAAGGAAGTGCGAATTTATGATCTGCGGACGCGCTTCATTGAGAAATACAGGAGCGCGGTGGCCCGGATTTTCCAGATCATTCTCCCCATAAGAAGAAGGCAAATCAGAAATTCTGTGTTGAGCAGAATCCTGCTTTCGCTGGTAACCATCCTTACTTATCTGTGGGCTATTCGTCAGGCGATGCAAGGTCACATTAGCGCGGGGCGACTGGTCATGTTCATGACTGCAATTGTCGTTATTCAGCAGCAAATGTCGCGTGCGGCACAGACGCTTGCCGGCCATCAGGATGTTGCCCTTGCGGCCAGGGAACTCGTGGAGTGGCTGCGGATGAAATCCGACGTGCATAGCCTTGGGCCAGGAGACCCGCTCCCGCGGAATCCACTGGCGCCGCCCCACATTACTATTGAGAACGTCTGGTTTAAGTATCCCGGCGCCGCCTCCTTTACGCTGAAGGGATTGAGCCTGGAAATCAAGCGCGGTAAATCGCTGGCGATTGTCGGTAAAAATGGTTCCGGCAAGACAACATTAGTCAAGTTGCTTTGTCGACTATACGATCCACAGGAGGGCGGTATTTATTTTGACGGTGTGGATACCCGCCGCCTGAAATTGGAAGACGTGCGGGACTCGGTCGCGATCATATTTCAGGATTACCTTCGTTATCAGTTGACTGTAGGAGAAGCGATTTCACTCAACGAGTCTGATGATGGAGAGATTGCTCGTGGATTTCAACGCGCGGCCGCAATGGCCGGTGCGGAGCGATTTATCCGGAGGCTTCCTTTTAGCTATAAGACCCTACTGGGAAGGCAATTTGATGGCGGGATTGAGCTGTCCGGCGGTGAATGGCAGCGCCTTGCCCTAGCCAGGGCATTTTATCGTGACGCTGGCATGCTAATCCTCGATGAACCTACGGCCTCATTGGATATCGCCACAGAAGCCGCCATCTGTGCTCAATTCAAGGAAATTACCGAAGGGAAGACGGCCCTATTGATTTCCCACCGTCTCTCCACCGTGCGTATAGCTGATTACATTGCAGTCATAGATGATGGAAAGGTGGTTGAATTCGGCGATCATGAAAGCTTGATGTCACTTGACGGAATATACCGTGAAATGTTTACGACCCAGGCGGAACGCTACCGGCTCAGAGAGGAATCTACCTCATACCAAACGAGCGCGCGGTAATTGAGGTAATTGCTGATGAACACATCGTACAATGTCGTTCGCATCTGGATTTTCCTGTATCGGCAGGAAAAGTACAGGATGTTTTGGGCGGCTGGCCTTGCTCTTACGGGCCTCTATGTTACGTTCACAGCCTGGATCTCAAAATGGATCATCGATTCGCTGGCGCAGCCACACAGCGCCATGATTCCAGGCGTTCACAATGCCTTGTTTTTCGGCGCTATATATGGCGTTGCCACTCTGATTCATAGTTTTATAAGTTCCTATGCCGCGGTCGAGATCCTTTCCGTGAAAGACAGGATTGCCAGTGCCGCAGACCAGCTTTTGATGGACCGCGCTGCGGCCTCTTTCGACATTACGGCATTTGAAGTTCCCGAAACCAGGGACCGGATCCGCCTGGCGGCGGCGGGTGGGCGCGCACTGCCCGTGGCCTTTTCCGGAAGCATCGATTTGCTGCAACAGTTGGTCACTCTGATCGGTGTATCAGTCATTCTCGCCTACTATCATCCATTGCTGGTGGTGCTGGTTTTGGCTCCATCCATACCGTTTTTTTACATGCAAATGAAAGCTCGCATGTATACTTTTGCGGCGATGGTCAACAAAAGTCCGGAATACCGACGGATGGGATACTTCATCGGCCTCATGCTGGGAAGCGAGTCCGCGAAAGAGGTCCGCGCCTATCGCAGTGGGGGCTTTTTCCTGGGCAAGTACGAGAGAGTGGCTGACCATATCCTGGAATTTGCCCACCTTCACCGCTGGAAGGCCACTCTGAGTACCATGGTTTGGGGGGCTGTGGCGGCGGCTGGAATAGGCGGAGCTTATGTTTACGTGATTTATCTTGCCACCCACGGGATGATCACCGTGGGAGACGTGGTGATGTACAGTGGAGCGGTTTTCTATGCAGGAATGGCCATGCGTGGATTGGTCCAGAGCGCGTCGACCCTGAGTACCGACATTCGCGAAGCGCGCGCATTTTTTGACTACCTTGACTCCCGAGAACCGGCCGCCGTCGGCAATGGCATTGCAACGGCTCAGCCGCGAAACGGTGAAGAATGGGTTGTGAAACATGTAAGTTTTTCATATCCCGGTCGGTTGGGCAGAGCGCTCGACGATGTGAGCTTCACCATTCATAAGAATGAAAAAATCGCCATCGTAGGACTGAATGGCGCGGGCAAGACGACGCTCATCAAACTTTTGTTGCGTCTAATGGATCCGGAGCATGGAACCATCATGTTTCGCGGCACGGACCTGAAAGACTGGGACATAAACGCTTTCCGGCAAGGCATTGGCGTTGTATTTCAGGATTTTTCACGCTTCAAATTGTCTTTGTATGAAAACATAGCCCTGGCATTAAAGAGAGGTCCGGCTGTCATCGAGGAGGATCCCGCAGTTTTTCAGGCGGCCAGGCTGGCGCAAGTGGATCAAATCGCGCAGGGGGCGCCTCGGGGTTATCACACCCTCTTGAGCAAGGAGTTTCAGGATGGGACTGACCTTTCCGGTGGACAGTGGCAAAAAATAGCGTTGGCCAGGGGCTTTGCCAGGGGCTCTGACGTGATTATTCTTGACGAACCCAACTCCTCTTTGGACGTAAAAACAGAGCAAGCCATATTTTCGCAGGTTCTTGCGCTGGCCAGGGACAAGACCGCAGTGATCGCTTCCCATCGCTTATCCTTGACTCGTATGGTAGATCGTATTCTTGTGTTTGACGATGGCCGCCTGGTGGAGAACGGCAGCCATAACCAGCTCATGGCGCGCGATGGAAAATATGCAGAAATATATAAGACTCAGGCTGCGATGTACTGGCCCAATGCAGGATGAAAAAAAGCAAACGCTAGTTTTGATGGATCGGAAACGGAATAAGTCGGAAAATTCTACCGGAACTGCTGTTTTTGAATTGGAGACGTGAGATTCATGAACTTCTTACATTCTGTCGTACAAGACCTGCGTTACAGTTTTCGTATTTTGATAAAAAATCCCTTGTTCGGATTGGCCGTGATAAGCCTGCTCACGATTGGTATTGCTGCAGCTACCACGATATTCAGTGTCGTTAATTCAGTTCTAATACGTCCTCTTCCTTTCCATGAGCCGGACCGTCTGATCCGGATTTGGGAAAGCAGTCCATCCCATCACTGTATCGAATGTTCCGTTTCTGTTCCTGATTTTAATGACTGGCAGAGCCAGCAATCAACTTTCGATGAGCTCGCAGCCACGGAAATGGCGACTTTCAATCTGACCGGTTACGGCGAACCGGTGAGAGTGGCGGCCGCTACGGTCACCACCAACATGTTTCGTGCCATGGGAACGGCTCCTGTACTTGGGCGGGACTTTCTGCCCGAAGAAGGGACTGCGGGAAAAGATCGGGTTGCGCTGCTGAGTTATGGTCTGTGGCAGCGCCAGTTCGGCGGTGACCAACGCATCGTAAACACGACCATTCAACTTGACGATACCAGCTACCTCGTCCTCGGGATTTTGCCGCAGCAGTTTCAATTTCCCGGAGCCAAGGAAATTTTTGTTCCTCTTGTATTCGACGCGGTAAAAGAGCCCTGGCGCGCCTACCGGGCAAGGCGCAGCTTGGAGGTCTATGGCAGGTTGAAGGCCGGGATTAGTCTCGACCAGGCCAGGGCTGACATGAATACCGTTGCTCGCCGGATAGAGCAGGCGTACAAGGCGTCCAACGAAGGCTGGGGCATCCGGTTACGTACGGTCCCTGATTGGATTGTGCCTGAACCTGTCCACAGATCGTTGCTGGCGTTGTTGATTGCGGTGGGGCTACTGCTGCTGATCGCATGCGCAAACGTGGCCAGCCTCTTCCTGGCACGCGCAACTAGCACGATGCGAGTAACCGCCATTCGCGCTGCCTTGGGCGCCAGCAGGATTCGCGTGATGCAACAATTGCTTACGGAGAGTCTCTTCCTGTCCGCACTGGGCGGGCTTGGCGCGCTGTTTTTGACGTTCATGAGTACAAAGTTGATTGCATCCAGCAACATAAAGGGAATTGCCGGCTTGGAACACACCCGTATTGACGGCAACGTTCTGGTTTTTGCCCTGGGGATCTCAGTGATTACCGGATTGATTTTCGGGTTGGCCCCCGCCTGGTGGGCATCGCGTTCGAATCTCAACCAGAGGCTGAATGAAGGAAGGAGCGGCAGCGGCGCTAGCAAGCTGACCCAGCGGATGGGGGTTGTATTAGTCGTCGTCGAGGTTACCCTGGCCTTGGCCTTGCTGGTGACAGCAGGCTTGATGATGCGAAGCTTTGTGCGCCTGCAATCCATAGCGCTAGGGTTTGCTCCTGAAAACGTGCTGACGGTGCAGGTGAGTCTTCCTACGGTACGATACGCGGCACGCGAGCAAAGAGTCGCATTCTTCAATCAATTCCTCGAGCGTGTACGCACCATTCCCGGAGTCGAGGATGCGGCCGCCATTACACAACCTCCATCCACATTCAACACCTGGGGAATGGAGATCATTCTTGAAGACAAGGAGGCTGCCGTGAACGGACTCCGGTTGTCGGCGGCCGCAAATGCGGCAACGCCGCACTATTTCCATACCCTCGGCATTCCCATCATCGAAGGCAGGGAGTTCAACGACCAGGACGGCGCCGATAAACAGTTGAATTTGATCGTCAGCGAGTCGTTCGCCCGCCGCTATTGGCCCAATCAGGATGCCATCGGGAAACGCTTTCGTCCTGCGGCAGTCGATAACTTTGGCACGATCGTGGGAGTAGTAGATGACGCAACCCATGATCCGGAGAGCGAAGCTGCGCCGGCTTTCTACTTTCCCTATGCTTACATTGGCATGCAGGGAGTGTTCGTAATGGTGCGCTCCAATGTCCCGGTGGAGAGCCTGATCCGCCAGGTCCGTGACGAGTTGCGCGGTATTGATAGTAAGCAGCCCGTCTATAACATGCGCACCATGGACCAGATCGTAGCCAATACCACGATTGAGCCTCGGTTTCGAACCGTCCTGCTGGGAGGCTTCAGTGTGGTGGCTTTGTTTCTTGCGGCTACGGGTGTCTATAGTGTGTTGGCCTATCTGGTCCGGCGCCAGTGGCATGAGATCGGAGTCAGGATGGCTTTGGGCGCGCAAGCAAGTGATATCCGGAACATGGTCTTGACTCGTGGAATGTTCGCTGTGTTTCTGGGCATTCTCCTGGGATTAGGGGCATGCTTCGCGTTTACCCGATTGCTGAGCACGTTGCTCTTCCGCGTGAGCCCCACTGACCCCGTCACCTTTATTGGAGTGGCGTTGCTGATCACCGCCGTCGAATTTGCGGCTTGTTACATCCCCGCTATTAGGGCAACGCGCGTTAGCCCGTCGACGGTACTGAAATACGAGTGACTCAACTGGAGAGCTCACCCGTCTCCGCGCCGCAAGGCGCGCCAAGTAAGGTATGCGGCCTGCCGGTTGGCTCTAAGATATCCCGCTTGCGCAAGCCGTCCCGGCCGAAACGAGGCCAATGAGTTGCGCGCCGGAAATTCCTGAGACCAGCGCGCTGATTGCTTTACTGGGTGGAGGTGCGCATTATGGCCATTGACTACAAGTTTTGGCTCTTTTTGGCTGTCACAGCTTTTGCGGCCTATTACGCCTTTCAGCAGGCGCGCCTTATGAGGAAGATGCACTTGTCGCCAGAACAGGCTTCAACCACTTCGTTTCGCCCCTACTGGCCTCTGGCCTTAATGGTGCTCTTGCTTGGAGCAAACTGGGTAACTTATTTTGCGACTCGATCAACCCTTCAAGTCGGCAATTGCAAAACGCTTTTGACTGGATGGGGAATATCTGGGAACAACATCTTTGTAGCGATGGAGACTGACCCTCTAATGGATCACCAGAAAACAAGTCGTGTGATGTTCATCAGCAGAGTAGCAGACCACGCAATAAACGGTAAATTGGATAAAGGCATTGTAAAAAGCGGCACATTCGGCATATGGGGTGGTGCATTACAGATCGAAGCTTCCATGACAGACGATTTCATGAAACATGCCATCAATGCCTCTGGTGGCTGGCTTGAGTTTCACTTGGTCATGGTCCCAAAAGGCACACAGCCGGACAACATTACTTCCCTGGCGGATGTAGACAAAGTGGGTGGCAGAGACTTAGAAAGCCGCGGATACATGATTCCAGGAACCCCAGTTCCTGTTACTCAACAGCAGACCGAGGCAGCGTACTGAAGAATTAGATAAGGCGACCTGGACGGTTGCCATGCTAACGGAACGTCAAGCGCGGTGCGACAAAGCCAGAACCAAAAATTGCTCTGATCGAAGCATATCAATGCGCTCCAGCACGACGAGGTGATTTTGGTGAGGGCGGCGTCAGTGTTTCAGCACTGGCGTTTGCCCGCTCTTTTTATGTCATAACTTAAGGGCGAATGCAAGGGGAAAATGTAAAAACTAGGGTACAGGTGACCGGGAACAGGGGAGGAAGGGGAGGAAGGGGACAGGGAAGACAGGCTGTGACAGGCGGCAGATTGCCAAGATCGCCGTAGTTGCCAAAATTGAAAACCTGAAGTGCTTAACCCGGTAGATTCCGCATGCGCTATAGAAGTGGGTTGCGAGCAGTTTTCTCGGCACGCTTCGCAGCTATTGCTCACTACGTTCACTCCGGGCTAACGCCAAAGTCTTGCCCTGATACACGTGCCAGGAACCTTAAACCACAACTCCAGTAATCAATCCCGAAGGAATCTGTGCAAGAAATTTAGTTCCCGAGCATTCCCTGGTCGTTGAAATAAAGACCGTTGAAAAAATCTTAAAGACTAAAACCCCGGTAATCGGTCTAAGCTATTGGTTCCAGCGGTTTATGTGCGGTATCATGACGCCGCAGAGGGTGTTGGCTGGGGTTTTTCCGGCTCGAACAAATTGTCACAAGAGATTCGATCCAATCTGTCCGCTGCGCCTGAAGTTATGCCCGTGCGCGAAACTCCTGCCGGGCTTGGGCCTGCGCCTAGTCTCGCCCCGGAAAAGCCACATTCGCACAGACTCGGAACCTGGTTATTTTGGATTCTTACGATAGCAGCCGTGGTGGTCCTGGCCGCGATCATCGTCCGGCGGGTGAGTCCCAATTTGAAGAATGCCTCCGCCGGCGAGGCTGCGCGCACGGCCGTGGTGGAACAAAAAGACTTTATCTCTTCGCTGCGGTTCCACGGAATTGTGGAAGCGGTGGAATCCCACGCCATCTCCGCGCCCCGGCTCTCCGGACAAGGGCTCGGCACCCTCATTATTACGAAGCTGGCCGACAGCGGGAGCAGCATCCATCGCGGAGACGTGCTGGTGGAGTTTGACCGCCAGGCGCAGTTGCGCAACGTTCTGGACAAAGAGGCGGAGTATCGCGATCTGGTGGAGCAGATCAAGAAGAAGCAGGCCGACCAGGCGGCCACACGCGCCGCCGACGAAACCGAACTCAAGCAGGCTGAGGATGCGGAAAAAACGGCTGAGCTGGAGGTGAAGAAGAATGAAATCCTCTCCAAGATCGATGCCGAAAAAAATCAGCTCACTCTGGAGCAGACCCGCGCCACGTTGCAACAACTGCGAGAGACATTTGATCTGAAACGCCGCGCCGACCAGGCGGATTTGAAGGTGCTGGAAATCCAACGCGACCGCGCGCTGGCGGCGGTGCGCTGGGCCGAGGGCAACACAGAGAAGATGGTGATCCATGCTCCGGTGGATGGAGTTGCCGTGATCAATTCCATGTGGAAGGGCGGCAGCCTGTCCGACGTTCAGGAAGGCGATGAAGTCCGTCCCGGTTTTGCTTTCATGCAGGTGGTCAATCCCGGCCAGATGCAGGTGCGGGTGCGTGCCAATCAGGCGGATGTCGACGACCTGCAGGAAGGCCAGAATGTCCGCATTCACCTGGATGCCTATCCTGACCTTGCGTTTTCCGGCAAGGTGGAGAGGATCGCGGCTGTAGCGCAGACCAGCGCGTTTTACGGCAAAGTGCGGGTTTTTACCGTGCTGTTTTCCATTAGCGGCAGTGACGCCAAGCTGCTGCCCGATCTCTCCGCCGCCGTAGACGTGCAGATCCAGCGCCAGGCGAACGTTCTGGTTGCGCCACGCGATGCCATCATTACGGAAAACGCGCACGCCTACGTCGAGGTCAGAAACGGCTCCGGCTATGAACGGCGTGAAGTGAAGGTAGGGCCGGCCAACGATGTGGAGCAGGTGATCCTTTCCGGCGTGGAGAAGGGCGCCGTCTTGTTGCGCAATTCGAGTTCATGAAAACGCTTTTCCAATCCGGGTTTTTTAGAGGGCCCAAGGGCATGATTGCCATCGCGGCTGCGGTCGTTCTGGTGGCGGGTGGCGCATTGGCGTTTCGCGGCGCCACCAAGCCGGGCGTTCCCACCGCGGAGGTTACACGCGGCGAGTTTGTGGACTACATTCCAATTCGGGGCAACATCAAGGCTTTGCGCTCCATTCAACTGGCCGCGCCTTCCATTGCCGGCGACCTGCAAATCGTGAAACTTGTGCCCATGGGCGCCATGGTCAAGAAGGGTGACGTAGTGGTCCAGTTTGATACCACCACTCTCCAGGCCACGCTGGACCAAAGACGGTCAGAGCTGAAATCGGCCGAGGCGGATATTGATCACAGCCGGGCAGAAGCCAAACTCACACGGGAGCAGCAGGCCACTGACATTCTTCAGGGACGCTACGACGTGGACCGGGCCAAGCTGGATACCAGCAAGAACGAGATTCTCTCCGAAATTGATGGCGCCGAAACCCGGCTCAAACTCGCTGACGCAGAGCAAAAATATAAAGAGCTGCAAACCAAGGACGTCTCCACCAAGGACTCGACGGACGCGGACATCGCAGGCAAGAAACAGAAACGCGAGAAATCACTGTTTGACGTCCGCCTGGCAGAACGCCAACTCGCCTCTCTCACGTTGCGCGCCCCGGCAGACGGCATGGTCACGATCATGCCTAACTTCCGCGCCCGCAACTGGACCCAGGGCGGTTCGACCCCGGATTTCCGGGAAGGGGACCGCGCGTGGTCGGGGGCGGTGATTGCGCAATTGCCGGATTTGGATACCATTCGCGTGAGCACGCGCGTGGATGAAAGCGACCGCGGACGATTGAAGTCAAGCCAGGGCGCGACGGTTCGCATCGATGCCATCTCGGACAAAGAGTTTCCGGCGACGGTGGCGGAGATCAGCCCACTGGCCAAGCTGGATTATTCTTCCTGGCCTTTCACCAAGAACTTTGATATCGCGCTGCAGATCCAGGAAACAGACGCGCGGATTCGTCCGGGATTGAGCGCCAGCGCCCGCATCGCGGTGGAGAAGGTTCCGGATAGCATCCTCGTCCCCCTGGAAGCGGTCTTTGAAAAGAACGGGGGCTTCGTGGCCTACGTTCTGCATGGCGGGCGATTTGAGGAGCGCAGCGTGCAGGTAGCGCGCCGGGGAAGAACCCAGTTGATGATCAGCAGCGGATTGCAGCCGGGAGAGAAGGTTGCGATCAAAGACCCCACGCAGGAGAAACAAAGCAAATGAAGAGAAACGTCTGGCGTTGGGGCTTTGTGGGCTGTGCGGTCCTGCTTCTGGGATTCGGGATTGCCTTTGCCGTCCAGCAATTGCGTCCGGCAGCCAGGGTAATTCCCACCACGCGGGTGCAGAAGGGAACACTGCAGTTGGATGTGGATACGCCAGGCGAGTTGCGCACGCCGCATTCATCCATGCTGGTGGCGCCGTCCGTAAATGGCACGCTGCAGATTGTTCACCTGGCACAGACCGGCGCGCAGGTGAAAAAAGGCGATGTGGTGGTGGAATTCGATCCCAGCGAACAGGAATACAACCTGGAGCAAAGCCGCTCTCAACTGGCGGAGGCCGAGCAGCAGATCGCCAAGGCTAAGGCCGATGCCGCCGTTAAATCCGCGGAGGACAAGGTGGCGTTGCTGAAGGCGAAGTTTGACGTCCGCCGGGCCGAACTGGAAGTAAGCCGGAACGAGCTGGTCAGCGAGATTGACGCCCGGAAGAATGTGCTGAATCTGGAAGAAGCCAGGCGGAAGCTGGCACAGCTGGAGCAGGATGTAAACTCCCGCGCCGCCTCCAACACCGCGGCCATCGCGCTGCTGGAAGAAAAGCGCCAAACCGCGCTGCTGGGCATGAAGCAGGCGCAGCACAGCATCGACAACATGCAGGTGAAGTCCGATATCGATGGGCTGGTTTCTATTAAGGAAAACATGGATAGCGGCATGACGTTCTATGGAATGAACCTGCCTGAATATCGTGAAGGAGATCTGGTCAATCCCGGGCGCCTCTTGGCTGAGGTGCTCGACCTGAAGCAGATGGAAGTGGTGGCCAAAGTCTACGAGAGTGACCGCTCGAACCTGAACGTGGGCCAGACGGCAGAGGTCCGCCTGGACGCGCAACCGGGCGCGGCGGTCCCGGCCAAGGTCAAGTCCATTGCCGGAATGGCATCGCGGAATGACTTTGGGCCCAATGCCATCGGACGCTTTGAAGTTCTGTTCTCTCTTCTGAATCGCGCCAGTGAGTTTCATCCGGGGACCTCCGCGGAGATTCTTGTTCGGGGAAACCAGATCAAAGACCAGCTCTATTTGCCGAGCCAGTGCCTGTTCGAGAAAGATGGCAAACCGGTGGTCTACGTGAAGCGCGGAACCGGCTTTGATCCTGTTGCGGCCAAGATCAAGTTCCGCACAGAAAACCGGGTTGCCGTGGAAAACCTGGCTGAAGGAACTGAGGTGGCGCTGGTGAATCCGGAAGAGATGCTCAAGAAAGAGGAGAAGAACTCCGCGGCTTCACCGATGGGAGTTGGACAGTAATGGATGCCGGCAGGTTCAAGCCGCTGCTCTCTCCCGGCGACTGGGCGCAGTATTTCGCCGACCTCAGCTTTGGCCTGGAAAACCTGATGATGCACAAGCTGCGTTCATTCCTCACCATGCTGGGAATGATCTTTGGAGTGTCCGCGGTGATTGCCATGCTCTCCATCGGCGCGGGGGCCAGGCAGCAGGTGATGGCGCTGATTGAGCAAATGGGCGTGCGCAACGTGATTGTGGAAGCGCACGAAGTAAGCGCCTGGGAGGACTGGCAAAAGGTGCGCCAGCTCTCGCTCGGGCTGACCCTGCGAGATTTTCGCGTGGTGCTGGCCAACGTCTCCGGAGTCGTCCAGGGTACGCCGCGCAAGCGTTTTGTGCCCAGCAGGATGTTTCCCAAGCCCCAGCAGGATATGCCGGTAGTCTACGGCGTGAATCCAAATTACCAGCAGATTGCCAGCCTGCGCGTGGTGCAAGGCCGCTTCTTTAATGCCGAGGAGAATGAGCGCGCCGTGCCGGTGGCCGTGCTGGGGCAGGGTGCAAGGGCCACGCTGTTTGGCCAGGGCGAGTGTGTGGGCCAATACGTGAAGGTGAATGAGCAGTGGCTGCACGTAATCGGTGTTGCCGGCCCGCAACTCAGCGCCCAGGCCACAGTGGAAGCCCTGCCTTCACAGGACATGAACAACCTGATTTATGTCCCGCTGTATACGGCGATGCTGCGGTTGGAAGACAGCCGCAGCAACATGAAAGACGAAATCGACGGCATGTACCTGCAACTCTCCTCGGCGCTGGATACCGTCCCCACGGCGGACATTGTGCGGTCGCTGTTGAACATCTCGCATCGCAATGCCGGCGATTTCAGCGTGATTGCCCCGGCGGAGTTGCTGGCCCAGCAGCAGCGCACGCAGCACATCTTCGATCTGGTCATGGTTGCCATTGCCTCCATCTCTCTTCTGGTGGGCGGGATTGGCATCATGAACATCATGCTGGCCAGCATTCTGGAGCGGACGCGGGAAATCGGCATCCGGCGCGCGCTGGGTGCGCGGCAGAGAGATGTGATCCGGCAGTTTCTGGTGGAAGCCGTGCTGATCTCCCTGCTGGGAGGTCTCATCGGCATTGCCTTTGGCTTCGGGATGTCACGCGTGATTGCGCTGCTTGCCGGCTGGTCCACGGTGACCACTCTCAGCTCGATTCTGCTGGCGTTTGCATTCTCGGTTTCCGTGGGACTGCTATTCGGGATTTATCCCGCAAGAAAAGCGGCGCGGCTCGATCCTGTTGAGGCTATTCGCTACGAATAGTGAACACCTGCCACGGAGACGCCGAGGCACGGAGAAGAGCCGAAAAAAATAACTACAAAGGTCACGAAGGTCTCTCATGAAGAAAATCTTCATTGCTTTCATATTAGTAATGGTGCAAACGCTGGCATCAGCCCAGGTGTACTCGGGCGGCATCTTCCGTCCACGGAGCGCACCCACCCGAGTCCCTGGTCCGAGCCGCCTGGATGAATTTGTCTTCGATGGCAAACTGCGGCTGGGATTGGAAGACGCGATTGCGCTGGCGCTGCTCAACAGCACGGATATCTATGTGAATCGCGCGCAATATGATCTTTCACGATTTGCGGTGCTGCGGGCGCGGCAGCCTTTTGATCCCCTGATTGTTTCCGGCTTTGCTCCACAACGCTCCGTTTCTCCCAGCGCTTCCTCGCTGTCCGGCGCTGCGACGCTTAGCACTCTCAACCAGACCTCGAACCTCGGCTACTCCGAGCAGTTCCAGACAGGGACCGCATTGGGCGTGGCCATGGCCACCACGCGCGCCACCACGAACAGCACATTTGCCACGGTCAATCCGTCGTTCAACTCTGGGCTCACGTTTTCTCTGTCCCAGCCGCTATGGCGTCATTTTGGATTATTTCCCAA
The DNA here is from genome assembly GCA_035294925.1 of Candidatus Angelobacter sp. Classification (GTDB taxonomy): domain Bacteria; phylum Acidobacteriota; class Terriglobia; order Terriglobales; family Acidobacteriaceae; genus Angelobacter. Next base: position 30,639 of record DATGJZ010000065.1, on the reverse strand, counting down.
CCGGGCGCCCATCATCATTGCACAGCGTGGCGTGCGTCAGGCGCGAGCGACTTTTGAGGGCCAGGTCAGTGACACGGTACAACGCCTGATCGGGCAATATTGGGACGTAGTCCAGGCGCGAGAAACCCTGGAGGTGTTGCGCAAATCGCTGGAGCTGGCGCAGTCCAGCTATGATCGCGACAAGCGGGCGCTGGAACTGGGCGCGCTGCCGCCTCTCGATATCTACCGTTCAGAATCGCAGGTCGCGCAGCGCAAGATCGCGGTAATCCAGGCTGAATACAGCCTGAAACAGGTGGAGACCACGTTGAAGCAGACGGTAGGCGCTGACCTGGATGCCCGCATTGGAGCGCTCGACCTGGATCTAACGGAAAAGGCTGAAACCACAGGCACGCTGGCCAAGGTTGATCTGGAGGATACGCTTACGCTGGCCCTGGAGAACCGGCGCGAAATCGAGGCCCAGAACCAGCAGCTTGCCATTGACGACGCCAATGTGAAGCTGGCCAACAATAATCTCAAGCCTGACTTGAGCCTTGTCGGGAGCTATACCAGCAGCGGCCTTGGCGGCGTGGTCTTTGGCACGGACGCGAGCGGCAACCCGCTGGTGGTTTCCAATGGCGGCTTCAGCGATTCGCTCAGCCAGATTGGCGGCTTCAGCTTTCCCACCTACGGCATAAGCCTGCAACTGCGTCTGCCCATTCGCAACAGCTCCGCACAGGCTGATTTAGGGACCGCACTGGTCTCCAAGCGGCGAAGCCTTTATCAGAAGCGCAGCCTGGAACAAACCATTACCACAGAAGCCATGAATGCCGTGCATGATCTGGAGCAGGCGGAATTGGTGATCACGGCGGCCCAGACGTCCCGCGATCTCTCCGCCAAGAACCTTGCTGCCGAACAACGCAAGTATGAACTGGGAGCGCAGACCATCTTCTTTGTGCTCGACGCGCAGAACCAGCTCTCCCAGGCAGAGTTGAGCCTGGTGCAAGCCCAGATCTTCTACCAGCGGGCGCTGGCGGAAGTGGACCATGCCAGCGGATCGCTGCTTGACCGGCACAATATCAGCCTGGCTTCCACAATGCCATAAGACTGGATCGGGGCGTCGGGTTATATCGAGAACTAACCTAAGAATCTCGATCCATTAATAATTGATAATTGTTGATGTTCACTGATTCTATGGAGCGTGTTACTAGAACTAAGGTCCGGCGTCTCTCCACCCGATTCTTCTGATCCCGCAGCTCTGGAAATAACGCGAAAGCAGCAGCTCTCGATTTCCAGAGCTGGAAGGCCAACTCCGGCTGCATAAGGGCATCCAACGAAACATGATGTAAAACGCCACTTTGTGCCAACTATGCCGCATCTCGCTTGGCATAAATCGCAGTTCAAATACAAGAAAACGAGCAGGAGACGAAAAAACTATGAAGCATCTCTACAAATTGGCGTTCATTCTGGTTGTCGGAACAGGCTTTGCTCTCGCGCAAACAGGCGCGGGACAAGGCTCGCAAACGACGCCGTCAACTCCCCCTTCACAGCAGCCCGGAGCGCAGCAGATGCCGGACCGCAGCCCGACGGCGCAAACGAGTGCCGGAGACAGCACTAAGGCGCAGTCCGATATTCAGAGCGCGCTGCGGAAACAACTGCCGGCAAGCGCGGACAACGTAACTGTATCCGTAGGCGACGGTAACAAGATCCAGCTTACGGGAACGGTCGGCTCGGATACCGAGAAGCAGCAGGTTGAACAGATCGCCCATTCTGCCGCCCCGAACGTTGACCTTGACAACAAGCTGACAGTAAGCGCCTCGCCCAGCGGTCCGGGCAGCGTGCCTCCGGCCAACAGCAAGCCGCCGATGTTGCGGTTAGTGGCTTACTCGCAGACCGGCAGCCAAACCTCTCCCCAGACTCCCAGCACCGCTCCCAGTACGCCTACTAGCGAACAGACCGGCAGCATGGATCCAAAGTCACAGGCGGGCAATTCTGGTGATGTTCAAGATAAGGTCCAGAAAGCCCTCCAGCAGGACTCGAGTCTGGCCAGTGCAAACATCAACGTAAGCGTGAGCGGCGATAAAGTTGAGCTGAATGGAACCGTCGCCAGCAGAGACCAGAAGAAGACTGCCAAGCAGATTGCTGAATCCAATGCTGGCGGTATGAAAGTAGTGGACCACTTGAAGGTAGGCGGCGGCGACAGCCCGACTTCACCTTCCTCACCCTCGACTCCTCCGAAGAACTAACGACCGGGCGAGAGCGATAGAAAAGGGCGGCCTTGCAGCCGCCCTTCTTCTTTCCGGACAGCATCTGGACAGAGGAAGCCTCAGGTCCAGGCGTCAGCCTCATCACAAGATGGCATTGGACCAGCGCCTTTTTTGGACACAAAACGGGCCGGCCAACCTGCCCACCCAAACTTTTGTATCCCGGCGATATCGAGTAGCATCTACTCTCGCTGAAAATTCAATCGCAGGGAGAAATCATGGAGAAAAAGCCGCAGACGTTCGCCAACCACGTGAAGTACGATCCGCAGTTTCACTTTTTCCTGTTGCCTGTGTTATTGATCAATGTGATTGTCTTCGCCATTCAGATATACCGCTTTCCCGGATTTGCGAGTGCATGGTTGTTCATTATTTCTTTTGCCCTCCTGTCGTTACTAGGTATGGTGCGGGGCTATGCCACCCGCCTCCAGGACCGCATCATCCGGGTGGAAGAGCGCCTCCGTTTGCATTCGCTATTGACGGAGCCGTTGCGCTCGCGCATTGGCGAACTGGAGGACAGCCAGATCGTAGGGTTGCGCTTTGCGTCAGACGCCGAGCTGCCCGCGCTGGTGCAGCGCGCTCTCAACGAGAAGCTCAGCCGCGCCGATATCAAGAAGGCAATTACCAACTGGCGCCCGGATTATTCCAGGGTCTGAGCGATTGTCCCCAGGGGCCGGGCAGCGTGACCCACGCCTGGCCATTTGTAAAACTGTTTGCTGAGCGTTGTAATCATTCAAGACATTTATAGTTGAATAAGGAGGAACTCATGTCCCTGCATGCCAACCGGTTTCCCAACGAGAGCGCTTCCTATCGCGAGTCCCGCGACCAACTGCTTGAGGCGGAGATCAAGCTGCGTAAAAGCCTTGAGGAAGTGGCGGCGATGCGGCGCAAACTCCCCCTTGGCGGTGAGGCGCCTGAAGATTACGTGTTTACCGAGGGCGCGCGAGATCTGAATGACTCGCGTGCTGAGAAGAAAGTCCGGCTCTCCGAGCTGTTCCAGCCGGGAAAAGATACTCTCGCCATTTACAGCTACATGTACGGCCCCAACATGAAGGAACCTTGCACGTCCTGCACTTCGATCCTGGACGGATTGAACGGGACATCGCCTCACGCCAACCAGAGAATCAACTTTGTCGTGGTGGCGAAATCGCCCATCCAGAGGATCAGGGCCATCGCCCGCGAGCGCGGCTGGAACCATCTGAGGATTCTCTCCTCAGACGGCAACACCTACAACCATGACTATCAAGGCGAGAATGCCAAGGGCGACCAGACGCCTTCTCTCAATATCTTTGCCCGGCGCGATGGGAAAATCTATCATCGTTACAACACTGAACTCCTGTTTGCCCCCAAGGAGCCGGGACAGGACGGCCGCCATGTTGATCTGCTGTGGCCGTTGTGGAATCTTTTCGATTACACATCCGAAGGCCGGGGCACGAACTGGTATCCAAAGTTAAAATATCCAGAGGCGGCAGAATCAACCAAAAGTTGAGATCACTATCTGATGTAAACGCCTCCAGCAATGGCGCGGCGAACACGGATATTACCAGGGAAGAGTGGGCGGAACCCACATGTGCCTGAACCCCCGGTGAGCTTCTTGGTACACGACACTGGTGAGATTCCGCCCTTGTGATCGTCCTTATCTGGTATTTGATAGTCGGACATCACGCAGCAACACGGGCCTTTTCATCGGATTTCTTGCCGGCTTCTACTGAACTTTCGTGAGCGTGAAGAGAGTGCGCTACAGCGGTTTTGGAGTGTTCCAGCGCAGCGTTGTGGTCGTTTTTTTCGTGATGTTCGGCGGCAGTGCGATGAGCTTTTGCGCACTTCTCGTGAAGATCTGCAGCTTTCCTGTGTGCGTGTGTTGGCATGATTTCTCCTTAGTCGGGTTTATGACGAGCCATTGAATGTATCGTTGGCCGTACTCGCACGATGCAAAATGCGGCGGAGGCCGGCGGGTCGTCGCGCCAACCAACATGAGTATCCCCGTTGCACGATTGCCCGGGCTGTTCAAAAGTGGACAGTTGCCAGCAAAATACAGTCACGTATGAACCGACGCTGCCGGCATGCCTGGCTGGCCGGAACAATACGGAGAATTGGTTCTACCGGACGGAAAGGGCGAAAACAGCAGGCGGACAGAGATCGAGAAATCTCCTTTATTCATGCATGTTTGGAGCTATGTGGCTTGATCATCAACGGACTCGCAGAAATCGGGTGAGTAGAATTCCTCCCTCGCCGCAAGTAGTTGTTGCATCACGCGTCGCTTCAAAGCGTTGTTAGTTTGGGTTCGTTGAGGGGTGGATAACTGTTTCCTGGAGTTCTTTAACGCACCACGAGAGTAGTTCGTGCCTTGAAGTTTCAATCAGTAACGTGTTCCGTGCACCCGATCACAGCGATCTCCCGATTTCCTGGCCGTTTCTTGGCCGTGCTGACAGCCGCGGTCTCAAGCTGTATACTCGCACCCGATTCACTATCCGGGGTGCACGGCGTGCTCGTTTCGCTCTTTATCGCTTGTTATAACGATCTGCTCTTTCCCAATACCGGGCGGGCGGTGGTGACGGTGCTGGAGCGGCTCGGCCACACGGTTGAGTTCCGCAGCGCGCAGACCTGCTGCGGGCAGATGCACTACAACACCGGATACATCCGCGAGTCACAGCCTCTGCTGCGGCGCTTCGTAGAGATCTTTGCCGATGCCCAGGTCATCTGCGTCCCCTCCAGCTCCTGCGTGGCCATGATCCGCGACCACTATCCCAAGCTGGCGCGGGAGATGGGCGATCCTAAGCTGGTTGAAGCTGTGGATCAGGTTGTGCCCCGGGTTTACGAGTTCACCGAGTTCCTGGTAAAGAAATTAGGCGTGGAGGATGTGGGAGCTTACTATCCGCATCGTGTGACCTACCATCCGGCATGCCATTCTCTGCGCGGGCTGCAGTTGGGTGATGTTCCGTATCGCCTGCTGCAGCGTGTGCGCAGCCTGGAATTGATTGATCTTCCGGAAAAGGAAGAGTGCTGCGGCTTTGGCGGGACTTTTTCCATCAAAAATGCGGACACGTCCCAGGCCATGCTGGCGGACAAGGTGCGCACGATTCTTGATACTGCGGCCGAGCTCTGCGTGGCCACAGATAATTCCTGCCTGATGCACATCTTTGGCGCGCTGCACCGCGGGCGCACCGGGGTGAAGACCGCCCATATTGCTGAGGTGCTGGCGTCCACGGAAACGGAGCCGTTTGCATGAGCGTACGCGTAGGCAAGGCAGCGGACGCGCCTCCATTCCCGGAGGCGGCTCGCCATGCTCTGGAAGACAGCCAGTTGCGGCACAACATGCGCCACGCGACGCACGTGATCCGCAACAAGCGCAATAACATTGTGGGCGAATTGCCTGACTGGCCGCAGTTGCGCGCCGCCGGAAGCCAGATCAAGGCGCACGTGATGCGCTATCTTGATCTCTACCTGGAACAGTTCGAGCGCAACGTTACCAGGGCCGGCGGCCACGTTCATTGGGCCAATGATTCGGATGAAGCCCGGCGGATCATCCGCGAACTGGTCGAGCAGCACGGCGGCAAAGAGGTCATCAAGGTAAAGACCATGACCTCAGAAGAGATTGAGCTGAATCCTGAACTGGCGGCCCATGGCATCACGCCCTATGAGACCGACCTGGCGGAGCTGATCATCCAACTGGGCGACGATTTTTCTTCACACTTCGTGGTGCCGGCGCTGCACATCAACCACCTGCAGATCCGGCAGATCTTCAAGCGCAAAATGCCGCTGGAGCAGATGGGCATTCCCGATCTGGGCGAGCAGCCGCCGGAGCTGGCGGAGGCTGCGCGGCGCTATCTGCGGGAAAAATTTTTGCGGGTTAAGGTGGGCGTGAGCGGCGCAAATTTTGCCGTCGCGGAGACTGGATCGCTCGTGGTGGTGGAAAGCGAAGGCAACGGCCGCATGTGCCTGACGCTGCCGGACGTCCTGATCAGCGTGGTGGGCATTGAAAAAATTGTCCCAACGTTTCAGGATCTGGAGGTCTTTTTCCAGATGCTGGCGCGCTCTGCCACCGGCGAGCGCATGAGCCCTTACGTCTCCGTCTGGACCGCCGTGAATCCCAACGATGGGCCCAAAGAGTTCCATGTGGTTCTGCTGGACAATGGGCGCACACGGGTGCTGGCAGATGACGAAGGCAAGCAGGCGCTGCATTGCATTCGCTGCGCCGCCTGCCTGAATGCCTGTCCGGTCTATGAGCGCACCGGCGGGCACGCTTATGGGGCCGTCTATCCCGGACCCATTGGGGCGATCCTCATGCCGCAATTGCAGGCCATGGAGCACTCGCAGTCTCTGCCTTATGCGTCTTCTTTATGCGGCGCGTGTTATGAAGCCTGCCCGGTAAAAATCAATATCCCGGAAGTTTTGATTCACCTGCGGTCGGAGCTGGTGCAGGAAAAGCAATCGCACATTGGCGGCAAGCTGAGCAGGGAAAACCTGGGCATGAAGGTCATGAGCAAGGTTTTTCAAAGTGAATGGCTGTTGCGCAGAGCGCATAAGCTGGCCCGATTGGGACAAGGGCCGTTTCTGGATGATGGCGTAGTCTCTTCCATGCCTGGCCTGCGTGCCTGGACGAGCAGCCGTGATTTGCCGACCATCCCCAAGCAGAGCTTCCGCGAGTGGTGGCGCGAAAGAGAGAAGTCGAGCCGTTCTGCGGGCGTGAGCGAAGCGGGAGCCCGCAGGCGGGATCCTGAGCGGAGCGAAGGAACTCGGGAACGAAATCACGAATGAACAACCAATCCGCTAAGTCCGCCATCCTCTCCCGCATTCGCGGCGCCATCGGCGCCGACCCGGCCAATACAGCCGACCGCGAAGCCTTGCGTTTACAAGAGTGGCCGGAAATTCCGCGCGAGTTTCGTCGCAAGGGAACGCTTCCGCCGCAGGAGCGCGTCACCCTGCTCCAGGCGATTTTGAAACACTACGGCGCAACTTCCTATCTGGCTGGCCTGGACAATGTTGCAGCAGTTGTTGCGCAGGTGTTGCAAGAGAGGAAGAAGAAAAGGCTCGTGGTTCCGCGCGAATTTCCTTCGCAGTGGATTCCGCCGGGCATGGAAGCAGTACCGGATACTGGCCTGAGCCATTCGGCGCTGAATAACGACCAGATTGATGGCGTGCTGACCGGCTGCACTGTGGCAATCGCTTCTACGGGAACCATCGTTCTGGCCAGCGGCCGCGATGGCCGCCGCGCTCTCACCCTGGTCCCGGATTATCAGATCTGTGTTGTCCTCCAGGACCAGATTGTGGAGTTCATCGCAGAGGCGCTGGAGGTGCTCCAGCCGATCAAGACCTTGCCGCTGACTTTTTTTTCCGGCCCTTCGGCCACGGTGGACATCGAGATGACGCGCGTGCAGGGCGTCCATGGCCCAAGGACCCTGGATGTGGTGATTGCATCTTGAAGGCCCCTTTCCTGATTGATCCTGAAACGGGCCGGGTGAGTTTTCCCGATCTCAGCCTTGAACTACGCCCCATGATGCCCGAGGCGGATTTCGTCACTGCGACTGCTTCTTTGAACCGGGACAACCTGGGCGCCAATGACGGCTGGCAAAGGTATCAGGTAAGCGGGTTGATTCCCAATGATCGCAAAATCGGCATCTTTCTGGTCTTTCTCAATGGCCGCCTCAAGATGTTCGGTTTTGCCTATTCTCACAAGGACGACAGCTGGGCGAACTGGTCCGAGGCGGCTGAACTGGAACGGGAAAAAGAGTACCAACACGAACTGGCTGTGCAGCTCGGGGGGAAGAATACATTTCCCTGGGGAACCGTTAGCGCGAAGCTCGACAGCAAGAGCGGCGGCACGGACATCTGGTTGAACTTTTCCGACCTGCCCCAGCCTCCGAAGTAGAGCGCACACGGCCCCAGTGGGCTCTTGAGGGGTTCACTCTCAGGCCGCGTCTTTCCTTTATCCTTAGTAGTTCTTGCATCCTAATTCTCGGGTTGAGAGTCTTGCGCGTGCCTCCATGCACTCTCAACAGTTGCAATTCACCCGCCCTCCGCGACCGATCCGGGTCCAACGAGTAAACCGACCTGCTGTTCCTGCCGATAACCAATACACGTGTAGCCGCGCGATTATGAATAAGGAACTGACTTTGACTGCGAAATCCATGATGAACAACGGTACGTATGTAATCTGTCCCGAGTGCGGCGGCACTGTCTATGCCGGAGAGCCTGAGAACCTGGTGACGATGGACAAAGACAGCCTGGTGTTACGCTGCCGCAATAATTGCTGCGGCCATGTGGACCGCTATCCTGTTTCGGAGCTGATCGCCAGAGTGGAGAGCAGCACGGTCGACCATACGGGGAACCTTCTGCACTAGGGTGTCGCTGACTGCCGAATGCTTCTATCATTACTAAAGTTACTTTCCCACCGATGAACCCTTGAGTATTTTAATCGATACGGATTTTTGGTCCCATTTTGGCAAGTATGCCCACGGCTTGGTCATTTGATGCCTGGGGAACGGGAGAGGTTCATGTCGACAAGAAGCAATCTTCGCAGAAAGGTCGTTCTTGCGCTGCACGTGGTGCGGCGCTCCAGCGGAGTGAAACAGCTTGCTCACACTTTGGACGTCACGGAGACATCGGCAAGGCTCGGCGGCCTGAATTTTCTGCTGGAGCCGGGGGAAGTGATCGAAATCAGGCGAGGAGCGGCCAAGGCCCGGTTTGAGGTGGTCTGGGTGGGAGCACCCGCCAGCTCTCTGGACGGACAGGCGGGAGTTCGCAGCCTTGAGCCTTTCAAAAGTATCTGGGGTGTTGATCTGCCGGATGACCAAAGGGATTTCACGGTGAACGTCGGCATGGTCAGGAATTCCGAACCGCCGTTGCACGCGCCTTCGACCGCGCCCGGAGGGAAGAGGAAGCATGAGCGGTACGCTTGCAGTGGCAGCGCTTCGATTAAGACCGCAGGCTCGACATTTGCCTTGCACGGAGAAATCAAAGACATTTCCGAGGGAGGTGTCTACGTGGAGCTGACCGCTCCCATGGCGGTAAATACTGAGGTAACACTCGGGCTTAAGATTGAAGGCGCATGGATCGAATTTGCCGGCACCGTTCGCACCAGCTATCCACTGGTAGGCATGGGAGTGGCTTTTCGCCAGTTGACGCCCGCCAACCGTGAGAAGCTCACCGCATTGCTGGGAAAGTTGGAGCAGAAAGCTTCAGCAGAAAAATCCGACTTCGTCTTCGAATTCAGCTCTTCTAATACTGCTGGGCCTAAATCACAATCTCCGAATGGAGCGCCCGCCCACGCAGACGCTTATTCTTTGCGAGTACTGGCGCTTGCTTGCCAGACCCTGGCCAATAACTTCGACTCTTTGCAACACCATTACTCCGCGGCCGAGGTGGAAGAATTGCAGATGGCGGTGGCGCTACTTCAGAAAAAGCTTTTGCCACCCCGCCAAGTAGAGTTGGTGGAATTCCTTGCCGCCCTGCCCAGCGGCATGGCGTAAGAGCCCATTAGAAATTTTCACCCGCCTTACCCGCCCAGGTCCTCCACAGAGACCTGGCACGCCTTGCGCACTTCCTGCACGGTAGCGGGCGCATCCATGCGGAACAGGCCGCTGAGGTTGCGTTCCAGCCGCGATGCCCTGACCGCAGCCTTCACCGCAAAATACACGCTGTTGGCCAGCACCAGCGGAGGCTCGCCAACCTCCTTGGAGGAGAACAGCTCATTAGCATCCTCGGGAATGTTCTTGGCCAGATCGCGGGGGAAGAGATGGACGTTCATCTCCAATGGAATCGTGGTGACGGCAGGCGGCTTGTAGCGCCAGGTGTTGTTGGTATTCAGGCGTCCCTTTTCCGGCCCCTCGGGTTCGAAGACGAGATTTTCCGTCAAGAGATAGCCGATGCCTTGCACGAATGCGCCCTCAACCTGGCCGATGTCTATAGCCGGATTCAAGCTCCATCCCACGTCGTAGACGATGTCCGCGCTTAATATTTTTACTTCGCCCGTAAGAATATCTACGTCCGCCACCGCGCAGGCCGCTGAATAGGTAAAACCAGTGAAAGAATCCACGCCGCCGCCAAGGGTGGCGTTCTCCACTCGATCAACACCCGGAATGTTGGGTTGGTCTTTCTCTTTTTTGAATGTTAGCGAAGGCACGGGTACTGTGCCGCCGCGGATCTTGGCGGTATAGCTAACGATCAGGCTCACGCGTTTGGAGTAAGCCTGTTGCACCAGGTTCTGCCAGATGAGCGTCTTTTTTCCGTTCGTCACTACTTGCGCCGCCCAGCCTTGCTCGCCGTGATTCCAAAAGTCAATGCCTTGAGCGGTGCACCACGTTCCGCCGTTCTCTTTCAGCATCTCGTAGCCAAACTCGGTCAGGCGCTCACGCAATTTTTCACAGGTATGCTTTACGGCTTCTCCGTTGTATGAGGTTCCGATGGAACCGCCGGTGCTGGGAGGATGGGGGGTTATGCTGGTCCTGGGATCATCCACATAGATCAACTCCATGGGGACGTTGAGCACATAACTGGCAATCTGCACAACCTGCGTAGTCAACCCTTGTCCCATCTCAACACCGCCCTGATGGATCAGGACGCTGCCATCGCCCTGATTTACGGCCACGATAGCCGCAGCCTGCTCAAGTTGGGTCCAGTTGTAGCCAGAGCCGTACTTCACGGGGAGCATGGCGATCCCACGCTTGCGCCATCGGTTGTGCTGGTTGAACTCGTCTACGGAGCGCTTCTTTTCCTCGAACTTGCATTTGGCCTTCAGAAATTTCCATACGTCTTTCATGTAGCAGTAGGAGAGCGCCTGGCCAAAGGGCGTCACATCACCCTGGTCATAGAGATTTTTTTCGCGAACGTCTTCCGGCAGCATGCCTAATACAAAAGCGGCATCGTCCAGCGCATTTTCCAGAATGTTCTTGGACTGGATGTCGCCAAAAGCGCGGAACGCGGTGTTGGGAGCGGTATTGGTGCGGCAAACGTCCAACTGGTTTTCAAAATTCTGGACGCGGTAAGCGCCATCAAAACGAAGCTGCAGGGAGTTGGAGACAATAAACGAGCAATCGTAGAAAGCCCCGCCATCGCCCCACATCCTGGCGTAGTAGCCGCGAATGGTTCCTTTATCTTCCGGCCTGAATTCACCCCGGTCCACGGCGATCTGGTACTGGCCGTAGTAGGCATGGCGCTTGCCGATCATGTTGCTATCTTCTTCCCGGGGCAGCACAAGCCTTACCGGCTTTTTGGATGAATAAGCCGCTACCGCAGCCGCGCCGATCACAAAGCGGGCCTGTTCGGTCTTGCCTCCAAAGCCGCCGCCTACGGACGGGACTTGCACATCAATGCGGTGGTACTCGATTCCCAGGGCCATGGCAGTAGTGGCATGCATCTCCATGGGGCTTTGCGTGGAAGGACGCATAATGATCCGCCGCCCATCTGCCGGTTCCGCGATACACGCCTGGGTTTCCATGTAGAAGTGGACCTGGCTGCCGGTCTGGTGCGCTCCCTCGATAATGTGGCAGGCGAGTCCGTCCACCATTCCCGGGCGATTGACGATGGTTCGATCCAGCGGGTTTTTGTGGGGGGTGATCCAATCGAAGCGGCTGCCAGGGCGGATGATCTTCCAGATGTGAGAGACGAAAGGAGCCGTTACGGGCGCATCGGGAAAAACGCTTCCCATCTCGATTGCCTTCTCCAGGCTCAAAACCGGCTCATACCACTGTTTCGGCCATTGTCCTTTCCACTTAACCGGAGTGTAGCCCACGCAGAATCGCGTCACGTAATCCGCGATGCTGATGGCCTCCTGCTCGGTGTGCGCGAGCACCATGGCGATGCATTGGCCTATATAACTCACGCGATCCACGGCAAAGATCGGCTGGTCCGACCCCATGCCCTGCAGGTTGATGCCGCCATCTTTGATCTCCTCGTCCGTGATGAGGTCCACAAAAGACGGAAAACGTTCCGTCAAATGCTTGCGCAATCCTGCCGCGTCCACCGCGCCTTTGTGACCGGGGACAACAAAGTGATACATGGCCAGGGCACGGCGGCTCTGGACGAGCGCGCCATTTACGGTGAGAGGCGGCACCGGCAGCTCGTGGGTGTAGTGAATCTGACCGGAGGTCTGGTACATGGCGGTGAGTTTGATGTATGGCTGCGAGACCGGCTTCTTGTAGTCCTGAATTTTGTAATACTGCCTGCCATCACTGACGGCCCAGCGTCCCCAGGTAATCTTGCCGCTGGACCTGATGTCCTCAGGCACCGAACCGGGCTGCTGGTGCAGGAGGGCATTCACAATCGCCTTGTAGAGGAACGAGACGGCGAGTTGAGTGCGGTACTCGTCGGTAAAACCCTCTGAAGGCAGGCCTTTCATGCGATGTTCCCAGTGCTTGAGTTCGGCATGGACCTCGGTTTCCAGAATTGCGGCCAGACTCGAGGCTTCAGCGAGTGAAAGTTTCTTTCCCACGATGGCCTTCTCGGTTTTTCGCGCGCGCCAGGGGAAAGGCGCGATGCCGCCAAATACCAGCCTGGCGCTCTCGACTACGTCCCGGGAAAAATCAAAACGCGTGGTTACGTTGACGATGCTGTGGGCATTCACATCCCGCAGCGCAACTTTCTGCGCCAAAACTACCTCGCGCGGCTCTCCCAGTGGCAGGTAGTAGCTGAGCAGGACAATGCTGTCCGCCAACTTTGGATTTTCGGCCACTTGCTCTACCAGTTCTTCCACTGTGCTCTCTGTCCGGTGAGGACGTTTGCCGCTGAGCACTTCCAGATACTCAATTCGCGCATCGGCAGCAGCCAGGGCGGTAAAAATATCGGAAGGGAAGGGCTCTCCAGTGCCGGAGGCAATGTGCCTCAGCACCAGCATGGTGTTGCCCGCCAGGGAAGCGGCATTGCGCACGATTCTTCCGGCCGTTCGGCGGGCCATGAACTGTGCAGCCCATAGCCGGCTGGTCTCGCCCAGTTTCCTGGCCTTGAGTTCGATTTCCATGGCGTCAATCAGATCGCTATAACTGATGCCCGCTCCAACATGCAGCTCGCCCTTGATTACCTTGGGCTCGGAATGGAGATCAGGTATGAGCCGGATGTCAACCAGGACTTCTGCTTCGAGGTATTCTTCCTTGTAAATTCCATACGAGGTATTGCCATGAACCATGCGCAGCTTCTTGCCGCGGTTGTCCTCGATGATTCGAGCCAGTTCTTCCAGGGTGAGCGGTGTGTGCCAGGTCCGATGGCCGCTGTCCACGGATACGGGCTGCGGCGGAGCCTGGGCGTCATCCGGAAATGGGATTGTGACGTCGGCGGGCCGTTGTGCCTCGCATCCGGCATCGCCTTTGCATGGCATCCGGTGCTTTTCATCTTCTTCCGTCCAATCGGAAGCAAAGGTTTTCATGCCGGTAAGGATGGCCCGATATCCGGTACAGCGGCAGATGTTGCCGTCGAACGCATCCTCAATCTCGCGCTTGGTGGCGTTGGGATGGTTGACGATGAACTCGGACATGTTCATCACAAATCCCACGCTGCAGTAACCGCACTGGCTGCCATTATTCATGGCCAGGCGATAGGCAACGGGATTCATGCCTGCATGGCAGGCGCTGGTGGGATAATCTGGCGGCTCGTCAGCCAGTTTCAGCTTTGCCACCCAGTCGGAATCGGCCTGCACCGCAGCCTTGACGGCGGACTGAACTTGCTTTCGTTTTGCCAGCGCATCCTCCTGCGCTTCTGCAAGCACGGGAGGATGCAGCGCGGTGGGCGAAATTCCACCTCGGGAAAATGTGGGAGCATGATTCAGAAAAGCAGGATTCGGGCGGCGCACAGCGCCTGTACCCTCCACCGTGGTTACCACCAGGCCGCCCAGCGCACACACCGGGCGCAGGCACGAGTTGATGGCGCGGTGCTCCGCCTTCTTCTCTGCTTTGTTCCAGTGGGAAAGAATTACGGTGCAGCCGCCGCAACCGCCCTGGGCGCAGGGCTTCTTAGGGCCGGCCAGCCCAACCCCAGGCGAGCGCAAGTAATCAATCAACAGCAGATCAGGTGAAGGATTCTCTACAGTAACTTCTCTGCCGTTGAGGTAAAAGGAAACCTTGTTGGCCATGTGGGATGGATTACCTTTCCTGGGTCGGGATGTTCATGAAGATAGCGGCAAAACTGTACCACTGATTTTCAAGGATGAACACAGATAAAGAGCCCTGCGAACCAAAATGAACATGAGAAAACGCTCATGGTTGCGCCGCTTGATCAAGGTGACGATGCCGAATTGAAACGACCATGGATGGGCACGCGCTCGTGCAGCTTGCGAGAGCGGTGGGTGATTGTCTCCAGCGCGGTTCGTTCCGCCTTTCACGCCGATCACTGCCTCAACTGCTGCCGGCGAAGGAAACGTGGCGCTATTTCCTTCGCCAGCGAATAAAACCGTCTATGTTGCTCAGCCCAAGAGAACGCTATGAAACTGCGGCGGTGCGCTGGTTTTCGCCTTCCAGTCCAGCGACGATGACTTGGGCGTAATCCACCGGCAGTTGTTTCCTGCTCAGGATGTCACCGAGGTTCCAGATGAAGGCGCCGGAGAGTCCGACCAGGCCACTCAGCGTCTCTTGGATATCCGCCAGAGATTGCTGGCCGGCAGAATATCCAGGGACGATGAAGGCATCGGGATCGGATATGCCCAGGCGCTGCGAAAAGGACCGCATCTGCCGTGCCCACACGTTCGGATCATTGCCGGCGCCGCCGGCATAGCACTGGAGGTTCATCCACTTCACCAGCTGCCGGTTGCCACTGCTGCTGTAGACTCCTGCCAGGCATACGAGCCAGAAGTTTTCGTTATTGTAGGGACAGTAGGTGATGATGCCCTTCTTGCCGAAGGCGCTCAACATCAGGGTCAGCTTCACGATTGTGTCGGCATAGCCGGCAAGCGGGAATTCCTCCAGGTCAAAGTCGAAGCCGTCAATGCCCAGAGCATCGACCAGCGCCCTGAAGTTCTTATTCAGGGTCTGCATTCCCTGTGTGGTGGCCAGCAGCGCCTTGAGATGCTCGAAGTCGGCTGCATCGGCGCTGCCGATACTGGCCAGAACATTTTCTACGCCGCCTTCGCGCAGTCCCTGGATGAGCGTGGACATTTCAGGCGGCAGCAGTACGGTACCGTTTTGGACGGCTGGTGTATCTCCATAGTAGAGATCGCCGTTGGGCCAGACATGTATGGTAAAGAGCAGGACCGTGGTGAATCCGGAGTTCTGGATTGCTTCGAGCTGCTTCTGATTGGTGCTCTGATCCGAGTTGAACAAACCCTGGCCATAAAGGACCACGTTGTATTGATTGCCCATTGCCGCTTTCTCCTTTGCAGATGAGGAGCATTTTGCCTCTCTACAGGTAAAAGCGGAAACGAGCGACAACAAGGATCACCGGGCAGCGGCGATCCGGAAAAAAACTTGTAAGGACGGGTCAGCGTCGCCTGGTATTTAAACTGCGGCGCTCTGGGCTTTCTGTTCTTCGATTGCCTTTAACATGGCCTCATCTTCGGAAAATTTGAAGAATTGGACGCCTCGGGCCTTGGCTTCGCGCTCTTCTGCTTTGGCCAGAAGCTCCAGATCGGCCTTGGTCACCAGGCGCAGGCTCTTATTTTCCAGCCGGCGCAGGATTTCGGGAAATTTCGCGCTGTTCCTTTCGGGGGCGCTCTGCAGATATTTTATGACTTCCACTGCGCCTACCTCGCCATCGTGGCGGGCAATTCCCACCAGACCCTCGCTGGCCTTGCGCGCCCAGCCCACCACGTAGGTGCCTTCCATGATCTTGCCGGCCCGCGGGTCAAGAACTTCATATCCCGGCTGCTTAGGGTCTTCGGGATGGGGATTGGTCACGTAGCAATCTTTGTTGTAAGGCAAGCCCAGCGTGGGATCCGCCACATCTCCGATGGCAAAAATCATGGTGTCCACTTCAATTTCAGCCGTTTTGTCCGTCGCTTTCATGCCTACATCTCCATCGCGTTGCACCAGAATATTTTCTGTCACGGTGAGCCGTGCAATGCGACCGCTGGCATCGGGATGGATGGCCTTGGGAGAACACAGGAAGCGGAAGTGGAGCCTGGCTTTTGCTGGACCGGGATCCGGTTTGGCCAGGCAAGGGAACGTGGCTTCTGCGAGCCCCGCCGGGTCCTGTCCCACGGCGGTAAGCTGGGGGTGAATCCGCGTGAGCTCCTGTTGAAACGACTGCCGGTCCAGGTATGCCTCAATATAGGTAAATTCTTTCTTGTCAAACTTGGCTTCAAAGGGGCCGCGGCGGGCCACGATGATCACGTCTTCGGCAGTGTGCCGGGGATCATCCACCAGCAGCCAGTGGGCCACGTCCACAGCCACGTTTCCCATGCCGACCACAGCCACGCGTTTTCCGGCGGAAAAATCCTGCGAGGCAAAAGGAGGCAGGAGATTGTAGTAATAGACATAATCCTTGGCCGAATAGACGCCGCGCGAATCCGCGCCGGGCAGCCCCAATTGTTTTGCACCCTGCGCGCCCACAGCAAACACAATGGCGGAGGGAGAGAACTCCTGCAGGTCGGTAATGGAGATTCCGTATCCCTCTCCTACGCAGGCGTGCCCAATATAGTGGACGTTGGGCAGGCCCAGGACCTTGGCAAATTGCTTGCGCAATCCAACCTTCATTTTGTCCTTGGTGGGATAGATGCCGTATTCCGCCAGGCCGCCGGGCTTGATGTCGCGATTGAGAACAATCACCTCATGTCCCGCCTGGGCGATTTTCTGTGCGGCAAATAGCCCTGCGGGCCCCGCACCGACGACGAATACAGTCTTCAATCAGTTCCTCACATTCGTGAGCCCACCGGCTTTACCTGCCGGGGACTCCAGCTTTGGATGTTTAGGATTGCGTAACCGCGCTTCTTCAGATTTTAACCCAGACTAGCCAATGCGGGAGGACTAACCGGGCTGCAGTTTCCGCCGTTTTCCCGTGTCCTTCCGCAAGCAGTGGTTTCGCCCTTCGCGCTATTTGACCTCTTCAAAATCAATGGACGTAACAGCCTCACGAGGCACGAATGAAGCTCTGTGATCATCTCGCCTGTGAATCAGGTAATACCCTCTTTCAGTCTCATCCACCAGATAGGCGGACACATCAGTGGAATCAGAGAATGGGATCTTGCTGGAGAGATGAACTGTAACCGGCGTTGGCAATCCGCCGCCCCAGAAAGGTATGACGATGCCGTAAGGCACGGTGGCGAAGTACAAGATCACGGTGAGGCCCGCAACGAAGAAATATGGCCCTTGTTGTGCTGCTGCCCTGAGAAGCTTGACAGGACGTCTTAACCGGAAATGAACAGCAAAAATTGCGCCGAGGACCAGGAACCAAACAGCAAAGATGGACAGAGGAGGTTTGAAAGGTGAAGTCGAGACGGTGAACAGGCCGGAAAAGGAGCGCGCCATCCCGCTCATCCACGACCCCGCCACCATGACCCAGGTTTGCAGGGCCAGGAGGAAGAAGATGAAAGCGTTAATCCAGCTACCGAGCTTTCCGCGTGTCTTCCAGTGCTCAAAAAAGCGCATACAAATCCATGTTGCCAGCATGGGAAACGCCACAAACAGGGTAAGCAGAATCCCTGCAGCGAATACCCGAGCACGGAGGAACTCAAACATAACGATGCCATATTGGCCGTGATGAACGGAGACCACGAGAAAGCCGGCAACGTAAAGGGTTGCCAGAAGCCCGCTGCCCATCTGGATGATCTGCTCGGCAAACTTCCGCGTTGACGGTTCCTCAGGGGATGGCGGTGTTAACGCAGTCAAGGGCGATGACATGCCGCCAATGATAATGCTGAATCGGCGTGCTGATGGGACTTTTGGGAAAAACGGAAATCAGCACTTATCTCAGCAGCCAGATCAATGGCGTAAGTCCGGCGAGGGCCAGGGCCAGGAGCAGGCAAAGACTCTGCAAACCTGTCTTTCGATCCGAGAATCCGTAAGCATAGAAGGCTTTGATCATGTTATTGCTGGCTGCCGCGATAGCAATTCCAACCGCACCCACGATCAGCGTGGCGTCCCGCCCGGCGGACTGGGTAATGCTCAGAATGAAGGGATCGACATCCGACAGCCCCATGATTCCGGCCAGCGCATACACGCCCTTCTGTCCCAGGTAAATGATAGCCAGGTGGGTCACGACCATCATGGCAACAAAAAGGACGGCGAACAGCAGGGCGGCCCGGAGTTCAAGCGGATTTCTGGGGTCAAATTTGCGGGTGACGTCCTGGGGCGCCGGATCAGGAATGCGTGACCACAACCATCCCGCAAGCACGGCCAGGGCGGCCAGCACAATGAAGGGAATGCCCAGCAGCACAAAGAGCCCACGATTGAACAGGGCCAGCAGCAGCGCGAGCCGGAGATACATCATCCCGGAAGCCACCAGGGTGCCTCCGGCAAACAGATGCGGCTGCTGTTCCGTTGCGGACCGCCGGGCTAGTGCAATGGTCGTTACCGTGGAAGAATACGCGCCGCCCAGGAGCGCGGAAAGCAGCACACCCTTCTTGCCGCGCGTCATCTTGAGCAGCAGATAGCTTCCGTATGAGACCGTGCTCACAGCCACCACCACCAGCCAGGTCTTAAAAGGATTAATCTCGAACTGGGTAAAAGAGGCGCGGGGCAGAACCGGCAGGATCACTGCCGTCAGCAGCAGAAATTTGGTGAAGGTAAAAATCTCTTCCGGCGCTACCCGCTCGGTGAGTCCCTCCAGGGTAGTCTTGAGTTCCAGCAGGAACATGCTGATGACGGCAATGGTGGTGGCAATCCATAGTTGGTCATGGTAGACAAGCGCCCCAAGTAAATAGGTCCCCAGGGCGGAAACCTCTGTGGTGACGCCCGACGTTTTTTCTGTCGAAAGTTTATGGATATAGGAAACCACCAGCAGAGCGCCCACCACTAAAAAACCAAGCGCCACCGAAACCATCTGGCTCCCGGATAGCAGCGCCATCACGTAGCCGATCAATCCAATCAAGGGAAAAGTACGGACGCCGCCGAAAGAATAGTGCTCCGGGCCGGTCTTGTGTTCCTCTCGTTCCAGGCCAATCAGAAAAGAGAGAAATAGCACCAGAAGGATCTTTGTTCCTTCTTTTGGGATCAGTTGAAATAGACCGTTGTCCATATGTTCAGACGTTGCCTATGGTACACGATACCAATGGCCGACCGTCGACAAGATCCACGGTAGGCAACTCTTCGCCTGGGAGAGATGACTTTTTCTCACCTCACATATGTGACGTGCGTCACATACGGGGATTTCTGTACTCCCTAAGATGTGATGATTAAGGGGCCGAAACGGAAATAGAGTTCCTTCCCGATACGGAAAAGGATGCTCTCTCCGAGGCAGGCCGGCGATGAGTCTTCCACGGGGCGTGGAGGACGGCCCGACGATCCGCCTTGGGGGAAGGGCGATTGAGGTCGGCGCTGCAAAAGCAGCGTTCGCATTGAGGGCTGTGATGGTCATGGGTAGAGATGAGGACCATTGGCTCACTGGTTAAGCCAAATGGTTCACAAGACCAAAATCACAGCCCTCTAGTCTTTTCCAGCCGGCAATCACCACTCGACACTTAGCATTCAATCAAAAGTGACATTATTCTGGCCAACCGGACCGGTGAAACGCCTGCCTGGTTTGGCCAAAAAGCCTGACGCATGCAATCTGCCAGCCTGGCGCCGGAATGTTGAGAGACCGGTGCTGGCGCCGAGTGCCGTCAAGCTGTAGTACATTACGGTCAGATGCCCGCCGATCAATTTCTGGGTTCTGTCTTTGTGCTGGTTCTCTACGATGTGTCCGATGAGATCAGCCTCGAGGAACTGCGTCCCCTGGTTGGAGGAAGAATCCTGACCCCCGCCTTCAAGCATACAACTCCGGGATACGTGCGCTTCCAGCGCGCGCCCGTGGTGGAATCCGTGGAACCCATAAAGCTGGAAACAGGTGAAGAGTTCACAGCTACCATTCAGTATTACGACTACGGCGTAGTCGGCGCCCTGCTGCAGCATTCCTACTCGGGAAGCTGGAGCAACTTGCAGGAAGTGGCAAGCCGATGGATTTCCACCGCTTTTTTCAATGAGCTGACAAGCCAGATGGTCCAGCAGCGGGTGAAAAGCGTACGCCCCGCCTTGCGAAAGCCCTACGAGAACTGGTTGAGCGAGGAGTATTACATCTTTCATCTGCACGCGTCCGCGGCCGTGAGCACGCAAGAATTGATTCGCGACCACGGCCAGCAGATCAGCCAGCTCATTGACGGAGAGACTGTTCCACTGGCTCCCGCGGAACAAGCCGAAGTGATGCAGGCGAGCCTGTCGTACTATCCCAATGACCTCACGGTAGTGGGCTGGAACGCGGCATTCATCTATGACAGTGAGTCCGGCGCCCAACCTACGATTCGCATTCTGGAGTATGCCAACTCGCAGCTATTGCAGTTTCGCCACTATGATGAACTGCTGACCCAGGAACTTCGAGAAGGGTACCGCTTCCTGGCGAGCCGTCGCGGAGTGCTGGCGCGATGGCGCATGCGGCCCGGAGCGTCCCGGTTGCGAGCGGTGCTGCTTGAGGTAACAGAACTCACGGAACGCACGAATCATGCCCTGAAGTTCGTAGGAGACATGTTCTCAGCGCGCCTTTACAAGCTCTGTGCCAGCGAAATTGGAGTAACCGAGTTCCAGGCGCTGGTCCACGATAAGTTGCAGACGGCGGGCGACCTCTACGACTTCATGATTGATCAGTTCAATCAGGCACGCGGGTTTCTGCTGGAATCTATCGTAGTCATCATCCTCATCATCGAACTGGTGTTTCTGTTCCGGGGAAAATAGCGCTCCAGGCACTGATCATTTTGCCGCTGGAACATAGACGTTGTCCTGGGCTACAAGTTCGGCATTGGTGACCTCGGTCTCCAGATGTATATGCTGGTACTCCGACTTATGGCCGGCATTTGCCAGAAATGTAAGCTTGTATTGATGCTTGAGCCGGTCGGCAAATTGGCCCAGATAAGGCGCGAAGGAAATGGGTGTGTTCAATCCCTGAATATAGAATTCGCCTCCGGTTTCTTCCGTGAGCCGCGAAAGGTTGTTTTGTCCCCAGGTCGTTCGCCAGTAGCTGTGTCCGGCGTGTCCAAGACTTGAGGTATAAATGGCATAAACCTGGATGGCGGCGCGTTGTGCCTGATCGACGGCCTCTTGCAAGTAGGAATCGTTGGGTCCACCCTGCAGAAAGTCTATGCCCGAGGAGACCATCAGGATCTCGCGGCGGTTCTCACTTTGCGGCCAGCTCTTGATCAATTCCGTGAGTGACAGATATGGACTGGCCATGGCTCCTGTACCCAACGGGAGGCGCAACGCCTTGGCTGCCTGGGCGTGGTCTTTGGTCATGTTCTGGGCCATCTGCACGCCGCCGTTGCGGGCATAGCCCACGCCAATGGAGGCGTCAGAAGGCTGAGCATCTATGAACTTACGCACATCATCAAACTGCAACCCAATGTCCGGGTCGGTGGCGTCATCCATCAGCACAAACAGATCCAATCCGGCCTGCGCACCCTGGCAGGGAATCCATTCCGTTACCTGAAGGCGGTCATGATCGTGGAGGACTCTTACGTCCTCCTTGTAGACTTTGGGAACTTCCTTGCCATGCTTGGCTTCCACGGACACGATGATGCTTACCGGGACCTGTTGCGGCCAGGACACTCCGGCCAGCAGCAACACCAAACCCAATACCTGCGAAATCCGTTGTCTCTGCATTTCAATCCTCCTGCGCAAAGTACACTCTTGATACTATGCCGATTTGCGAGGAATTGGTTGCCGGATGCAAAAAGGCAGATTGGTGAGATGGCCCAGATTCTGCTTCAGGCCAGGTTGTGGTTCAGCAGATCGCCGATGCGGTCGATGCTGATATCGGCTGGCGGGAGATCAGCCAGCACCTTAGGATCATGGGCATAATGGCCCTGGCGTGGAAACACGGTGGTCACCTTGCTTCCCCAGATCTTTTTTACCGCCGTCAGAATACGCAGCTTGTCGTCAATGAGCACGTAGCGCGCGGCAGGAAAACGCCTTTCCACGTCTTCCAGTTCCTGCTCTTTGTGGATATAGATCAGAACATTGGTTTCAAACGTTTGCCATAGTCCGGAGCGCTCAATCTTGAGCGGCTGAAAAACTACATCGCCGTCGGAGAGGATCACGGGCTTTCCCCACTGCTTTACATACTCCACCACGTCAAGGGAGTCAGGATAAAGCCGGGTGGCAAAGGGATAGTTCACCAGGAAGTGAGATACCGTAAGCAACCCCGGATCGCGTGGATAGGCGATGCGGTAGCGCTGCAGCGCGCCCAGGTAATCGGCATAGCCCAACTCGCTGCGCAATTGCTCAAAAAACTCCCAATAACATTGCTGTCGATCATGGCCGACCTGCTGTTCCAGATGCCGCTTCAGATCGTCAGTGACACGATCGTTATCGAGCAGGGTGTTGTCAACGTCGAAGAGAAATACTACTTTGTTGGCGGCCATTCGGTTGTAAGTTTACGGCTTGTGGAAGTTGCAGGCAAAACGGGTCCATAAAAGAATGCCGTTTTACCGCAATGGCTGCATCGCGCCAAATGCCCATAGCCGCCATTGCTCTGATTAGAAAATCCCAATAATTACAAACTCTTGACGCACCTCTTTCTTGTTGAACGTGTGAAACGTTTTGGCGGGAATCTTCACTATAAATCAGGAAAGGAACTTTCAAATGGAAAGCACAAGATCAATGCCAATCCAGAGATTTCTCCCAATTGCTATTTGTTTCTATTTTTTTACCATTGGCGCAACGGCCCAAACCTTAACAACCGGCGTGGCTGGGAATATGCCGTCAGAAAACCAGCCACTTACGACCATTGCTGAACTACAGGTACCGAGGGCGGTCATACTCAAACGCGTGGTGAAAGGGCTGAATGCTCGAACGAAGACTTCCGCTGTGAGCGATGCCTTGACACCCTACCGGCGTGGAATCAATGCAATGTTTATGTGGACCTCAACCGACAACTTCATTGCCAAGTTCATCGATAACAGCGGCACTGTAGGAAATTCCGATATATTCGATAGCAGCGGTCTCGTCGGAATCGGTACGACAAATCCCCAAGCCACCCTTCATGTGGCCGGCGATGGGACGCCTGGACTGTTAGTCGAGGCACAGGACGCAATAGAATTCGGCACAACCGTTTGCTGTGGCGCCGGTCCAACCGGTTCGAGCCTTGGTTCCTCGGCAGGCTGGTCCTCTTTTTATAATGGCGTGTTTCTCAATAGCAATGGAACGGCAACGGGCGTCAGTACCGGTGCGCAAATCAACACGTCTCTCCCAAGCTGGCGCATGGCCCTTGGCAGCGGCAGCAACGAGTGGCCTGGAGGTGATAACTTTGCCATTGCCCGGGTCGCCGCAGGGGGAACCTATTCCTCTCCTTCTGTTCTTTTTTCCATCAGCGACACCGGACGCATGAAGGTGGCAGGTGGCGTGGATGCTACCGGAGGAGGGATCAAACATATGAGGGTAACGGGATGTACTATCCCAGCGAATTCCAACCCGCCAACCTGCAGCCAAACCATCGAGTGGCCCTCCGCCTTCTCCGATGCTAACTACACATTCGTGTGCACGGCCTCTGGTTCCGTTCCAACGTGGAGCAACAGAACCTCCAGCGGCGTGACACTCGGCTTCGCCTTACAACAGCAACAGCAAGTCAACGTCCCTATTGGAGAGGTGGACTGCATAGCGATGCACGATTAACCCACATTGGGCCCGGAGGGGTTTTATGCTCTGCGGCCCATTGTTTTGTTCGCATTACAAAACACGCACTGCAGTTAGTGCGGGGGCGAGTTGGTGTTCGGCGGATTTACCGGCGGTGGCCCGGTTTGCTCCAGGAATGTGTTGGGTCCGATTCCCGGTACATTGGGCTGGGTCTTGATGTTCCCGGTCACAGCTTCCTGAAGAATAATGTTGTTGTTGTCCAGGGTCTGGGCAGTATCCAGGTCCAACTGGACTCGTTGCTTGGCGTAGGCGATTTCAGCCGAGATGGTGCTCTCCTGGGCTATGGCCAGAGCTGCCTGGAGGTTCATCACGTTGAAGGAAGTTGAAGCGCCCAAAGCATATTTTTTCTGCTCTGCATCCAGGTTCTGCTCGGCAAAACTCTGGGCTTCGCGGGCAGCAATGATCCTGGCGCGGTCCTGTTCCAGGGCAAAGACTTCGTTGCGGATGCTCAAGGCCAGGTTGTTCTGCAACTGCTTGAAGCTCAATTCTGCCTGCCGGTATTCCAGTTGCGACCTCACCTGCTGGGCCTGCGCTACCCGGTTGCGCAAAGGAATGTTAATTTGAATGGCCACGCCTTTGTCCGGTCCACTGGAATTAAAAAGATTGGTGAACGAATTGCCAAAGCCGGTAGCCGCGACGGCGCTAGCTGGGGTACACGCTCCTTGGGCGGCTAGAGCTGGAGTGCAAAATGCATTCCCGCTGCCGGAAAGGCTTGAAGCTCCATAAAAGCCAATCAAATCCACTGAGGGCCGCAGGACATTGTTAGCGCCTTTAATCGCCAACAGGCGGTCCTTGAGATTGATCTTCTGCTCAATGAAGGTCGGAAGGTTTTCCAGGGCACGCTGAATCAATGCTTCAACATCAATCGGCGTTTCATGCTCCGGTACTATGACGGTATCGGTCGGAATAATCTCCGCCTTCATCAGGTCCGAACCGGCCACCATGTTGCGGCTGATGGCGTTCTTCATGAACAGTTGCTGGAGTTTCAGGGTGCTCTGCGAGGTAAGCAGGTTCTGCTGATCGGTGGCCACAGCGCTTTCTGCCTGCACCACGGAGATGGGCGCCATGGTGCCGATCTCCACCTGTTTCTTGTTGTCGGCAAGTGTCTTTTGGTCCAGGGCCAGGGAGCGTTCCTTCACCCTCACGTCTTCATAAGCGGCCACCAGGTCCCAATAAATGCTCTCAAGCTGGCTGACGGTAGAAGAGACCTGCTGGCGGAAGGATTCCTGGGTTGCCCGCTTTAGGTCTTCAGCCAGGATGATGAAGCGGCGGTTGATCGCCCAGCCCCAGCCCTGCAGCAGGTGTTGGCGGATGGTCATGCGGAAGCTGGAACTCAAAAGCGGATTCAAAGGCAACCCAGGATTGCTTGAGGCAAGCCGGGAGTTGTTGTACGTAAGTTGCAAGAGTGAGCCGTAGGAAAATCCCTGTGTGTACGTGAAATCTGCGACAGTCGTATTTTGCAGAGTAGTCGCGGCGCCACCAGTCAGAACCCTGCTGGTCGTGGTAGGCGAGACTGCGTGCTCTTCCTGGAGTGTCCCCGTCAGGATAGGATCCCAGCTGTCTTCGTTTGGACCCGTACCCAGAGTTGACGTCACAACCCCAGCAGCCCCTGCGCCAACGCCTCCAGCGCCAACCGTAGTTCCTCCGGCGCCTGCGCCTGAGGCGCCCGCCGTGGCGGCGATACCCGACCCGCCGGGTGTGCCTTGGACCAGGCCGAGCCCTACACCCGAGTTGAACGAGCCCGCCCGCGTCCGCAAAATATCTGTGTCGGCGATGGGGAAGTTATAACGGGCAATGGCGAGATCGAGATTGTCCGCCAACCCCAAGGCAATGGCATCGTTCATCGAGAGCAGGATCTTGCCATCGTGGATCATCTCTTCCAGCCGCGGAGCATTGCTGTAGGATGCTTCGGGGACATTCCGGACCGTGTAGGGCGCGAAGAGATTAGGAAAGGGCTTCTTCGGCTTGGAATAGTCTGTCCCGGTTGGCTCAGGCAGGGGCTTGGCCGTCGGAATCTCCAACATGGACGGCGTAATGCCGCCGGCCTGCGCCGGAGTGCCGCCTGGCGAGGACTGCGTGCTATTGCCTGACTGCGGCGGTGTCGAGCTCCCCTGTTGCGCCACCAGCGGCAGCGTGGTCAGCCAGATGGCAAGAATCGATAACGCGCGTGAATTTCGAAGTGATCCAATCAACGACATTCGTCTTCTCCAAACTTAATAGCTGCAAATACAGACTTTTCCCTTGGTTTTCCGTCACCGTGGATACGCAGAAGCCGTCGGCGAGGTTCCAGAACTTGCAAATGAGATTCCAAAAGCTACAAATCAGGGCTTCTGGATGAGAACTTCGATAGTATATCGTTCACATGCATCCTGTGAGTTAAAAAGTGTTAGCTATGGAGGGCCGTTCGTGTGCGAAAACGAACACTATCTTGCGAAAATGGACACTCTGGCTAGAGCCTTAGGGGTGTGTGGTGCCGCGCAACGTAAAGATCACACTGTGTTATGACGGGCATGACTTCGCCGGCTGGCAGGTCCAACCCGATCGGCTCACTATTCAGGGGACTCTGGGATCCGCTATCGAACAGATTACCGGAGAGAAGACTTTGCCCCAGGGCTCTGGACGGACGGATGCCGGCGTCCACGCTCTCGCCCAGGTGGCCACGGTATCCATTGCATCTCCCATACCGCTCAAGAATTTTCGCAAGGCGCTGAATGATGTGCTCCCACGCTCCATCCGTGTGCTGGATGTGGAGGAGGTTGCCGTCGATTTTCACGCGCGGAAATCCGCCCGGGCCAAGACTTACCGATACCGAATCTATCGTGGTGAGATCTGTTCGCCGTTCCTTGCCCGCTATGTCTATCACCATCCCTATCCTCTCGACGAGGATGCAATTGTCCAGGCTGCAGCCGTGGTTGTGGGAGAACACGACTTCACTTCCTTTGCGGCCGTTGATCCTGAGATCAGGAAAGATGTGGACGAGACCAGCAACGTGCGCACCATCTACTCGTCCGGCTGGCAGCGCACGGACGAGGAGTTCCTCTATACCGTCCGGGGCAACGGGTTTCTGCACCACATGGTGCGGAACCTGGTGGGAACATTTCTGATGATTGGGAAGGGCAATCTCACGGGCAAGGACTTAAGACGCATTCTGGAACTTCGAGATCGTTCGGCAGCCGCGGCTACAGCACCCGCCGGCGGACTGTTTCTGGTGAGCGTAGAATACTGAAGAATCGGGTGATCGCGCCTGCTCCGGTGATCGGGAGATCACTTAGCGGTTCATTCGAATGGAAAGGCCTTCGACCTGAACGAATACCTTCTCAAGGACTCCGAGCAGTGAGGATCTAACATGAACGCCGTTCCCACAGCACTAGACGCAGACACCATTACAGTTCGGAATCCAGCAACAGATGAGCCGATCGGGGAGATTCCGTGTTTCAGCGCGCTGGAAATTGATGCGGCGGTCCAACGCGCCCATGCCGCTCAGGGTCGATGGGCCGGCGCGAGCATCGCAGACCGCCTGAAGATTCTGAGGAATTTTCAGCAGCTGTTGTGCGAACAGAAAGAGTCCGTGGCGGCTGTCATTACCCGCGAAGCCGGCAAGCCCCAAACTGAGGCCATGGCCACAGAAGTCCTGGTGGTCCTGGAAACCATCAATTTCTTGCTGGCCACCGTTCCGGTATTTTTGCGTCCGGAGGTTGTGCCGCATGGCAGCCCGGTAATGAAATTGAAGCGTGGCTGGCTGCTGCGCGAGCCCTATGGCGTGATCGGGATCATCAGCCCGTGGAATTACCCCTTCAGCCTTTCATCCGTGCAGACCCTCACCGCGCTGGCGACCGGGAATGCGGTTGTGCTCAAGCCATCCGAGTTCACGCCATTTTCGTCTCTGGAACTGCAAAAGCTGTTATATGCGGCGGGGCTGGATCACGATCTCCTGCAGGTCATCACCGGGGATGGTGCGGCTGGCGCTGCGCTGCTCAAGGCAGACGTTCAGAAAGTAGTCTTTACGGGAAGCGTGGCCACTGGCCAGCGCGTGGCTCAGGCAGCCGCCGCCCGGCTGTTGCCGGTAGTGCTGGAATTGGGCGGCAAGGACCCCATGATCGTCCTGGACGATGCCGACATCGGGATCGCCTCCAGCGCAGCTGTCTGGGGCTCATTCATGAATGCCGGCCAAACCTGCCTCTCCATCGAACGCTGTTACGTCCACGAGCGCATTTATGAGCCATTCCTGAAGGCTTGCGTGGAGAAGACCAACAGCCTTCATCTTGGTCATGGCGGGGACGAGAACACTGATGTTGGCCCACTGATTCATCAGCGCCAGCTCAAAACGGTGCAGGCCCACGTGGAGGATGCCATCGCTCGAGGAGCGCGTCTTCTGGCCGGTGGCAAAACGTTGCCCCAGCTTGGGCGGAATTTCTTTGCTCCCACAGTATTGGCGGATGTGGACCACTCCATGCAAATCATGCGCGAAGAAACTTTCGGCCCCGTCCTGCCCGTCTGCAGCTTTAAAACCGAAGATGAAGCCGTGACCCTGGCCAATGATTCGCAATTCGGCCTGGCAGCCAGCGTCTGGACGAGCAATCACAAACGCGGCGAGGCCCTGGCCGGCAGGATTCACGCCGGCACGGTGATGGTGAATGACATGATTTCCTGCTTTGGCATCAGCGAAGCGCCGCACGGAGGAATCAAGGCCAGCGGCATTGGCCGGACCCACGGACGCTTTGGCCTGGAGGAGATGGTTTGGCCCAAGTATGTGGATTCAGATCGGCTGCCCAGGATGAAAAAGCTCTGGTGGTTCGGCTACGGCCCCTTGTTCCGCCAGCAAATGGATGGTTTTATTGAGCTTTTGTTTTCTAAAAAGCTCACAAATCGCTTAAAAGGTGGGGTAAAAAGCTCAAAATCGTACGTTCGACGCAAGCTTCTTTAAGTATACAATTTTGTTCAGGAAATAATTGGGAGAGCCAATTTGCCGCTCAGGCATTCAGATCTCATCTACGATTGGAATTCTGTAGCCGGAACCCCATTTTCCCCCGCGCGCCGCGTAGTGCTGGACGATGAGACCCTGCGGGATGGCTTGCAATCTCCTTCTGTCAAAGACCCGCCTATCGGGGAAAAGATTCGCATCCTTCACCTCATGGAAGACCTGGGCATCAACATGGCGGACATCGGTCTGCCTGGCGCCGGGCCGCGCGCCGTGGCCGATGTGGAGATGCTGGCGCGCGAAATCGCTAATGCCCGGCTGAAAATCAGGCCGAATTGCGCCGCCCGGACGCTCGAAAGTGACATCCGTCCGGTGGCAGAGATTTCTCAGCGAGCCGGCATTCCAATCGAGGTGGCATGTTTCCTCGGTTCCAGCCCCATCCGCCGCTACACAGAGAACTGGACGGACGACTTCCTGCTCAACACGACCGAAAAGGCGGTCAAATATGCCCGCTCTCTGGGCCTGGAAGTGATGTACGTGACGGAGGATACGTCGCGCTGCGATCCGGAGACTGTCCGGCGGCTGTATTCCACCGCCATCAACTGCGGTGCAACCGCTATTGTGGTCTGTGACACGGTTGGTCACGCCACACCCGCCGGCGTGGCAGGATTGATTCGGTTTGTCCTGGATGAAGTCGTCAAGCCTTCCGGCCAGAAGATCCGCGTGGACTGGCATGGTCATTGTGATCGCGGCCTGGCGGTTGCCAACTCGCTCGCCGCCTTGGCGGCAGGCGCAGATTGCGTCCATGGGACGGCGCTGGGCATCGGCGAACGCGTGGGCAACACACAACTGGACCTGGTTCTGGTCAACCTGAAACTGATGGGAGTGCAGCCCTGGGACCAACAAGACTTGACCAAGCTGAAAGATTATTGCCAGGCAGTCTCTGACTCCACCGGTGTCCCCATTCCCAAGAATTACCCGGTCATGGGAGACGATGCCTTCCGCACCGCAACCGGCGTTCACGCTGCAGCCGTGATCAAGGCTTTCAAGAAGGGGGACATTGAGCTGGCCAATTCAGTGTATTCCGGCGTGCCCTCGCACTATTTCGGCCTGGATCAGATCATCGAGATCGGCCCCATGAGCGGCAAATCCAATGTGATTTTCTGGCTGGAGCGTAAAGGTATAGCGCCCTCTGAGGGACTGGTTGACCACATATTCCAGCTTGCCAAAGCCTCCGACCGCTGCCTGACGGAAGAGGAAATCCTGAGCTGTTGCCAGAAAGTCGCGGCCAATATTTAATCATCCCAAGCCGGACAACTTTTCCCAACAACTTTTCCAGGCAACAAGGGTCTGCAGCAATAACTCTGAAAAACTTTTCCTTTAAAGGGAGATCACATGAAGAAGGCGTTTACACTTGTGTGCGCGCTGCTGCTTGGCGCAACTCTGTCTCTGGCCCAAAGCACATCGGGTTCGCCGGGCGAGAAGACGGGCACATCCGCTACCAAAGGCAAGAAGCATCATCACCACAAGCACGGCAAAAGAAGCAAGAAGGGCAGCGCCGCCACGAATACTGGCGGCCAACCTCCGAAATAAGCCAAAGAACCGATTCCGATTTTAAACACAGCGTCTTAAGTAATTGCGCATAGTCTGCGTAGGATTGCGTTACGAATCTTCCAACGATCAAATTCTTCTTCCACAGAGTTGATGATGGTTTTTAGGTATTCGAAGTAGCGATTATGCAAACAACGTCGACGCG
>DATGJZ010000064.1:0-57454 GCA_035294925.1 Candidatus Angelobacter sp. | reverse complement strand
CAGTACGCTGAAGCGCAGGCATGGTTTGAATCGTTGTCGTTATCGTGGGTGGACAGGTTTCCAACGCTGGGTTGGTCTCGGAGTGATGGCCGACAATCTCATCCAGATCGGACGTTACCTGGCGGCAAAACCCATGTAACGGAGTGGGCTCGGACAGGTTTGGCTCGCCGGGCCGGGTCGGAGCTGACCCTGGTCCAAGCGATGATTTGTACGAGCCAGTCCGGTTGCTAAAACAACATCCGAGTTTCGCCATGAACTCTCAGGTAGCAATTCAGCAGGCTTAAAATCACTATTTTTGCGCTGGAAAGTAGTTAGCCTCTGACCGCTCTCTCAAGCCCCGAGAATATTCTGAGTTTTTCACCGTACAATAAACGTACAATGGAATCGGCTTTGTGGCCGTTTTATCCTTTTTGTCCGTTTGTAGAATCAATAACTTACGTGTTATCAACACCGTGTCCGCGCCCGATTCCGTCCCTGGCCACCATTCCAAACCATTGAAAAACCGCAGTTTATAACGGCATACCCGGCTTTTTCGAAGTTGGCCAATGCAAAAATCACCCGTTTTCGATCACCCGTTGTTAATCTACTGCCAACCCCACCCTTAATCGCAGCCGGCCGCAAGTAATCTCTCTAGAGAGGCTGAATTTCGAAGAGCGTGCTGTATTTTCGGCAGAATTGCTGCGCTGATTCATGGCCTCAAACCCCAGCCGGCACGATCATAGTTGGGAGTTCAACTTCACATTCCCAGGCCTCGGATGGACACGCTTGGCGAAAGACTGCTGGTGCAATCGGGATGTGGCTTTGCGGAGACGCGATCAGGATTTATGGGTACTGGGGCGCACTTTGGCCCTAGTACCCGTAAACAGGGTTAAAGAAGGAAAATGCATACACATCTGCAAGCGGCCCGGCAAGCCTTAGTGGGGCTTGCCGCATGAGGCTGATGCTTCTGCGCACACAAAAGCATCCACGTCTTTTCCCGAGTGGTGGAGGACTGCTAGCGTCTGTCCCCTTGGCTTAGCCCTCAGGAATTGCCCAAGAACACTTATCACGTCGTGGTATCGGGAAAGGTTCCAGGTTTCGCCATCTTCCTGAGTGTCCCATATGCTGATTGCGATGACATCCATTCCTCCCGGAAGGGCAAGCATGATTTCATCCTGAAAGCCCTTTTGGCGCCGGAGTATCGGCATGACGCTCTCTTCGAAAGCAGCGTTGAATTCACAAAGAACGTCCGGCCGTAATCTGAATCGTACATTGCGAGCAAACACCAGCAGCCTCCTTAATACAGTCAAATAATACAGTCAAATCTCTCACGTGTTTCTTCTTGCGTCCCGATAGGGCCGTACGTGGAAGTCGTTACGCTCTCCCAGTTTGGATCATGAGCCCGGATCGCCCAGGGATCTTCCTCCATCGACAGTATGTACGGCGCCTGTAATATAGCTAGCCTGGTCGGAGCAAAGGAACCGGACTAAACAGCCAACGTCATCGGGCTTACCCACCACGCCCACCGGTATCCTGCGTCCCAGATCGCCATTCGTTGCTCCTATATTCGCGATGAGTGGCGCTGTAAGGTCAGTGTGGACCAGGCCCGGTGCGACCACGTTGACGGTAATTCCACGATGAGCGACTTCCAGCGCCAGCGTGCGGGAGAAGGCCTCAATAGCAGCCTTGGCCGCAGAATAGCTGCATTGACCGCGCTGCGAATAGCGGGCGCTGATCGATCCTATATTCACAATTCGGCCAAACCGCAACTTATACATGTCGCGAAGCAACAGGTGGCAGAGGGCCATGGTTACGGTGAGGTGTTCATTCAGGAGTTGCTGATGGCAGGCAAAGTCGGAGCCCAGAAAGAGCTTATCGTAAATTCCACCGGTCACAGTAACAAGGACTTCCGGAGCGCGACCAAATTCCGTCTTGACATTGCCAGCAAGAGCGGCCGCGTCTTCATAACCACTAAGATGGCCACCGAAAATTCGGACTTCTGCATTGGGATGAGAGCACTCGATTTCCTGCTTCAACGCCTCAGCCCGCAGTTGATTGCTGGCATACCCGAGCGCTAAATCATGATCCTGGGCCAGCAGGCGGGCCACGCTCGCGCCTATGCCGCCCGATCCACCAGTAATCAGAGCTAGTTTTCTTTTCATGCGGACGCCCGTTTGAAGACCACACAGGAGTTCTGGCCGCCAAATCCAAAGTTATTGCTCAACACCACATCCACGACCGCCGGTCGCGAAAAGTTAGGCACATAGTCGAGATCACACAGGGGGTCGGGTTGCTTGAGGTTAATGGTGGGCGCCAGTCTTTGCTCCCGCAACATGAGCAATGAGGCGACGGCCTCCATTGCCCCGGCGGCAACCGTCGAGTGGCCTATTTGAGACTTGAGGGAAATCACGGGAATCTGGTACGCAAGGGGACCGAACACCTTCTTGATGGCCACCGTTTCAAGTGCATCATTAATTAAGGTCGAAGTACCATGGGCACTAATAGCGCTTACCTGCTCGTTAGTGCAGCCGGCGTCTTCTAGCGCGAGACGAATGGCTCCGGTCGCGCCTCGTGCGTCCTCACGTCCTTGTGTGAGGCGATGAGCATCAGAAGTGGCCGAGTATCCTATGACGCTACCAAGCAAAGGAGCGCCGCGGGCCTCCGCCGCCTCCCGTGCTTCCAGAATAAGGGTGGCTGCGCCCTCTCCGCGAACAAACCCGGACCGGTCTTTTGAAAAAGGCCGGCTGGCAGTCATCCCTTCCGCCGTGGTTAATGCCCCCAACAGGTGAAAGTTCATCAGGTTATGATCGTTGCAGCGGGCGTCCACACCACCCACGAGAGCCCGCGTCCATTGACCGGATCGAATGCGGCCCAGGGCAATTCCAATTGCCTGGTTACCGCTCACACAAGCATTGTTGATGTTGATCATTGCCTCGTCAGAAACGCGGCCATTTCCACGCTGTTCCAGGATGCCGCGGATGCACTCCAGACAGGTCTCCGAGCGGGTGGAGTCCCAATCAAATGTGTCCGCGGCAAAATTCCGGAAAGAATCTTTGAAGAGGTCGAAGCTGACACCATCAGAGGTAGCATAGACAATGGCATCTACAATGACTCCCGCCGGCAGTGATGCCAAGGCCTCTTCGGTTGCAATTCCGGCTAAGCGCCAGGAGGCGGGCGTGGTGGCTGAGTCTAAATTCCTTAATGTGTGCGGTTGCCCGAGCCGGGTCCGGGGAACACGCGCTGCCACGCCAACTGGAAAATTGGAAGCCACCAGCGTGCCGCGAATTGCTGACACTCCGGACTCGCCGGCAAACATGTTTCGGCAAAATTCAGGCACACCGATTCCGATGGGTGAAACGATCCCGTAACCTGTGACCACTACTTCTCGCATAAGATCACCGATAAGCTCCTTCGCCGGCAGAAGACGGCGCAGCCGGTCTGATGCTTACTGAATTGCCTTCCCGACAGCCGGCGATCAGTTCTGAGAGGCTGCTGTCATTACTGTCACTTCTGGCCAACATAACCAAGTCCTGGGCAATTCCAAAGAAGCAATTTGTGTAGGGGGGAAGGAGCGCTCGCCAGCAGGTGTACTCTCCATCCGGCGTCAGAACAAGAGCAGCTGCCCCTTCGCTCAGGACCATGGATTTGGGGACACTGCGCGATGCTCGCATGCTGAGCAGCGGATCTTCCAGACTGAAGGCCGCGCAGACCAGGGCGGCCTCCACGGTTCCAGCGTTCAGATCGAATTCAGCTTGATCCAGTGCGTGCAAACAAGCAAAGTGGGAATGTTGATACAGGTAAAGCGGCCCCATGATTCCCAGACAGATGGCGAGCTGGCTGGCAGGAACGTTCGGCAATTGCTTCAGATATTGCTTCGGGGACCGCAGGCTTTTGTAGGTCGCGGCAAATTCTTCCACTGGAGTATCGATCATCTGCTTGGCGGAGTTAAAGTCATTCGGGCCGTGTTCCAGGGCGCAATAGATTCCCACGCTGAAGGGATCTCTCTCGATAAGCGGGGCCAATGATTTCCGGCTGCGTAATCCTGCCGCCATGAGCAGCAGGCCGGTGCGGCCCAACGATCTGTAGGCGCGGGGATCGGGGAGTTGCACTAGTTGGTCGTCTTGTTCCGGAAAGATTGCGGCGCGTGGCACGCACATATCGCCATCGTAAAGGTCATAGCGATAGCATTGCGGAACCTCATCGAGCGGGGGCTGCAGAGCCAGTTTCCACAAAATTCTGCTCACTCATCTCTCCTTGGTTGTTTAGCCAATCCTCAATCACGGGATCTTTTTTGATGTCGTGGAAGGACCTGGGCTCTGGGAACTACGGCATACATGACCTCAGCCTCTGCCGCCGGTTCGCCTGCCACCTCAATGATTCCGGACGCGATAGCATAGTTTGAACGCAGTTTCACGATTTGGACGGTGATGTAGCACTGATCGCCGGGCACGATTGGCTTGATGAATCGAGCAGAATGGACTCTGCTCAGTAACGTCAATACCTCCGGACGTGCAATCTTGATACATCTGCCGGCAGTTTGCGCGATCATTTCCACTTGAATTGACCCGGGCACTATGGCCCGGCCTGGAAAGTGATCCATGAAAAATAACTCGGCACGTGTGAATGCCTTTAGCCCCAACGCGGATTTTCCCGGATCGCACGTTACCAACCGATCAATGAAGACCCATCTCACGCCGAGTTCCTCCTGGGCTGTCCAAGAGACATGCTTTGCCTCAAAAGGACAAACTCCATCCGGCCACCCGCAAATCGAACCGGCAATAGACGCCGGCGCTTACTCCCATGCGTACTGTTGCAGGAAACCTTTCCGATACATGAGAGATGGAGCAGGCGGACTGCCAAACAAAAGGCACTGGCACGCTTGCAGGCTGTGCCCGAAAACTCACGAGGGAGCTGCCTTTTCAAAGGGCGAGGAACCGAATGTGGCCGCCAGGCCGTTTCGCTTGTACCGATTTTGGCCCTTCAGCGGCGCACTGATTACGATGATCTCCAGGCTTGGCGGTTCGGTCTCCTCATCTTTGAGGAGATTGCGCTTTCTCTTGCGATTCGAACCTTTGGCCTCTTGCTTGCTCATTCAACTGGTGCCGCTGCAGGCCGACGCGCTGTTACACACTGGCGACCTCAGCAGCAAGACGCTCCCATCGGGTGAACCATGGATACAAAGAGGTCATCATGAGCAGGATTGTATGGAAAAAAGCCAAACGACCTCTGTCCAGCGAAGCATCGAAGCCCCACGTCTATGACCTCTATGACAATTTTGACTTCCGTATTCCACGCACCATCGCTTTGCCTCTTCTCGACGAAGAGATTGTGGTGTTACCGGAACCGAGAACTTTTCGGGCTTTGAACCGGTGCGGTTTGTTGCTGACGGCGGTGGGGTTGCAAAGCCGCGACGCGTTGGCTGTTTTTTTGGCTGAGGATCCATTGAGTGTGGGGCTGTATTGTGCGATGCAGGACGGTCCGGACGACTTCAACACCGCCAAACAGATGGCCTATTCCACGCAGGAGGAGTTCGCCCGCCGCTACAAGTTTCTCAGGTCCTCCAAGTTTTTTCTGCGAGAATCCGGGTCCATCCAAAGCAGCGTGTTGGGCATGTTCCTGGGAATCATGGGGCCGCTCTACGGATTTACTCATTCCCGCTGGGCATGCCTGCAAGCGCTGGAGCAGGCCGAATTCGACCTGCAGAGCGGCGTAGTACAGGCAGCGCTGGTGGGCGCCAGCTTTAGCCTGGAAGACCCTCTTCTCAGCATGAGGACCCGGCGAAACATTCCGGAGAGCTCAGATTTGTGTGAAGGCGCTGCCGTGATGGTTTTGGCTGCCAACGGACTATATACCAACTGGCGAAATGTGATTCCGGTTGACGAGCAGCGTTTTTATGGCACCGCTCATGATCTGGTCCTGCTGGCTGCCGAGAATGAAGAAGACGGCGAAGACCATGACCGGTTCCCAGTGAGTCGCGGAGACGAAGAGAGCCATGGGCATCTGGCAGAAACGGTAGTGAATGCCGTATCCGGGAAGTAATGACTCTTTGAAAACACAAGCTGAAGGGGGTTACCGGAGAAGGCGTAACTATCCCCGTAGAGGATCTTGTTAGAAGGAGAAGGAGTGAGCTATGCGCGAGGTGGTGATCACAGGAGCCGGAGTCGTATCATCGCTCGGCAGGAGTGTTCCGGAGTTTTCCCGGCGAATGTTTGCCGGTGAGTCAGGGGCGTCAGCGATTCGTGGAACGCTGGTAGCCTCCAATTTTCCTGTGCCGGTGGGCGCGCCCGTCCCACGAACCACTCTTGGACAGCCTGCCATTTTCCGGGATCGTGATCCGGAGAATACACCCCACTTCCTGCGAATGACCGGACTCGCTACTGAGGAGGCGGTCCAGTCTCTGCCAGAAGGCTTGCCCGTGGACAGCATTGTCTACGGTGGCCACGGTTCCGTCGCCTTCAACCTTATCGAAGACTCTTTTCGCACCTTTGATCCGCAAAAGTTTGATTGGGACGCATTCCAACCGGAGAGCGCCCTGGATTTGATTCGCAAGATTGCAGAGCTGCGTGGACATGGGCCAATCCATGATCGCGATCTGATCAGTCTCAGCAACGCCTGTGTGACCAGCAATCAAGCCATCGGCATGGCCTTTCAACGGATCCGATCGGGCCAATGGAACCGGGTCATTACCGGCGCCATGTATGGACGCTTTGCTGCCAGTGAGGTCATGAATTTTCACATGTTGGGCACACTAACAACCGCTGACCGGCCCGCCACGGAAGCGAGCCGTCCGTTTTCCCGGGACCGCTCGGGATTCGTGCTGGGGGAAGGCGCAGCTACATTCATCCTGGAGGCGCGAGAGGCAGCGGAAAGCCGAGGTGCCACTATCCTGGGCATGGTCAGAGGTTATGCCGCCACATCGGACGCGTATAGAGTGACAGACGGACGTCCGGACGGCAAAGTGGCCGCCCAGGCGATGTTGGATGCCATTGAGGATGCCGGTCTGACCCCAGAGCAGATTCAAGCCATCAGCGCCCACGGCACGTCTACCCCTATGAATGACCGGATAGAAACACTGGCCATCAAGCGGGCTTTCGGCACGCTTGCTTACGGGATTCCGGTAGTTTCACTCAAGTCTCAGGTGGGCCATGCGGTGGTTGCGGCGGGTGCGCTGGAAGCTATTGCCTGCCTGCAGATGCTTTCGGAACAGCGGCTGGCGCCAACGATTAACTATGGAGAAGCGGATCCGCAGTGTGACTTGGATTACGTACCAAACCAATCGCGGCCGGCAACACTGGAACGAATCCTGAGCAACAATTTTGGGTTTGGCGGACAAAACGCTTGCGTGGTTTTTGAACGGTCGCCTGAGGTTTTGAACCGGGACGCTGCCCCTCGGAGCATGTGATGACGCAGACAAACGGAACATCCCATAACGGCTCATCAAGTTCGAACGGAAAAGTGGCCCTGGTCACAGGCGGTACGCGAGGGATTGGACTGGCGATCAGTATTGCACTGGCCGGCGCCGGTTACCGAGTTTATGCGGTTTACGCCAGGAATCGCGCGGCTGCGCAATTGCTGGCCGATCATGCAAAAAAAAGCGGGCTCGATATTCGCTGCCTGCGCGCCAATCTGGCAGATGAAGATGGTTGCGCATTGTGTGTGCACACAATCAAAGCCGAAACCACTCATGTTGACGTCATTGTTCATAGCGCGGCGAGTGGAGTCCACCGCGAAGTAACAAAACTCACGCCCAAACATATTCGCTGGACGTTCGATATCAATGTGGTTTCAATCCACACCCTTCTTCTCGAACTCGTTCCTATGATGCCGGCAGGAGGCAGGATTATTGGTCTCACATCTTTCGGCGCCACACACGTAAATTCTCTGACCTACGGGGCTGTCGGTTCAAGCAAAGCAGCGCTGGAATCTCTGTTCAGACACTACGCCCGTGAACTGGCCCCGCGGGGCATCGCAGTTAACCTCGTATCCCCAGGGCTGGTGGCGACAACAGCCCTAGATGCTTTTCCCGATAAGGAATATCAGTTGGAGACCGGCCTCGCGCTGACTCCGACCGGACGACTTACTACTCCTGAGGATGTTGCCGGAGTCGTGCTTTTCGCATGCAGCGAGGCGGCGGCACAAGTCGTTGGACAAACCATCTATGTAGATGGCGGAAGGTCACTTCGTTGACGCAAGACAATGTTGTTTCTGTGCCGGGTCACAAGATCGCGCAGGGGAGTAACCAGCCATGCGGAGGGAATCTGCAGAATTTTGAAAGGAACCCTAGCGGGACGCCATGCGAGCAGCAATCACTTCTGTAGGTCACTACGTCCCGCCGGATGTGCTGGACAATCAGTTTTTCGAATCAAGACTGGATACCAGCGACGAATGGATTCGATCCCGCACAGGTATTGTTGAACGGCGGATTGCCCGAGTTGGAGCGACCTCCGGCCTGATTGTTCCAGCTGCTTTGCGATGCCTTGAGGCACGGGGCATAGAGGCAGGCGAGATCGATTGCATCCTGGTCGCCACTGTGACACCCGACTATGTATTCCCCTCCACGGCAGCCAAAGTGCAAGCTGAGATTCAGGCCTGGCAGGCTTGGGGATTTGACATTTCCGCAGCGTGTTGCGGGTTCATCATGGCTTTGATTGTGGCCACGAGGTTTGTAGAAACTGGCGCCGCCCGAAAAGTTCTGGTGTGCGGCGCGGACAAGATGACTTCCATCACAAATTATGAAGACCGGCTTTCCGCTGTTCTTTTCGGCGATGCGGCCGGCGTCGCTTTGATAGAACCGTCTCCTGATGAGACAGTGGGAATCATCGATCATGTTGCCCGCATGGACGGCCGGCATGTCACCGACCTCTACATGCCGGCTGGCGGCAGCGCGAAGCCACCTTCGCATGAAACCATCACCAACCGAGAACACTATCTGGTCCAGGATGGCGCGTCAGTGTTCAAAGCCGCAAATGCCGGCATGGTTGAGATTACACAAGAGTTGCTCAACCGAAATGGATTGTCGCCCGACGATATTCAATGGCTTGTTCCTCACCAGGCAAACCGGCGAATCATTAATGCCGTGGGCAAGAGAATCGGCGTGGATTCCAAGCGGGTCATGTGCAATATCGAGCGCTACGGCAACACTTCCTCCGCAACCATTCCGCTCTGTCTCTCCGAGTGGGCGGCAAAGGGCGCGCTGCATCAAGGGGACAACGTGGTACTCGCGAGTTTCGGCGCGGGATACACCATGGCTGCCGCATATCTGCGCTGGGCTATTCAGTCGCCAATGATTCTGCAGTTTCCACAAACCTTGCTGGCCTCCGTTGGCGCAGATGACTGAAGAATCCTGGCCACCGGGATGCGGCCGTTGGTTGCTTGGGGAACGGGCACGCTGAGTTTCACGAGCCGATAGCGGATGTCTGACAAGACTGAACGTGCCGCAAACGCCGTGAAGTGAAAGTCAAACTGCTTTGGAACGTAACAGGATGACTGGAAATGTACGTTTTCATCGCAAGGAGTGTTAAAAATGAACACAGCGATTCTAAGTCCGACGCAATGTGACGAAAGCCCCGGATTCGAAGGCCCAACCTCAGATGTGGCCGCCACAGACAGTTACCGCCTGGCGTCAAAGTTCGTAATGCGAATGACCGGTTTTCCTACGGAACTAATGGGTCTTCTCTCCTCGCCGAGTCTTGCGGCGGCGGTCGATGAAGCCCGAGAGGCCGGCGAAAACACATCTCGCCTGGCCGGCTTGCTGCTGACCCCCGGCATGACCGACCGCCGCTTGCGGCGGCACATTAAGAAGGGCCACCCGATCGTCGTATCGGAGTGGCCGGGTACTATGGCGGAAGAGTTGACTGTTTATGAGAACTCGCGACACGCCTGTGAGCAATTAATAGAGCAGGCCGGCCTGATCTATCAGGACGAATTGCTTCGAGTGCGGAAACACCTCTACGAACTGGCGAGGGATGACCGATTCCGGGAAGTTCTTCTTATGTCATCTGCCGAACTAGAGCGCATGACGCCCCCAGACTCTATTCCACCTGTTGCCCGGAGCAGCCAGGCTCGCCAGCGGGAATTGACGTGGACCTCCTATGCGCAGCGCCTGGCGACTAAGAACGAGACCATCAGTTTCTTTGGGCCCTGTGTCTGGGGCGAGTTCGATGCGCACGAGACCGGCGCGGCAGCGATTGAACTGGATACGCCCGCGGTAGACCGGCGCATCGTCTACGTGGAAAGGTGGACTTGTGAAGCGCTGGCCAAGCTCATGTCGAATGATGCCGAGGTACAACCTCTGCTGCCACTACGCCTGGCGGATGATGCGTTGATCGAACCGCACCAGGCGACCCTGCTGAACAACGGTTGCGTAGTGCCGCTCCAAAGCGATGAATGGGAATTCCTGCAGTGCTGCAAAAAGTCGGTGCAACGCACCCTGAGCAATAGCGGTATGGCAGAATCGCTCTTAGAACGGAAGGTCCTGGTTCGGGATATTCGCCTGGTGGTGAGCCTGGAGCCTTTCCAGGAATTGCGGCAGGAAGTTGCTTCCTGGCCCGGTTGCAGTGCTCAAAGCCGCTGGATGGAACACCTCCGGGCCATCGAAAGGGCCCGCGCGGCGGTTGAGAATTCATTTGACCTGAACAGCAGGCGTGAGGCATTGGCGCTCCTCCAGGGAGCAGTTTTGGATTGTGGAGTAGGCGAACGGCGCGGAATGCGATTCCTTTATGTCTCCCGCCTGGCGGTGAATGAAGAGTGCCGTCGCAATGCCAGAAAAGTGGTCCTTGGCCGCCCGGTGATGGAACAGTTGCAGAATGACCTGGCGCCATGGTTTGGACTCTGGCGGGATCTCGCCGGACTCTATGCAACCCGGATGCACGCAGGAATTCTTCCTATTTGGGAAAAGTTGGGGGCCAAGCCCGTGCCTTTACCGGTGTTTCTTCGCGCCTGCCATGAGCAAGGCTTGCCATTGACGGTCAGCGGCGGCGCCCGGATGTGGCCTGAAGTTGAGCGTGAGGTGCAGCAGGCATGGTGCGACGAACTGGGCACCCGGTACGCCGGGCCGGAAATCACGTTGACCGAGGATCAGATGAAGTTCGTGGGCAAACGATTCAAGTTTACACGCCTCAAAGCCTTTGACAATCCGTCGCCCGATGTGCAACTCATCGCCACGGACGAAGATGCTCTGAGCGACGGGCGCTGGACTCTATTGCTCGCGGAGAGCCATCCTGATTTCAGTGTTTGGGAAAACTGCCTGTCGATATGGTGTCCCGACCTTGAAGCATATGCGCAAGAGTGCCGTCACGGGGCACAGGGTACAGTCGCTGTGGTCGGTGCCTACCCTCCATATTACTCAACCGTTCACACCGCCCTCTCGGTCTATCCATATCTCCATCAATGGACTTTCCTGGGTGTCCAGGGTCCCCAGGGCGCACGCACTCTGCGATCGGCGGAGGGTCTGGTAAGCATGACTGCGGATGACGTGTGCCTCCATGACTACGACGGACGCTTCCTGGGGTCTTTGTTGCATACCTGGAACGTTGCGGTGAATACGCACAGGCTTGATCTTCGTGGTATTGAAGGTCACATGCCGCGATTGAAGGTCGGCCGTGTGATCGTGCAACGGGAAAGCTGGGTGATCCAGCCCTCGGAGGAAATTCGCGCTGCGGCCGAGACCGGAGGCTACGCCATGTTCGCTGCCTTGCGCGAATTACAGGCTACCTACGGCTTGCCGGAGTGTGTCTTCGTCAAGCCCCATTCAGGACAGAAATTCACGCCGCTGTATAAGCATGAGAAACCGGTATTCGTGGATTTCCGGAGCCCGGTATTAGTTGAA
This sequence comes from Candidatus Angelobacter sp., assembly GCA_035294925.1. Classification (GTDB taxonomy): domain Bacteria; phylum Acidobacteriota; class Terriglobia; order Terriglobales; family Acidobacteriaceae; genus Angelobacter. The sequence goes on along the minus strand of DATGJZ010000064.1, from coordinate 45,648 downwards.
ATATTTGCGAAGATGATAAAGAACTTCCGCAAATTTGCAGTGACTGAAATGCTCCCTCGGCTGGAAGACTGCTGGTTGCGGGATTCACAGGGCCACTACTGCTGCGAATTCCGGACGGTTGCTATCGCTACGCCGCGGCAATAGCAGGCGCCTGTACCGCAGTCTTAGGCCCTTTATGCGGGCAACTACGCGAATTCTATTTCCGCTTCCACCCCATCACGCGCAACAGCGGCGCGTGCCGGGGATATCAAGGGCCGAACCCCTTACTTAGTTGGGATCGCCCCCGTGGATGGATCCGGCAATTCCCAGGGTGCGGGTGTAGCGATGAAAGGTCGTCTTGGGAAGTCCAAGGCTCTCACGCGCTGACCTGATATTCCAATTGTGTTGCCGCAGTCTGGCAAGAATCAGTTCACGGCCGAACATTTCAAGAGCGTGGCGCATGGGAACATCACCTACCAGCAGTGCGCCTGCCTTGGGATTCCATCCTTCTCGTGCGATGTGTGGAAGCAGACGGCTGAACAAAGCATCATCAATCGGAGCTCCTGGTTTGGCGTGCGTTATCAGCAAGGAACATACACGGGCAAGCTCACGCACGTTGCCTGGCCAGGAATACCCGACCATAAGCTTAAGGATGTCCGGATGCATGCCCAGGATTTTTTTCTTAGTCCGATTCTCGTGATGCGCGAGGAAATGGCGCACCAGAGCAGGAATGTCCCATGGTCTGTCGCGTAACGGGGCCAGACGAATTTCCTGAGTCCGAAAGCGGTCGAGGAGATCGGCTCGGATGCTTCCTTCGGTTACCGCACGCTCAGGATCACGATTGGTCCCGAGAATTACCTGTACATTGATCCGTAATTCCTTCGTTTCCCCGAGGGGGACCACCGTACGGTTCTCCAATACGCGCAGCAGCGTCCCCTGTGCCCGGGCAGATAGATCGCCGATCTCATCCAAAAACAACACTCCGTGGTCCGCTGCCCGGAAGAGGCCGGGTTCGTCTGCCATAGAGCCGGTAAAAGATCCTCTCTTATGGCCGAAGAACCGGGCCGTCGCCAGTTCATCCGTAATCTCAGCGCAGTTGACTGCAATGTAGGGCCGATTGCGTCGGGCGCTGTAGGCATAGATATAGCGGGCTACCAGGTCTTTTCCCGTGCCCTTCTCGCCCAGAATAAGGATGGGATCGGGGTCTGGAGCGCTGGCTGCGGGAACATAGATGTCGTGAAGCTCCCGGCGCAAAGCCTGCGTACAAAGAGAGTCGCCCACCAGTTCCGGAGCATGCTCCGGCAGGTTGACAGCAGTTTCAGAAATTGCCGGTACTTGCTCGCGCAATTCACAAGGGAAGCCCAGATGAATGATCTGGCTGAGGGCCAAAGTGTAATTCTCGGCCCATTTTTCTGCGTTTTCATCGAATCCTGCGTGTCCCTCAAAGTGCAGGACCGCAACCAACACATCCAAGATGGGATCGCGGACGGGGAAACACATAAAATTGCGGTTAATGCCGGTCCGTTGCTGTACCTGGAACTGCTGTTCACGCGGTGTGACAAAAGAGGGCCCCGGAGTGTGGTCCTGGATTACCTTCCACACCTGGGAAAGTTTCGTATCTTCTGCGTCTTTTCCCCGCTCCACGGCATGTATCTGAGGCTCCGTCAATCCCTGGGTATAAAGTGCTTCCAAATGAATCGAGGCGGGCTCATGCCTCAGGAGAAATAAACCGGCGCGGTCGGCGTGCAATCCACTTGCCGCAAGCTGCAACGAGGAGGAAATAGTCGTGCTCATCTGACGCGGATAAAGAATGCCGCGCAGCAGAATGGCCAATCCCGAAGACAGCTCATCGTGGTTATACGAAGGTGTAGCTTGTGAATTCATGATGACCCTCATACAGATTTTTGAGTGAAATGCTGGCGTTGGAACTGCTCGCAGACAGACCAGCCGCTGCTTGTTTGTCGCGGAGGCATTTGATTTCCATCTTCCGGGAACTGGTTGTAGCAGCGGGAACCGACCGCCAAGGCATTCGGTCGAGCCACGCTGTATCGAGTCTCTGGAAACACGAGGAAATGTTTACCTGAAGAGCGCTCTTGTTGTTCTGAATGGAGGAAAGCCCGGTAAAGCGAGATTCCCTTTGAAATGCATTTTCCAGGAACATATGGACTTTATAATCTTGCTGTGCACTATTATGAATTCTGGAAACGGAACAATCTGTGCAATACGGCTCACTACTCAACCCTTAGGCTCTTAAAGTTGAGTTGAGTGCCATTTCAGGAGCCGATGACCAGAGTGGGAAGGGAAGATGCTAGTGCGCAAATGACGTTACCAGCCGCCGCACAGTTTGTTGAGTGTAGAGTTCACGCGCGGACAGCTTGGGCAGTCCCTGTTTGCGCATCGCTGTAGCAATGCGCATGGCATACAAGGAATTGCCGCCAAGATTGAAGAAATTGTCATCCAGGCCTACCGGTACCCCCAGGACCTTCTCCCATACTTTTAGCAGCGAGGCAGCGAGGTCCGCATTCCCTTTCCCGGTCTTTTCCAGCAGACTTTGGCTTAATTCAGTCTGGCGGTGGTTGATGGGAAGGGGCAGGCTGGCGGTGTCGAGCTTGCCGTTATTGGTCAAAGGCAAGGACGGCAACTCAATCAGGACCGACGGCACCATATAATCCGGCAGCACACGGATGAGATGACTGTGAACGTCCTCGGTCGTGCTGCCATTCAGTACGACATAGGCGCAGAGCTTTGCCGTAGCAGCGTCGGCGGGATCGTCGCTGCGCATGACTACAGCAGTGGTGACCACTCCCGGCGCTTCCAGCAGCACCGAGCGAATCTCGTCTAGTTCGATTCTGAAACCCCTGATCTTCACCTGAGTATCTAATCGTCCAAGGTGCTCCAGCCGTCCATCGGGCCGCAATCTGCCTCGGTCACCACTGCGGTACATTCGCGCTCCTGTGAAGGGGTCGGGAACAAAGCGCTCCGCAGTCAGTTCGGGCCGGTTCAGGTAAAACAGGGCCACGCCGGCGCCCCCCACATAGATTTCTCCTGCCACTCCCGGCGGCAACGGACGGCCCTCAAGATCCATCACATAGAAATACCAGCCCTCGAGTGCATGACCAACCGATCGTGATGCAGTCAGGGCTTCCTGCCGGGTAATGTTCTCGAGCGTGACGTGGACGGTGGTCTCCGTGATCCCGAACATGTTGACCACGCGGCATCGCGACTCAGGATGGCGATCGAACCACTGCACCATCATGTGGGCGTCAAGCGGCTCTCCACCAAAAATCACCAGCCTCAGGGTCGAAGTGACAGGGCGCTCACGATCAATCTCAAGTAGCTGAGCGAACGCAGAAGGCGTCTGATTCAGCACCGTAACGTGCTCTTTGGCAAGCAGGTCGCAGAACTCTTCCGGAGAGCGCGAAACCCAATAAGGCACCACCACGAGATGGCCGCCGGTAAGCAGGCTTCCCCAGATTTCCCAGACTGAAAAATCAAAAGCGCTGGAATGAAACAGGGTCCAGATATCGGTAGGGCAAAGACCAAAGGCATTCGTTGTGGCCGCCAGCAGGCTTATGACATTTCGATGCGGCACGACAACACCCTTGGGCCGGCCTGTAGAGCCGGAAGTATAGATGACATAAGCTGCATCGCCGTCTGACGTGGGAGAGGCCGGAGCCGCACGCGGCTGGGGCCTTGGTGGGAGAAGTTCTTCAGGACGTAGCACCCGGATCGGGTTGCCAGCCGGAAGCTCGCTTTCCGAAGCAATGACTACGCTGATTCTTGCGTCGCCGATCATGTAAGCAAGCCTGTCAATCGGATAAGAAATATCCATCGGGACATAGGCGGCGCCCGCTTTGAGTATGGCGAGCAACACTGGTACCAAGTCGAGCGATCGCTCCATGCAAACACCCACGAGGTCCCCAACCTGGACGCCGCAGCCGCGCAAGCCGTCCGCCATTCGGTTGGCCCGCTGGTCCAACTCGCGATATGTCAAGTGCTCTTCACCATAAGTCAATGCCGGGGCATTGGGAGTTTTACATACGTTCCTTACGAAGGCCTGTTCGATGCGGTCTGCATGGGCCGGTAGTTTGAGATTGGAATGCCCCCGCGCCGTCAAAGGGTCCATGTGCTCCGAGTCAAAGATATCGATCTGCGCAAGCGTGATTTCAGGATGAAGGCGGAGCTGCCGATGCACACGAATTACCGCCTCCAGAAATTGTGTCACCACTGAGGCCGCAAAATCCCGCAGCCGAAAGAAGCAGGTCAAGCGGAAAGTTCCGGTAGTTTCCGGCGCGCAAGTGATGGTCAAAGGAAACGGGGAAGCAAAGCACGGCACATACTCGGAAGGGACAAGCAGGCCTGTGATATCGCTTTCATCGGCCATGAAGAGAGTCGCGGTGAGCGGCTTGCCACCGGCTTTACAGCTCTTGGCAAGCTCATCAGCTAGGTCAAGGGTGTACCAGGGAAATGGTCTGGATGCTTGATGTTTGGTTGCCCGAAGAAGCTCGCCGGCGGAGAGAGCAGGAGAGCACGAGACGGGAATGAGGCAGATTCCGTCGTAGGCGCCAATAGCCCCTTGTGGCCTGTGCGGATGCTGCGCCAGCGTGGCTACCAACGCTGTATTCTGGCCGCTATAGTGAGCCACCACCAAACCCACGGCAGCGTTGAAGGATGCAGAATCCACGCCTTCCACGAAATCAACCTGCATCTGCAACCGGCTTTCCCCAAGATCCTTATCCTTCCCGCTTCCAAACCCCCACGCAGCGCCACAGGCATAATCGGCATTTTGTAATTCTTCAAGCCGCTGGTTCGGCTCCATCGTGCACTCGGTTGGGGTTGCGAGCCATGGAAGCGCTTCGTGGAACTCTTCTTCCATTCGCCGGAGAGCAGCGGTTGCTATAAGTTGGACAGAATAGCGGTCCAGAGCGGCGCGATGAGCAACCACAATGAAATCGGCCGTTCCATCCTGGTACTGCAACAGCACGGCCCGGCACAGGGGCCCGCCCAAAACCTCTATTGGTCGCTTAATTTCCGCGGTGCGCCGCCGTTCGGCCACCTTTGACTCACTGGGTGCAGGCACAGATTCGATCCACAGGCGCGGCGTGGGCCCGGATCCAGTTTGCAAGGGGAGTTGTACCTGCCATCGCTGGATAATCTCGTCGAAGTTCTTGTAGATCTCTTGTGGATCGACGGGAGGAGACAGGCGGTAGCGCACTGCATGGCAGTGTGCGGCAGCGCCCGGGCCCACTTTGATGCGAAGATGCGACAACTGCATACCGGTAAGGGAGCAGGTTGGCGCAACTTTTGTCATAGCAGCCGGAGGTGGGAACTCTGTCAATAACATGGTTTCCTCTTTGGGCCATCAACGGGCTGTAAAGCCACCGTCAACGGTAAGTACGCTCCCTGTGACTTGACACGACTCATCTGAAGCAAGCCAAACCGCGGCGGAAGCGACATCATCGGGCTCAACTAACGCGTTCATTGGCTGGGATTGAATGAAGACCTCTTCGTACTCTGCGACCGGCACGTCCAGTGAGCGTGCAATTTCAGAGAGCATTCGTCCTTCTACTTCAGCATCGTCACGGACAGAGCCTGGGCATAAGGCGTTCACTCTCACTTTAAGGGGTGCGTAGTCCAGGGCCGCCGCCCGGGTCAGGCCAACAATGCCGTGTTTGGCGGCAACGTATCCGGCAAAATTGCGGTAGCCGACAGTCCCGGCAGTGGAAGAAATATTAATGATGCTGCCTGCGCGGCGCGCGATCATGGATGGTCCGACGGTGCGAATCATCTTCCACGCGCCCGTAAGATCTACGTCAAGCATGAGCTGCCATTCATTTTCCGTGATTTCGTGGGTTATTTTTCCAGAAGGCGCCGCAATTCCCGCGCTATTCACCAGAATATCGATTCGCCCAAAGCGCTCCAGAGCCGATTGCACGGCATGGTCAACCGCGGCCAGATCGCGTACATCTACCGGCATCGCGAGTACGGCAACGCCTTCTTCCCGGCATAGCTGCGCCGTGTAATTCAGCTGGCTTTCAGACCCGAGCAGGTAAGGCACGCCCGGCAGATTGTGCGCAATATCGAGCAAGAAGACGTCCGCGCCATGCCGGGCAAAGGTGACGGCGCAGGCGCGGCCCAGACCTCGGGCAGCACCGGTTACGAGCGCGACCTTGCCAGCGAGCCGCAAGATTCTCTCCTCCTTTACCATTCCGATTAGGCTCAATGAAGCGAAGCATTCACCGGCTCGTTCACGATGTCCTCAATCAGGCAAAGCAATCTACCCGCCGACGTGGTCAGGTACATATGACCGCCGGGCAGTTCTGCAAGATGCAATGGCATAGTTGTCGCACTCTGCCATTGGGCAGCCTCTTCCCTGGTGACCAATTCATCGTGCGAGCCCCGCATTGAGGTAATCAAGATGGGCAGAGGATGGTTCCAGGCAGGACGATAGTTCTCATGCATCTCTACATCCGCGCGCAATACGGGCAGTAACATGTCCTGCAGATCAGGGTCATTCAATGCCGGGTGGTCGTATCCGGCAAACTCGCGAATTTGCTCGAGGAAGGCTCCGTCATCTAAGCCGGTGGCTCTCCGCTTTCTCTGCGCCCATGGCCCGGGTGATCCACTCACCAGCAGATGGGCCACGCCAATCCCGGTAGTTGCGGTCAGTTGGCGGGCCAATTCATAGCCCAGGACCGCTCCAAGGCTGTGACCAAAAATAGCCACCTGACCGCGCTTACCCACCCGCTCCCGAATCTCCGGCAGCATTCCCGTAACAGCCATGGCTACATCGCGGTAAGGTTCCTCAAGAAAACGCTTTTCCCGTCCTGGCAATTGAACAGCAACAATCTCCAGCATGCCGCTGGTCAAGCTATTCCATTCATTGAAAAAAGATGGGCCTGCGCCCGCAAACGGAAGGCAAATCAAAGGAACACTTTCTTGATGAGCCTGCGTCGCAGCACTGGGAGTGGCGCACTTGTGCGCCTGAATACTCTCGGGTCGGGAATTTTCAACCTGGAGTAGGTAGTGCTCTTTGTTAGCCATATCTTCTCGTGGACTGCTCGTAACTGTAAGCCGGCGTAAGATCGCATCCAGCCGAAAACCTGCACCTTGACACGGCAAGCAGAGTGCCAAACGCCTCCAGCAGATTGCTGGCGCTGAACTCCCCCTCAACACCGGAATCACGGAGCGCCTATGCTGGGAAAGGCACGAATGCGTTGACGTGCTGCTCCAAAATCGGCACAGACGGAGCAGAGTGATGTCCAGGTTTGGTCGTTCCGGCCCCGGCGCACTTCCGGAACGCTTCCAACCGCAATGACATCGGCTGAAAAACGTGATTCCTGGAACATCCCCAGCCTCTTGATCTCTTGACAGAACGCACGGTAACCGCGCCTCGGCTCACGTGCGCTCACTTCTTGAATTGGCACTCCGCCTGCTGCAGGGAGGGAGGGAACAATCGTGGACCCTCACAAGACCCGAATAGCGGGTCAGATGAGGCGGCAGTTCGCGGCCGGCAAATGCAAACGCGAGACAGATTTGACGATTGAAGATGAACTCGGCGACTGCAACTGGTGACCAGAACGGTAGTGTCCTGCAACCACGGGAAGACTTTGTGTATGAGCGGAACCCGGCGGAAGAGAAATGGTTTCGACGTTCAAAGGTCCCGCTGGCGACGATGCGCTTATTTGCTTTTCCTTACGCGGGCGGAAGCGCGCGAGTATTTCGGGAATGGCACGAATGGTTTGCTCCTGACGTGGAAGTTGTGGCTATTGAACTTCCCGGACGGGGTATCCATGTACGCAGTCCGGCGGTCGATTCGATGGAAGCTTTAATGGAACGACTGTTAACAGTTCTCGACCCATTGCTCGACCTTCCATTTGCTTTCTTCGGCCATAGCCTGGGTGCTCTCATTGCCTTTGAGCTGTCTCGCACACTGATGAAGACCGGACACAGGACGCCGCTGCATCTTTTTGTCTCTGGGATGCGCGCGCCCCATTTGCTGCACGTGGTCCGCGCAGAGAACCAGGTGCACAACCTCCCGGATCTGGAGCTCATCGATGCGTTGCGGGCGCTTAACGGAACCCCCGCGGAGGTGCTGGAGGATAGCGGGCTCATTGAGCTATTCCTACCCATCTTGCGCGCCGATCTACGCTTGGCCGAAACATACCTCCATACTCTCAGTTCGCCCCTGAAGCACCCCATTACGGTGTTTGGAGGTCTTCAAGACAAGACCGCGCCCACGGAATGCCTACACGAGTGGACGCTGCATACTTCCAGCGTCTGCACGGTTTGCTTGCTGGAAGGTGATCATTTCTTCATCCATCAAATGCAACATATTATGGCGGCCAGCATTTTGAAAACTCTGGGAAAGACCCCATTGCCGGTGGAGCTTGATTCTCCATCACTTCCGAACGCACAGCAAAATCCACCCCAGGCGGCCGCATTTCCTCTTGCCTCGAATGGCGGAAGCAGCGTGGCCTTGCTCTGAAGTAACTACTGGTTCTGGCTGCTGCGGGAAGAGACCCATTTTCGGACCGTTGGACAGCCGGTCAGGCCCCAAGCGCGGTCTATCGGCAAGTTACAAATGGTTGTCTTTCAGGCGCTTGAGTTTCTCGATTCGTGTCCTGAACAGTTTCCAAATGAATTGATTACTGCCTGCCCCGGCAATTCCCGAACTGGTTGCGGCAAGAGAATTGCATGATCTATCCACGCGTAGTTGTCCGATGCGGAAATTGACCTTCGAGAAAGGAACACCCATGAGTCTCCAAAGTATGATTGCTAACATTGAGGCACCCGATCTTGAACCTCAACTCCAAAGAAGACCTCACCTGCGCGAATATCCGTTGGCCCTGAATCAGCAACAGGTGTGGTCTCAATGCCAGATTGACCCGGAGTCCCTCGTGTACAACTTGGGAGCCCGAATGGTGATCTCGGGGCCGCTCGATGTTCCCACTTTCCTTCGTGCCATTCAAAACACAGTGGACCGCCACGAAATTCTGAGGACGATTTTCACCATGTCCGAGGACATCCCCGTACGGGCGACAGCCCAGATCATGAGTACCCTGACCATTCAGTGCCCGGTTCGCACCCTGCCGCTTTTGAAGGCTGAGGAGTCTGAAGAGCGCGCCTATGCGCGGATGAAAACCCTCACCAAGGAAATCTTCGACTTGGCCGCGGGTCCTTTGTTTCGCCTCGAACTGCTGCGATGTGGAGACTCGAAATTCTACTTCATTATTGCGTTCCACTACTTGATCCTGGATGCGTTCTACTGCGGCCAACTCATGCAGGAAATTGCCTCTACGTACGACCTGCTGCGGCGGGGGGAACCTGCGCCACCGCCTCCGGACTTGCAATACGGCGATTTTAGCCTATGGCTGCAGGAACGCTGGAACCGCCAATGTCTCGCCCAGAAGGCCGCCTTCTGGCAGAAACAGATTCGGGAGCCGCTGCCACAATTGCATTTGCCCATCGCCCGCCCGGCGCCCATCATCAGGCCTCTGACCTCACAGGTCACTCTGCGGCTCGAACCGGAACTCGTGTCCAAGCTGAATGGAGTCTCAAATCAATATCAAACCACTGTCTTTCGAGTGGTTGTGGCCACTCTGGCGCTGTTCTTTTCACGCATCACAGAAACCAACGAACTCATGTTTGACATTGACTTCTCCATCCGTCCGAAGGAAATGAGCCATGCCATTGGATCTTTTACCAACAACTTGCCGGTGCGTTTTGAAGTGCAGGTGGAGGAGAGCTTTCACGACCTGTTGAGCACCGTTGATTTACAACTGCGGCAAGCTGCGGAGAACCGGGAGTTTCCGGTGCGGCGGCTGGCGCCGAAGGTGACGCGTCCGCAAGATGCAATTCGCCCCCTGAGCTCCATTCTGGTCACACCGCTCAGCCCACTGGACTTGCCGGTAGGTGATCTGCACCTGACCGGCAGCATCAGCATGACGGCCACGGTTTACGACCTGTGGATCACGGTGATGGAGAGGGGCGACACAATGGAAATTACCTTCGGGCATTATGACGAGCTCTTTGAACGAGACAGGATTCAGAGATGGGCCATCAGTCTCAAGAAGTTGCTGGGAGAAGTAGTGTCGCAACCGGATGCGCCCATCGTGCACTTGGATATCGTGAATGCGCTGAAGGCGGAGAGGGCGGCAATATCTGGAATTGAGAGCTCAGCCGGTTAAGAGTTGCAACGGCAGAGCACTCGGAAATTGCCTCGATATCGCCGAAGGGGCTAGGCGGCCGGTTTTGCCCGGAACGGCGCCGGGGGAAAGGTGCGGGATGAGTCTTCATCGTACAGTCGACGCGGGAGCCAAGATTCAAGAGCCGCTGTTGCGACGCAGGGATGATCTCCGTGAGTATCCCTTGTCTCTTCATCAGCAACACATGTGGTTCCAATGCCAGCTTGATCCGCGGTCCACTTTGTACAACGTGGGCATCCTCATGAAAATCTCGGGACCGCTCGACATTGAGACCTTCCTGAAAGCGCTCCAGAACACTGTGGACCGTCATGAAGCTCTAAGGACGGTCTTCAAGTTGTCTGGTGACAGGCCGGTGCAGCAGGTTTTGAGCAAGGTGACGATACAGTGCCCTATTCGCGAGTTGCCGGTTTTACGGCCAGAGGATGTCGACGAAAAACCCTGGTCTCGGATGGAAGCGTTGGGCAAGAACATCTTTGATCTCTGCGTGGGGCCGTTGTTTGGCGCCGAGCTCCTGCGTTGCGGGGAGCAGGCCCACTATTTCTTCTTTACGTATCACCACCTGATTCTAGATGGGTTCTACTCCGGCCAGCTCATTCAGGAAGTTGCTTCCACGTATGACCGGTTACGCCGGGGAGAAATGCCACCGCCTGCGCCCAGGATACGCTACGGTGATTTCAGCGCCTGGCTGCAGGAACGCTGGCATGGAGGTTACCTCCGCGGGCAGGCCGATTTTTGGCAGAAGCAGCTACGAGAACCTTTACCGAAATTTGATTTGCCCGGAGCACGCTCTGGTCCTTTTCCCCGGCCACTCAGGTCGCAGCACACTCTCCAGGCCGGGCCGGAACTCGTGGCAAAACTCCGGGGGATCGGCAAACGGTCTCGAACCACGCTCTTTCGCGTGGTCATGGCTGCTCTGACGCTGTTTCTTTCACGTCTGACAAAGATCGATGAGCTCATGTTTGACATTGATTTTTCCGGCCGCCCGCGGGAAATGGGTCACACCATCGGTTTCTTCGCCAATACCCTGCCGGTGCGCCTGCACGCGCCCGAGCAGGAGCGTTTTTGCGATTTGCTGCATTCCGTGGATTCGCAGTTGCGCCAGGTTTCAGAAAATCGAGAGTTTCCTGTGCGGCAACTGGCGCGCAAGTTGAAGGGCCGGCGCGATCCTACACGGCCTCTGAGTTCTGTGGTGGTTGCACAACTCGGCCCGCTGGATTGGATGGTAGGAGAACTGCACCTGACCGGCAGTATGTTTGTGACCGCGAGTATTCACGATCTTTGGCTGGGAGTGATGGAGCGCGAGGAGGCCCTGGAAATCTGTTTTGGATATTCGCAAGAACTGTTTGAACGAGACAGAGTCGCAGGATGGGTGATGTGCTTCAAGAAGCTGCTGGAAGAGGTGGCAGCCTGTCCAGAAGCATCACTTGCGCGGCTGGCTGCCGCGTCAGGAATGGAACATGATGGGTTGGCATCTGCCACTCCAGCGACGGCGGCGCTCGCGGGGGTTAACTTCGACGCCATACCCAATCCCGGCGAGAGGGGACATTGGAGCATATGAAGCCAGAGAACCACAATGGGACAGCGGGGAATCAGGAGGCTTTGTGAGCATAAGCACTGTGAGCGGCGAGGTGGTGAAAAATGCCGTGGACGCCAGCACGCTGGGCGATATCTATGTACTCTCTCCGCTCCAACAGGAGATCTTCTCCCAGCCCGGACTGGCGTACCGCGTTGAACAGAGTTTCCAGATCATTGATAACCCGCTGGATACGGTGATCTTCGAACGCTCCTGGCAACTTCTTGTTGAACGGCACCCGATTCTGCGGACGGTGTTTCGCCAGGCCCGGAAACAGCCGGTTCAAATGGTCCTCAAAAATGGTGCACTCCCGCTCGCGGTTCACGACCTTCGTGCCATGTCCGCTGAGGCACAGGACATTGAGGTCCAGCGTGTGGCAGAGGAAGAAGCCGGGCTCTCATTTGACCTCGGCAATGGACCGCTGTTCCGTTTGACCTTGTTCCGCCTGGCGGAGGCCCGCTTTGCCACGCTCCTGACGTTTCACCCAATCATGATCGACCGCCGGAGCGCCCAGCTTTTGGAGTCGCAAGCTGAGGCGGCCTACCATCACTTGCGGAAGGACGAGGCTGCACCGGCGGAAGACGCGGCGCCTTTCAAGGATTTCATCCTTTGGCTTAGCCGCCAGGACTCTTCAGAAGGGCTTCGATACTGGCAGCGGTGTCTGGAAGGCTTTGGAACTGCCACTCCGCTCCCTCTGGACCGGAACCCGGTGGCCACCGGCACGCGCCGGACTCAGCGGCAGATTTCTTTGCCTGAAGAATTTACGTCCGCTCTTAGCGAATTGGCCCAGAAGCGCAATGTCAGTGTGGTCACCGTTCTCCAGGCTGCATGGGCGGTGCTCTTGGGCAGGTATTCGGGCGAGACAGATGTGGTCGTCGGACTGGCCGTGTCCGGTCGTCCGCCGGGCCTGAAGAGCATTGAGGAGATTGTGGGGCCATTCGAGAATATGGTGCCCGTCAGGGTCAGCTTGCGGCCCGGTCAGACCGTTCCGGAGCTGCTGCACGCGCTCCAGCAGCAAATCATCAACGCCAGTCACTTCAGCTATCTGGCTCTCGGCGACATTCAAGCCAACAGCAAGGTGCGCCCACCTCAGAAGCTCTTTTACACCGCCGTTAGCGCCGTGGAGCCCAACCCCGCATTGAGTACTGCCCGAGACCTGACGAACATTGCCGGTATCAAGGGTTCGGGAGGGATGCCGAAGGATTGCGAACTCACTCTGCAAATAGCTAAGGTGCGGAATCTGCACGTAACCATTTCCTATGCGGAGGGGGTCTTCGAAGCTTCGGCTGGCGATGGTCTACTGACAGCATTTCAGCAGATTCTGGCGAGCCTTCTGGCCAATCCGGAAGCAAGAGTTTCGGAGCTTGAGATCATGCCGGAAGAGGAGAAGGCCCGTGTATTGGATTTCGGAGCGGGACGCCTCCCCAATGACCAGGGCCTGTGGGTGGAAGAATTGGTGGCCATGGGCGCGCACCCCCATTTGGGAACGCGGCCTGACGGTACGGCGGACGATGGTTACGGAGAGTGGAATGGTGGCAGCAGGCTGGCTGATTGGCTGCATGCGGCATGGGGTTCCACCGAACACTGCGACAATGTGACGCGCGAGATACGAAAGGTGGCGGGCCGGGAGGGCAGAGAACTCGTCGGAGTGGGGAAGCCGATCAGCGGAACTACGGTGTATCTGCTGGACCACGAACTGAGACTTGTGCCAGTTGGCTGTAAAGGCAAGATTGCGTTAGGGGGGATCTTCGTAGGATACGGGCATGTGAGCAGTGGGTCTGATTCTGCCGACCCGTTTGTGAATGATCCATATGCCACGGAGCAGAATGGGAAGCTGTACCTGACCGGGGACATGGGCCGTTGGAGATGGGACGGAGTATTAGAGATTCTGGACCCTGCCTCAACATCAGTGAACGGAAATGGCGCCCGGCCGGAAGCCCGGGAAATGGCGCCGCCCGAAGAGGATTTGACCGCGGAAAAGAAAAAACAGTATGTGGCCCCGCGGACCGAGATTGAGACCAGCCTTGCGACGATCTGGCAGGAAGTGTTGAAGGTCGACCACATTGGGATACACGATGATTTCTTCGACCTTGGGGGCCACTCGCTGACGACGATCCAGATCCGTTCACGGATCTCGCAACAGCTTGGGATAGATGTGCCGTTGCGGACCATCTTCGAGCACACTACGCTTGAGACCCAGGCCAAAGCTGTGGCCGCACTGGAGCAACGTCCTCCGCAGACTGACATCGCAATTCCACGGATCGAAGACCGGGAGTACTATCCGGTTTCCCACGCACAGCGGCGCCTCTGGTTTCTTCACCGGCTGGACCCGGAGAACCGCTTTTACCACACTGCGGATTGGGTTGTGCTTGAAGGGGCGCTGGATCGCCCGGCCTTCGAGCGTGCCGTCCAGGCGCTGGCAGAGAGGCAGGCAGCTTTGCGAACCAGCTTCACGCTGCTTGGGGATGAGCCGGTGCAACGCATCTCGGCAGACGTCCGGTTGGCTGTGTCCTTTCATGACTTTTCAGCGCTTGCGCCGGCGGGGCTGGAGGCCAGCATGAGAAGCCTCTTGTCTGAGATCCCCAACTGGCTTGCTGATCTGGAGGTGCCGCCAGTTCGAGCGCTTCTGATCAAGCAGGCGGAGCATAAACACGTTTTCGTGCTGGTTCTTCATCACATCATCAGTGATGAATGGTCCGGACAAGTCGTGTGGCGTGAACTTATGGACTTCTACGGGGCCGCTTGCCGCCGCCAATCCACGCGCATGCCGGAAGTGCGGGTGCGCTATGTGGACTTTGCAGTGTGGCAGAACGATAGGATTGAACGGGGTATGTTGGCCGAATCTGAGCAGTACTGGCTCAAGCAGTTGGGCGGGGAACTGCCGACGTTGAAATTGCCAATCGACCACCAGCCGGTCGCGCGGCCTGTCCTTGATGTCCTGGATGAAACCATCAAGAGCAGCGCAGAGATGGCAGGTCAACTCAGGCAGATGGGCCAGGTCCAGGAAGCGACCACATTCATGGCGCGGCTTGCTGTTTTCAAGGCATTCTTGTCCCGGCTTACCGGCCAGGAGGACATCCTGGTAGGCAGTACCACCGCCGGGCGGGACCATCCCGACATTGAGGCCCTGGTGGGATTGTTTGTCAACGTCGTTGCTCTACGCACTGCCCTGAATGGCAATCCGTCATTTGTGGAGATTCTGAAGCGCGTCAAGCGATGCTGCGTGGAAGCGTATGTCCATCAAGAGTATCCGTTTGACTTATTAGTACGGCGGCTCGCTCCGGTTCGCGAATCCGAGAGCCTGCCCATTCTGCAGGCGTTCTTTGCCGATATCCCCCCAATGAAACCGCAGGCAGTCGAGGGCGTATGGTTCAAGGCAGTTGACGCTAGTAGTGAATCCCCCGGGGGCGTTGCCGGGAGGAGATTACCGGTCAGCATGGGAATGGTTTGCCATGAACAGCACGATGGAAGCCTGGTTTGGCATTTCCTGTTCCGCGCAGACCTTTTTTCCATCCAGACCGCGCAGCGCTTATCGCGGCAGTTCGCTCACTTTCTGGCTGATCTCGTGAAGCATCCCAACGCGCCACTCTTTCAACTGGAATTAGGGGCGGAACTTGCAGCGGAGGCGGAAGAGCCTCGCTTGGAGCGGCGTGCGACTCGAGAAGAATACCCCTTGGCGTTCAACCAGCGGGATATGTGGTTCCAAAGGCAAATACACGATCAACCCGGGCTCAACAACCTTGCCGGGCAGATCACACTGTCGGGACCGTTGCGCCAGGAGCTGTTCTGCCAGGCGTTGCAAACAGTAGTGGATCGCCACGAGGCGCTCCGGACCGTGTTCTACGATCGTGATGGCGTGGCGTGTCAACGGGTTTTGCCCGAAGTGCACGTGATCTTTTCTATCTTCGACGTCTCTGATCGCCTTCCTGCGGAACGTGCTCAGGCGGTTGTGGAACAGGAACAACAGTTGGTCAGCGTCCCCTTCAATTTTCATGAGGGGCCTCTGTTTCGGGTCAGCCTGATACGCTTGGAAGCTGCCGAGCATGTCGTGATATTCGCGTTTAGTCACCTAATTCTCGATGGCATCTATATGGCCCAGCTTTTTGAGGAAGTAGGCGCTGTCTATGCACAGTTGTTGGATGGGCGTCCGGAGACCCCCCCGCCCAATCAGATCCAGTACCCGGACTTCGCCGCCTGGCAGGATGAACGGCTGAAGCGAGGCCTGTTGCAGAAGCACGAGGCCTATTGGCATAAGCAACTGGAGTTTCCCATCCCAGCGATGAACCTGCCTTGTGATGGGGAGGCCCGTCTGGTTCGAAGCTTCACCTTGGGCACTGTGGATTGGCAGGTGCCAGACAAAGTCTTTCGCGAGTTCAAGAGTTTTCGCAAGCGGTATCGCACCACTGTGTTTCGGGTCGTCCTGGCTACATTCGAAGTCCTGATGCAGAGAGTGGTAGGCGAGAAAGATCTGCTGTTCGGAGTCCCATTTTCTTCCTTGCCGGCCGGCCTCTCACACCTCATCGGCTTCTTCGGCCACGCTGTGCCTGTACGCGTGACGCTGGATGATGGTCAGCGCTTCACGGATGTGATGGCTGATGTAAATCGACAGCTCAAGGAAGCACAGGAGCACATGGAGTATCCGCTCTGTGAAGCTGTTCGTGGATTAAAAATCAATCGTGATCCATACCGCCCGCTATTTCCGGTCGTAATCTCACAGATCAGGAATCTTGATGTATCCGTTGGCGCGCTGCGTATGAGAATGGGTTCCCGGCCGGTCTACGCCGGTGTCTACCACCTTTGGCTCACCGTTCTTGAGGGCACGGATGGGTTGTTCTTGCGCTTCTACTACAACCGTGAGTTGCTGGAAGGCCGGCCCGTGGAACTGCTCACCGCCTGTATGGGAGAACTTCTATCCCAGGTGGCAGCGCAGCCGGAAGCGCCCATCGGGGAGTTGGGAATTCTTTCTTCAGCGGAACGAAAAAAAGCGCTGGATGAATATGCGGGAGCCGGGAATTCGCGGCCCGAGGAGAATAAAGACACAGTAGCGCGGTTCGAAGAACAGGCAAGCAAGAGGCCGCAGGCCGTTGCGGCGGTGTGCGGATCCGAGGAGCTGAGTTATGAGGAATTGAACCGGGGCGCCAACCGGCTGGCGCACTGGCTACGGGCGCAAGGTGTGGGCCACGAAGATAGAGTAGGAGTGTTTGGAGCGCGCGGCTTGGGAATGCTGATGGCCTTGCTTGGAATCCTGAAAGCCGGGGCTGCCTTTGTGCCATTGGACCCCGAGCAACCGGATGCGCGCACCCGTACCATTCTCACGCAAGCGGCTGTTAAGGTCCTGGCGAGCGACGCCGGCAGGGTGGATCGCAGCCAATTGCTCACCAGCGGAATGCCATCGCTAAAAATTATTTGTTGGGATGTGCTTCCGGCCCACGTCCCAATACCCAATCCGGTTACTTGGGCTTGTCAGTCCGCCTCGAATGTTGAGTACAACAGGCGGCTACGCGATCTGGCTTACGTGTGTCATACCTCAGGGTCCACCGGCATTCCCAAGGGCGCCATGGTGGAACACCGGGGCTTGCTCAATCATCTGCTGGCCAAGATTGATTTCCTTACTCTGGACGAGAACAGTGTTGTCGCCCAAAATGCATCGCACTGCTTTGATGTTTCGGTCTGGCAATTTCTGGCTGTTCTGCTGGCTGGCGGGTCCCTGGTGATATATCCACAAGAGGCTCTTTTCCAACCAGGATCATTGCTCGCCGCAGTCGAGCGTGACCATGTGACCGTGCTGGAAACTGTGCCCAGTTTGTTGGAACTGATGCTCAACGAGGCGCCGGATGCGGCGAAGCTGCCTAGACTTCGCCACCTTATTTCTAATGCGGAGCTGTTGCCGGTGCCGCTCTGCTGCCACTGGATGAAACGCTTTCCGCATGTGGTGCTGGTAAACACTTATGGGGCTACAGAATGTTCCGACGATACCACTCATCAGCCATTGTTGCACGTGACTGGTTCAACGGTGCGCGTGCCCGTGGGCCGGTCCATCCCTGGCGCGCGTCACTACGTCCTGGATCGGGAACTGGGAACGCTACCGGCGGGATGCACGGGTCAGGTTGCCATTGCTGGAGATGTGGTAGGGCGTGGGTATCTGGGTGATGCTGCCGCAACCGGACAGGCATTCAGGCCCGACCCCTTCAGCGGAGACGGCAGTCGGCTTTATCTTACCGGTGATTTGGGGCGCTGGAACTCGCTCGGAGAGCTGGAGTTTCTGGGGCGGACCGATACCCAGGTCAAATTGCACGGACAGCGCGTGGAGTTGAGAGAGATTGAAGCGGCGCTAGCCAGGTATCCGGGACTCCGGCAGGTTGCCGTCATGCTGCTGGGAGAAGGCCGGTCGCAGAAAGTGGCCGCCTATTGGGTAGGAGAAACTGGAGTGAATAGCAGCGATCTGCGGGCCTTTTCGCAGAAAGAGCTTCCATCGCATATGGTCCCCAATGCCTTCGTGGAATTAACCGTGATGCCCCTCACCGCCAACGGCAAGATCGACCGGCGGATGCTTCCCCAACCCAACAATTCCGAATTTGCAGAGTTTATCCCTCCCCGGGATGAAGTGGAATTTACCGTGGCACGACTGTGGCAGGAAGAGCTGGGCATTACCGATGTCGGCGTCTTCGATAACTTCTTTGAGCGGGGCGGCCATTCGTTAAAGGCCGTTAAGTTGATCAACCAACTGCAGATTGAATTTGCGATCAACCTGCCACTGCGTACCATGTTTGACCACCAGACGATAGACAGCCTTAGCCGGGCAATTCGCAACCTGCGAGCCAACGTGACGCCCACGGAGGCTCATACCGGCTGTCTCGTCCAGCTTCAGCCGGGCGACCCCTCTTGCCTGCCTTTGTTCCTGGTTCACCCGCATGGCGGGACTGTGTTCTGTTTCCAGGCGCTGGCCACTGCGCTGGGATCGGAAGTGCCTGTCTTCGGTATTCAGTGTCGAGGGCTCGAAGAGGGCGAACTGCCGTTTACCAGCATCGAGGAAATGGCATGCCAATATATAAAGGATATTCGGCGTGCCCAGCCCCAGGGGCCGTATCGAATTGCAGGCTGGTCGTTGGGTGGGCCTGTGGCGTTTGAAGTCACCCGTCAAATGGAAGCCAGTGGTTTGGAAGTCAGCTTCCTGGGCATCTTTGACTCTGCAATCCCGAGCACAACCGGCGTAAATTTGGAACGCTTCCTGCCCGAGTCTGCGGAGCTGGAGGACTTCAATCCAGACATGTCCGTTGCTGCCTTCGCCCGCTGGTTTTTCCGCGTGGAAGAGCACGCATTCGCCGGGTTAAGCGATGAGCAATCGGTCAACGCTCTCAGAGGAATGGCGGAACGCGCCGGGATGCTGCCTCCCGATGTGTCACCGGCCATGCTAAAGCGCTTCATAGCTGTCGCCATTCGCAATGGTATGGCCCTGTTTCAGTATCGGCCCGCCGGTCCCGTGCGGACTGATGTCGTGCTTTTCCGCGCAGCCCAGAGTCTGGTCGAAAATCCGGAGTGGTGGGCGCCCTGGACCCGAGGCGAGGTGCACACCGTCCCGGTTGCGGGCTCGCACTACGATATGGTCTTTCCGCCGGCGGTCCATGTGCTTGCTGGCGCGTTAAAAGAGAGAATTGGCGCTCTAGTGTATGCGTCAGGTGATTAGATGAAAAATGGACACACCAACGGCGTGCTGTACGAAGTTGAATCACAGGAGTTAACCGACCCCGTCAACGGCCATGCCGCCATCTCCGCCGGCAACCAGATCGACGAGTTGCCGGCCATGGCGGAATTGGTAATAACCACTGAAGTGTCAGGACGCCTTACGCGTGCGCCCAACCCCGCTCTTTTCGAGTTGCTCTATGAGCAACAGGCAGTGCGGGACCACGTGGAAGTCTTGCCCTACCTGTTGCGAATCGACGCTGCCCACGTTGTGATGCTGGCCCGCGCAAAGCTGCTTCCGGTAAAAGTTGCCGGCGGGCTCCTGCGTGTGAATCAGGAATTGAAGATGCTCCTGGATGAGGGCAAAGAGGTCATACCATTGCAGCCTCAGCATCGCGGCCTCTATTCCCTCTACGAGCAGGAATACGTCCGGCGGCTGGGTAAACAAGTTGGCGGCGCCGCGCATATGGCACGCAGCAGAAATGACATCAATGCAACCGTGACACGGCTGCGTTTACGGGATGAACTGCTGGAACTGCTCTCTGAATTCTGCAAGCTGTCCCATGTAGTGACTGAAGCGGCAGAGAAATATTCGGATGCCGCCATGTGTGGATTTACCCACCTGCAGCCCGCGCAGCCGAGCACGCTTGGCCACTACTTGGTTGGTGTGCTGGCCGAACTCACGCGTTCGGCTGAAGCCCTGGATCGCGCTTTTGCTATCGCCGACAGTTGCCCCATGGGAGCGGCTGCCGGGTTTGGCACCTCCTTCGCAATTGATCGTGGCCAGGTGGCCGAATTTCTGGGTTTCTCCGCCATCATCCAGAACTCCACCGATGCCGTTGCTTCTCGTGACTACCTTGTTCATATCTTGAGTGGAATGGCCATGCTGGGCATGACCCTCACCCGCTTTGCCACTGATTTTCAGGCTTGGGCGGGCGCCGGTTATGGTTTTCTCGGGTGGCCGGATGATCTGGTAAGTACGAGTTCGATCATGCCTCAAAAGAGGAACGCCTTCGTGCTGGAGAATATCCGCGGCGAGGCAATTCGTCCGCTCGGCTGTCTGGTCAATACCCTGGCGGGAATGAAAAATGTGTCCTTCAGCAATAGCGTGGAGATCAGCTCTGAAGCGGCAACCCACATCTGGCCAGCAATGAAGGCGCTGCTTCAAGCCATCCAACTGGTGCGCCTGCTGGTCGAAAATCTTGAGGTGCACACCGAACGCATGCTGGAATTCCTGGCTGAGGCCAACACCACCATGACTGCCGTGGCCGATCTGCTGGTGTCAGATTACGGGATCAGCTTTCGCATGGCCCACGACTCCGTGAGCCGCCTGGTCAATTGCTATCCTGTCATGCCCCCTGTCGCCGACATAAAATCAGCCTTGGAGCGCATTGTCTTTGAGGTCGCGGATGTGTCGTTGACTCTGGACATGAGTGCGCTGGCGCTGGCCCTGGATCCCGTGGCCTGTGCTCGCGCCGCGGTTTTTGGCGGTGGCCCCAGCTCCGTTGCTGTGCGTGCCCAGATTCATTCCCTGGTGGGCCGCGCCGGGGCCATTGAAAGACAGGTTAAAATCCGGCGGCAATGTCAGCGGGATGCGGATTCGAATTTACAGATTGCCGCCGACGAGATTGTGCATGCGAAACCTGATGTTGCCCACAATGGCAAGGCCCTTGCCGGTTACGAAAAACCGAAGGCCCAGGTTAAGGCGGTCGGCATGGGGCAATGTCCGCTTGTTCTCGGTGAGGTCGTGCAAGGAAAGACAAAGGATCATCAGCATTTCCTTATTACTGCGCCTATCGGATTGTTCTCATGGGCTGAGTTCGTGCGGAACTACGATGACGACCGCCTTACCGTAGAGCCTGCAATCTGCTCCAAGTCCCTAGAGGCCGTCCAGGCGTATCTCCAGGAGCAGGGATTGCCCCAAACCGGCATTTTGCGGGTGGTGACGCCAGTCGGCTCAGGCCAGGGATTTGGGACCAGCACGGCTGATATCACAGCAAGCTTGCGAGCTGTGGCCTCGGCCTGGAACCGGACTATATCGCCGGAGGCGATCGCGCGTATTGCTGTTGCCATTGAGCCGAGCGACGGTTCCATGTACTCGGGCTGTGTGGCATTTGCGCATTTGGATGGCGTGCTGCTCGAAACCCTGGGGCCTTTGCCTCGATTCGAGTCCCTGGTCATTTGTACGGGAGGAGTGATTGACACATTGGCGTTCAATGAGCGACGCAAGTATTTCTCCTATTCCGAGCGCGATGAGAGCCAGTTGATGATGGCATGGAAGATGGTCCGCCATGCCAACCAAACGGGTGATGCGTCTTTGTTGGCGAGGGCTGCCACTGTCAGCTCCCGTATCAATGAGCGGTTTCTTCCCAAGCCCTATTTCAAGGAAACGGCGCAGTTCATCGAAATGGGAGGCGCGGATGGCATGATGGTTGCCCACAGCGGGACTGCTTTAGCGTTGATTTTTGATCCTTCTCGTTCCGATTTCCAGGTACGCTTGACGGAAGCCAAGAGATTCCTTTCAAATCTCCAACCGCCCGCATGGTTTGAGATTTCGAATCGCATGACTTATCAACGGGTTATCGTCAAACATGTCAGCCCCCTGCCACATCTCAGTCCGCCGTCCCAACCTGCCGGCCGGATGGTAGGTGCGGCGGCATGAAAATGGGAAACGCAGATGCAGTAGGGAAATGGGTGGGATCAGGTTAAATATCGGAATTTGAGGCCCACAAAGCCTGGACGAAAGAGCACAGTTTAATTGACGCGCATAAGGCCGAGCAGAATTATTCAACTGCGGCGTCTTGACGAATGACTCAGCACACCAGTGCCACTAAAAAAGAGTGGCAAAGATGCGGGCAACCGGCCATCCCAGGGAAAGTCCTCCCGCGGCAAGAACTCCTGCCGAAAGCCCGCCCAGTGCGATGCCTCCTAGAGCCAGCCCGCCGGCAGAAACTAATCCCAACGATGCGCCGCCAAGGGCAATAATGCCAATGGCGCTGCCACCGATTGCAATGCCCCCACGTGCCAAACCGCCCAGGGCGATCCAGCCAGTGGCTCTGTCTCCAATTGCAATGACACCGTGCGCGTTACCGAACCGCTCATTTTTCGCTGGATCTGGCCCGCAGGCGATATCCACGAGAGGCAATCCGAAGATCGTTTGTTTCGATCGTTTTCGTATGGTTTTTCGCATTTGTATTTGTCTCCATCCCACGTTATGTGCGCTGCACTTAAGTTCGGCTTGAATCACTTACAAGTTTAGGTCCACACTCTTGCCTGGAAGTCAGGCAGCCTGTCCTTTCTCTTCCAGCCAGCTCATGAGTTGGGGAATGCAGGCGCGCATTGCGGTTTCACCCGCGCGCACCAGACCGGTCGTGCTTTCGAAATCGTCGTACTTGAATTCCCTGATGTCCGGCTCGATCACCAGATCGGCGCCCGGTCTCCACAGCGTCCAGTTCTTCTGCTGGGCAATGGCGATGCACCGTCCGACAATGTCAAAGAGATGCCGGGGCACGCCTCGAGCCCACCGTGCGTTTAGGTGTACGGCCACCACCCGGTCGCAGCCCATATCGCGCAGCGGTTGTGTGGGTACGGGGTGGGCAAGCATTCCATCTACCAGCAGCCGGTCGCCTATCTTCACCGGTGGAAACATTCCTGGATACGCGCAACTGGCCCGAAGCGAGTTGATGAGCGGTCCGGAATCAAACACCACGCCCTCGCCTGTCGCAAAATCGGTTGCCGTAACAGCCAACGGAATCCGCAGTCCCTCGAACGTTTTTACGCCCAGGAGTCGCTCCATGAACCTGACCATACGCTGGCCTGACAAGACGCCGAAACGAGAGATGTTCCAGCGAGCCAGGTGGCGAAGGCGGACGCTGGCCGCCACCTTTTCCATTTCCTTGGGCGACATACCGCTGCAGTAGACGGCGCCGATCAAGGCTCCCACACTGCTCCCAGCTACGCAACTGATGGGAATATTCATTTCTTCCAACACCTTTAGTACACCGATATGGGCAATGCCTCTGGCAAAGCCACCACTGAAGGCGAGGCCAATCTTAAGGTTGGCCCGCTGGAGAGCTGGCTGCAGCACCATCGAAGGCTCGTGTTCAAAGGCAGCCATCGACTGAATCATGTCACTCAGCGTGTTCACCAGAGACTCCGTCCGGATCAAATCGCAACCCATCTTGCTGCTGCAAGCAACAGGCCAATTCTTTCCTGCATGCCAGTCCCCGAAGTCGGACCGAATGTGGCATTTCGAGGCATCGAAAATAGCCCGATTTCGGCTCACAGTTTCCCGTTTCCTGGAACTGGGTTTAATGCCCGCGCCTGCAAGCCGACGCGTGCCCATGAGTGGCAGCCTACTTGCACTATGGAAGGCGGCCAGTCTTTCCGGTAGAGCGATTTTTGGAGATGTGCGCTGCCCTGGTTAACGAAAAGCCAGTTTTGTGGCGCTGCCCGCGGTGGTTTTACTCCCATAAGGAGTTCACACAATGGAAACAATGACCGACCTGGACTTGCTCATGGAAGTGGAGCAGGCTATTTGCACAGTCTTCCGGGTCAGTGGACCCGGCATCCAGCCAAATACCACCCTCGTCGGTGATCTGGGAGCGGAGTCCATCGCCTTCCTCCGTTTGGCTTGCGATCTGGAAAAGATCTTCAATTTCAGATTGGACTTTCGCAGGCTGCTTCAAGAAAAAAAGCCCAACTCCCAGGAAGGAATCGTAGACCTCACCATCCAGGAGGTTGTGGATCATCTGAAGACGCGACTCCCGGTAACATTCTCTGCCAATCCGATTGTGGTAAGAGAATTTGAAAACTATCACGGTCAGGCGTGAAAACCCATCCCGTGTTTCTTTTCGCTCACGCCCTTGGCCTGAACTCGAAGACCTTAAGTGAATGACTTGAATTCTCGATTTATCAAGGCTGTCTATGGACATCGTTCGTGAAGACTCGGTAAAGATAAAACGTCGCCGGAAGCGGATCATACTGGGCGTGTTGGCGCTCGTTGTTGTATTGGGAATTACGCTTGGCATTTCCCGCCTCAAGCCGGCAGCGCCATCCGTTGAGGTCTCCGGTCTGTGGCCTGACGCAGTGAAGCGTGGTTCGATGCTTCGCCAGGTTCACGGCTTGGGGTCCCTGGTCCCGATTCCCGAAGACATTCGTTTGATTCCGGCGGAAACAGATGTCCGTGTGGAACGTATTCTGGTATTGCCTGGAACCCATGTTGAGGCAGACAAGATAATTATGGAGCTTTCCAATCCACAAGTGGAGCAGGAAGCCGTCGATGCCGATTTGCAGTTGAAATCGGCGGAAGCGCAGTACCAGAACACCAAGGTCAAGGTGAACAGTGACTTGTTGAACTACCAGGCCGACGCCGCGACGGTTGATTCCGACTATGATGACGCCCGAACAACCGCCGATGCAAATAAGGAACTGGTCAAAATAGGCGTGCTCTCAGATCAGGCTTTGAAAAGTTCGGCTGGCAAAGAGAAGGCGCTCGCCACCCGCCAGCGAATTGCTCAAGAGAGAATTGCCATCAATACCAAGGCCGTAGAGACAGAGTTGGCCGTCCAGCAGGCCAGGATTGACCAGATGCGCGCCTTGGGGCAGCTCAAACACAGGCAGCTTGATGCGATGAAGGTCCGTGCGGGAATTCCCGGAGTCTTGCAGGAGCTGGATGTTCAGGTGGGGCAGCGCGCTGTTCAAGGGACCATCCTGGCCAAGGTGGTTCAGCCGGAAAACCTCAAAGCAGAGCTGAAAATCCCGGAAACACAGGCCAAAGATATTCTGGATGGCCAGCGCGCCGAAGTTGATACGCATAACGGAATTATCCAGGGAACCGTCTCGCGTATAGACCCTTCGGTTGCAAACGGGACCGTTACGGTCGATGTGAAGCTCGAAGGCGAGATGCCCAAGGGCGCCCGGCCTGACTTGAGTGTGGATGGCACCATCACCCTAGAGAGCTTGACCAACGTCCTGTATGTTGGTCGGCCTGCCTTTGGTCAGGAGAAGAGCACCGTGAAGATGTTCAAGATTGATCCAGATGGAAAGGGAGCAACGCGTGTTCCCGTGGAGTTGGGGCGTAGCTCAGTTTCTACCATGGAGATTGTCCGCGGGCTGAAGGAGGGCGATCGCGTGATCCTCTCCGACATGTCTCGCTATGACGCTGTTGATCGGATTCGCCTGGAATGAACAACGAGCTGCATACCCTCTAGACGCTTGTAAACCCGCACTTCAGGCGACAAATTGCGCGGGCATTTCAACCGCCACCGCCCGGAAAAAAAGGATAAAACGTGCCTTCAAACGGAAATACTCTTATCAAACTCGAAAATGTAACCAAGGTCTTCTATACCGATGAAGTAGAAACACACGCGCTCTCCGGCATATCCATGGACATCATGAAAGGTGAGTACATTTCCATGGCCGGGCCATCCGGCTGCGGAAAGTCTACATTGCTTTCTATCATCGGCCTTCTGGATTCTCCCACGGACGGTTCCTTTCTGCTGAACGATAAACAGGTGCAACGGCTGAATTTTTCCGAGCGGGCGCGAATTCGCAATCAGGAAATCGGCTTTATCTTCCAGAGTTTTAATCTGATCGGAGATCTCAACGTCTACGAGAATGTTGAGTTGCCCTTGACCTACCGCTCCTTGTCGTCTTCGGAGCGCAAGAAGCGGGTACAGGAATCGCTGGACAAGGTAAGCATGGCGCATCGCATGCGGCACTTTCCGTCGCAGCTCTCAGGCGGTCAGCAGCAGCGCGTGGCTGTCGCGCGTGCATTGGCGGGAAGTCCCTCCATCCTGCTCGCGGATGAGCCCACCGGAAACCTGGATTCTCGCAATGGCGAAGCGGTAATGGAACTGCTCCAACAGTTGCACCGTGAGGGCGCAACCATTTGCATGGTCACTCACGACGCACGTTTTGCCCGGCACGCGGATAGGATCATGAATCTGTTTGACGGCAAAGTTGTAGAAGAGGCTGGTCCCGCGTCCCCGGTGGCAGAGGCGGCGTAGCTTCAAAAATTTATGACGGCAGGTATGGGCGCTGCGCGCGGCGGCGCTCTTATTTCCTGCGCTTTGATCTTTGTAGTTTCTCCTGGCTTTTCGGCGTCCCCTCGAAAAAAGCGGCTGGTAAACGGGAATGCGGCCGCCTGCAAAGCTTCTTTTGGATGGGCCAAATGTGGCCGTCACCCTGTTCCGTCTGTACCGATTTTGGCCCTTCCTACGTGCTTTCACAGCCAATCTTCTGGCATCGTAGTCTGTGTTTCCAGCGTTTGAGCGAGTGGTAATGCGTTGCGTGCTTTCGCGGGGTTTGGCCTCTTGTTTGCCCTTAGAACTTGTGCGGATTGCTCCTGGACACACACGTAGTTACCAGCCTGGTCCACGAGCAAGAGGGATGCCCAATATGAGATGGCTCTTCGTGGATCGATTAGAGGAATGCGAAGGCGGTAAACACGCCGTCTGCCTTAAAGCGTTTTCCCGTTCTGATTTGGTTTTCATGGACCATTTTCCTGGACGAGAGCTTGTGCCCGGCGTGCTGGAGATTGAAATGATCCTCCAGACAGCCGCCACCTGCGTGCGGCTTATACGCCCCAAGACTTATGTAGTCCTCAGCAGGATACAGTCAGCGCGGTTTATCAAGCCGATCTGTCCTGGTGATCAGTGCAGGATCACCGTGGAGATCCTGAAGATGCAACCGCATTGTGTGCATGTGACAGGTCACGTGGAAGTGGCCGGCGTGCGCATGGGAGAAGCCGAATTGGTCGCCTCGGTTATCCCCGGGGCCGAATTCGATACCAGGGACTCGGTGATTGAAGATTGGATACGGCGCCAAGGGGGTCGTTATGAAGAGGACGCTCTGGAAGCCAGCGGATTGGCTTTTGCCCGGTAGAGTGTCATGGTGTTTGGTGCTCGACACAATTCTTTCGCATGTGAGGCAACTTGGTTTTGTGCCCCTTTTCCATCAACGCACTTGAGTAGCGTCACACGAGATGAACCGGATGAGCAGTATCTCGATCGCGCTCCGATAATTTAGTCGCAAATGTCAATCAGGAGGAATCAAAATGAAGAAGATGGCCGATCAGGAGTTGTCCATGGAGGTGCAGAAGGCAGTTTGCACCGTGTTCCGGGTGGCAGCCTCCGGAGTCAATCCCACTACCACGCTTATCGGTGACCTTGGCGCCGAATCCATAGACTTCCTCGACCTGGGTTGCGATCTGGAGAAGATCGTGGACGCCGAAGTTGATTTTCGCAAACTGTTTGTCGAGAAACGTGCCAGTTCGGAAGGGGCCGTGCTCGACATTACCATTCAGGAGGTTGTGGATTATCTGAAGAGTCAGGTCGAGATCCAGAAGGTTGCCGGAGTACCTGTCTACCAATGACTACAAGTGCGCCGCGCGCCCCCTCTCGATCAGTAGAGCCGGAAGTTCTATCCGACGATCTAGAGTGCCATCACTCAGATCAGGATCTTTTCTGAGGGCGCGCGCTTGGTCCTCAAGCAGACTGCGACGGAAAGGCGATGCTGAAATGCATATGAACAAGTACGATTCAATCTTGGAGCTGATACAAAGTTCCACGCTGTTGCGAGTCCGTCCGCGGGAAATTTCCACTGCGGGAGCGAGTTTGTGGGCGCAATTGGAACTGCAACTCCCCGGCGGCATGAAGGACCGGGTCGGACTACAGATTATTGAGGATGCGGAACGTTCCGGCGCATTGCGGCGTGGAGATGTCATCGTGGAGAGCTCTTCCGGTTCCATGGCGGAAGGTTTGGCCCGCGTGGGCTCGGCCAAAGGCTATCGCGTCATCATTGTAACGGATCCCCGTTTGGATGAAATCACTAAGGCCAAACTGCTGGCCCTCGGGGCTGAGTTACAGGTGGTAGATACCTACGCCCCGGATACAGGCTGGCAGGGACCCCGTCTTCAGCGGGTCCATGAAATCATGGCGGCGCTTCCACGCACTTTCTGGGCTTGCCAATATGACAGCCCTAGTAATCCCGCTGCCTACGAGAGGGTTGGGGGAGCGCTCTTTTCATCTCTCGGAACAAATATCGCTGCCCTGGTTGGCACCGTTGGAACAGGCGGCTCATTGTGCGGAATTGGCGGCTCACTCAGGAAGTACATTCCGGATGTGAAAATCGTGGCCGTGGATGCGGTCGGGTCCGTGATCTTTAATCAACCCAACCGTAAGCGTCTACAGAGCGGGCACGGTAACAGCATGTTGCCCGGCAATGTCGATTACGAGCTTATCAATGAAGTGCACTGGCTCTCCGACGGAGAGGTCTTTAACGGATGCGTCGACTTGGCGCGACGCACAGGCGTTTTTGCCGGAGGGTCCTCGGGCGCAGTTTACATAGTGGCGTCGTGGGTCGCGGAACAATTCAACCCGGACCAGCAGGTTGTGATGATTCTCCCTGACAGAGGTGATCGCTACTATGCCACGATCTACTCCTCTGATTTCATGCGGGAGCGCAACCTGTGCAGTGAGGTGGCGGCTGCGGGCCCCATCCCGATTCGCTACGGCGTCGATATCGCCGAGCGCTGGAGCTGCGCCTCCATGCCTCACGACGGGCAGGTTTCTTATGGCGGGTGCGCTATTACCACAGTCGCGTTTGCGGAACAGTTAGGGATGGAGGCCACATACGTATGAATCATTTTGTCTTTGTGGAAAGCAATACCACGGGAACGGGCCAGATCGCCATTCAAAAGCTGCTCGCCCGCGGGGACCAGGTCACCTTCCTGACTCGAAATCCGGCGAAGTACCCGTTTCTTGATCTCGTCGGTCCTGAAATTAAAGTCAAAGAGCTGGATACCAATGACCTGCCCGGCGTTTTGCAGGCTGTCCACAAGATCCAGGCAAAACAGCATGTGGACGCGGTTCTTACATTTTCAGATTTTTATGTTTCCATCGTGACCGAACTGGCGGCTGCGCTTGGTTTGCCGGGCCTGCACCCGATGGCCGCACAAGCGTGTCGTTACAAGCCCGCGACTCGCCGGACACTGCGGGACGCAGGGCTCCTTACGCCGGAGTTTCACTTGGTGGTTTCGAAAGAAGAAGCCCTGGAACTGGCAAACAAGATTTCCTACCCGTGTGTCTTAAAGCCCACATGCGATAGTTCGAGTCACGGCGTCCGTTTGGTGCGCGGTCCTCGCGAGTTTCTGGAGCACTACAACGCGCTGCATGCATGGAAAGAAAATGTGCGCGGCCAGTTGTTGAACGGTGACGTGCTGGTGGAGAGTCTTCTGGAAGGCCCCGAATTCAGCGTTGAAACAGTGACCTTGCCCGATGGAGTCACTCGCGTAGTCGGAATTACAGATAAACATCTCTCCCGCCCTCCTCATTTTGTTGAACTGGGGCATGATTTTCCCAGCCGCGCGGACGAGGCGGTTCAGCAATCCGTGGTGCAGGCCGCGCTCCAGGCATTGGCGGCGGTGAAGTTTGATTTCGGCCCCGCCCATACTGAGGTTCGATTGACCCAACGCGGTCCCGTGGTGGTCGAGATTAATCCCAGGCTGGCCGGAGGTATGATTCCCGAATTGGTCAGCTATGCTACCGGCATTGACTTGCTACAAGCCTGGATGGATCTCCTGCTCGGCTATCCCCTTGATCTCACCCCCAAGCGTCACGGCGCTGCTTCCATCCGTTTTTTGATCGCGAAGGAATCGGGCCAGATCCGGCAGGTGTGTGGGATCGAACAGGCCCTGCAGATTCCAAGCATCCGTGAGATTTCAGTCAGCCGCCGGGCGGGCGCCACGGTGCGCGCGCCGGAAGACGCCTATGACCGCTTCGGATTCGTAATAGCTTCAGGTTCGAATGCCTCGCTGGTTACGCGCGATCTGAATCGGGCGCTGGACACAATTCGGATTGAATTGGATCCTTGCCAGCGCGAGCTCAGGGCCCGCTCTGCTTAGTGAATGAAGAATATGAACTATCTCATTGATTTACGCAGCGATACGGTAACCCTCCCGCCGCCCGAAATGCGCCAGGCGATCGCCGCGGCAGAGTTGGGTGATGATGTTTACGGAGAGGACCCGACCGTCAACGCCCTCGAATCCCTCGCGGCCAGGATGCTGGGCAAACAAGCCGCGATTTTTGTGCCTAGCGGGACCATGGCCAATCTGCTGGCATTAATGGGACACTGTTCACTTCGAAAACGGCTATTGGTTGGAGACCTCTCTGACATCTGGAGGTGGGAGGCGGGAGGCGCCTCAGTGCTTGGTGGACTTGTCTATCACACTCTTTCTACTCGTCCCAATGGCGAACTCTCGCTTGAGGACATCGAAGCTGCTGTCTACGGCCATGAGGACTTCCAGTGTGTGCCCGCGGGTTTGATCTGCCTGGAAGACACCCACTGTCTTTGTGGAGGCAGGGCGCTTTCACTCGAATATCTGGCGCAGGTTTACCAATTTGGGTGTGATCACAACGTGCCCGTCCATCTCGACGGCGCTCGTATTTTCAATGCGGCGATAGCCCTGGGGGTGAGCGCAAGCCAGATCGCCGCCTTTGCTGACACGGTCTCGGTCTGTCTCTCCAAGGGTCTCGCTGCCCCGGTGGGATCTTTGGTCGCAGGTTGCATTCCCTTTATTACCCAGGTTAGACGACTGCGAAAGATGGTTGGGGGCGGCATGCGCCAGGCGGGCGTTTTGGCGGCAGCAGGCATTTATGCTCTTGAGCACATGGTCAATCGCCTCGCTGAGGACCACGCGAATGCCAGGCTATTGGCGGAAAAATTGGCGAGGATTCCCGGAATTCAAATCGATCCTGAGCCGCCGCAAACAAACATTGTTTTCTGGACCCTGGCGGATCAGGGTTTGAGCTCGAAGTACTTTATGTACGCGCTTCAGAACCACGGCGTGCACGTGGCTGAATTGGGGAAGGGAAAAATCCGCGCCGTAACCCACTACGGAATTACCGCCAAAGATATCGAGTGTGCTGTGGGAGCTGTCCGCAGCGTGTTGGCGCTCGGTCGATCCGCGTTGTCCCGGACTATGGATGAATCCATGCCCTCAGCCGTTATGGCCGGCAGTGACTGACAAGCTGCGCATCCCGGATTGCAAGAGCGTGCGCTGAAACTGGAGAGGAAGACATGATCGCAGAGCCCAAGCGCCTTATGAACCGGAACTTCCTTCTCTTGTGGCAAGGCCAGGTTGTTAGCCAGATCGGTACGCAGTTGTTCTTGGTGATTGTAATTCTGGCGCTGAAGCAGGCCACGGAATCCCCGACCCTGGTAGGTCTTTTCATGATGGCCTACACCATACCTGCGGTTCTGCTGGGGCCTCTGGGCGGGGCCATGGTCGATCGTTACTCGCGGCGCGCAGTCCTGGTCACCGGCGATTTCCTGAGAGGCATCTCATTGATCAGCATAGCGTCGGTGCTGTGGCTATCGCCACATCTGGTGGGAGTTATCGTGGTTTCATTTTTTGTCTACTCCGTTGTGGAAGGCACAGTGGGAGCGGTTTGGCTGCCGGCCAGCATGTCCGTGGTGCCGGATCTGGTTCCCGCAAAGAACCTCACGAGCGCGAACTCTTTTCTCCAGGGCTCTTTCCAGATATGCACCGTTGTTGCGCAAGCTTGCGCCGGCATCCTGTTCCGGATTCTGGGTACGCCGCTGCTTACGCTCATCGATGGCTTTACCTATATCTATGCCGCTGCCAGCGACTTTCTCGTCCATATCCCCAAATTGCCGCCGAGGCCGGTTGTTGCCGGAGGAAGATTCTCTGCTTTTAAGGCAGAGATCATGGAAGGCTTGCGACACATCCACGCTCGTGCAGGGATGCGAATCCTCTTTTATACCATGGCGTTTTTTCAGGTACTGATGGTGCCGATGCTCATTCTGTTCCCATTCTATGTGGACCGGTGCCTGCATGCCGGTCCGCAATGGTACGGGCTTCTTCTGGCGGCCTCCGGACTCGGTACCGTGGTCGGATACGGCCTGGGCGGCGCAGTAAAACTCAGGCCCACCCTTTCGAGTTGGATCACTGTCTCTGCCATGGTCCTCATGTCTCTCAGCCTTGCATTGCTTGCGCTGGTGACCAATCGCTGGACTGCTATGTGGATCATCGGTGGAATTGGGGCCATGGACGGCTTCATTGGCGTGAAGTTGCTCACTGCTCTTCAGTTGGCTACTCCCACGGAAGTTCGCGGACGTGTCTTCGGAGTGCTGATGACCATCACTCGCGGCCTGGTGCCTCTGGCGATGGG
Source organism: Candidatus Angelobacter sp. (assembly GCA_035294925.1). GTDB lineage: Bacteria > Acidobacteriota > Terriglobia > Terriglobales > Acidobacteriaceae > Angelobacter. The sequence goes on along the minus strand of DATGJZ010000064.1, from coordinate 13,012 downwards.
TCTCACCGGGTTCGTAGCCGAAGTTACCAATCGGAATATACCTCTCATCTACCTCGTCTGCGGCGGTGCTTGCGCCGTGCTGGCGGTTAACATTGCCGCGCGGCTGGAATGTCGTGACTTCCTTGCTGGAAAAGATGCGCCCATGCCGCTCAAGGTGGCGGCTTAGCGCGGCAATGCTGGATGTTGAAGCAACTTTGAAATAGCGGCCCCGTCGAAGGTCAGGAGTTCATCTCCCCCGCGCGACCGTAGCAGGAGAAGCCAGAAATGGAAGAATCGATCACTGCCGAAGACTCCGGCATACAGGGGGCTCTTTGCCTGCAACGGCGGCATAGTGGCGGTGACATTCCCCTCTCTCTGAACCAGCGCGATATGTGGTTTCAGAGTCAGATTCACGCCGAAGCGGGACTCAACAATGTTTGCGCGCAGGTGACGCTCTCAGGATCATTGCGTCACCAGTTGTTCCGCGAAGCCTTGCAAGCTGTCGTGGACCGGCACGAGGCGCTACGAACGGTCTTTATCGAACAGGACGGCGCACCTCGCCAACGAATCCTCGACTGCGTGCATGTAAGCTTCTCCATCCTGGACCTCTGTGCAGAGTCTCCGGATGTCCGGGCTCAGGTGGTTCTGAGAAGAGAACAGGAACTGGTCTGCCTGCCCTTCGACTTTGGCGTAGGGCCTCTCTTCCGGGCCGAATTGCTGCGCTTGGAAGGCAATCAGCATGTCTTCCTGTTTGTTTTTAATCACCTGATCCTTGACGGCATTTACATGGCGCAGCTCTTCCAGCAAGTGGGAACTGCGTATTCAATGCTCTCTGGCGGCGGGACTCTGAGTCTGCCCTCGATTTCCATCCAGTATCCCGATTTCGCAGTGTGGCAGAATGCGCGTCTGGATCGAGGATTGTTGAGACAGCACGAAGGCTACTGGCGTCAGCAACTGGAGTTGCCGATTCCCGTGATGGACTTGCCCACGGATCGAGATTCCCGGCGGATTCGTGGCTTTGCAGTGGGCGTCCTGGAACAGGAAGTTCCTTCGGAAGTCTTTCACCGTCTCAAGAGTTTTCGCAAACGGTATCGCACAACTCTCTTTCGCACCGTTCTGGCCGCGTTCGAAGTCTTGATGCAGCGTCTGGTCAATGAGAAAGATATTCTTTTGGGAATTCCATTCTCTACGTTGCCGCCGCACCTGCCCGAAGTTCTGGGATTCTTCGGTCATGCTGTGCCGATCCGGGTGAATGTGCATGGCATGCGCTTCGCGGCGGTGTTGGCTGATGTAAATCGTCAGTTAGGTGAAGCACAGCTCCATGTCGAATACCCGTTGTGTGAGGCTTTGCGTGGCCTAAAGGTCGACCGCGATCCTTATCGCCCCTTGGTTCCGGTCATCATCTCGCAGGTGAGAACGCTGGATGCGGACATGGCTGGAGTGCAGATGAGGCTGATCTCACGCTTCGTCTTTGGTGGTGTCTACCACCTCTGGCTCACCGTGTTGGAGCGGGCGGATGGTTTGTCCATGGGTTTTTATTACAACCGTGAGTTGCTGGAGGGCCGTCCCCTGGCGCTGCTCATGGACTGTATGAAGGAGTTGCTGTCCCAGGTAGCGGAGCGGCCTGACGCTCCCGTCTCCGAGCTCGAAATCATGCCAAAAGCGGAGAAAGCCCGCGTATTGGGGTTCGGGGTGGGAACCGCCCGCACTGACGAGGGGCCGTGGGTGGAGGAATTAATTGCCGAGCGTGCCAGAAGTCATCCCGCAACCCCTGCCGTAGTAGACCGCCAGACAGAATTGAACTACGGAGAGCTGAACAGCCGCGCCAACCGGTTGGCCAATTGGCTGCTATCGGTAGGTGTGGGACGTGAAGATCGAATAGGGATCTTGGGGCGCCGCGGCGCGGGAATGCTCGTAACGATTCTGGGAGTGATGAAGGCCGGGGCGGCTTACGTGCCATTGGATCCGGGCAATCCACAAGAGCGGCTGCTGGGAATGGTTCGTGATGCGGGGATGAAGTGGTTGGCCGTGGGCGACGAGTTTGTAGCGCGCGGGAAGTCGCTTATTGCGGGAAGCGAATGTGGACTGTTTAGCTGGGAAGATTTGAGCGGGATGGCGGCTGAGTCGACTGGGGCTGCGACGGCTGGGGCTGTGGAGAATGGATCTGCGGATTACACGGAATGGAACCGTAGTAGTGTCGATGAGCCTCAGAGGGAGAAGTCAAGCGGGAAGGACCTGGCGTATGTGTTCTTCACATCAGGATCGACCGGCTTTCCCAAAGGCGCGATGTTGGAGCGCACCGGAATGCTCAATCACCTGCGCGCGAAAATTGATGCATTGGGGTTGGATGGCGGGGATGTGGTGGTTCAGAGCGCGTCCCACTGCTTTGATATCTCGGTGTGGCAGTTTCTGGCGGCTCTGATGGTGGGTGGGCGAGTCGTTATCTACGGAGACGACCTGGTCATGGAGCCCGTCGCTTTGCTGGAAGCTGTCCGGAGCGATGGAGCGACGATATTGGAGGTTGTACCGAGTTACCTGGAGTTACTGTTGGGCATGCAAGGTGTTGGGAGGTGCCTGAGCGGACTGAGATATCTGCTATCGACGGCGGAAACGCTGTCAGTCTCTTTGAGCCGGCGATGGTTTGAACGTTGCGGCCATGTGAAGCTGGTCAATGCCTGGGGACCAACCGAGTGCAGCGATGATGTAACCCACGAGATTCTGGAACTGGCCCCGGGTGAGAGTAAGGAACGCGTGGGTGTTGGAAGACCAATCGCTGGAGCCAGGGTATACGTGGTGGATGCCGACCTGAATCTGGCGCCGGTAGGCTGTGAAGGTGAAATTGCAGTGGGCGGGATGTGTGTGGGACGTGGGTATTTGGGCAACGCGCCGGGGACGGCCCGCGTGTTTGTGCCGGATCCATTTGGAACCAGGGAGGGCGGTAGGCTGTACCTGACCGGGGACATGGGCCGCTGGAGATGGGATGGGGGATTGGAGTTTCTGGGTCGGCGGGACGGACAGGTCAAGGTGAGAGGTCACCGTGTGGAGGTTGGAGAAGTAGAAGGAGCGCTGAGCGGGCATCCTGGAGTGAGTCAAGCAGTGGTGGAGATAAAGGATGGCCGGCTGGTGGGGTACTGGGTTGGAGAGACGGGAATAGCCGCCTTGGATTTCAGGAAGTACCTGGCGGAGCGTCTACCCGAGCATATGGTGCCGGAAGTCTTTGTCCGCTTGCAGAAGTTGCCTTTGACTGGAAATGGCAAGGTGGACCGTCGGTCGCTGCCCGAGCCGGATTTAAGCATTGGGATAGAAGAACAATACGTGGCGCCGCGGACAGAGATGGAAAAAGCTATTGCGGACGTTTGGCAGGAGGTGTTGGGAGTCAAGCGCGTGGGCCTGCACGACGACTTCTTCACCCTCGGGGGCCACTCCCTCAATGCCACAAGAATTGTGCTCAATCTGCGCAGCCGGCTCTCTCATGGCGTTTCCATCCGTCAACTGTTTCTCAACCCAACCGTGGCCGAGTTGGCGGCGGCCTTGAATGGCGAAGCCGCGCAGTCCCCTGTGGCTGAGGTAATCCCGCGGCTTCCTGAGCAGTCCGCCTATCTGCTGTCACCGGCGCAGAAACCCATGTGGCTCACCTTGCATGGCGTGCTGGAAAAGGAAGTCCATGGGTGGGGTTTTCCCCAGATTGTTCGTATGCCAGGCGAGATGGACCGCGTGGTTCTCCATGCTGCTCTTCAAGCGCTCATTGAAAGACATGATCTGCTCCGGTCGTCATTTGTGGAGATTGCCAGTGAACCAGGATACGTGGTTCATAAGGATGTCGAGATTGCCTGTCCATTTCACGATCTCTCTTCTTTGCCGGATACATCGCAGCAGCAGCGGTTTCACCAGTTGCTGGCCGAACAACTTGCGGCCACTATGAAAAACCAGCCGCCATTGCTTCGGGCTCAACTGGTTCGGTTCAACACTCACTCTTATGCGTTCGTCATGCAACTGCCTCATATCATTTCAGACATGTGGACCGAACGGATTTTGGTTGAAGATCTGGCGGAGATCTATACCTCTCTCATCGAAGAGCGCAAGCCAAAGCTGCCCGCGCTCGCTGTCCGTTACGCGGATTACGCGAGCTGGCACAATCAGAGGGTCAACTCCGCCGCCTTGCAGGCGCACAAGAGCTATTGGCTGGAGCGGTTCCAGGATGACTTCCCAGTCCTGCAGTGGCCGCAGTCTGGCTCGCCTGAAACCAGGGAGACTCTGGTGCACGACCGTGTTCTACATCTGCCCAAGGGCCTGATGGCGCAGTTGCGAAAACTGGCCAATGATGAGGGAACCACACTCTTTGTGGCCGTGCTGGCTGCCTTTACGGCTCTATTGGTTCGCATCACAGGTTCGCTGGATGTAGTGATCGGTACGGCGGTGAGCGGACGGACGCATCCAGACCTGGAACGTGTGGCGGGTCTTTTCATGAACCCTCTGGCTCTGCGGTCGACCCTCTCAGGAGATCCCACGTTCCTCGAGGTTCTGGAACTGGTCAGGCATACAGTGCTCGACGCGCTTGTCCATCAGGATTGTCCTTTCCAGGATTGGCTTCGTGAACTGCGAAAGCAGCGGGGCCGGAACGATCTGTATCCCTACTCAGTCGTACTATTTGTAGAAGAAGCCACCCGCGACCTTCGGTTTGCGGGCGTTGAAGCGTTCCTTGAGTCTCCGCCGGCATATGACTTTGATGTCACCAAGGTGGTGGGGCCCACACTCGCCCTGCGTGTATCCGAGGGGCCGGAACATTGGTGCCTGGAACTCATCCCGGGATTGCTTCAGGAAGCCCCCGCGCCGCCAGGCTTGCTCCCGTTGTTAGCGAGTTTTCTTCGGCAGGTGGTGGAGAGTCCGGAAATTCGCCTTGGCCTGCTCGATCTCCTCACCGAGGAAGAACACCAGGTCCTCACAAGATTCAGCGCCGGTCAGCTACTCGATCCAACGTTGCTCGGTCTCTTGTCTGCGTTCAAGAGCGCCGGTGGACAAGATATTGCGGCGCTCTGCGCGGACGGCACAACCATGGTGGGCTCTGGGGAGATGTGGCTTGATCCCTTCGCGCTGGAAGGGTTCTTGCTTCGCACCCGGGTGGAAATCCTGGTAGCCGCCGCGGAGACGTTAGTCCGTTTGAAGAAAACTTGCCGGTCTGAGCACCAAATATCATTCTTCGGTCTGCGGCACGTGGTACTCGTGGGACTACCGGATGAGGTTACTATCAGCGGCTTGGCGTGCCGTGTCAGCGTGTTTGTGCCCCTGGGGGACCTCACCGATGCGTTGCTCTGGATTGATAAAGAACACACGCCGGGCATGCCGGTTGTCGGATGGCCAGTAGGAACTGCCTCCTTCCATATTCTGGATTCATGGGGAGGGAAGGTTCGTATAGGGATGAAAGGCGGGCTATTCATAGCGAATGAGAAGAAACAATCCGGCCAACCGTTGATCCGGCTACCCTGGTGGGGAAGCTGGCAGAACGATGGAAGGCTGGAACTTACTTCGAAAGAGGACCTTGTTAACGCGCAGGCCCAGCACATCGGGTGCCCGGGAGTTGCGGCCTATCTTGCCCCGCAGACGGCATTGGAGCGGCAGGTCGCTTCGGTGTGGCAAAAAGTCCTTAATAATGTGGAAGAGATTGGCATCCAGGACGACTTCTTTGCGCTCGGAGGCACAGCCGAGAAAGCGGTGCGGATTTCCCTCCAGCTTGGGTCGCTGAACATGCTCGCTCTGCCATCGCGTATTACCGCTCATCGAACCATACATGCTCTATCGGCAGTGATAGAAAACGACACAAAGTTCATCTTGGACGTGACCTCGCAGTCCGGCGTGCCTGCGCCCATGACGCCGTTGCAGCAGTTTATCTATAGGGCGTCAGTGAATTCCTCGGCGCTCGCCGTCGGACGGGTGGTATTGCAGACGGAGTCCCTGCTAGACCTGGATACTTTTTCTGAAGCTCTGCGCCAACTGGCCTTCCGTCATGACGCCCTCAGGCTCCGGTTTGGAATTGAGGGCGGACTGCTCTTCGCGGCTCTTAGGGCCGATAACGAGCCCACGGTTGTTCAGGTTGCATGGGATCCACTCACTTCCCGTCGCTGCCACCGCGAATGGCAAGCCATGGTTGAGGCCCAGGCTCTCACCATCAATCCCGATCATCCGTCGTTGCACGCGGTTCTCGGAAGCGGACCGGGCGGAAAGGGTCACAAGCTCGCGCTACTCGCTTCAAGTCTGGTTTTGGATGAAGTTTCCTGGCCTGTCCTCATAGACGAACTGGAAGACATCTATATTGCGCTCTTGTCTGGACGAAGTGTGATTCATGAACCGCGGCCATCTTTCTACACCTGGCTGCTGATTGCTGATCGCCTCAGTGCCTTTGCCGAACCGCGAACTACAGGGTCGCCCAGCTCATCCGGGAAGCCTCAAATGATGCCGCTGCAAACGGCACACTATCGCATGGCCGTCTCCGCGCTACATGGGATGAGGCATCTCTCTCCTCCGGAGCAGGACGCAGTCCTCCTGGCGGCAGCACGTGCTGTATTCAGTCCCACTCCCGTTTTTCCGGAACCCGTTACTCCGGATTATGACCGGCGGGGGTCCGCAGCCAACCACCCGGCTGATCTCTCGCGGACCATTGGCCAATTCGGTTGCATGGTTCCCGAACCGGGTCGATCCGAGGCAAATCCGACTCATCCAGGCGTGCAGGTAAGGCTGTTGCACCAACTCCACGAAGCGCGGAGATCGCATCTCTTCCGTCTTACCCACTTCATGCCCGCGAGCCTGGCTGCCGGCGCGGAAGGCATTCGGATCGTGGGTCTCATCCACGGCGGCACGCTGCATCTTAGTCTCAATTCCGCTCGCGATACAGGATTGGAGCAGCGAGCCGCATTGAAGAGACTTGCCCGGGAAGTCGCTTCTCCCGGCCCCATCGCCCAGATCAATTCTCGGCACTTCGACACGCTCGATCTCGATTTACAGGAGTTGGAAGAGCTTCTCAACTGAGAGGCTCTTTGGAGACGTTATGAATGCGACGGTTTCTTTTCACTCACCGCACCTGCGACGCGCGCTGGAGGTCATTCATGCGTCGATTGCCGGAATGGCCAACGAACAGATGACCTGGGCCCCCCACGGAAAATGGTCTTCAGCGTGTATCCTGGAGCACCTCTTGCTTTCCTATGGCGTGACCGTCAAGGCGAGCAGAATGGTTTTGCGCCAGGCGAAGCCTGAGGTTCGCCGGCCCACATGGAAGGAACGTTTCAAGGTGTTGGTTGCGGTTAAGATAGGCTACGTTCCCAGCGGCGCCAAGGCGCCTCGGATGGTTGTTCCGAGGGGCATGGGACCGGACGCGGTGAAGACCTCGATCGCTGCCGCCATGATTGAGATGGACAAGATGTTTCGTCAGTGCGAGGAAAAGTTCGGTAACAAGGTTGAGTTCATGGTGCACGGGTTTCTCGGCCCGCTTACCATTCGACAATGGCGTAAATTCCATCTGGTGCACACTCGTCATCACATGAAGCAGGTTCTGGCGTTGCGGCGGAAAATGGCCCGCATCTCGCTTGCCGGCCCTGATTCACCGGTCCGCCCTGCCGCCGCTTAGTTTTTTGCGCATTTGGCTTTTCGTTCCACGTCTGGAGCGCGGGTTCCATGTTCGGGTCACATCAAGCACCTTAACGTTCCTTCAGGATCAGTGCATCTGCCGCGTTTGCAACGACTTGCACAAAAGCCCAGACTTGGCCTACAGAATGCAGCACTTTCTGCCGAGGATATGTTTGAGTCATGAAGACATTAGAACAAGACTTGCGCTACTCCGTCCGCCAATTGCTCAAGAGCCCTGGCTTTACAATCGCCGCAATCCTCACGTTGGCGTTGGGTATCGGCGCCAATACGGCCATTTTCAGCGTTGTGAATGGCTGGCTCCGGCCATTGCCCGTTAGCAACCCTGAGCAGCTTGTTGTCTTTGCCGCTCAGCAGAAGGGTGACTCTCTCGGAATTTACTATTTTTCCTATCCCGATCTGCTTGATTTCCGCAGGCAGGAGCAGACGTTTTCCAATCTGTTCGCATATCAGGTTGGTCTGGGCGGATTGAGCGTCGACGGGAATGTTAAGACCGACCCATTTATTTTCAGTTATGTTACAGGAAACTTTTTCTCTGCCTTAGGGCTCAGGCCCGCGGCTGGAAGACTGCTGCTGCCGGATGAAGGAGAACAGCCCGGCGCTGCACCCTCGGTGATCCTGGGTTATTCGTATTGGCAGAAGAGATTTAACGCTGACCCTGGAATCGTGGGCAAACAAGTTCGTGTGGACGGAACCCTGGCTGTGGTTTTGGGCGTTACGCCCAAAGGATTTCGTGGCGTTTATTCGAACCTCGATCTCGCCGGCTACCTGCCGCTGAGCATGATGACCGAACAGGCTGTCTCCGCTGGCTCCAATGGCTCAAAGGACCTGTGGACCGATCGCAATCACCGCAACCTGACTGTGCTGGGAAGACTGGATCCTGGAGTCTCTGTTGCCCGTGCCCAGACCCTGGTCAATGTGATTGCCCAGCGGCTCGCGCAGCAGTACCCGCAAACCAACCAGGGAGTTACCGTGGCCTTGGTGCCTGAGAGGCTTGCGCGGCCCATTCCTAGAATGGCCAGCGCGATTCCCTTTATCGTTGGCTTATTCCTGGTGCTGGCCGGGTTTGTTTTGTTGCTGGCGTGCATGAACGTGGCCAACCTTCTGCTCGTCCGCGCCACCGTCCGTCAGCGCGAAATGGCGATTCGTTCGGCCATGGGCGCCACTCGCGCGCGCCTCGTTCGTCAAATGCTCACGGAGAGCATTGTCCTGGCGCTGCTCGGCGGGATCGCAGGTGTATGCCTGGGCGCCTGGGCAAGTGGTTTTATTAGCACCATCCGCTTGGGAACCAGCCTTCCTGTGTTGCTGGATTTCAGTTTTGACTGGAGAGTGTTTCTCTATGCTTTGGCTGCGGCCCTGGCCACAGGCATCTTCGTCGGAGTGTGGCCGGCCGTGCGCGCCTCTCGAACCACTGTGAGCGAGGCCTTGCAGGAAGGGGGACGAAGCGATTCTGGCGGCGCAGGCCGTCACCGCGTGCGCAGCATTCTGGTAGTCGCGCAGGTTGCCGGCGCCCTCATGCTCCTGGTCGTCGCCGCTCGTTTCGTGCGCAGTCTGGAACAAGCCCAGCATATGTATCTGGGTTTTGATGCGGATCATGTTCTCAATGTGATGCTGGACCCGCGTGAAGTAGGCTACGACGAAACGCGGACCAGGAATTTCTACCAGGAACTTGAACACCGCGTGCGTGCTGTACCTGGTGTGCAGTCGGTCAGCCTGGCGTTCAGCGTCCCTATGGGAAACTACAATGATGGAAGCCAGGTTTATGTCGAAGGCCGCCAGTTGGCGCAAGGCGAGCAGCCTCCGCTGGTTTTTCTCAACCGGGTGGATCAGGACTACTTTCAAACCACAGGAATTCAGCTCTTGCACGGGCGCTCCTTTACTGATTCGGACAACAGTACTGCGCCGCTGGTGGCGATCATAAACCAGGCCATGGCCAATCACTTCTGGCCCAATGACACTTCGCTCGGCAAGCGCTTCAGCATGAAGAGCGCCACCGGTCCCTTCGTGACCGTGGTCGGTGTGGCCCAGGATAGCAAGCTCTTTGGCTACTATTCACAACCCATGCCGTATTTCTATCTTCCTTTCGAACAGAATTACAGTCCTCTTCGAATATTGCAGGTCCGGTCTTCGGTTTCACCAGAGTCCCTCATTGGCCCTCTTCAACGGCAAATCGAGGCGCTTGACGCGAGCATGCCAATCTCCGACCTCCAGACAATGCGGGAGGCGATGGCTGGAGGAAACGGGTTCCTGGTCTTCCGGCTGGCAGCAACTCTCACCGCGGCTATGGGATTGCTTGGTCTGGTTCTGGCAACCGTGGGCGTCTATGGAGTCGTGTCTTTTGCCGTGAGTCAGCGCACGCGCGAGATCGGCGTCCGCATGGCCCTAGGCGCAAGCCGGCGAAGCATTCTTACCACGGTTCTGGGGCAGGGAGTCAGGCTGGTGATCGCTGGCGTTGTCATTGGACTGCTGGCGGCCTTCGCCCTGACTCGCCTGATGGTGAACCTTCTCTCAGGCGTCAGCGCAACGGATCCGCTCACCTTTGTTCCTGTCACGGTGGCCATGATCCTCATTGCCCTTGCCGCTTGCTATGCGCCCGCTCGCCGCGCCTTACGCATTGATCCCATGGTCGCTCTGCGATACGAGTAAATATCTCTGCTCGCGGCGGATATACGCGGATTTCCTGTGCCACCGCCCAGCTATCTTGCTGCAAACTCACCTGGAGTCGAAGCGAGCCTCATCGGCCGCTCAGGCGCTGAGTTTTCTTGAAATCTTCACCGTACAATAAACGTACAATGGAATCGGCTTTTTGGCCGTTTTATCCTTTTTGTCCGTTTGTAGAATCAATAACCTACGTGTTATCAACCCGGTGTCCGCGCCCGATTCCGTCCCTGGCCACCATTCCAAACCATTGAAAAACCGCAGTTTATAACGGCATACCCGGCTTTTTCGAAGTTGGCCAATGCAAAAATCACCCGTTTTCGATCACCCGTTGTTAATTTACTGCCTGTGAAACCGGCTTCTGCAGGATGGCTTCAGGCATTTGGCCCTGCGCCGCCAGCTTCGTTTCGTGCTTGCTGTGGGAATAAAACTTCAGCGTCGTCTGCACATCGGCCTTGGCGCGGCATGTCCTGAACGGTCTTCGGATCCGTCCCGCTATCCACAAGGAATGAGGCCAGCGAATGCCTCAGGTTGTGGAGGCCGAAACGTACCTTCCGATCGCCCTGCAACTCCTCAACCCCAGCCTTAACCGCAGCCGGCCCCAAGTAATCCTCCACGAGCATGTTGGCAACTCGCGGTTGCTTGCCGTCGAGACGAAGGCTGGGAAAGACCCAGTCGGAAAAGTTGCGGTACGGCGTTTCACGCCGCCATTCACGCAGAAAAGCCGCGAGAACGGGATGGAGAGGAACCGGCGCCTTTGAAGCCCTGCTCTTGGGCTGTCCGATCTTTCCACGCGTAGCCCAGAACCCGGCTGCGTCCCTCCATTTTTTGCTCAATCGTGCGATCATTCCCGCCATCTTAGTTTCCGTTTCCACGATAAGCGCTTGCGTTAATGTATGATACGCGCGTATGAAAGCGAATCCCCAAAACTACACCTCTAAGCAAACGGCGCGATTCCTGGGGGCTCTATTGTCACAAAAACTTTTGTAACGATTTCAGTTTTTTCTGGCATCTGCGCCTTGCAATGGTTTTTTATTTTTCTATACGTTAAAACTTTGTCTGGCCGCGTAAAAACATTCATTGCTGAGCGGGCGCACGTACCCGCAAAATCATTCGGGTTCCACTGTCCAACTTCACATTCTGCGTGGTGGAGCTGATCACGGAACCTTGGAGGCCGGATGCTGACGAATTCAGGGTCAATCCTTTGAGCCCAAGCACGCCACGGAGGGCACTGTTCAAAGTGCCATTTGCCGCATCTCCATTCGCAATTCCGCCAGCCGATCCATCCAGCCCGCCGCTTGCACTTGCGGCATCGTTGGTAACGAACGAAACCGGCACCGTTGGCGCTGCGATCACGGCCTGCACGACCGCGTTCAGCGTTACTTCAGAACCATCTTTCAACACAGCATGATCGAAGACAATTCCTAGCCTAGACTCGGTGCTGTCTGTCGTCCGGACCTGCGCCTCTGTCACATGACCTATCAATTTTGAACCTTTACCGATCACTACGCGTCCGTTGAACTGAACATCCTGAGTCGCTTTGGCGGTCACTATGTCACTTACTTTGGCTTTTTTGGTATCCAGAGACTTGCTAAGTTCAGCCTGGAGCGTTGTACCGTTGGCCAGTGCCAGGCCACTACCATTGGCTACAGCGGTGTTGGCCAATCCTGCTCTGGCTGACTTTTTTTCTATGGAAGGTGATGTGCCTGGAGAGGCTGACTCTGTTGCCGCAGTCTGTGCCCCGCCGGCTACCGTCAACCCGCCAACAACTATCACAGAAATCCAAAAGTTTTTCATTCGTCTGCCCCTGAAAAGAGGAAAGGCTTAGTGGTCGCTGCTGGGTTATGAAAATGTTGGACAGTTTTTTGCGCTGAATTGTCCTCGCACGCGGGAGCCACGGTCAGCCCACCTACGGTAGAGGCTACCATGTATAACCATCTCATCGGATCCGTCCTAGTCGACCGCGCGCCTTGGTTCTAAAAGGAAAGATCAAGAACCAGGTGCGGCCAACCGTGGAAGTCAGCCGCACCAGAATTATAGAACGTTGTCCGGCCTAACCAAAACATTTACTGCTGAGGGTCGCCACTCACCTGCAAAACCATCTGTTGTATTCCGCTGTCCAGTTTCACATTTTGCGTAGTGGAGCTGATCACGGAACCCCCCGCTAAAATGGCGGTCATCTGACTTGGCGGAGCGTGCGGTTCCAGCGCGTCTCGTCAAAGAAATGCTCCACGACGTTGCCGACGAACGCCAGGCGGTCCCCGACGCTTGTCTTCAAATACTGGCTGGGCGGAGTCTCAAAAGACCAATAGACGAACATTGGGCGCCCAACCATGTTCTGCTGTGGAACAAAACCCCAATAGCGGCTGTCGTAGCTATCATCGCGATTATCCCCCATAACGAAGTACTCGCTATTCGGCACTACCAGGTTGCCGTCTACGATGAATGAGGCCAGTGTCCGGCGCCAGCGCCGGGTTACTCCGCTGGCCTGAGTTGGCGGTGTTGAAGGAAAGTTGTCGCGATATTGGTCGCGGCTGCCGTCGCGCATGATATAGGGCTCGCTCAGGGGCTGGTCATTGCGGTAAACGACGCCATTCCGCAGGTGAATATGGTCGCCGGGAACGCCTATTATCCGCTTGACGAAGTAAATGCCTGGCTCAGAGGGTGAGAGAAACACACTAACATCCCCAAATCTCGGGTACCGATACGGAATAATCGGCGCCATCCACGTTGTGGGCGGCGA
>DATGJZ010000063.1:0-87823 GCA_035294925.1 Candidatus Angelobacter sp. | reverse complement strand
GCACAAACTCAAACTGGAGTTGCCGCAGCAACCACCGCCGCGGATTCAAGCTCGCGTCTCTGAATTTCCTGCAGAAGCTCTCCATCTGTAGTGCCGACCTTTTCCATCGGCTCATTGAAAAATAACGACTTAGCCTAAACTACCGCTCCTTATTGCGAAAGACAGGATAACAATGAGGGGTTCAGGGTGATCAGCGTTGAGAATCAATGGTACGAAGTCGCAGTGTTTTTAGAATCCGCGCTATTTCACCGCCAAATTGGCTTACGGTTGCGGGCAATGGCGGTTGCAGTTCGATCACGCTATGTGGAGGTTTGCTGTCAGGAAAAATTAAAGCGGCGGAGAACTTTCCTGAAACTCCGCCGCCCAAGCCGCATCTCTGCCCCCCTTCCAAAAAGCGCAGAGAACCGGCGAACCTGCCTTGCGTTAACGTCCTTCGCGCAAGGTAATTTTGATATTGCGTTCGGTATTGAGTTGGGTTGTGGTCTTCCAATCCAGCTCGTTCATGTCAATCTGTCCTTCCTTGCCATTGGAAAGCACGTAGGCCAGATGGTCTTCATCGCGCCAGTAGTCAGTCACGGCGTAAACCGTTCCCGCTCGAAGAGCGAATAAAGTGAGCCTGGGCTTTTGTGATGGAGCTGCAGAGCCTGCGGATATATGGGCATTCTCCGTGGTCAAAGTCTTCACCAGAGCCGCCGCGTCCCCGGTTCCCGACGGGTTCACTGGAGCTCCGTCAATTGCAGCCTTGGCGTTCGCCGGGGCCTGGCTATTCATTGGGGGGATGTCTTGCTCCTCAATGGACGCCTTTGCCTTTACAGGAACTGCGGCACTATCTGCCGGCGCCGCGTTGGTATCTGTGGCCGCCGTCTTGGCCGGAGCTGGATCATCATCAGCCTCCGCTGCATCCGTCATTGCCGGAGAGTCTGCCGGCGCTACTGCGTGCGCAGGAGCCGCTGATTTTCTGAAGGACCGCCAACCTGAATGATCGTTTGCCTGCGCGGCAGCTTGCGTCCCACTCGTAGCCGCTTGTGGCTGCCAGCTCTCAGCCGCTTGCGGTGGCTGCCAGCTCACAGACTGGTATACCGCCCCGCTGATGGCTGAAGGAGGATTGAGTTGTTTGGGTCTGATGTACAGTGCTGGCCGTGCATAAGATGCCCCTGGGTCTGCCAGTTGGCCAAAACGCTGGTACTGTCCAGACGCTGGAACGAGCACGTCATCCATCAAGCGCAGAGTAACGCGCGTCTCTCCCTTAAGCGTCGGCCTGGGGCCGCGCGCGGGCAAGGTAATGATCTTCCACGGCCAGAGCGGCGGGAACAGCCATTCAACAATGTCGCGCTTGGCGTGGCCTTTGCCTATGATCTTGCCGTCCTTATCAACCTTGTAGCCGTTGACGGCGATCATCTTGGCTGAAAGCGGTAAGTCCGCGCTCGGCAGGCCGATGCGGTCGAATTCAATCCTGAGATAACCCTTGCCCCAGAAATGGCCAGGGTCCTGGTCGTCCGCAAGGTGGCCGACAAAATAAGTGCCTCGAGGGAAGAGGGCTTGGCCGAAAACCTGCAACCCGTGAGGATGACATAGAACTGGATCGCCAACTCTGGCGGTGGCAGAAGAAAAATTCGGCTCGTCAAGTGTACATTGCACCAGTGTCCCGGCGGGCAGGACAGAGTCACGCGCCCAGGCATTTGTCCACGCAGCCAGAAGCGCAAGGGAGAGCATGAAAGGCAGAGCAGCAGCTTTCATTGATACCTCCGAAAATGGGGGATACAGAAGCGATTGTCGGTACCGGACAAGACGGGGCCCCGTGCCCGCCAAATCAACGGTACCTCTGATCTGGCTGGCATTTCTTGCTGTAGAAAAATGTCCGGGAGCTGGCGAAGGAACAACCCTCCTCGCCTTCGTTCAGCTCCCGTGATCAACATTGATGCGATTCACAGTTAGTGCCGTCCGCCTCCACTATGTGAACTGCTGCTATGGCCTCCACTGTGGCCACCGCTGCTGCTATGACCGCCGCTGCTCCCGCGACCGCCACTGCTACCGCCTCTGCTGCTACGGCCGCCACTCGAGTAGCTGCGATTACTGTAACCTCCGCCGCTATTGCCTCGGCCGCCGTAGTTGCCGCCACCGCTATAGCTATAGCCACTTGCTCCGCGCGATACGTTGCTCTCACTGCGTGGCACCACAATTCTTTTGCTCAGATCCAATTGTGGCCTGGAACCACCACCCATGTTGGATGTGCCGCTCTGCGAACCTCGAGAAAATGGCTGGTATCCACCGCGGTTGCCGCCGGAATTGTTCGGCGACGTTCCGCCCTGGTTTCCACCAAAAGTCCGTCCTGCGTCCGCAGGTCTGTCTGTGCGTCCCGCGTTGCCGGAGCCCATGGACGAAGACGAAGATGAGCCTTGATTTCTACCCGAGAAAGTGTGGGAATCACCCCCAGTTCCAGCGTTGTTCCCGCCGAACCTGCCATTGCCGGAAGTATTCATGCCCGCTCTGGCGCCGCCCTGCACCTCACCGCCATGTGCGCGGACTGCTTCCTGCATCCTGCTGGTTTGTTCGCGGAAACTGGGCGTGGAACCAGAGGGCTGCGTCCGGCTGAAGAAATGCGTCGAGGCATTGCTTCTGATACCCGCGGGAGCTGAACGGAATCCCCTGTTCGTTGGCGCCAGGCTCTCGTGCGTAGGCACCACTCCGATATTTCCCGTGGAGACCCGCGCCTCGCGCAATGTATTCATGTCCATGCCGTGCTCAAACCGGCCGCCAGCTCGGCCGAAATTCTCCGCCGAAACACTCGTGATGCCCGCGCGCACGCGCGCATTGTTGAATGCCATATTGAAGTTGGAGAACCCCCGGCCACGGAAACCATCCCGATCGCGGAAGAAGCGGTCCCGGTCATGAAAACCGAACCCGAAACCAACGCCAACGAAGCCAAAGGTGTTGAAGCCGCCGCCCCACCACGGATAAAACGGATCAAACGGGCCACAAGGGAACCAACCGATGGAGCCGAATCCGAAACCAACGCCGACGTGGCGTCCAAACCCCACGAAAGACACGAACGCTGGAGACCACACTGGACGGTAAAAAGGACTTACCCTTCCAGGCCACCAGTACCACGAACTCCCATAGAAGAACCAGCGCCCATAGTGATAAGGCGCCCAGCCCCAGGGCTCGTAAGAAACCCAGGTCCAGCCATAGTAGGGTTCCCAAACCCATTGACCAGCCTGGTACGGAGCCCAGGTGGCGGGCTGATCGTACGGCGCCCACACCTGGCCATATCCCGGTACCTCGGACCAGCGCCCGTAGGCATCGAGATCATGCGCACCTGTGTAATAAGGATTTGTCCGGCGAACGCCCTCGGCGTTCTGGATCCTCTTATCGCGATCGTTATTCCAGTGGTCCCAATCGTCTGCGCCCGGAGCTTCACTCACTTTGTATTCGGGATCATCCGTCCCCCGTACGCTGATGACTTCTCCTGCTTTCACCGTAGTGCTGCCCTGCGAGGTTGAGATCTCAGCTTCACCTTCACGCACAATCACATTGGTTTCCGAATCGGAATTCACCTCAATCCGGTACCGCCCATCCCTCGACGGGTGAATGGCCACGTTAGGCGTGTCAACTTCCACCTCGGCTTCCCCATTCGCGAACGTGCTCAAGCTGGCAGAGCCTTGAGAAATCTGGACTTGGATGTGACTGCGGGTCAGGTCGGCCAGTTTGGCCTGGGTCTGCCCGGAAAGGCGCAGTACGTTGGCATAATCCAGTTGAACTTCCGCCCGCGAACCTTCGCTGGTAGCAACAGCATCGCCGCGGACGATAGGAGTATTTAAGGTGGTGGCCACCCAATCACCAGAGTCGCCACGTTGCATGGAGACGTCTCCGTGAACCAGGCTAAGATGTGCTACTCCCGCATCCGTGCCCTGTGACCGGCCTCCATCCTCGGGCCCTCCTTGGGGCCCGCCATTTTGACCTGGAGGTGGGGCGTCCTGAGCATCACCTTGCTCCTGGGCCGCCACCAGCCCTGTCACCGCAAACATCAAAATAACTAAGAATGCCTTTTTCATATCACCTCTCGTCTTGCATCACACCTGTCTTGCATCGCACTTTCCCTGAGCTATTCACACTTCCCTGTTGCCAATAGCAAAAGCAATTGCCATGCCAAATCCACCATTATCTTTTCTCTTTATTTTGTTGTATTTATCGCACGTAGAGCTAAGTTGGCAGTGATGGGTGGTGGTTTTCAGCCAGTGGCATTGGTGGATTTGAACCAAGCCGGCCCGGGGCGTCGGGTTCATGGGGAGGACTACTCAGCCCAACGCACAAAAGCAGATGACCGCCCCGAGCCCGTTAGTCGTCCGGCACCCCAATTTTCGAAAGCCGGTACCGCAACGCATTCCGCGATAGGCCCAGCATTCTTGCCGCCTGGCTCTTGTTGCCGCTGGCGCGGCGCAGAGCTTCGCGAATGATCTCGTCCTCCCATTGCTCCAGACTCATGCCCTCCGGCAGGATGGGAGCGCTTGTGGTGGCATGGTTCCTGGGACCGTTGGAATCCAACTGAATGTCGTCAGCATCAAGCACTGCCTTCGCTGATAGAGCTACCGCCCGCTCGATTGCATTTTCAAGCTGGCGCACATTACCCGGCCAGTAGTACTCCATCAGTACCTTCAGAGCTGCCGGGGTAATCCTTTCAACCTGCTTGCCGTTCTGTGCGGTAAAGCGCAGTAGAAAATGATTGACCAGGTCCGGGATGTCCTCTTTGTGCTCGCGTAAGGGTGGGATATCGATGGGCACAACATTCAAGCGGTAGTACAGATCTTCACGAAAAGTTCCCTGTTCCAGCGCGGCCCGTAAATCCTTGTTGGTGGCGGCGATCAAGCGAACATCTACTTTCAGCGTCTTGGTCCCGCCCAGCCGCTCAAACTCGCGTTCCTGCAGGACGCGCAAAAGCTTGACCTGGATGGGGGCAGGAACGTCTCCAATCTCATCCAGAAAAAGGCTGCCTTTGTCTGCAAGCTCGAATTTCCCCGGCTTGCTGGTGCTAGCGCCGGTGAAAGCGCCTTTCTCGTAGCCAAAGAGTTCGCTCTCAAACAGATTGTCGGGAATGGCAGTGCTGTTGATCTTAATAAACGGCCCGGCAGCCCGCCGGGAATTCTGATGAATGGCGCGCGCAATCAGGTCCTTGCCTACGCCGCTCTCGCCTCCCAGCAGGACCGTTGAACTTGTAGCGGCCACGCGTTCCACGATGGCCAGAACCTCCTGCATCCTGGTGCTGCGGGCAATGATATTCTGGTATTGATACCGTTTTCCCAGCGCCTCCCGCAGCGTGCGGTTTTCCTCCCGCACCCGCTGGACATCCAATTCTTTGCTGATTACCAGTCTCATCTCCGCCATGGAAAACGGTTTCAGCACGTAATCACTTGCACCCGCCTTCATGGCTTCCACCGCGGTTTCCACTGAGCCGTAGGCCGTCATCACCACCACCGGTACGGATGCGTTCCAGCGTTTCGCCTCCTGCAGGAACTCGAGTCCGTTCATGCCCGGCAGTTTCAGATCGGTAACAATCAGATCGATGGCATTGCGCTGGAAATACTTGACACCTGTCTCCGCGTCCTGCGCCGTCTGGACGGTGTAGCCGTCCTCTCCCAGGCTAATCTCCAGCAACCGGCGCATCTTGGGTTCGTCCTCGACAATCAAAATATTCGGCATAGCAACCGTTTAGTGTATCTGCAGTTCCTTATTCTCCAACGCTTGCAGGTTTTCGGCTTGGGGAAAACATATCTGGAAGCACGCGCCCTGGCCCGGCTCGCTCCTCACCCGCACCGCGCCTCCATGGGCGTCAATAATTTTTGTGACGATGGCCAGGCCCAAACCCACTCCTGTTTTCTTGGTGGTAAAAAACGGATTGAAAATCTGCTCCTTCAGGTCTGCCGGAATTCCCGGTCCGGTATCTTCAATCTCGACAACCACCTCATGGCGCGATCCCGAATCTTGCCGCCGCGCCCGAATGGTAAGCTCTCCCCCTCCTAGCTCATTCATCGCTTCGCAAGCATTGGTGAGCAGGTTGGTGAAAACCTGGTCGCACAGTTGCTCATCGGCCATAACCGGTGGAAGATTGGTTGCGTAATCCCGCCTCACATTGATCTTGCTGATATCGATTTGCTCGGAGACGCTCTTGAGTGCTTTTTCGAGCGTCGGCTGCAACTCCAGCGGACGCAGCTCCAGCCGCGAAGGACGCGCAAAGTCCAGGAACCGCCCCACCAACGCGCTCAGGCGATTCACCTCTGTATAGATGTAGCCCGATAACTCCTTGGCCAAAGCGTCAGAGGCGGCGAGTTTCTGGTTCAGAATCTCTGCTGAGCCTTTGATGACTCCCAAAGGGTTGCGAATCTCGTGGGCCAGACCGGCAGAAAGCTGTCCTAAAGCAGCCAAACGCTCGGCTCGGCGTGCCTCCGCCTGCGCCTTCTTCAGGTCTTCATTAGCATGCGTCAGGGTCTCAGCCACCGCCTGGTAGCGTTGGGTCTGTTCGCGGTAACCCATGACAAATCGGTTGACAGTCATTGCCACCAGAAAGAAGAAACACATGCGCAGGGACAACTCGGCCACCGCATCCCGGTTGAGTTCTGCCTCCTGCAACGCCCAGTAGAGATAAGAACAATAGGCGCCGGACGCCAGGGTCGTCCAAAACAACGTTGCCCACGGCCCAAAGTACATGGCAGCCGTCATCACCGGCAGGTAATAGATGGGATAATAGCTGCTGTTGATGCCCGAGACTTCCCCGGTGTGATTAATCAGAATGGTTGCCAGGCCAATCTTGATCAACACAGCGTAAGCCGCGCCTCTCTCGGGAACGGCGGCGACGATGCGCGCCTCCAGGAGCTGAAAGATTCCAATGCACACCAGGATCTCCTGCTTGTGGATCTCGCCAATGGGCGGCAGCAGCGCCAGCACCAGAAGAAAAAGCAGCCAGAGAAGGTCAAGCCGTTGCGCAGTGGGGCCTACTTCGCTTGGCATAGGTTTTTATGAATGTAACACAGCTAAGCGGAGCCGACTGGCAGCAACCAGAAACATCTGCCGCAGAGGTACAGCAGAAAACCAACAGCAGATTCAAAACTCAATGCAGACAGCCCCGCGGATGCAACAAATAACAGAGGCTTAATACAAGTTGTATTGGATTTCGATGGTGACCTCAACTGCTACGGGCTTATCGTCCTTTGTTGCCGGCCTGAATCGCCAGGCCAATATTTTTTCCAAAGCCTGCTCATCCAAACCCATACCAATAGGGCGAGCTATACGTGGGTCACGGATCCGTCCGTCGGGACCAACAATCGTAGTTAGAACCACAGTACCCTGATACCTGGCTTGGCGTGCCTCATCCGAATAATCCGGGTCAGGTGAATAAACCGCCAGAGGCGGAGAAACTCCATTTCCAACGTGGAAAATCTCTCCAGGATTTGTGCCTGATGGCGGTTCCTGCTTTCGCGGAATATCGACGCCGAGGGTCTCCTTGCCTGGATTAGATCGTGATTCCGGCTCAGCAAGCGCCTTTTTCCAAAAATGAGGCACAGCCTGAATAAACTCGGCCTCGGAGCGGTAAAAGAGTTTGTCCATGGCGTCCGCAATACTTCCGTCATCTGCCTGAGGTAGGAGTTGCATTTCGATGGATACTTTTTGTCCCTCAATCATCTCCTTGTAGCTTTTGGTCTCCTTATTTGCTGAGGGCTCATTCTCGGTTATGTCTCGGAATTGCTTCAGCCGGGAATCGTAGAACAGGTAAATCCGTTGACCAGTGATTTTGAGTTTTCCGTCTGCAACACGCACCTTCCGGATTCGCATGTCCCGGCATAGCGTCCAGGCACCCGCCTGACCGCCTGACAAGAACCTGCCACTCGTGTCGAATATCAGTTCTCGGCCGCAGTAGGAATTCCGCAACATCACCACCTTGTCTTTGTAGCGGGCAGCCGTATCAGAGGCAGTTCCTGGCGGCACAGGTGAGATTAGCATTGCCCGAATCGGCAGGTAACAGAGCAGCAAACAAACGCCAGGGATGAAGTTGTAAAGCGCCGGCAATCGTCTTTTACGCATCCTGTCTCCTTACAAGAGAATATTCCACAGTAATTAGTGAAGCATTCCAGGAAAACGTTACAACGAACCTTCGCCGTGAAATTCTAACCGAAAATCCAAACCGAACTATCTTGACACCTGCCCGCCGTCACTTGAGAATATCTGCCCATGAACGACTCCTTCAGCAGCAAGCTTGCAGGCATGACCCTGCCGGATGTTGATGGCAAACCGGTGCGACTTGGCTCGTTGTGGGCCAACCGGCACGCGGTTGTGGTATTTCTGCGCCACTATGGTTGAATCTTCTGCCGCGAGCACGTCGCGCAGTTGCGCGAGCACGAACAGAAGTTCCAAGACAAGGGAGCAACGCTGGCCGTTGTCGGCTTGGGCGATGCACATTATGCGCGTTCGTTCCGCGAGGAAACCGGAATCAAGTTTCCCCTCCTCATTGATGAGCGGCGGCAAGCCTATCGCGCCCTTGGACTGAAGAAAGCCAACTTGCTCCATCTCTTTCGTAAAGACAATGCGGTAGCCCGCAAGCGGGCCAAAGCCGGCGGACATCGCCAGCGCAAGCTGGGTAAAGATCCATTGCAACTCGGCGGAAGTTTTGTATTTGGGCCGGGTAACGTGGACTGCATGGCCCACGTCAGCGAGACCTTTGGCGACAATGCCACTCCTGAATCACTTCTCGAAGCAATTCGCTGATTTCTGTGACTCCGGGGAGTCAAATAAATCAAAAATCATAAGTCAGAATTTGACTCCTACTTATCCAGCAGACTTCTTATCTTGGCGCCAAGCAGTTGAAAGGTAAAAGGCTTTTGCAGAAAGCATGTCTTTTCCAGATAGATGCCATGGCGAATCACGGCGTCGTCAGCATATCCGGAGATGACCAGCACGTTGGTCTCGGGCCGTGTCTTCCGGATGTGGTCCAGCAATCCGCGGCCGTTCATTTTGGGCATCACAATATCAGAGATCAAGAGCGAGATTTTGTCCCGGTACTGATCGGCAATTTCAATGGCTTCCCTGCCGTTTCTGGCTTTTAGAACGTGATAGCCGCAACTCTCAAGATATTCGGCCATGGCATTTCTAAGCTCATCTTCATCATCCACCAGCAAAACTGTCTCATTTCCCTGGAGGTGAAGCGGCCTGTCTTCTTTCCGTCGCTCTACCCGGACTGTGCCGTGCGCAACCCGTGGCAGATAGATGCTGAATGTGGAGCCAACGCCCGGCTCTGAGTCAACCGTGATGTGCCCACCGCTTTGCTTGACGATCCCGTACACCGTGGATAAACCCAGCCCTGATCCGGTCTTCTTAGTGGTAAAGAATGGCTCGAAAACGCGCGATTGGGTGTCGAGGTCCATGCCGGTCCCCGTGTCCGCGACAGACAGCAGAATGTAATCCCCCGGTGGAACCTGGTGTTCAGGTGCATTGCTGGTGTAACCCTGCAGCGTAATCGTGAGGACGCCACCGTTCGGCATGGCGTCACGCGCATTCGCGGCCAGGTTCAAAATCACCTGTTCCAGTTGTCCCTGGTCGGCATGCACCATTCCTGAACTAGCACCGTGCAGGACCAACTGGACTTCCCCTCCCACCATGCAGCCCACCATTCCGCCCAGATCAGCGATTACAGTGGAGATGTCCAGCAGCTTGGGTGACATCACCTGTCGACGGCCAAAAGCCAGAAGCTGCCTGGTGAGCGAAGCCGCTTTTTCAATTGCGGACAGCACTCTCTCAGCTCTCGCTTTTTGCGCCTCGTCCGTGGCATTGATCTGCATCAGTTCAGCGTAGCCGCTGATAATGCCAAGAATATTGTTGAAATCATGGGCCACGCCTCCCGCCAGACGTCCTACGGCTTCCATTTTCTGCGATTGCCGCAGTTGCTCTTCCAGGTTTTGCTGATCCGTAACGTCACGCAGAACGAGTAAATGCCGTCCGGGAAGAATATTGGCATTGAAGCTGCAATCCGCGAGGCGTTTGGCCCCATCTTCGCGCCGAATCCAGAACCGCCCGCGTCCTTGTCCCGATTGCAGGAACCGGCGCCACTCACTTTCCAGATCTTCACCGCCAAAGTCAAAAAGGCTGGCGCCAATCATCTTTTCGCGGAATAGGCCAACCAGTTCGGCCGCCGCAGAGTTGGCTTCCGCGCAGACCGCACGATCATCCGTAATCGCAATTCCATCCAGGGAATGTTCAAAGATGGCGCGCACCGTCGCTTCGCTGTGGCGCAGCGCCTCTTCTGACCGCTTTCGTTCGAAAGCATAACGGATGGAGCGCAACAAGAGCCGCCCGTCAAAAAAGCCTTTGACCAGGTAGTCTTGCGCGCCTTCGCGGACGGTGCGAATGGCCAGTTCTTCGTCGTCGGAACCGCTCAGGACCAGAATGGCGGCAGTGCGAGCCGCTGGGAGTATTCTGGAAAACGTATCGTAGCCCGCACTGTCTTCCAGATTCAAATCCAGGAGGATTACGTCAAACTGCGCGGTCTTTAATACCTCTAAGGCCTCGCCCAATCGCCCAACATGCTTGCACTCCAGTGTTTCCGATGGCCCGCGCAGAAACCGGGAAACCAGCCGCGCGTCAATTAAGTTGTCTTCAACAAGCAAAACGCTCAGCACCTTTGCCTGTCGGGTTTCCATTACCAGGGTCGTCATTGTCTATTCAGTAGACCCTTTCCGGCCAGCGAGGGATTGCAACGATTGTGCCAACGCGGCCGCTTTCTGCTGCAGGTCGGAAAAAACACGGTCCGCGCCTTGCAGCGATTTCTTCTCGCCCATTTGTTCCAGGGACCCAGCCAGAGCCGCTACTCCGCTGCCGGACAGCTGCAACGCGGAACCCTTCAACTTGTGGCTGAGGTGCCGGACGTCGTCAAAAGATTGTTGCTCGATTGCCGCGGCGATATTCCGGAGCAATCCGGGACATTCGTTCAGGAAGAGTTCCACCAGCTCTCGCAATAATTCGGCGTCTCCGTCAACTCGCTCCCACAAGGCTCGTGGATCGAAATTGCTGCTTTTTAAGCTGTCAAATCTCGAGTCATAGTGGCCCATCTCAAAAACCCCAGCCTCTACCCCGCTACCAATTTTCAATTCGTCCGGATTCAATCGGCGCCTCCTGCTGATTTTGTCAGCGTCTTCAATCACCAAACAAAGTGACGCGTAAATACAAGCATTGAAGACTCAAAGGGTTTTATCGGCACCAGCAACTGGAACCTTACCCAACCTAGCCCTGTTGCAAATCAGCGAATCCTCAATTATCGGGGACTGAAGATGTATTCTTCACTAAAACTCGGCTCTGGAGATGAAGATAACAAACTTTGGACGTTACAGTAGTACCATTTCGTTGGTCTGCGGAATGATAAGAGGTTTCTAACCTTTCACGAGGAAATGCGGCGGCCTATTGCTCTTTACCGGTTTCGCGCTCGGACATTTGATTGGGAGAATCAGCCGCGAACAGGGAACTTCACTGAGGCATGTTGGAGAAAGCGACTCGACTCTATTTTGAAACCACCGCGTCTACGGAAGACGCCAGCAGTTTGTCCACTTTCGCCGGCAATTCCTCAGCCTTGAAGATCGGCGAGGAGCAGGTTCGGTTGGTACAGATGAAGGCGGCGGATTTCTTCAGTTCAGGATATTGAACGTCGGGATTCGGCAAGCGTCCCTCGCTTCGGTCCCACCATTCCAGCCGTTTGTAGCTCGAAGGAAAGGCCAACGCTGCCTGAAACAGTTGGCGCGCTGCAGGAGCATCCTTTGGCCCGACAATCGTGAGATG
Source organism: Candidatus Angelobacter sp. (assembly GCA_035294925.1). Lineage (GTDB taxonomy): Bacteria > Acidobacteriota > Terriglobia > Terriglobales > Acidobacteriaceae > Angelobacter. The sequence continues at coordinate 76,015 of DATGJZ010000063.1, read as the reverse complement.
CAGGGGTTCACTGCTCAGCTCCAGATCGGCCAGCAGGGCGCTGGAGGCCGGCAACCGTTCCACAATCGGATCGGCCGCTAAATAACGCATGGCCTGCTGCGCCATCTGCTGGAAGGATTCTTGGGCCGAGTAATGGAAAAGAAGATTCGCCACCCTGGCAACGGCCACATTCTCATCACGTTGGGCATGAGGTTGGTAGGCCTGGTCCGTAGCGGTTATTGCAGTGATGAAACCTGCGCCTTGCTGATCGCGAAAGTTGGCGTCAATGAATCTCATCGCGGCCTCGGTACGCTCCAGCCATTGGCGATCGCCGGTTGCCCCATAGAGAGCAAGCAACGCACGCGCCATCGCAATGGTATCGCCCAGGTACGGCCCCGCAACGTCATTGGCATCATGCCTGAAGCCACCCTCGGAAAGAGACCGGTTGGCGAGCACCCACCGGGTGGCGCGCAAAGCATCTTCCAGCACCGCTGAATCGGCAGTGGCAGCGTAGAGCGCAACGAGTCCGGTGATGGCCCACCCATTTTCCCGCGCGTACACATGCTTATCCACCCGCGGAATGCCCTGTCTGCGCCGCTGCGCATCATTGAGAGCAAAGTATCTGGCACTGTGTTTGCCTTCAATCAGGTCGGCATCCTGGCTGGTATAGAAAGCGCCGTCCGCTGACATCAGAAAAGTCTTGAGATACCGCCGGATTTCCTGCGCGGCATGTAGAGAAGCAGGATCGCGCCACCAGGCGTAAGCCAGGGAATAGATGCGCAGGTTCTCTGCCTGCATTTGCATGATCTTTTCAAAGTGCGGATGGTTCCAATCGCCATCCGTTGAATACTGGTAGACGCCGCCCCAGGCGGGATCGAGCAGATGAAGCTGCCCCGTGAGAGTCTGCTGCGCCATATGCCGGGCACGGGAATCGTTATCACGGCCCGCCAGGACCATGGCATACTCAACTGAGTCCCAGTCCAGCAATTTCTGATTGAAGCCCCAGCTTCCATATTTCTCGTCGTACCCAGCCAGATAATTCGCCTGCAAATGTTTTCGCGCCGCCGCGCTCAGCAACGGGCTGGGTGGCAACTCCAGCTTCTCTTCCGCTTTTATCGATGGTCCCGGGCTTGGATCATTAACAATGGCGCGCAGCATGGAAAGCATTTCATCAGGAGGCAGATATCCCCGCCGCTTGACGATCTCCTGCCCTTCAGCATTGAAGACGATCGTTGCCGGCCAGCCGTAATCCTCGTAGCGATTGGAAAGGTCAGGACGTGAATCCTGGTCGGCCTTCACCACAATGTAATTTGCGCCAAGAATTTTAATGACCGCAGGGTTTGAGTAAGTATTGGCATCCATCACGTGGCACCAGTGGCACCACACCGCTTCCAGGTCAAGAAGCACGAAACGATGGTCCTGCCTTGCCTGCGCGAATGCTTCACTCGACCATGATCGCCACTTCAAGGAGCTGGACTTTTCCGGGACGGTCTGCGCCCCGGCCGGAAGCGCAATCGCCACCGCCAGCACACAACAGAAGATCACTCTCTTCATCATCATCACCCGCAATTATCTATACGCAGATGATCAGAACTTGGATTTTCCTTTGCTTGCAAGTGCGAAAAAATGAAAACCTACCACGGGGCAAGCCGAAGATTGCCCGTTCCCCCTGCCTGGTTCGTCGTGTCAGTGAGAATCAGCCGGAATCACTGTCATCAATGGTAAGGTTTTTTCAGCGGCTGAATGCTGGTTGCTGATTGCCGAGTGCTTCTCTTACGGATGCCACAAATAACTGATCTTGATAAACACCTGCCGCCCATCATTCAGCAACCGGCCCGGACCATGCACCAGACCAATTCCATTCGGATCGCATTGGCCCGCCACCTTCACGCAAAGTTCCGGATCAATGTTCTCCAGGTTGCTGTTGTAACCCGCATAGATGGCTGTTCCCGGATGTGGCAGGTAAGTAAACAGAAAATCAAAATTCATGTTCTTGGTGGTTTGCAGGCTGGAGAACTGCTGGTTTGCCAGAAGGCCGTTATATTGCGCAATCACTCGCAGTGACAGGGCGGGCGTGAATTGGTAATTCCACTTGGAGCGGATAATGTGATTATCGAATACCGCATGGCCAAGCGGATTATGCCGCACCCGGTCCATGATGTAGGTGTTATCAATTTGCAGGCCATTGAACGGCTTATAGGTCAGTCCGGCATTAATGGTAGTCTCGTCACCTTCATTAGGAAGCTGGCCTGCCGGCACCACAATGTTTACCGCGCCCTGGCGGAAAGTGTTGATGTTGAAGATAAGCTGGCGCAGAGGACTGGTGCGGAATACGATTCCGCCGAAATCCTGGGTAAATTTTTTATCGAATGTCAGCCCTGTAAAATCCTGAGGCCGCAGCGTGTCGCTTTCAATTCCTACCACCGGCGCAAAGATGGTATTGCGGTGAAAGCCGAAGGCCCAATCGACATTCACGTTGTACTCTACGCCCAGACCAGTATGGTCGTAGGTGCGGTCCACGTTCAGCTCCGGCCCGTACAAGATCATCTTCATCTTGTTCTTTTGCGGCTTCCAATAAAAATGGTAATAGCCGTTCAAGCGGCGTATGTCCGTGCGGCGGATGAAGCCCAGCAGCTCGCGAAAACCACCCGTAATGTCCTGATATTGGCCTATAAAGGTGAAACGTTCACCATTGCCGAAAATTGAACCATCATGATTGCTGCCAAAGGAGTAGCCATTTCCGTTTGCGTTGTCCAGGGTAGTGCTGATTACGCCACGGTACGTAAGATTCCAGTTCTTGTTGAGCTTGAAACTGAAATCCAGCCCGCCCACCCGGTTAAAGTCTCCAGCAAATTCGCGGTCGGTATAAATCACGCCGATATTGGAGTTCTTACCAACGTCATACGCCACGCGGCCTACGGCAAAATAGGCGCGCTTGGCAAATAGCGGATCGTTTGGCAGCACCTGTTCGCCTGGCGACCGGTCGTCTGAGACCAGCAGGCCGACCGCCCACGGACCATCTTTCCCAGTCAGGCGCGCTCCAAATTCCGGATCAGCAATCCGGCGCGTAAACAACAGGCGGTTCTGTTGGTAGAAGTTTAACGACTCAAAAAAATTCGAGTTCTCCAGGAAGAACGGCCGCTTCTCCGGGAAGAACACCTCAAACCGCTGGTTTACGGTATTCTGCGGCTGGTCAGACTCGATCTGGCTGAAATCCGGTTCAACCGTGGTATCAAGAACCCACTTATCCTGGAAGATCACCTTCGAATCCAGCCCCGCCTTGCCGTCGAAGGTCTTGGACTGGAACACGGGATTGGTCGGCACATCCTGATTGATGCTATGAAAGCTTCGGGCGAATGCATAAGGATTGAACTGCATGTTCTTCCCCGGCGATATGCCCTCGAGTCCACTCAGATTGGCCTCCTGATTCAGCAGCCCGGAAATTTTGGAGGAGACGCGCGGCCACCAGTCGCCTTCATCGTTGCGAGGAATCCAGCGGTCCAGGGTGAATCCCCAGATGGGACTTGCCTGGCGTGTGGGGAATCGCATGTTGTGGAATGGAATTGCCTGGATCACAACATAGCCGTGTGCCGTCACCTTGCCCCAGGTGTTCCATACTGTATCCCAGGATGTATCGTTGCCGCTGTTTTCAGACCACAGGCCATCTGCCTGGATGCCCACAGGGTTGGTGCTGAACACCAGCCCTCGGCGCTGGTCATGGAAAGTATCCAGCGTGATTTCCACGTAGTCATCATCAAAGATGTTCTCGCGGCGGCCGAGGTGCGCGCGAATCTTCTGCGGCTCCTTGTCAAAGCATAACCACACCACGTAAAGATTCTGGTGGTCATAGCCCATGTAGACCTCAGTCCGTTGGGTTGGCTCTGCCCCGTCCGTAGGGTTCTGCTGGATGAACCCGCTCACCTTCACCATGTCACTGCGCGAGGCTTCCATGCTCTCAAACTCTTCCATTTTTGGAGGCCGCGCAATGAAAGGGATCTGGACCGTGCGCTTCGCCGATTGGATCATGGAAGCGCCCGCAGTCACGGTGATTGGCTTGGCTGGATCGCTGGCCTGGGCGGGAGGCGGGCCCTGCGGTAACGTAGAATTCTGTGTTTCACCGGCCGCTGTTGAACCTGTGCCCGCTGACGCCTGGAACAATGCCCCAAATAAAATGAGACCAGCCAACAAACCCATTCACCCTCACCCGGCAGCGTTCCGCAACGCCTTTTGTCTAAATACGTATATTTTGACGCACGGTTGCAGAAAAAGTCAGGAAGGAAAGAGGAGTCGTTGGTACTGAGCATTTAGTTACGCGGTACTACCTGTGGCGAGTGACTGCGTGCAGTTGTCTTTTGAATGTTGGTTTTGTTGTTGCCGCACGATCAAGCCACCTGCAATTTAATTTCTATCGTCAGAATGCCAGTCGACTGAAGAAAGTCCGCGTGAAGCGATTTCGTCCTTGACCTTCAATTACCAAATTACCAACTTATCCAATTACCAAATTTTCATTCCGAGCTGTCTGCAAAGTAGCGGAACTCGTACTCACCGGGATGGATGGGCTAACTACCGGTGTTCCCCCCGCATATCACCACCACTACCGTCTTCCCATGATATTGGTCGGCGGTCTTCAAGAATGCCGCCAGGGCCACACCGGCTGCGCCTTCGATCTTCCATCCTTTTTCATCGCGCACGCTTCGGAGGGCCGCCGCAATTTCATCTTCCGTCACTAGGACGCAGCGATCGATCACCTGTTTGCATACGTCCAACGTGACCGATCCCGGCTCCAAACCACCCGCGGTACTCTCCGATAGCGTTGGGTGTTCAGGAAAATCGATGATTCGGCCCACCTTCAACGATTCAAAGAGCACCCGCGAATTCTCCGCCCAGCAACCAACGATCTCCATTGAAAGTTGAGAACCCTGATGTTGCAATGGCTGTTGGAGTTGGTCTTGGGATTGTTTCTGGTTATCTGCCAATTGCAAGTTGCTGGCTGCCTTAACGTACCCCCCAATCCCCCCAATCAGCCCGCCGCCTCCCACGGCCACAAAGATCGCGTCAATCCCTGGCCGCTGACGTTGCAATTCCACCGCAATGGTCCCCTGCCCGGCAATCACGTCGAGGTCGTTATAGGGTGAGATGAATACTTTACCGGCCTGCTCCGCCGCCGAGCGCGCCGCCAGTTCGGCCTCCAGTGGATCTGCTCCAGCCCGTCGGATGACCGCGCCATACTCCTCAATGCGCTTGGCCTTAGCTGGAGAGACATGCGATGAAACATAAATCTCGGCCGAAATTCCAGTTCGCTTCGCCGCCGCGGCCACCCCCAGCCCGTGGTTCCCATTGGAAGCAGCGATCACGCCTTTGCCCGCCTGCTCCGCCGTGAGCAACATAATTTTGTTTGTGGCGCCGCGCAGCTTGAATGATCCCGTGTGCTGCAGGTTCTCCATCTTAAAGAACAAATTCACACCGTTCCCGGGAAACAACCCGGACATCGGCTCCAAAGGCGTCTCCAACACCACCGGACGAATGCGTTGATACGCCTGCAGAATTTGAGTGCCAAGGTGGGAAAGATCAGCCATAGGTATTCCATACTAAATACTGATTACTGCCGACCCCCGCACGCCATAATGCTTAAGCGCTTCCAGCGCTTGATTCGCATCTTCCAGGGCAAAAATCTGAGTCTGGGTGCGAATGGGAATTTCAGCCGCCACCCGCAGGAAGTCAATTCCGTCCTGGCGGGTGTTATTGGCAACGCTGCGGATCACCCGCTCGTGATACAGCAAGTCGTAGGAAAACGAGGGAATGGGGCTCATGTGGATTCCACCCAGCACCACTGTACCGGCTTTCTTGAGCGCCGCCAGGGCAACCGGAACCAGTTCTCCTGCCGGAGCAAAAATGATGGCGGCGTTCATGCGGACGGGCGGGGTATCGTAAGCTCCTCCCACCCACTCCGCGCCCAGTTCCTGGGCCAGCTTTTGATGCCGTGCCTCGCGCGTACACACAACCACCTTCATTCCCCAGTGCATTGCCACCTGGATAGCCACATGTCCTGCTGCTCCAAATCCGTAGATACCAAGCGTGTCGCCCTTTTGCAGATTTGAAAGACGCAGTGAGCGGAATCCAATAATGCCGGCACAGAGCAGCGGCGCAGCTTCAGTGTCTCCAAAGCCTCCAGGAATGGGATACACAAAGGCTTCCGGCGCGGCAACATATTCAGCATAGCCGCCATTTGCAGAATAGCCGGTAAACTGTGCCTTCTCGCACAGGTTTTCCTGGCCCCTCCGGCAGTATTCACATACCCCGCATGTGCGGTGCAGCCATGGGATGCCGACCCGGCCTCCGACCGCGTATTTGCCTGCGTTACTTCCCTTTTGCGCGATGGTTCCCACCACCTGATGGCCGGGAATCACTGTGGGCAGCTTGGGAGCAAGCTCTCCTTCCACCACATGCAGGTCCGTCCGGCAGATTCCGCAAGCACTCACCTTTACCAGAACCTCATCATCGCGGAGCTCCGGAATCGGCGCCTCTATATAAAAGAGCGGATGGCTTTCTACAGGGCCCGGCGCTTTCAAAACTTGGGCTTTCATAAATTACGCAACCAACGCGTCACTTTGGGGTTAATACCAACGGTATTGTGTATAAACTGAATAAGCAGTGCGCGTTTGCTAACATTTCTTAATGTATAAACTTGGTGCCAACGATAGCAGAATGCATCCACATTTGGTCATAATGTAAACCTATTGGAGAGGATAGCTTGAGAAAACCAGTTTTAATCGTCTTCTTCCTGAGCGTGCTTTGCCTGATGGCGAGCACTGCCCAAGCACAAGCACAATTTGACGCGGCCTTTGGAGTCAGCGGCATTAAAGGGACCTCAGCGGCCAACGCTGGAACCAACTTCTTTCCCCAGGACGTAGGCGGCGGAGTATTCCCCACGTTCAGCGGCGATTTTCTATTGTTCAAGCATTTTGGGATTGGTGGCGAAGTCTCCTGGAGAGCAACCAGAAATCTTTCCCAGGGCTTCTTGCCCTTTCGTCCCATCTTCTATGACTTTGGCGCAGTCTATGCCCCACCACTGGGGAAGCATGCCGCACTGGAGCTGACCGGCGGGCTGGGTGGCGAGAGCGTACGTTTCTACCAGGGCGTTCTAACCTGTAATTTCTTCTCCTGCTCTGACTTTACTAGCACCAATCACTTGCTGGGAGAACTGGGAGGCGGCGTCCGCCTGTATGCGTGGCACAATGTCTTTATCCGGCCGGAAGCTCGCTTCTACTTCGTTCGTAACAACAATGAATTCAGCAGCGCCCATGCAATTCGCCTGGGTGCCTCCATTGGTTACTCGTTCGGTCGCTAAAGCAGACCTCGTAAGTTCCAGCCGCAGATTTGCGCAACAGCGCAAATCTGCGATGACTGGGTTGCGGCTCTGGCTACTCCGTCTCTCCGTTGCTGAGGCCTGATTCGCCTTTCGTCTGTCATTTAGAATCACGCTGGCTGCCGATCGGCATTAGATGGGGCAGCACGGTTTTCGCGCGCGATCACCCGCTCACCCGGATTCCAGAAATTTGACTCCCCAGCCCCCTCTTGTGTACATTTACTGAGGTTAAATGCAGCATTTACCTCACAATCCGGCCATGGCCTGTTGTATGCGCATGTGTTGTATGTGTACGCATGGGCGGCCGGTGCTGCGAAGATCCTGATCTTAAAGCACTTCTAATCATCGGGCCGCTCTAGACGAGCGGCCCTTGGCTTTTAAGGCTGCCGCTCAAAAGGACTGACCTGGAAAACTGAGGGACGTCATGTCGAAGCTGAAGCAGCCAATTGCCATCTATTACGAACATCCGCGCTGGTTTCTGCCGCTGTTCGCCGAACTGGAGCAACGCGGCACCCCATTTACGCGCATCAACGCCGCCCAGCATCATTTTGACCCTGCGCAGTTGAACGGTGAGAGCGGCTATTCCCTGTTGTTCAACCGGATGAGCCCTTCAGCTTACCGCCGGGGCCATGGCCAGGTGATCTTCTATACCCTGTATTATCTGGCGCATCTGGAACAACGCGGGCGGCGGATCGTTAACGGTCAGAAGGCTTTTCGCTATGAGACTTCCAAGGCCCTGCAGCTCTCCTTGCTGGAATCGCTGGGACTTCCCTACCCCAAGAGTCGAGTCATCAATCATCCGGCCGACGCTGTCGAGGCCTCCCGCGGATTGCGCTTTCCCATTGTCGTTAAACCCAACATTGGGGGCAGTGGCGCCGGAGTAGCGCGCTTTGAGAACCGCAAGCAACTGGAAGAGGCCGCGCAGGCCAACTCCCTGGACCTGGGCCTGGACAACACCGCGCTGGTGCAGGAATTCATCCCTGCCCGTGGCGGCCACATTGTGCGCGTGGAAGTGGTGGGAACCCGGTTCCTCTACGGAATCAAAGTCCACCTCACCGGAGAGACCTTCGATCTTTGCCCCGCCGACATTTGCAGAACGACCGGAGGCCAGGAGTTGCAACGCTCCACCTGCGCCGTAGACGCTCCTAAAACCGGTCTCAAGTTAGAGGGCTATACGCCGCCTGACGAGATCATTCACTCTGTCGAACGCATCATGCGGGAAGCAACCATTGAAGTTGGCGGCGTGGAATACATCATCGACGACCGCGACGGCCAGCTTTACTTCTATGACATCAATGCCCTCTCCAACTTCGTCTCCGAAGGCCCAAAAGTGATCGGATTCAACCCCTTCACTCGCCTCGTGGACTTCCTGGAACAGGAGGCTGCATAGTGCGTTACGGATATTGGCTCCCTGTATTTGGCGGCTGGCTGCGGAACGTGGAAGATGAAAACATGGAGGCGAGCTGGGACTATGTGAGCCGGCTCGCGCGCCGCAGCGAAGAAATTGGCTTTGATCTTACCCTGATTGCCGAACTGAACCTCAACGACATCAAAGGACCCGAGGCTCCGTCCCTCGACGCATGGTCCACTGCGGCGGCCCTGGCTGCGGTCACCCGTCGCCTGGAGTTGATGGTTGCCGTGCGGCCCACCTTTCATAATCCGGCGCTCCTGGCCAAACAAGCGGCCAACATCGACCACATCAGCGGCGGACGCGTCGCTTTGAACGTGGTCTCTTCCTGGTGGGCTGAGGAAGCCCGCAAGTACGGCGTGCAATTCGATCAGCACGATGATCGCTACGCCCGCACCTCAGAATGGCTGGACATTGTGGACCAGGCCTGGAAGGAAGACCATTTCACCACCCGCGGAAAATACTACCAGGTAGATGATCTGGTGCTGCAACCCAAGCCGGTCTCGCGGCCACGTCCGCTGATCTACGCCGGCGGAGAATCCGAGGCGGCCAAGAACCTGATATCGCAGAAGTGCGATGCCTATGTGATGCACGGCGATCCGCCGGAAAAAATCCTGCCCAAAATCCAGGATATGTCCGCGCGGCGGAAAAAATGGGGCCTGCCGAGGATGCAGTTTGGCATGGCAGCCTATGCCATTGTCCGCGAAACCGAACGCGAAGCACAGGATGAGCTGCGCCGCATCACAGACGTAAAGCAGAATGCCGCCGGTTACCAAAACTATCAGCAATGGCTGGCCAACACGCAACTGGAACAGCGGGTCTCCCTTGAAGATTACTCCGTGTCCAACCGGGGTCTGCGGTCCGGGCTGGTCGGAACTCCGGAACAAGTAGCCGAACGCATCGCCGAATTCGAGCGCCAGGGAGTCGACCTCCTGCTGCTCCAGTTCAGTCCTCAACTGGAGGAGATGGAACGCTTTTCCGAACTGGTAATCAAAGCGGATAGAGGAGCGCTGGCCACAGCGGTCTAACCTTTCCGTAGCTCTTCCAACTCTTCCAACGTCCGCGGCCAATCCTCGCGCAGCAAACGGCTGAGTGCACGGTCTGCCAATAACCTGCCGCCAGTCTGGCACTGAGCGCAGTAATTCGTCTCGTTAGAGGCATACCGGATGCGCTGGATCTTCGCACCGCATCGCGGGCATTGCTTCCCATATCTGCCATGCACGGCCATTTGCTCATGAAAGGCCGTGACCTTCTCGGGAAATTTATTGCCGGTCTCTGCCCGCAAATTATCCGTCCACTCCGTAAGGATCTGGCGCGTAGCTGCAAAGAGCCGTCCAATTTCTTCCTGGCTTAAACGTTGGGTAAGCGCCACCGGTGAGAGCTGGGCCTGATGGAGAATTTCATCCGAGTACGCATTGCCAATCCCGCTGAAGAGTCGCGGATCCGTAAGCGCCCGCTTCAACGTATGATTCGCCGAGGTCAAAACCGCGCTGAACTCCTCCTGCGAAGCTGCGAACACATCGATTCCCCCAGGATCGAGTTTTGCCAGTTCGGCTTCGCCGGCAACCAGATGAAGTGAGGCGCGCTTGCGGGTTCCGGCTTCAGTCACGGTGAGCGTACCGGAATCGAAATCGAAAGCCGCCAGTGTGCGCCTTCCGTCCGGAGTCGTTCGCCGCTGTTTCCAATGGAGCCGACCGGCAATCATCAGGTGAAGAACCATCCAGACGTCATTATCGAGCCCAATGGCAATCCGTTTTCCCACGCGCCGCAACCCGGTCACCGTGCGGCCATGCGTAGACACCAGCGGAGGCGCAACCGTTCGCAGAAAAAACGGCCCGCCGATAGCCGTCCTCTCCAGAACATGCCGCATAATGCGCCGCTCCAGCGCTTCAATGTAGACAGTGACGTCAGGCAGTTCCGGCATGGGCGATTGCTCTTTTTTAGTGTACTGCGTCAGCCGGATTAGTTTGTGTGGGCCCATCAGGGAGCAAGGAGTTCTCCCCATTTTCCTCGTCCTCTGCTTTGGTTTTTCGCAAGTCCCGCCGGTTGGCTTGACGCGCACTCACACTGACTGTACAGTTTAAATAACTGAACTGGAGAGTTCATGAATCGCAATGTTATCACTGCACTGGATGCCCGAGCCAATTTTGGCAGGCTCCTGCGGCGCGTCGAGGATGAAGGCCAGTCGCTGGTCATAGAAAAGCGCGGTAGTCCCCGGGCCGTATTGCTCAGCATTCGGGATTACGTGCGTCTTGCTGCTCCCGAGCCGGAAATCCTCCGCATCATCGGCGTGGAGTCGAAGCACAAAGGGACCAGCAAGCTCAGTTCCGAGCAGATCGATAAGATCATTAAGGCGGCGCGCAATTCTAAATCCAAACGTCGATGATCCCGCTTCGGCTGGTTGTTGACACCAACATCGTGGTCTCCGCAGCACTCAAGCCGGATGTGTTGCAACGAACAGTTGTGCTATTGGCGATGACCAAACCTGCCCAGTGGTATGTTTCGGAAGAGATTTTGGTGGAATACGCTGCCATCCTGGCGCGTCCTGAACTCAAGATTCGCAAAAGTCTCCGCCAACAATTGCTCCAATGGATCAAGAATCACGCCCGCATCGTCATTCCAGCCCGCTTATCTCCAATCACGGGTGACCCTGCGGACAATAAATTCATTGAATGCGCTGATGCGGCCCGCGCTGACTATCTGGTGACGGGCAACCAACGCCATTTCCCACAATTCTGGAAGAACACCAAGGTCATCAGTTCAAGGGACTTTCTTAATATCATTGCACCCCACCTCATCGGATGAAAGGATGTTCTGCCTCGTAAGCCTGCATGCTTGCAGAAGCTGCTGAGGAGATGACAGTTCAAGCAAACATTACGCCCCAGAGCATCTTCATCGGCGCTGTAAAGCCGGTCATCTAACCCTGCCCACGAAGCGGTATACCTTCAGCCTAAAATGCTTCGCTGAATGCTGACTGCTATCCTTCAGCCACTTTGATCATCAGCTTGCCGGTGTTCTCGCCCTTGAAGAGCTTGAGAAAGGTTTCGGGAAAAGTCTCCAGGCCTTCGACAATATGCTCACGCGACTTGAGCTTCCCGGCAGCCATCCATCCGGCCATTTCTTTAACGGCGTCCGCAAACCGGGGGGCATAATCAAAAATTACCATTCCCTCCATGCGCGCCCGGTTGACGAGCAGCGAGAGATAGTTCGCCGGCCCCTTGATCCCGCTGGTGTTGTTGTACTGCGAGATCGCTCCGCAGATCACAATGCGGGCATGCAGCGCAAGCTGGGAGAGCACGATGTCGAGAATCTCGCCGCCAACGTTATCGAAGTAAACGTCAACGCCTTTAGGGCAGTGTTTCTTCAGCGATTCCCGCACGTCTTCTCCACGGTAATCAATGGCTGCGTCAAAGCCCAAGTCGTTTACCAGGTACTGGCACTTCTCTGCGCCACCGGCGATGCCCACAACCCGGCAGCCCTTGATGTGGGCGATTTGCCCCGCCACCATTCCTACAGCTCCCGCCGCGCCAGAAACCACCACCGTTTCACCAGGCTTAGGTTGACCCACGTCGAGCAAGGCAAAATAGGCGGTCAAGCCGGTAAGTCCAAGGACACTCAGATAGACCGGCAGCGGCGCAAGCCGAGAATCAATCTTATTCACGCCCTGGCCGTTGGATAGCGCATACTCCTGCATGCCGAAAACCCCGAAAACATGATCGCCCACAGCAAATCCGGGGTGTTTGGACGCTACAACCTTGCCCACCCCGCCGGCGCGCATCACCTCGCCAATCTGCACGGGAGCAATATAGGACCGGCCTTCGTTCATCCATCCCCGCATGGCCGGGTCCAGCGAGACATACAGCACCTTCACCAGCAGTTCGCCATCAGCCGGGTCCCTGACGGGTTCTTCCACATAGTTCCAATCGCTCCGCTTCGCCATGCCCACAGGACGCGCCGCCAGCCGGAACTGGTGATTCTTGAGATTCATGGGACCTCTGCTTTCTTTGAACAACCATTGTGCCATACTCCCCCAATCATCATTCGAACCACCACCCCCATCCATGACCAAAACGTGACACAGACCCAGCTGGATTTCCGGAAAAGGGACGTACAATGTGACAGTTATGCCACTTCGAGAGTGGCTCAAGCCGCCAAAAAGTCTGCTCATCGTGCTTTTCCTGCTGACCATGGTTGCCGTTTCGTCTTTGAGCTGGCTTGGATGGAGGCTTTTGCAGCAAGAGCGGGCCGTCGCAGACCAGCGAACGCAGGAACAGCTTGAGCGGACAGCCGATCAGGTTGTGGCGAACCTGCGCGGAACCCTGGCCGAGGCCCGAGAACGCCTGAGCGCCTGGCCGATTACTCCACCACCCGACGGCCAGCCGGACCATGGGGTTCTACTCGTCGGGCATCAAGACTTCTTTCTTCCCTTTCCCAACGGTCGGCTGCTCTATTGGCCTGCTCCTTCACAGGAGCCGCAAGCTCCACCGGACGTCTTCGCGGAAGGTGAGCGACATGAGTTTGTGCAGCAACAGGAGGCCCAGGCAGCAGAATGGTACCGGCGGCTGGCTGATTTCCATAGCCCCGTCCCGGTCCGCGCGGGCGCTCTGATGCGGCTTGGCCGGGTTTTGACAAAGCTCGGCAGAAAGAAGGAAAGCGCCGCAGTCTACGCGCAACTCTCCCTGCTCAACGGCGTCACGGTGGCTGGCGCCCCGGCAGAACTGGTGGCGCGCCATGAACTGTGTGAACTGCTGGGCCGGCCTGCCGACGCGGAGCTTTTGAAGACGGACCTCCTCCTCGGCCGTTGGCGCCTGTCCCGAGGCCAATTCGAGTTCTACTGGTCGGAAGCAGTACGGCTCTCCGGTCACAATGATTCGCCGCCATCTGACTCCATAGCCTTGGCGGACGCAGCCACCGCTGCGTGGCAGGAAACAACCGCGCAAACGGCGCCTCACGGAGAGCGTAGCCTCTGGGCGGATGGCAAACCGTTTCTGGTGATTTGGCGGGACGACACTGGAGGCCGATTGGCTCTAATATCGCCCGTTGCATGGATGCTGCCGCAGACCCCACAGAGCGAAAACGTCTACTGGGCGCTTGTAGATAACGATGGGAAGGTTGTAGCCGGGCGGAGGGATGGTACAGGCCGTGCAGCCATACGCACCGCCGCCGAAGGCCAGCTTCCATGGACCCTTTACGTTACCGGTCTGCATTCTTCCCCGGACGCCGGCCCACTGGCCCAAAAGCGATTTGTGCTGGTCGCCGTCACGATTGTGGTGGTATTTCTGCTGGCTGGAAGTTATTTCATTACGCGGGCCATCCGGCGGGAGAGCGAAGTCTCGCAATTGCAGGCCAACTTCGTCGCTGCAGTTTCGCATGAGTTTCGATCTCCTCTTACCTCCATGCGGCAGCTATCCGAAATACTGGCCCAGGGCAGAGTGCCCAATGATGAGCGGCGTCACGTGTACTACGAGACGCTGGTGAGTGAAACCGGCCGGCTGCAACGGTTGGTGGAGACCCTGCTGGATTTTGGCCGGATGGAGGCTGGCGTCCGCCACTACCAACTCCAGACTCTTGAGGTAGCCCATCTGGCCAGGCAGGTGACAGCGGAGTTCGAGCAGGAGATAGCCGCCTCTGGGCGCCACATCGAACTCAGCGGTCCTGCGGAACGATGCGCCATCCAGGCCGACCCTGAAGCCTTGTCCGTCGCCCTGAGAAATCTGGTGGACAACGCTCTCAAATATTCACCGGACTGCCCGGGTGTATGGGTGGAATGGAAAAGAGAAGATGGCTATGTGGCAATCCGCGTCCGCGACCAGGGCGCTGGCATCGCGGTCGGAGAGCGGAAGGCAATTTTTCGAAAGTTCGTTCGCGGAAGCGCAGCTATCACAGGCAAGGTAAAAGGAACAGGCGTGGGGCTGACCATTGCCTGCCAGATCGTGGCGGCACATCACGGCGAGATCCGGGTGGTAAGTGAACCTGGACACGGGAGCACATTCACCTTGCTGTTTCCAGCGGTGGAGACGGTAGTGACAATATGACACGCATTCTAGTAGTAGAGGATGAGGCCGGCATTGCCCTGGGGTTGGAAGACGACTTGAAGCTGGAAGGCTACGAAGTGGAGGTCGTTGGGGACGGCGTGACGGCTTCCCGTCTGGCGCGGTCGGGCGCCTACGACCTGATCCTGCTGGACGTGATGTTGCCAGGGAAAGACGGCTTCGAGGTGTGTCGCGAATTGCGGCGCTCCGGCCTCCGCACCCCGGTCCTAATGCTGACTGCGAAAGTGCAGGAAGCAGAGAAGGTCATGGGGTTGGAATTGGGTGCAGACGACTACGTCACCAAGCCATTTGGTACCCGCGAACTGCGGGCCCGCGTCAAGGCGCTGTTGCGGCGTGCTCACCCGGAAGAAGAACCAAAGCTCTACCGGTTCGGAGACGTGGAAGTGGATTTTGCGCGAGGTGAGTTGCGGCGGAGCGGACAGCCAGTCGAACTCACTCCAATCGAGTTCAAGCTGCTGGCCTTGTTCGTGAATGCGCGCGGACGTGTACTCAGTCGGGATCAGCTTCTGGATGGCGCCTGGGGGCCGGGCACCTTCGCCTCGGACCGCATCGTGGATAACCACATCGCCAATCTCAGAAGGAAGATCGAACCTGATGCAGCCATGCCGCTCTATCTTCGCAACGTGCGGGGTCTGGGTTACAGGTTCGATGGCTGAAACTTACTGAATTGTGACAATTTCGCAGTTGAATCCACAAGCTGCGTGAATAGGCTTGAAAATGAAAACAATGAAGTCTGGAATCTTGATAACAACTCTACTGGCTTCGGCGCTGCTGGCCGGGCAGCAGGAAAACAGGAACGCCGAGCAGCAACTTCAGGTGGCCATTCATAAGGAGGAGGTCACCGGCGATCTCCGGGGCGCGATCGAGCTGTACAAATCGATTCCCGCGCAGAGTGGTGGCGACCGGACAGTTGCCGCCACGGCTCTCCTGCGCATGGGAGAATGCCAGGAAAAACTCGGGCAGAGTCAGGCTGCACGCAGCGCGTATGCGCGCGTGCTCCGGCAATTTGGCGACCAGGTGAGCATCAGCGCGGTGGCGCGCGGGAAGCTGGAAGACCTGGCGCCCCGCAATCGGCAGAGCCAGGGCCCACCCTTTGGGGTTGCCACGGCAACGTTTCCAGTGGAAACCGCCGCCGGCAAGCACGTGAAGTACAGCGGGTATATCAGGACAGAGTTCGTTACTGAAGGCTGGGCCGGTTTGTGGTGGCGCGTGGATGGCGAGCCCGGCCATGCCGCATTGGCCTTTGACAACATGCAGGACCGTGGGGCAATGGGTACTACATCCTGGATGCGCTACGTGATCGAGCTGGACGTTCCCGCCGATGCCAGAAACATCAATTTCGGTGTGTTGCATTCCGGAAATGGCACTGCCTGGTTTGACACATTGCAGGTTGAGTTGAATGGCGTGCCCTACAGCGACGCTTCCCGCTTCGATCTTGATTTTGAATCGAACTTGCCGCGCGGCTTCTACACTGGGGGCCAGGGCTACAGGGTCCAGATCGATCGTCAAGTGGCTCATACCGGCCGCCAGAGTTTGCGAAGTGAATTCCTCCCCACGGGAAAATAAACCGGCTCGAATGGACAGAATCATTGATGCATTTGCAGATTGGAGATGGTTATGAATATTGACCCTACACAATCCAGGTTTCAAAGCCACATCATGGAGCACATTTTCGGTGGGCGATTCAGCCTCCTATTCATTCTGGGAATCTTCATTTTGGGCGTGCTGAACGCTATTCCAGCATTCGCTGACTCCCAGGCGCGCATTGTCCGCCTGAGCGGCCTGGAAGGCGATATTCAGATGGACCGCGGCACAGGGCAAGGATTTGAAGCCGCTATCTTGAACCTGCCCATCACCGAAGGAACCAGGCTTCGGGCCGGCTTCGATGGTTTCGCCGAGGTCGAGTTTGAGGACAACAGTATGGTGCGCATTACGCCCGGCGCCGTCATAGAGATTCCCGTGCTCGTGCTCCGCGATTCCGGCGCCAGGGCCACAACCGTGAACGTGCTGGACGGCACGGCTTACATAACGTATCAGGGTTCCGGGAACGATGAGTTCCTGCTGACCTTTGGCAACCAGAGACTGCCGTTGACCAGAACTGAGCACATCCGCCTCGAAATGGGGCCTTCGAAGGCACGACTCTCAGTCTTGAGCGGCGCCGCGGTCCAGGTGGAAGGTCCCTCAGAAACCATCAAAATAACTAAGAACCACGCAGTGATCTTCGCAATGGACGGCCAGGACGCGCCGGCTCCGGCAACAGCAGTCACAAAGACCCAATACGACGCCTGGGAACAGCGGCAGGCTGACTATCACCAGCGCTATTCAAGAAACAGCGCCTATCGCAATCCGCCCTACGCCTTTGGTATGAGCGACTTGAACTACTACGGTAGCTTCATCAACGCTCCTCTCTGTGGTTTCTCCTGGCGGCCCTACTTTGCCGGCGCGAACTGGAACCCTTTCCTGGATGGCGCCTGGGTCTGGTCGCCCGTCGGCTATACCTGGGTGTCCTCCTATCCTTGGGGCTGGATGCCCTACCATTATGGTTCGTGGCAATTGTGCCCAAACGTCGGCTGGGCATGGCAGCCGGGCGGGCACTGGGCGGGATGGAATAATATTCCCTATCCAAGAGGGCCTGTCTATCCCCGGCGGCCGGTTGGACCGCCCAGGACCATTTATCCGCGCCGGCCTCCCATCATTCACTCGCTGGTTACGCCCCCGGGCGTGACGCACATCAGGCTGCGCAATGACTCGGCAGGTTTGGGAATCCCGCGCGGCTCGATTGACAACCTGCATAAAGTATCTCGGCAAGTTGAGCAACACGGCCCAGTGAACGCGGTCGTCTACACCACGCCGGGCGGAAGCCACGACGTCCAAATCGGGATGGCTAACGGAGGAACATCTTCCACGATGCGGCAAGCTTCCGGCGGCCAGAATGCGTCAGGAAACTATTCACACTCGAGTTCCGGCCAGAACTCGTCAGGGCGTTATTCGCACTCAAGTTCTGGAGTCGGGCACTCAAGCTCTGGAGTCACGCACTCGGCAGGGTCCGGCTCACAGGGTGGCGCAGCCTCAAGGCCGGCAAGCGGAGGAACAAGCACATCCAAGTGAGCCGCGTGTCTTCAGAGTTTCTCGAATATGCTGCGGGCGTTCTTGATGGCATCGTGTAATGGGACTTCGATGATCCTCATTCCATGAAAACGCTCGCGGCCTTCCACATTGATGTCCACGGCAAAAATAACAGCCTGCGCCTGGCGGATGTCACTTTCTGACAGCGCGTTCTCTATGCCGATTGCGCCCTGGGTCTCGACCTTGATTTCGTGCCCTAGCTCCTTTGCCGTCTTCTCCAGCCGCTCCGCCGCCATGTAGGTGTGGGCAATTCCGGTGGGACATGCTGTCACTGCAACAATCTTCATCCCGCATCCTCCAAGGGCTTTTGTCGCGCAAACCCCTTGACCACGCTGACACACAGCGCCGTCACCGCCGTACCCGCCAATATCGCAATCACATACATGAACCGGTGATCCACCACGGGTAAAACAATGGGGCCGCCGTGTGGAGCATGGTCGCCAACTCCGCCGGTCATGGCGATTACCGAAGCGACCATGGATCCAATCACGATGCAGGGTATGATGCGGATAGGATCGGCAGCCGCAAACGGGATCGCTCCTTCCGTAATCCCAATCAGGCCCATGGCCATTCCCGCCAGTCCTGCCTCTTGCTCTTCGAGAGTCCACAGTTTCTTGCGCACGAGTGTAGCCAGCCCCACGCCCAGCGGTGGAGTGCAAATGGCTGCTGCACACGCGCCCATCACCCGGAAATCGCCCTCCTTGATCATGGCGGCGCCAAAGAAAAATGCCGTCTTGTTGATGGGTCCGCCCATATCGAAGGCAATCATCGCGCCCAGTACCAGGGCCAGCAGAACGCTATTGCCGGTACTCATGGAACGCAGCATCACCGTGGCAGAATTCATTAGGTGCGCAATCGGCACGCCCAGCACCTTCAACATGATGACGCCAATGGCCGCCGACGACAAGATCGGAATAATCAGGATCGGCATGATCGGCCGAAGATACTTGGAAACGGGAATCTTCTTAATGAGTTCAACAATGTATCCCGCCAGTAGCCCCACAAGGATCGCGCCCAGAAAGCCGGCCTTCACCTGATCGGAAAGATATCCTCCAATAAAACCCGGCACCAGCCCAGGGCGGCCGGCAATGGAGTAGGCGATATAACCTGCCAACACGGACAGCATCAATAAGAATGACGCGGTGCCGATATCCAGGACGAGCTTGAGCCTCGAAGAGTTCGAAAAATCCGGCCCGGTAGGCGTCATGGGCGCGAAAGCAATGGCAATAGCAATCAGAATGCCGCCACAAGCAATGAAAGGAATGGCGTAAGAAACGCCGGTCAGCAGGTGTTGCCGCAGTTTTTTGAGCAGTTCAATCATGAGGTCAGCATTCTATGTTGGGTACCGTCTTCTCGCACTAATCTCGCTCACGGCTGATGCGCTAACGTGTCGTACAGAGGTTGGACAGGGCGCACCTGCCCGCTCTCATCCGCCACGGTCACTGCCAGGATGCGCACGGCATCATTTTCTGGCAACGTCAACGTGGTTGCGTTAGCCGGCAAGTCAAGCGTGTAAGCAAACAGGTAAGAATAAGCGTAAGGCTCATTTGCGCCGCCCGCATCATGGCGATGAGACGCAAACCACGCCACGTCCGCGCGCTTGATAAAGCCCGGCTTTAGCCCGATCATCTCCGCATAATCATTGATCCGCGTCCGCGGCGGAGCCCCTGGAGGCGGGGCCGGAGATCCTGGCCGCTGCGGGATCACCTGTTCTTCCCTCTTCCAGATTCGGTCATCCCACTGGCCAATAAAGCCAGTCCACTCCTGGATCGTCAGCTCCGTCGGTTTGTCTCCGACTCGGAAGGTGACCTGCTGGTCGCCGCGCGCGGCAGCAACCAGCAAGTAAATCCGGTTGAATTTGCCCGCTGGAAGCGTGATGGTTTGCCCGTGCGCCGTCACCGCATTCGACTTTCCGGTTCTGGCTGGCGCCAGGTAGAAGTGGATGCCGGCATAATCCAGCTTGCTGGGCAGCATCTCGGCGGGCAGGGCTTTGCCTTGCGGTGCCGTGGGTCTTTCCAGCGAGCAGTCAAAGCAGCCCCCGGCTGGCTGCCCCTCGAGAGTGGCTACGGATGCGTCATAATGCAAAGTGACGGGCTGCGATCGTGGAGCAGTCACCTGCGCGCGTGCCGGACCAATCTTCAGCGCAAAGGTGCGCGGCTCATAGGCGCCAATAGCGGTTACCAGTTCTCCTTTGCTCACAGTGGCCGGACCTATTGGCTGCTCCTGCGCGTTGATTTCGCGCGCCGCGATAATCGGAGCCGCAAAAGAGATGTGCACGTCCTTGATCGGCTTGCCGTCAACTTCCACGATGCGCACCACCACTTCATCACTGTGCTCGGCCTTCTTGAGCGCCAGCACCCGCACCCGGCTGCTATGAATGTTCATCAGGGAAAAGCTGGTGCCAAGCGCTCCCGGGTGCTTCGGGCTCTGGAATGCGATGAGTGGGCGATTCAGGCGGTAGGCCTGCCAGTCGGTTTGGCCCTGGCGCCAATCTCCATCATGCCCGGCTAGGCCGTATACGATCTCGTGATGCCCCACGTCCTGTGTACCCTGGTCCGTGTAGCCGCCCCGGGTTCCCGGCGTCCGCAGAAGTGTCAGGCGCAACGTTCCGTCGTCTGGTTTATCGGAACCATTCTTGCAGTCTGTTAATACTGTCACGCCATAAGCGCCGCCCTGGTCGGTCAGGTCGATCCATTGATGAGAGGCCACCTCGAACTGCCTCTCATTTTCATTCGGTCGTTGAATTGTGCCCACGTCCCAGTTGTAAGTTGCCATCTGGTTCCTGGCTTTCAGTGGGAACGTGGCTTTCAGGTTGGCTTCCCTGGAATTCCAATCGATCACGTTACTGAACTCCACGCGATTGCCGGAATCGCCTGCCGACAGCCTGACCGTCTGGACAAACCTTGAATCTTCCGCTTCCCTCTCGATCTCCACTGCTACGCGTGCGGGTCCGTTTTCAACAATCCGGACCTTGGCTGGCCCTCCTATGAACGTTCGCGGCGCGCGCTGTTCATCTTCAAAATCCATGTTCCATGCCGGCCACTGGCGCGGGTTATCTTTGATGATGGCGAGACGGACCGGAGCCGAAAGCAGTTCGTGGTTCAGCTTCTTATCGAAGATGCCGGAGACGTCGCCGTTCTGATCCAGCTTGAGGTTGTAGCGGCTGTTTTCCAGCGACGATTCGGAGACTCGCAGCTCCGAGGCCACAACCGGAACCTCGGCCGGTCGAACATCGTAAACCGCATATCCTACCGAAGGGACCTTGGCCAGAAAGATGACCTTGGCGGCATCGCCGGCGCCCGAGAGCTGCGCGGCTACTTCTTTTCCATCCGGCCCGTAAACGCGGACCGCTTTCGGCGTTCCCTCCGCGAAAGAAACGTTGGCTTCCACCACGTCCTCGCGTTGAATGTTCAGGGGATTGTAAACAACGATCGCGGCGCCGGTGGTCTGCGTGTTCATGCCGGACGCCACTGCCTCAGTGGCGCTGGTGAGCACACCCGCAAATTGGTTCATGGCAATTACATCGTCGTTCCAGGCGAACTCGAATGCCTTCGGTGTCGCAGTACCGGGCAGAAGATCGTGAAATTGTCCTCCCATCACCAGGGTCCAGGCATTGTTCAGCCGCTCCAACGGATAAGCCGGGCCGCCCAGCCATGAAGCGATAACGGACGCCTTCTCCGCCGCATCTGCCAGCAACTCGTTCTTTCGCATCCATCGTTTCTGGTAGGCCTCGGAGCTGATCGAGCCGGCTGAATGGTTGATTAGCTCAAGATCGCCCTTATATCGCGGCAGGCGATCGGTTTTGCAACACTGCAAAATATCGCGAAACATCTGGTCGGCTCTGGCCCAGACCACATGGATTGGACCGTCACCCATCTGGATCGGCGTTTCCGCCTGCGCTGGCAGAGCCAGCTTGCTCCGGGTTGTGATGGCCTCCATCATCCGCACGGATGATTCGTTCGGCGAACCTCCAATGTCGCCCGTGCCAACGTAGTGATAGTCAGCCTTAATGCCGGTCAAATCTCCATTGATCTCGATTCGTTTGACCCAATCCTCCTGTCCCCTGGTCGGAAACCCGGGCGGGAGCAGCGGATCAGAAGGCGGAGGCGGCGCCGGGGACTTGCTGATGTCGTAGCTCACCTGGCTGGTGTAGCTGAGTGGGTTCAGAGCTGCTATCACCGTCTTTCCATCAGTGCCCTCCCAGATTCCCACATTGAACGGAATGCCCTCCGGCGTTTTCTCCGGAGAGTCGGGCCCTCCCACGTGCGGGGCCGGTTGCCAGCCGGACGAGAGCTTCTGCGTGGAGAATCCCTTGATGCCCGCGTGCGCCAGAATGCTGGGCAGCGAGGCAGGAAACCCGAAACAGTCCGGCAACATATATTCCTCGCTGGCAGTCCCGAACTCCCGCCGGAAAAATTCGTTGCCGTAAAGGATCTGGCGGAAGATTGATTCGGCATTGGGCGAATTGACATCTCCTTCCTCCATGGAAGAGCCGGCTGGGAACCAGCGTCCTGCAGCCACGTACTGCTTGAGCCTTTCGAAATCGGAAGGATAGTATTCCTTCATCAGGCGGTAGCGGTTGGCGCCGGTAAAATTGAAAATGTAGTGTGGGTACTTCTCAAACAGCGCGAAGTTCGTGCGCAGGGTCTTGGACAGATATTCCTGTATGACCTGTGGATACTCCCATCGCCACTCTGTGTCCAGGTGAGCGTAGCCGACAACGTAGAGCGTTGGAGACTTGGCCAGGTCCACAGCCGGGGAGGGCGGTGCGCCTGCCGCGGTGGCCGGCTTTGCGGTCTTCTCAGATTCCGGGGTTTCGCCAGTGGCCGCGCAGCGCATCATCAGGCAGCAGCCAAGCAACAATAAGCACCAACGCCTTATGTCCAATTGCTTCACAATGCCTTCCTTGTTAACTCTTTAAATCTCTGCAAATATGGCGAAGGCATTTTAGGGCTATCCTTCTTGTTACTCCAGACCCAAATTCGTGGGAAAAGTGTGATGTAGAGCACGGGCGTCGTCGAACGAAAACGGCAGCGCCAAACTGCTCCCTCCCGTGTAGCATGTGAGGTTATATGAGAGATAAGATAGGCTAGGCGGGTCTTATCGTTGCGCTGTTGGCGACATTAACCGTGACCGCGCCTTCCCAGGTGCACGTCACCGTGGACCGCAACACCGATAACGATGCCACGCCGGCCTTCAAGTTTAAGCATGTGCCGCCGCCGGTCAAGAACAATGAGGCGGCCAATGCCCGGCTGAAGCTAGTGGTAGGCAAGGTCGACAGCAACAGTCCTGGCCTGAAAGCTCTGACCGATGGCGTCTTGCCTGGCAATGAAGATGACCCGCAGGCAAACTTCTTTTTTGCTGACGGCAGTGATGGCGGGCGTTTTCTCCTAGACTGGGGCCGCACCATGGAAATCGCGCAGGTCACCACCTATTCCTGGCATCCTGATACACGCGGTCCCCAGGTCTATAACCTGTTCGCCAGCGATGGTACAGACCCAAAATTCAACCCCGAGCCTGACGCCAAAACCGATCCAGCCTCTTGCGGCTGGAAGCTGATCGCCACGGTTGATACACGGTCTAAAGACGGTGAAGACGGTGGCCAGTATGGCGTGAGCATCACCGATGCCAGTGGCGCACTCGGAAAATTCCGCTATCTGTTAATTGACTCCGTGCCCAGCGAGACGGACGACGATTGGGGTAACACCTTTTTCAGCGAGATAAATATCATCGCGAAGAAATAACCGCGGGTCACTCTGCCTTCCATTGGAAGTGCCGCAGCCGATGGCCCTCGCCTTCGACAACCAGGGCTGCTCTGAATTCTGGCGGCACAGCCAGGTCGTACATGCTCCACTGCGGTTGGCCTTCAGGAGCATTCCGAACTTCTAGCAGGGCCGCAGGCACATCCGCTCCGAACGCCACATCGAAACTGTCCAGCGGAATGGAAAGCCCCTCCCCCACTGCCTTGATGTACGCTTCCTTTCGCGTCCAGCAGCTAAAAAAAGCCTCGGCTCTCTGGTCTGGGCTCACAGCGCGCAGCGTGTTGACTTCATGGGCAGAAAAGAAACGATGGGCAATTTCTTCGCTGGCGAACTCTCGATTGATGAATTCTACGTCAATACCCACCTGATGCTCGTGCGTAACCGCAAGCACGGCCAGATCGTCCGAATTCGAAAGATTAAACCTGATCTGAGGACCGTTTGGGCATTCTGCCAATTCTGGCTTGCCCTTGGAACCATACGAAAAAACCAGCTTCTCCGGCCCAAGCTGAAGATATCTGCCCAGGATCTGCCTCATGGCCCCGCGACCGAGTACAAAGCGCCGCCGGTGCTTTTCGAAATAGAAGCGGCTCGCGCGTTCCTTTTCATCGGAGGAGAGCAGTACGCGACATCGTTGAACCGCGCCCTCATTTTCAGCCAAAGAGATTCGCCATACATGAACCTGGCCCACGTCTAATCTCACGCCCTCATCGGCGCTACTAGAGGTAATATTTTCAATCATTTAGAATCACTTACCTCACTCTTTCCATAAATGCGCCACCAGGTCAAGCGCTAAATACCTGACGCAGGACGCTTGCACGTTGCCTCGCATCGGACCAGAAACAATTGTATTCTGAAGATTGCCATGACCATCCGCCGCAAGACGAGCCTGATCGTTCTGGGAGTCGTCGCCGTACTCGTGATCGTTCTGATTTTCGTTGTACCGGGTCTAATAGATGCGGACCGCTATCGGCCCCGGGTGATCTCCTATCTCCAGGAGAAAACTGGAAACCAGGTAGAAATTGGGCGGCTGGCGCTCACGTTTTTTCCTTTATCGATTCACGTTGACAATTTCGCGGTAAAAAACCCTCCGCTATTTCCGCCCGGTTATATCGTCAAGGTGCCGGGTATCGATGCCGAACTTAGCGTGGGAGCGCTTCTGCACCGGCAGGTGGTCATCAAATCCCTGGTACTTGATGAACCAGTCATGAATCTGACTTCCGACCCCGATGGCCCCTGGAACTTCGAGAATCCTCACGCAAGGCTTTCACGGAACACTTTTCCTCTGGGAGTGATTTCGAAGGTGGAAGTCAAGCGGGGACAATTGATAGCGTCCAATCTTCTGCCATCGGACGCGCAGGGTCCCATCTTTTTCGAAGCCCATGATATCTCAGGTGAACTGGAGCAGGTGAACCTGGTTGCAATTACTGATCCTTCTTCTTCCTCGATGGATGGCCAGGGCAGCCTGAAGGTGGGACTTCTGCGCTTCGGTTCGATTGAAGTAAAAAAACTGGATTCCAAATTGCGTTTGCAGGCAAGGCACATTTTTTTTACAGACGTCAAAGCAGAAGTCTATGGCGGAACTGCCGCCGGTGATCTCTCCTTTGACTTATCCGGCAAGAACCCGAGCTTTAAGACCAATGCGAAGTTGACGGGAGTTAATGTGGCCCATCTTCTTGCGGCCTTCCCCAGTGCCCGCGGAAGGATGACGGGGAAGATGGAAGGAGATTTAAAGTTAGCGGGAACAATCGAGCACTCACTCCACCCCCTGGCAGGAATCCACGGAACCGGGCACGTGACGGTGCGCAACGGACAGGTGCCGAGTCTCAAGCTCAACGCGAATTTGATGAAGCTGGCCCACTTCAATGATCTTGGACCCGCCAAGGATGACCCTTCCTCGTTTTCGCTCATATCCACCGATCTGGAGCTAGCCAATCAGCGGATTTCGAGTCGGGTTATCGACATTGATGGCTACGGAGTCGATGTTGACGGCTCGGGCACCCTCAGCGTGTCAGGTTCTGACGAATTGGACTATCGCGGCTTGGCTGAGATTACTACCAAAGAGAGCTTCTTCACAAATACCATCGCCCGGCTGTCCGGGGCGACATTAAAGAACGGCAGGTTGGAGTTTCCTTTTCGCATCAGCGGCACAATAGAAGCCCCGGTATTTGCCAAGGGAAAGGGAGACAAAGACGTGGACGATCCACGAAAGCGCCGGTGAAGGAAGGAGATAGAGCCACCCAGAAGAACCGTGGAAAATTCAGAGAAGCCCAGGAGAGGTGCTGACAGTATACGCCCGGCTCTACTGCGCAACCCGCGCTCTATCAGTCGCATGAGGTGTGCTTTGTTGCGCCATTGCTCACCGCCACTACCGTTAGAGGAGCACGCCCTCTGTCATCCTCTGCTTCCTGCTTGGGCACCTTGTCTCTCGACTGCGATTTAGAGATCGCCGTTCCCGAAGCCCACAGTCCGTGGGAAAGGAGATTGATGAACCGCTCAATGGCCTGGCTGTCAGAAACGCCCAGATGATGGTTGCCCTGCTGCATGAGCCGCTCCACCGTGAAGTAAGTAAAAAAATAGAGATAGATCGCCGCCAGGGCAAATGCCGGATCTTCTCCGCACCAGCCCTTCTCCTTTTTCACGTTGTTCAGCGCCGGGCCCATCACACGGCGGAACTGCTCCGGCATTCTATAAAAGGTATCTGCAAAATGCTGGTTTCGAAACTCAATGATGTCGAGAAGCGTGAGGAGCTGATATTCGGCGTCGTGGTAGACCATGGAGCGGACGGCAAAAGCCAGCAGCCGGAGCCCGTTCTTGGAGAAGGGATCTTCCAGAGCGCGCAGGACTCGGCCGCGAAAGACGCGCATGCAAGAGCGATAGTTCTTGACCAGGCTCGCGAATAGCGCTTCCTTGCTGGGATAATAGGTGTAGATCGATCCTGAGGAAACCTCGGCCTTCTCTGCGATCTCGCGCATCTTGGTGGAGTGAAATCCCTGCCTGGTAAAGAGTTCCAGCGCCGCGGACTCAATCCTGAGCTGGTTTTGATCAATTCTGGTCCGGCTGATCTTGGGCACAAACAACATGGGCTCAGCCTTTGCCTGGGAATCGCCGGGAGGTATGTCCGGCGGCGAACTCCACAGTCTGCCGGAGAGAAGGCGCATCAGGTCAATCCGATCACGCAGGGGCTGTTGCAATGCTTCAATTTGCCGCTTCGTGTGGTTCTCAGCCGCGCTCTCTCGCCCGTTGCTGGAACCAGAGGCCGCTCCTGAATTCCACAGGCCGTTGCAAAGAAGATTGGTAAAGCGTTCTGCGGCCTGATCGTCGGGAACCCCGAGATGCTGGTTGCCTTGATAGAGTTTCTCGATGCCCGCGTACGTGAAAAAATAAAGATAGACTGACGCCAGCACAAAGGCAGGGTCTTCGCCACGCCAATTATCATCCTGCCTTACCTTGCGCAGGGACGGCCCCAAAAGACGGCGGAATTGCTCCGGCACATCGCGGAATGTTTCTGAGAAATGCTGGTTCTGGAACTCAACCACATCAATGTAGACCAGCAGCAGATATTCAGGGTCGCTGTAGAGCGAGGAGCGCACTTCCGCCGCCAGCTTATTCAGATCATCTCTGGATAGAGGGCTCTTCAGCGCCGCGCAGGTTTGCCTGAGCCAGTTCTCCCGGAGTGCGCGATAGCTTTGTACCAGACCCTCAAAGATCGCTTCTTTGCTGGGATAGTATGTATAAATAGCTCCGGTGGAGATGCCCACCTTTTCCGCAATCTCTCGGATGTTGGTCCCGTGAAATCCCTGTTTGGTAAACAGCTTGAGGGCCGCAGCCATGATCCGGCGCTGGTTCTCTTCAATCCGATCTTGGGCAATTTTGGGCACAAATGGAGGGTTCGTTGTATTGCCCTGTGAATGTCTTACTCGTTAACAACCACAGGGAGAATCTGCTCTGGAGATAATTGAGGCCACCGGCATCTTGCATGCCCGGTGGCCTCTTGGTTAGGTCGCTACGGCGCTGTACGGCCATCTCACCGTCGCGAATGGGCTAGAACGCCAGCTTCAGCCCAAACTGGATCTGGCGCGCCACGTCTGCCGCTGAGAAAAACAGCGGCTGCGTGACCTGGCCGGGACTGGTAGGCTTCACGCCGTGCAGTCCGGTGTAGGGCCCGGTGAGCAGGTTGAGAGGCCCGTCAGCGGTCTGCACGATCCCATTTGGGGGAATGCCATTGATGTCAAACTGGTCGCTGACCTTGGTGAAGTTCACGCGATTGAAAATATTGGTCCCCGTGGCGCTGAACTCCACACGCACGCCGCGGTCCCGGTTGATGAAGAACGACTTCCTGAAGGTGAGGTCGGTCGAGGCATACGCCGGTCCCCGGTTGTTGTCGCGCGAGCTGGTGAAGGGCATGGCATAGTTGCTGTCCAGCGCGATACCGTTGGCCAGGCTTGGCGTCCGGACGGAGAACGGCAGCCCGCTATGCCAGCTGAAGATAGGCGCCAGGGTGATATCCGCCAGCAGGCTGTTCAAGAAGTTTCCCGTGCCTGGCTTGAACGGAGTGGTATAGACAGCGTTGGCTACCAGGGCATGCGGTATATCGAACACCGAGGTTGCCCGGAACAGGTTCAGCATGCTGGGCCGGAACCAGTTCTGGAAGCTGGCAAAATCGATGACGTTGTCAATGCTCTTGCTCCAGGTGTAGTTGACCTGGAACTGCAGGCCATGGGAGTAGCGTTTGGTCAGCGACGTTGTCAACCCGTTGTAGCTCGAGCTGCCGATGGATTCATAGGTGGTGTGCTGAAGTTGAGTAGAATTCGGCACATAAAGCGGTCCGCCGGTGATATCAGTGCATGCCGGAGTCGGACACTTCGGGTTCCCGGGGTTGATCTGGTTATAGCCGGTCTCTAGAGGCATCTGAAGGTGAACGCCGTGGTACATGTTGTACCCGATCTCCAGAGAATAGCTCTTGCCCAGTTGATGGTCGATGCTCAGGCTGCCTTGAACCGTGTAGGGGTTCTTGTAATTGGGAGAGACACCATAAGCGACCAACGCGCCTGGCGTGACGGTGTTGATTCCCACCGCGGCAAAATCAGCCTGGGTGAGATGTCCAAAGGGCAACTCGCCCTTAGCTATTCCCAGGCCCCAGAGCTGGGCAACCTGTGGGTTGGTCGGGCTGAGGATATCAAGCACTTCATTGATATATCTCCCGCTCCCATCCAACAGAGAGCCGTAAGAGGGGATAAGCACGTCCACCGGCGCCACATAGATGCCGCCGCCGGCGCGGATAACGGTCTTCTGGTCTCCAAACGGGTCCCAGGCGAATCCCAATCGTGGCGAAGCATAGAAGCTGGTGCTGAGCGGTGGCGGCTCAGAATCAGAATCGAAACGCACACCAGCGTTCATGGTCAGGCGCGAATTGATTTTCCAGCTATCCTGTACATAGCTGCCAAAGTACTTTCCCCACCCCGTCCAGATGGGATTGTTGAATCCCGCTAGTACGTCCGCCGGCAACCCGAAGGCAAAGGATTGGGGCGCACTGAGATTCGTGTTGGCCGGACCGCCAATTGGGAAGCCGTGACCTAGATTGAAGAGCGCTAACTGACATTGCACCGCCGACAATTGGACAGAAGGGGGAAGGGGGCCACATGGCCCGACCGGTGTCGCTGGCGCAAGCCCGAAGAGCGGAATAACTCCATCCTTGAAATCAAACTCATTGTTAAACCACAGGTTGTCTTGCACAGTGTAGTCCGCCAGACGCATGGAAGCGCCCATCTTGAAGGTATGCTTCCCGTGGTTCCAAGTGAGGTTGTCCTCAAACTGGTAGCGCTTCTGGTGGGCGAGATACGGAACCAGGGATGGGCTGCCAAAAGAGGAAGTGCCGCCCAGATTTCCTGCATTGAGGTTGCCCAGACTGAAATTCACGCCCTGGAAGGGGTTAGGCACGTTGTTGGCTACATTCTTTGGCACCACCTGAACCAGCACCTGGTTGAGGAGTGAGGGGCTAAAGGTGTGGTTCCATGTAGTGAGAATGCTGAAGTCACGGGTAAAGAGTCCGCTGGCATCAGGATTCCCCGCGCTATTGTCGTCGTGAGAATACTCCAGGCGCAAATTTAAGGAATTGTTGGTATTCGGCTGCGCATCGAGGCGCAGAAGCGTATTGTGATACCGGA
The DNA here is from genome assembly GCA_035294925.1 of Candidatus Angelobacter sp. Lineage (GTDB taxonomy): Bacteria > Acidobacteriota > Terriglobia > Terriglobales > Acidobacteriaceae > Angelobacter. Next base: position 46,157 of record DATGJZ010000063.1, on the reverse strand, counting down.
ACGGATTGATAAATGTTCCATTCTCAGCGGTCAGGATCTTGTTGAGTGCAGGATTGTTGAGCGGCGTCAGCCCCGGCGTGATTCCATTGGCGAAACCAATCAGGAAAGGATTGCCGGAAGTTTTGAGTGCATTCACATACGCCGTCTGAGCGGCACTGGGCCCCACCACGGTGGGAGCTTTGAGAATGTTGGCATTGGTGTAATCGGGATTGTTCAGGTTCCGATATTCATAGGCCAGGAAGAAGAACAGTTTATCTTTCTTGACCGGGCCACCGGCGGTGAATCCGGTGTAAATATTCTGGCTGTAAGCGGCGGGCAAGCCCTCGATCCCGTTGAAGAAGTTTTGCGCCGAGGTATTGTGGTCCTGGAAGTAGCCGTAGGCGCCGCCGTGGAACTGGTTGCCACCGCTCTTGGTAACGATATTGATCGCACTTCCATCGGTGAAGCCGAACTCTGCGGCAAAGCCGTTGCGGTTGACCTGGTACTCCTGAATTGTGTCCTGGGGAATCGTGGTAACACGATACTGTCCCGTTCCATACTCGTTCTCACCACCATCGATGGTGGAAAGATTGTTGCGTCCGTTGCTGCCACCAATGGAGAACCCAGTGGTGCCAAAGCCGGTGAAGCCAGGGTTCTGGGCGCGCGGCGCGTCTGCATTGACCACACCCGGCAGAGTGTAAACCGCCTGGGTAATGTTGTGGTTGATGTTGGGAAGCTCGGTGACCTGGAGCTGATTGATGGTATTAGCCTGCTGCGTTTGCTCGGTCTCAATCAGCGGAACGCTGTCTGCTCCCACCTCGACTGTCTCGGTGGTGCTGCCCACTTTCATGTGCCCATCGTAGATTAGAATCTGGCCCACCGACACCTCAACGCCCTTGGCGACTTCCTTCGAGAAGCCACGGGCATCAATGGTGATCTGATAAGTCCCCGGCGGAAGCGCTGGCACTCGATAAGCGCCGTCGCTGCCGGTCTTGGCCGTCTTGGTGACTCCCGTGGCCGGGTTGGTCACAGTGACGGTCGCTTCTGAAACTACCGCTCCTTGGGGATCCGTTATGGTTCCCCGGAGCGTGCCCGTCGCGTAATCAACCTGCGCGGACGCCGAGAGAACCCCTAGCAAAACCACAAGCAGCACAGACAAAAAATAGAACCTGTTCGGTCCTTTCATTGTGCCCCTCCTGAAATTAAAGATTCAAAGTTTAAAGAATAGCGGGAATAAAAAATTACTGTCCTCTCGGAGTGGCAACAATGCTATTGATCAATTCATTTTCTGTCCGGCTTTCTTTCCATCGCAGTACGATTGAAATCCGTGCTCACGTCGGGAAAGCTGTAAATTGCCGAGGAAGAGCGTACCACGAAATAAGCGAACGTCAATTCATTTTCAGTAGACGTTGGTTTTTTTTGTTTCCTTCTGTGTACCCCCTGCGGCCTGGCCAGGGGACCTCCGAACCTTTATCTGTGGTTTTTGGTATGCCATTCAGAATTCCATAGAAGGCCCCTAGCCCTTACAAAAGTGATTGCAGAACAAAAGTGATTGCAGACTGCGGCGGGCGGGACTAAAATGAGCGACCGTTCAGTCTTGTGAAGACTCTATTCGTTATTGAGTCAAGAGCGAAAATGCAGAAGATTGGGGCATACCCGTTGGCGCCAGGAAGCGCCGAGCGATTCCAAACTAAAAATGGACCCTCGCCAGTTTTGGTGGAGGCGCATGCATCAGAAGGAACGATCCTATGAAATCCAAGTCAAAGACTGGAAGCGTGCACCGCATACCATGGAGATTCCCTTCATGATGTACAGCTATAATCGCGTGCGCCAATTTGTCGGTCCCGGCCTTGAGCCAGACCAGATGGCACGGCAGTTCAGTGACGCCTGGGCTGCCTTCGCGCGGACGGGCAAACCAGATGCGAAGAGCATTCCCCATTGGCCAGCCTATGACGCGACAACTCGTTCAACCATGATTTTTAACGTGAAGAGCCAGGTGGTAAACGATCCAAATCAGGAGGTCCGCAAAGTTCTGCAGAGCACATAACAGCCTGCGGAGCTGGCAGAAATAGAAGTACAAACGCGGAGGCCGGCTCTTCCCCGTTGTGGGTGTTCGCGCGAATCCAGAAGCCTTTTGACCCCTCGACCTGGAGGACAAGGTCAAGACAATTCTTCTAAAGCTGAAGCTATATGCCCGAGGAGCAAAGATGAGAGAAAGCAGAACTGAACAGACGTCAAAGGTTACAAAGCTCACAGCAAGGTTCTATTGCCAAGTGTTGCTGGTGGCCATTCTGCTGCCTTCGAGCGCCTTGTGTTCACCAGCAACGCCGCCGAGCGGGCAGGCTCTCTACCAGGCGCATTGTGCCATGTGTCACGAGATGGCGAGCACTCCGCCGTTTATGAATCTCCACGTATTGAAGACCATGGCGCCGGAGAATATTGTGCTGGCATTGACCAGTGGGCAAATGCGCAGCCAGGGCGAGAACTTGAGTCAGGCAGAGCGCGTGGCGGTTGCTGAATTCGTCACTGGCAAACGGGTCGGGGAGTTTCCACCTGCCGGCGCAAACCAATGCGCGAGCCAGGCAACCAAAGATTTTTCCGGACCAACGTGGAATGGCTGGGGCGTGGATTTGAACAACAGCCGCTTCCAGCCTGCTGATGCGGCCCGCATGAGCGCGGAACAAGTTCCGAAACTCAAACTGAAGTGGGCTTTCGGTTTTCCCGCGGCTTTCTCCGCCTATGCCCAGCCTGTGGTGGCCGGAGGCCGGATCTTTGTCGGCAGCTCTGCCGGCCTGGTCTATTCATTGGACGCAGCCACCGGATGCACGTATTGGAGCTTCCAGGCGGATGGCGGTGTGCGCGCCGCCGTTACCATCGGTCCCGGCCACGTTGCCTATTTCGGAGACTTGCGGGCAGAGGTTTATGCCGTGGATGCCATTACGGGAAAACTGCTCTGGAAGAAGACGCTTGATCCGCACCCGGTGGCGCGCATCACTGGTTCTCCAAAGTTGTTTGAGGGCCGGCTTTACGTGCCGGTCTCTTCCCGCGAAGAGTGGGCGGCAGCGGGTGCGGGTTACCAATGCTGCACCTTCCGCGGCAACGTTGTAGCCATGGATGCAAAGACCGGCAAAGAAATCTGGAGGACATATACCGTCAACGAGCCCTCCCACGTGGTGGAAACCACTGACAAGGGAGTGGAAATCTGGGGCCCATCCGGCGGAGGAGTCTGGTCTTCTCCCACAATTGATCCCAAGCGCAAGGTGCTGTACGTAGGAACAGGCGATGGTTACACCAAGCCCAGTACACCCATGACGGACGCAATACTGGCGCTTGATCTGGCCAGCGGAAAGATCCTTTGGTCCCGCCAGATCACGCCCCATGACGACTTCAACACCAGTTGTTTCCAGCCCGGCAATAGCAATTGTCCCAAGGATGCAGGGCCGGACTACGATTTCGGCGCCTCACCTATCTTGCGCAACTTGCCGGATGGACATAGCGTGATCCTGGCCGGCCAGAAGTCGGGAGTGCTCTACGGTCTGGATCCTGATAAAAAAGGAGAGATCGTCTGGCAGACGCGTCTGGGCAAGGGCGGAGTTCTTGGCGGCATCCAGTGGGGGCCGGCGGCGGACACTGAAGCGGTTTACGCAGCCATCTCAGACGTAGGCGGAGCGCCCGGACCGGACGGTCTTCAGCCGGATCCCAAAACGGGAGGCGGTCTCTTTGCCGTCCAGATCAGCACCGGCAAAAAGCTCTGGAGCGCGCTGCCCAATCAGGATGGCTGTCACACTCCACGCTGCAGCCCGGCACAATCGGCGGCCGTCACGGCCATTCCCGGCGTGGTGTTTTCCGGCTCTCTGGACGGTCATTTCCGTGCCTATGCCAGCCAGGATGGCCATGTGCTCTGGGACTATGACACGCTGCGCGAGTTCCCTACCGTCAATCAGGTTCCAGCAAAAGGTGGCGCCCTTGATGGTGGCGGTGCAGCGGTGGTGGGTGGAATGATCTTTGTGAACTCAGGCTACGGTCATAACTACGAGATACCAGGCAATGTGCTGCTGGCTTTCGCGGTGGAATGATCGGAAAAGAGATTGATAGTCGCAATCCCGTGTCGGGTGAACAGTTATCAACTCAAGATTCTCAAAAACTTCAGAGAGGAAAACATCATGATACGACGCTTTATTACCGCTTTGACGCTGCTGTGCGTATGCGGCGGCGCAAATCTGGGTTTCGCCCAAACGGCCACGGCAACAGCACAAACCCCCGCCAAGGCCGCGGCAAAGAACGATTACAGCGACGGGGTTAACTGGCTCTGCCGTCCGGGCCGGCAAGACGCCTGTGCGGTTGATCTGTCCACAACCGTGGTTTCTGCCAGCGGCAAACTGACGCGCGAAGCATGGGCAGCGAATCCCAGCGCGCCGATCGATTGCTTCTATGTTTATCCCACGGTTTCCAATGATCCCGGCGGGAACAGCGATATGATCCCCGGCCCGGAAGAAAAAGGCGTGGTGCGGGCGCAGTTTGCCCGCTTCGCTTCCAAATGCCGGGTTTATGCGCCTATGTACCGGCAGATCACGCTCACCGCGCTGCGCTCCGCCATTGCCGGCTCACCCATTCCCATGGATCGCGCCATGGCTTACAACGATGTCCTCGATGCATGGAACTATTACCTGGAACATGACAACAAGGGCCGCGGCGTAGTGCTGATCGGGCACTCGCAGGGTTCCGGCGTGCTCACGCAGCTCATCAAGACCGAGATTGACGGCAAGCCGGTGCAATCGCGCATCGTTTCCGCGCTATTGCTGGGGACCAGCCTGCCGGTGCCCAAAGGCAAAGATGTGGGCGGAGCCTTCCAGCATATGCCGCTCTGCCACGCAGCCCATCAAACTGGCTGCGTGATTACTTACGCTTCGTTTCGCGCGACCGCGCCCCCTCCGGCCAACAGCCGCTTCGGCAAAGTAGCAGGAGAGAACATGATTTCCGCCTGCACCAATCCGGCAGCGCTGGGAGGCGGCAGCGGTGAGCTGCACTCCTATCTGGGAACGCACGGCAGCGGCGTTGTGGCCGGGGCGGAAGCGGAGCCGGGACCGTGGGTAAAGCCTGCGCAGCCTATCACCACTCCGTTTGTAAGTGTCCCGGGCTTGCTGACCGCCGAATGCGTCTCCAATGAGAGCGGTTCCTATCTCGCCGTCAGCGTGCATGGCGATCCCGCGGGACCTCGCGCCAGCGACATTGTGGGTGACGTAGTGGTCAATGGGGAGGTCCTGGCGGATTGGGGCCTGCATCTGATCGACGTGAACCTGACCATGGGGAACCTGCTCGACATCGTGGGCCAGCAGGCCAAGGCTTATGACTCAACTTCGGCGAAGAAGTAACCTTCGCCGCTGATTCTCCAGCAGGATGCCGCGCTCGGCCCGGGCGCGGCATTTTCAGTTTCCAGCTATCTCCATCCCGGGCCAACACGCATTTCCCAGAGCTCTGGTTTTTTTTGGTATCATCCCTCTGCTTTGAGCGAGCCTAAGAACATTCTTTCCGGAATCCGCGTGATCGACTGCGGAACGTATATAGCCGGCCCAGCCGCAGCCACCATCCTCTCCGACTTCGGGGCCGAGGTCATCAAGATCGAGCGCCCGCCGCATGGCGATCCCTTCCGTTACCTCTCGACAGTCCCGGGGATGCCGCTGTCCGAACATCTCTTTTGCTGGATTCTCGATGGCCGCAACCGACAGAGCGTGGCGCTCAACCTGGAAGACGATGCCGCGCGCGATGCGCTGCTGCGACTGGTGCGCACCGCTGACGTCTTCATCACCAACTATCAGCCGGCCCTGCTGGAAAAATTCCGCGTGGGCTATGGAGACTTGCATCCGCTGAATGATCGCCTGATCTACGCTCACGTCACTGGCTACGGCGAGGCTGGCGAGGACGTGCACGAACCCGGCTACGACCAGACCGCCTACTGGGCCCGCTCCGGCCTGATGTTCACCATGCACAACCCAGATGGTGAACCATGTCGGGCGCCCACCGGCTCTGGCGATCATCCCACGGCCATGACGCTGTTCGGCGCCATTATGCTCGGCCTCTACCGGAGAACAGTTACCGGCCAGGGCAGTAAGGTTTCCACCTCGCTGATGGCCAATGGCGCGTGGTCCAATGCAAGCATGATTCAAGCGGCCCAACTGGAAGCGAGATTTTTACCCCGCACCAGCCGCAAGAACGCCGGCAACCCACTGGTCAACCATTACGTCACCCGCGACCAGAAACGATTCCTTACCTGCTGCCTTGACGCCAAAAAGGACTGGCCCAATTTCTGCCGCGCCCTCTCGCGCGAAGACCTGATCGATGACGAGCGCTTCCGCACTCCCGCGTTGCGCCAGGCCAACGCCATCGCGCTGGTGGCGACAATTGACGAGGTAGTTGCCACCAAAGATATGGCCGAGTGGGACAAGATCTTTCGCCGTCACAGCCTGACCTGGGCGCCGGTACAGAGCAATCACGAAGTGGCGCAGGACCGGCAGATGGAAGCCAACGGGGTGTTCGATGAGATTGCGCCGGGGATGCGCACGGTGAGCAGCCCCTTCCAGGTGTCAGGCGTGAAAAAGGTCAAGCCGGGTGTGGCGCCCCAGGTGGGTGAGCACACCGGGGTGATACTGCGCAGCCTGGGCTACAGCGAGCCGGAAATCGCTGAACTGCTGCAGCGCGGAGCGGCTCTGGACGGCACGCCCAAATCCCTGGCCAAGGACTGAGCGTCGGCGGCTGCGCTCCACTCTTATATTTTCTGTGGCTGCCGCCGCGCTTACTTCTTAGCCTTCTTGGCGGTAAAGGTTCCGCTGGCCTGGCCGCCGTAGTCGCAGGTGCCTTCCATCTCGGTACCGTCGGCATTCAGTTTGCCTTCGTAGTGAACTTTCGCTCCCTGAACGTCAAAGTCAAACGTTACCGTACTGCCTTTGACCGTCCCGGTAAGCGGAGCCTCACCCAGAGCGCCCGAATATGTGCCGGTGAGTTTTTCACCATCCTGTTTCAAGACGAAAGTAGGTGTGCCACCCTGGCCGCCCAGATCAACCTTCGCATCCCAGGTGCCGCTAACACTCGCAGCGTAGGCTGCCAGAGACATCACAACGATAGTTGCCACAATTGCAGATAGTCTTTTCACGGGCCGCACAATACCAAATGGCTGGCAGTAAAAGCAAGTGGACGCGGAACCCTCGGCCGGCTTCCAATGGATGACATCACGCCTCTGCTCGCCCAGCGACCAAAGCCATAGAACTGATCACAATCCAAGGACCTTTTCTGTCGGCGGGGTCTAACGCGAAATCGGCACATTTACCGCGACCCCGGACCTAACGCTTCAGGCCAGCCGCTAACCACTACGCCCGCTCAGCCAAAGACACGCTGATCCCACCCATATCGAAACGTGCCCATTTTGAAAATATTTGCAGCGGCGCCACGCAAAAATCGGCCAGTGAATCGTTCCCAAGCTGAGCGGTCGGTGGGTACGCCGTTTCTGATGAGACCCGCACTGAACCGCCTACCACGTTTTTGTGGAGCCCCTAGAATGGCGAAAATCGTAGCTGCGCGCATTTATCTGGACAGATCAACTGAGTACCTTCCACCCTGTGACTCTATCCATCCTCCAGTCGAGGGCGAATTGCGCGTAACCTCTGAGAACGACGAGATGCACCATCTTGAGACATTCAACGGCCGGGAGTGGATTGATCTGGGCGAAGTCGCATGCAAGTTATTGAAGGACAGGGGCCTGGACCCGCTGATGAGCTTTTGATAATTGAGCTGCGGAAGTCCCAAGCACACAGAGACCGAAATGGCCTGTTGGACTGAAGGCTGGTAAGAGCCGCCGGCAATCGATCCGGCAGACTCGCCGGCGGCCTTCTTATGCCTGCCGGGTCCAGTTGTTTCGCTCGGGGGTTTGATGGCAATGAGTGTCGCATTTTCGGACGCATTCATACCCCCCTGCTGGCGGTGAACGTCTATGAGCTTTTGGCCGCGACCTTCCGTGGAGGAACATTCTGATTCAACCGGAAAAAATTATTTGGATCGTAGTGTGACTTAACCGTGACCATGTGCTCCCATCGTTCCTGATAGGCCTCCGGCACGCGGTCCTGCTCATCGCCACTCATGAAGTTTGTGTAAACACCCGGCCTCATTGCCGGCCGCAGTTTATTGAAGAGTCCGCGAACCCATGAGACATTGCCGGCATCGGCGGAAGCGTCCGGCCAGTTGGCCATTAAATTCATGATAAAAGGAGCACTGCGATCGCCGAATGCGGTTTCTTTCGCAGCGACTTGCCCGGCCGCGCCGCCAAGATAAGCGAGTTCAATCTGGTTGTCCAACGAGGGAATACTGACAACCGCCTCCACCATGCGATCAATACTGCTGTCGTCGAGATAATTGAAGTAGCCCGACTTGGTGTAGTAGCGACGGCCATGCGGGAAAGCGGAATCGGCCATGGTCTGTAAATCCAGGAAAGGCATAATCCTGATACTCACAGAATTCGGGCTGCACAGGGAAAGCGCGCCCTCCAGATAGGGACGGCCAGCTTCGGGGTCACCAGTCCAGACCAGAGAATTACCAGCCACCGGCCGCCCACGTAACTCGATTGGTACTTTATCGGTATGCGGGGCCAGGCGAAGATCAATGTTCCACTTCAAATCGAATGGCGCTTCGGCCATGAAGTCTCTCCAGCGTTCAAGGAGCGGGCGAATCCCAGCCTCGGGAGCTAATCCTTCCGCGAGCACCACCGCGGTCAGCGGATGGAGTTTCACTTCAAATTCTGCCACCACTCCAAAGTTACCGCCCCCTCCACGCAAGGCCCAAAACAAATCCGGGTTCTCTTTTGCATTGGCGCGCACCACCGAGCTGTCCGCAGCTACGAGGGTGAACCCCTCGACGTTATCGCACGACAACCCGAATCGCCGGGTGAGCCATCCGGTTCCCCCGCCCAAAATTAGTCCGGAAGCGCCGGTATGGGAGACGACGCCGGAGGGAAAAACCAGTCCTGCTTTTTGCGTGGCGGTATCAACCGACCCCAGCAGACAGCCTCCCGCAAACCGCGCCCGTCGCGCGTCAGGATCAACAGTGACTTGCCGCATTCTCGCCAGGTCGATCACCATGCCGCCATCGCAGGTGCTAAAGCCGGCAAGGCTATGTCCTCCACAGCGTATGGCGGTCAGAATTCCGACTTCAGCGGCGGCGCGGATAGCGGTTTGCACATCGCCTACATCTACGCAGCGTGCGATCAGGCCGGGCGTGCGAGCTACCATGCCGTTCCAAATGCCGCGTGCGTCCTCATAGCCGCTTTGGCCGGGGAGCAGCAAATCGCCTTTAAATCGAGTATGGAGCGCAGAGTAGACCTCCTCACCGGCGCAGATCATCTCGTGCCCCCTTGCAGAAAAACAGCATTAAGTAATTAGTATTGGGCACTTCGCAACACCAATGCAAACTGCTCCTCACTCAATCTTCCGCAGTAACCCATGATTGGGCCTTATTTCGTGGCCACCCGATGGCGACCGAGGAGACAGGGAAAGGAACGGGCAGACGAGGCATGACGGAAATCGGATCTGCCAAGGCTAAAGGAAGGCAAGGATGAGTTAAAAATCAGTTGAAAACTCGACCGCCAAATCCCGGGCAGAATTGGTAGTACCTTAACAACATTTTAAGACATTACCGTGAAACTCTGCCTCAAAAGAAAAACCCTGCTTTGATATCTACTGTAATGGGATTGTCGTCGAGCTTTTGCCATCCGGGGCATGAGTTGCCACTGCAAGGAGGTCCGGTGTAGGACCAAATCGAACCGTCGCTGTGCAACTGGTATAGCGCTCTTCCTGCAGCTATGATCAACGCAGCGCTGGGGTTGTCATCGAGTCTCTGCCATCCTGGACATGAGTTCCCGCTGCAAGGCGTACCGGTATAAGACCAGATCGAACCGTCATTGTGCAGTTGATAAAGAGTATTTGCGCCATTAATTCCTGTCTCACCAGCGGCAATTTGGACGGCACGCGGATTAGCATCCAGCTTCTTCCACCCGGGACACGAGTTGCCGCTGCAAGCTGGGCCAGTAAACTGCCAGATCGAACCGTCAGCATGGAGTTGATTGATCTGGTCTCCCTCCACCACCGACACGGTAGCTGGGTTGTGATCCAGCTCTCGCCACCCAGGACAAGAGTTGCCGTTGCAGAGCATCTCAAGAAACTGCCAGATTGATCCGTCAAAATGCAACTGCAGAAGGTCCTGCACAGCTCCAGATACATTCAGAATATTATTGGTGCTCGGATTGTTGTCGATTTTCGCCCAACCAGGACAGGTGTTACCACCACAGAACCACCAGATAGAGAGGTCTGAAGCGTGTAATTGATACAGACTGCCTATTCCGTCCGCAGCAATTTCTATTGTGCTTGGATTGTTGTCGATTCTGCCCCAATGGTTGCAGGAACTGGCATTACAGGGTTGGGGCCCCGTGTAAATCCAGATCGATCCGTCCATATGATGCTGAAAGAGATCGGCCTTTCCAGCGGTGATATCCGACGTAGCAGGGTTGCTGTCAAGTTGACGCCAACCGGGACAGGAATTGCCGCTGCAAGCAGGCCCCACATATTCCCAGATCGAGCCATCCTGGCGAAGCTGATATAAAAAAGTCGTCTGGCTTTGGGCCGCAGCTACGGTGCTGCTTGCCAAAAAAAAGGCTATTACGCACATAAAGACTTGGATACTGGATCGCTTCACTTCACCCTCCCGTAAGCAGGCCGCAAATTCGACCGCCAGACTTTATCATTTTGCCTGTTCGATCCACTCCACCCAACGTAAGGTGAATCTATCCCCCTGAAATCAGGGGTATGGCCCGCTGAATGGGATCTGGCCGGAAGGGCTCCAAAAGGGCGAGAAAACGTGCTTGTTCTTGCTTGCCGGAGGTTCGCGCTCTTGGCTGCGTCGTTCTAAAAGGGGAAAATCTGCGATCTCTTGGCTGCCGTCAGGCGCTTGACTCTGGGAATTGCTTAGGAGGAGAATAGTGCTCTCGCCAATGTCAGGTCCTCGCTCTCCCCGATGGCTCCTTGGCTTCCTTTCATGTTGCCTTTTGTCAGCTTTTGCCTCGGGCGCGGAGGACGGCCTTCCGCTCACTGGATTCGTGGTTACCAAATGGGTACAGAAAGACGGGTTGCCGGGCTCCGATGTTCGCAGGATAGTTCAGACACGCGACGGCTATCTTTGGTTATCAACCGATGCTGGCTTAATTCGTTTTGACGGAGTTCGCTTTGTCTCTGTTCCAACCGTCTCCGAGACGCCGGCGCCGGCCACTGGCGGCCTGCTTGCGGTGAGTGATGGCAGCTTATGGGTGGGGCTGGCACGCGGTGGAGTGGTTCACATCCAAAATCAATCTGCTATTTATTATTCTCCCAACAATACGTTGACTGGGGGCCAGGTACGCGTGATTGCTGAAGATCACAGCGGTGCAATCTGGGTCGGAACGTCGTCCGGCCTGAGCCGGTTTGCCGAAAACAAATGGTACACATTTGGAACTCAAGATGGTTTCCCGGGCCAACGTGTGGGAGAAATTCTGGAAGATCAGGCAGGCGTCATAAGAATTGCGTCGGACTTGGGAGTTTTCCGTTGGGAAGCCAACAGCAACCGATTCGTATCCGAAAAGGAAGCACCGAATTACACTGGCTCATTGAGCAGAGACGCGGGTGGCACCATCTGGATCACGGACGAGGTCCATGGCTTGCACCCTCTTCATGCAAAGGATCGAGATATCATCCGATGGAAGGCTGGGGTCAGTATTTTTGAAGACCATCGCCACGACATTTGGATCCGGTCCTATGCCGATGGCTTGCGGCGCCTCTCCTCAAGAGGACGGCGTGAGCGGTTTACGGTGCGAGAGGGTCTCTCGAATGATTTTGTGGAATGCGTCTTTGAGGATCGTGAAGGCAACATCTGGATCGGAACGCAGAACGGTCTCAATCGTCTTCGTCCAACGAATTTTGTTCCTGTGCGCGACCAGAATATTGTGAATGGATTCGCCCGTGATATAGCTGTAACGGGTGATGGAAGTCTCTGGGCAATCGTGAATCCACACATCTTCAGATTGCGCGATGAGTCAGCAGCCGTGTATTCGACTCCATCTCACTTTCAAGGCACTGTCTTTTCCGCGGACGGAGCAGCTCCGCTCGTGCTTGGCAGCACTCGGTATCTTGCCGAACTTCGCCGAAACCGGTTCGTTTCACTTCTCTTGCCCGAGGACGCTCCGTTGAGCTTGATTTCCGACGTTGCCCGCGATCCAGCCGGCGGTTTGTGGATCGCCGACTACAAGGCTGGACTGGTTCGATGGTCCGGCGGACGGCTGGTACAATTCCCGCAGTTTCTTAAGAAGAACGTACGACGATTACTGGTGGATCAACAATGCAGAGTGTGGGTGGGAGCAGGGGACGGATTGTGGAGAAAGGAACAAGAGAGCTGGCGGCACTTCACCAAAGCAGATGGGATTGCTGAAGGCACCATCCGTGTGCTCTATCTCGGCCGGAATGGCACGGTTTGGATAGCCACAGCAGACGGCATCACCCGCTTCAGAGATGAGCAGTTCGTCTCTTTTTTCCCCAAGCTGCCGCCCGGCGGGATCACTTCCATGGTGGAGGACGACATTGGATCAATTTGGCTGGTCCATTCAGCCGGCATCTTCCGCATTGCGGCTGGGGAGTGGGAGAGGGCTTCGCGCGACTCCGGTTATGAAATGCAGTATCGCAAATTCGATGAGGATGACGGATTGCCGGCTCCTCCGCCGGCTATTCAGGGCCATTTTGCGGCTAAGGCGAGCGGCGGCAAACTCTGGTTTGCTCTGCGCAGCGGGGTCGCTTCTATTGATCCGGCCAATATGGAAGAGAATCGTATTCCCCCGCCGGTGGCAATTGAAGAGGGTGTAGCCGACCACCATTCTCTGAGGCCGGCGGCCTCCCTTCGCTTGCCTCCGCACACGCGCTCTCTCGAGATTGCCTACACCGCATTGAGTTTAACGGCCCCCGAGCGAGTGAAGTTCAAGGTGAAACTCGAGGGCTTTGACAATGATTGGATTGATCCAGGCAAGCTCCGCAGAGTTTTCTATACCAATCTTCCCCCCGGCAACTATCGCTTCAGGGTCATGGCCAGCAACAACGACGGAATCTGGAACCAATCCGGAGCTGTGTGGGAATTTTCCGTCGCGCCAGCCTTCTACCAGACCAGGTTGTTCCTGATTGTTTGTGCGGTCGCGGGAACTGGTCTTCTCTGGGGAGCCCATCGGCTGCGGATTCGCCAACTCGATTCCCGGAACAGGGCTGCAATTGAAGAACGTGTAGCAGAACGCATTCGGGTCGCTCGAGAGCTGCACGATACGCTCCTCCAGAATATTGCTGGACTGTCTCTGGAGATTCACGGCCTCTCCAAAACGGTAGCTCCATCTTCGCTGAAAGAAGAACTGGAGGGGCTGCGGCGTCAAGCAGAAGCGTGCGTACGGGAGGCGCGCCAGTCAGTATGGGATCTGCGTTCCACGAAAAACGGCCACGCGGATCTGGCAACCCGGTTGCAAGAGCTCGGAGACCGCCTCACGCTTGGCAAATCGGTTCGGTTTGCGCTGTGTATTCAGGGTGAGCCACGGCCTTTACCTGCGGACGTCGAGCAGCAGATCCTTCGAATTGGACAGGAGGCGATCACGAATTCCGTGCGCCACGCCCGTGCGACCAGGGTTCAGGCACATCTCGGATTTGCCGGGAATCTGGTTCGCTTGCGAGTCTCAGATAATGGCAGAGGTTTCGATCTTCATGAAGCTGCGCTGTGCAAGGGGCGCTGGGGACTAGTAACCATGCGGGAGCGTGCGCAGCAGATTGGAGCAGAGTTTAAGATAGTAAGCGGGATGAACCGTGGGACGGAAATTGAGACCACGGTACCAGCTCTTGGCGTGTGAGCATTTTCTTATGCAGACTGGACGTGTACGCATCCTACTGGTAGACGATCACCCCGCAGTCTTAAAGGGATTGGCGGCGACCCTGGGACCGGAACCGGATATGGAAGTTGTCGCTGTGGCCTCGTCTGCCCGGGAAGCCGTAGATTCTTTTGCGTTGCACCATCCGGATATCACCATCATGGATATTCGCCTGGGCGGCGGGACCGGTGGCATCGAAGCTATCCGGCAGATACGGCGCGTATTTGCCCAAGCCAGGATCATTGTTTTCTCTGCCCTGACCGACGAAGAGACCATCTACAGCGCGTTGCAATCCGGGGCCGCGACTTTTCTGTTCAAAGACACTCTTTGCGATGAACTGGTAAAAACCATTCGCGCCGTCCACGCAAACAACCGGCCAATTCCTGCCGAGGTGGCACGAAAGCTGGCCGATCGCGTGGGTCACGCGGTTTTGACGGCCCGGGAACTTGAGGTGTTGAGACTGGTAGGCCTAGGACTGAGAAACAAGGAAATCGGTGCGGCCTTGGGAATCACCGAGGATACTGCTCAGGGCCACGTAAAGAATATTCTCGCCAAGCTGCATGTGAACGACCGCACACGGGCGGTGACGCTCGCCGCCGAGCGCGGCATCATTCATCTTTCCTGAATCCACTTCAATCCTGAATACGTTCAGTTTGTTCCTTCCCCGCTGTACCCCTGAAAGCAGGGGTATGGATTCAGCGGACTTTGGGGAGTGCATGCGTTGCAGCAATGTTGTAGCTTCCTCTTGGTTGAAGTTTCCCTAGGAGATTGCTATGACGAGCACCAAAATGACGAAAATTAGTCGTTCACAAACTCAGCGACGCCGTTTTTTGCGGATCCTGGGCATGGTTGGGATCGGATTTGCCTTTCTGCTCGCGCCCCTACAACGGGTTATGAGCCAGGAGACACAATCAAATGCAGCGTCTCTATTGCCTATTCGAGAACCGATTCAAGTCACTATCAAGAATACGACTGACATGACCCTGTCGAATGGTCGCGAAACGACCTTCACGCTTGAGATGAAAGACGCCAATGGAGTCCTTGTTGTTAATCAGTGCTATTACCGCCTTGTGGACATGCCTGACTCTTATGTGGTGACCGCTACCATCAAGTCGAGCAGATTTTCCGGGGGTACATCTCTGGGCAAGATACCCGATTTAACGAGAACCGTGACTAGAACCTTAAATGGCACAAAAGGGACCGGGCAGGGAAATGCGCGAATGGATACCGTGGAAGCCACCACCGTACAGCCATCAGGAGTCATCAACCACGACGGGCCGTTGACGATTCCGGTTCACTTAGACTTGGGACCACTAAGCAACCTTTCTCTCCAGGAGCAATTCAATTGGTTCTTGGCTCATAATAAGCTCAATGCACAATCCTCCATTGCGCAGGCAGGGAGCATCAGCAATCCCGGCTGTGTACTGTTTTGTGTAGCAGTTTGTGGAGAATTCGTGTTCTTCCCACCCGAATATTTTCTGTGTCTCGCTGTCTGCTTGATGGAAGCAAATTGTTTTGAGTAACCAGGAGTGATTTTCGGCTCAGCTGTTGTCCTTGTTTGCTCCTTCTCACTGCGCTAGTGCGGTTACATCGAAGACGGGTACATCGAGATGGAGAACAACTCCGCCAAAACGCTCGTTTCAACCGCCATAACATTTAACAAATAGGGGAGAAAAATTCCTATGCGAAAGAGAGTGTTACGAGCACTGTGCGCGATTGCAGTCGCGACGATCCTGCTACTCCCGAGTTTGTGTTCAGCCCTCACTCACAACATCCTGCTCATCCATGGACGCGCGGATTCCACTCATGAACAGTTTGGCGTATTTGCGACTGATCAACTCGGATACTGGAGTGGCCGCCCAACTACCGTGGATGGCCATGTCTACTTTGTTCAATGGGACGCATGGAACCGGAAGTTTGACGACACAACCTGCCCCGGTGGCCAGTGCATCATCAACAATGCAATCAACCAACTCTGCAATATCGGCAACAATCAGGAATGTTGGATCATCTGCCATAGCGCCGGCTGTGCAGCCTTCGAGAACTATTTGGCAAAATCCAACTACTGCTGCAATCCGATCTTTATTGCCCATGTGATGGCCGCCAGCAGCGCGGCCGGAGGATCGGAATTGGCCGACGTCTCCCAATTTCTTCCGTTTTTTGGGCACACCATTGACTCATCTCTCACCACAGGCTATGCCCGAGGCGCCTATAACCATAACAATATGCAGGGTGTGGTGGTGCGCAGCATTGGCGGGACCAAGAACAATACCGCGTCGGCCTGTTTGTTTTTTCCCTCGCAAATTGGGAGCGGCTTGAATCCGGACTGTAACATTTGTCCCGTAGGACGTTTCACCTTTTCCCGCCAGTGTTCGGATGGAGTGGTCGCGCTTCACAGCACCTGCGGACACAATCGGGTTGCGTCTTTTCAAGATTGCAACAGCACGCTGTTTCCTCATAATGACACCGCCGGCACCTACTCTTTCCATGGCTGGTGGGTTGCGGACCAGGAATGCAATGGCCAAGGCGGCACATCCTGCAATTGGTCCGGGCCCTATTCACCCAATACCGGCTGGAATCCCGGGTTTAAGACCTACAGAGTGGATCATGGAGGCGGCGCCAATAACGCAGTTGCTGAATATAGCTTCGCTCCGTTTGCCCTTTGTCCATAGAGACGGAAAAACCCAGACGCTAGCCGAACATAAAGTTGGCTACAACCGAGACTGTAGGAACAAGGGGATGAATTATGACCAAGATGCAAAACAGCAAACTCAGCTTTATCCTGACAGGACTTGCGCTCTGGTTCGCTATAGCTACTCCGGCAGCCGGCCAGTCACAGAACGGCGCCCATCAACCTTCACTCGACGACGCATCGCCCCAGGGCAGCATGGCCATTTATCAGGACTACACCAGGTACCCGCCCGATTCCAGGCCGCTCAATGCGTCGAATTGGGACCTGCTTCATCCCTGGCTGACAGAGACCGCATCGCTTCCCATGGTTCCCATCCAAGTTGCAAGCCAGATGGCCTCGCTTCGCGCTTCCGGCCTGCCCGAGGACGAGGTGTGGCGCAGCGTTGCCATGCCCCCTTTGCCCAGATATCAGTTTGCAATGAACAAGGACATCCTGGCAGGCACGCAGGATGAACTTCAAGCGATTCTCACGATCACCCCAGCTTCAGGCTCGGACGCGCCTCTTCGAATCCACATCATCAAAGCCGAACTGATCGGAGATGACGCCTTTGGCGCCCCCCATTTAGGCGCCGTGCCTTTTAGCTGCAAGAGCGAGGAGCCGATATGCGTCTTCCAATGGAAAGCCCCGGCTCCGCAGACAAAATACTGGGGTGTGCTGGATCTCGTCGTAACCGTCACTGTGGAAGGCGCCTCGGATAACTTCGTGATTCACCAGCCCTTCTATTCGTCCCCCATCGTGGCGGGGACGTTCACTGGTGATTTCCAGGAACGAATCGCTGACGGCTCGCTGTTGATCGAGGCCGGAGTCAAAGTGCAGAAGCATATGGCATGTTTCGTGAGCGCAAACCTTTATTCTGCCGACAAAGAAATTCCTACACATCACGCTGAGCGCCGGATGATTGTTGATCCTTCGATGAAAACTATTGGTTTTACGTTCTTTGGCAAGATTTTTCGGGACAACGGTCACGAAGGCGTATTTCGTCTGCAAGATCTGAAAGCCCAATGTGAAAACCTTTCCTACCCACCAGAATGGTTTCTGGACAGCCTGGCGTATCAGGCTGAGCTGGCAGAATTTCAAAACAATCCCCCAGCAACTAGGGAACCAACGCGAATCTATTTCGCCTACAACCCCTTGACCTATACCACGCAACGCTATGCAGGCAACACCTTTTCCAGTCGGGAATGGCAGTCTCCGGAAAGGGCTCGCAAGCTGAATGCGTTTAAGAATGCGGATGCGGAGCTAAACGATCCAGCGAAAGAGATACGCAAACGCGCGTTGCAGCAAAGCCCCCAGCACTAACATCCGGCAAATGGAGGTAGTTGTTCTTACTCTGCTCTGCGGTGGGCTCTAACGTACAAAAGCGAAATAATACCCAGGAAAACAGAAAACGCTGGGACTGACCACTCCAACCCATCCACGAAGAAGGTTGTTATCGAGATACCCAGCAGCAGCAGAATCCCAACCACGGTGAACAACGGGTGGGCCCGCAGACGCATGGGCAAACTCAATAGCCGCTCGCTGGTGATGGCCTTGCGAAAACGAAGGTGGGTATTGAGAATCACCAGCCACACAAACAGCATTCCCGCAACTGCGGTCCCGTAGAGCATGAGGAAAGCATTCTTAGGGGCGAAGATGGCCAGCAGAATAGCGGCGATTATCCCTGCAGTTGAAACCACCAGTGCGCGATGCGGCACCCCGTTGCGGCTCACCTTGCCCATCCATTCAGGGGCATAGCCTCCCCGGCCCAGCGAGAAAAGCATTCGCGTTGCCAGGTAAAGGTTGGTGTTCACGCTCGAGAGCGCGGCTGTGAGCACCACGAAGTTCATGATGGCGGCGGCAAACGGTATATGCGCCGCGACGAACGCGGTCACAAATGGACTGCCGGAAAGCGTGGATGAAGTACCCGACTGGTTCCAGGGAACCATAGTCACCATAATCGCAATCGCCAGCACGTAGAACAAAATCAGTCGGTACACAATGTTCCGCATTGCATGCGGGATGGTAACTTCCGGATGCTCTGCCTCTCCTGCGGTAACAGCGATGATCTCCACTCCCATGTAGCTGGTGACAGTTATGGTGAGCGAAAGCCATACTCCTTTCCATCCTGCCGGCAAAAACCCTCCGTGCTGAGTGAGATTGGCGAGGCCAATCGCGGGCCGGGAGCCAACGCCAAAAATCAAAGCGAGTCCCACCATGATGAACGTAATGATGGCGGCCACTTTGATCATGGCGAACCAATATTCAAACTCACCCAGGCGGTTGACCTGCATTGAATTGAGCGCCACCAGAGCGGCTGAAACCAAGACCACCCAAATCCATTGCGGAACATTCGGGAACCAAAAAGAAATGTAGATACCGGCGGCTGTGACTTCTGCGCCAATGGCAATGATCTGCGCGACCCCGTAGGTGGCGCGAACGGAAAACCCCGCCCACGGATTGAGATACTTCTCCGCGTAAACTCCAAAAGCGCCGGCCACAGGATGGACCACTGCCATCTCCGCCAGTGCGTAAGACATGATCAGGGCAATGCCTGCTCCCAGAAGATACGAAAGAATCACCGCGGGCCCAGCCAAGCGAATGGTTACACTGCTTCCCAAGAACAAGCCCACCCCGATGGCGCCGCCAATAGCCATCATGGTGAGCTGCCTTTGGCCCAGGCGGCGGTGGAGGCCTTCTCCTTCGCTTGTTGAAAGTTTGTCTGGGCCAGGAGAGAAATCAGTCAATGCAGGTTTGTTCATCTCCGCACTGATCAGATCATCGGTTCGTCGGGTCATTGGGTCATCTCAAGAAAGAAATCTCTCTGCGTCCTCTGTGCTGAAGGGCTTCATTTGCCTTGCTTTTCTCTGTGTCTCCGCGTCTCCGTAATTGAGGTTTTGCCTTTGAACTTTCTCGCTACTAAATACTAACTAAGTACTAAAGGCTGAGCAGCGCGCTTCCGAATCTCCGCACCTCTTCTAGAGTGTTGTAGTGGACCAGCGACGCCCTGACTGCGCCGCTCTCCTGCGTAAGTCCCAACCGCTTGATCAGCCGCGGCGAATACATGTGGCCATCGCGCACGCCGATGTTTTGTTTCGCGAGCTCCTCGGTTACTTTGGCCGGCGAAATGCCGGGAAGATTGAAGCAGAGTGTAGGCGTCCGCTGTGAGATCTCATCCATCGCGGTAATGCCATATACGGTTGCATTCGCACTCGCCAGCGCATCCAGCATTGCGCAGGAGAGTTTCGCCTCGTAGCCCCGGATGGCTTCAGTTGACGCGACCAGCGCGGCGCGCCGGGAGGTTGCAGCGGGATTGATGAGCCGTCCCAGATCTTCCAGATAGCGCACGGCGGCATCCATGCCGGCCACACTTTCGTACGCGTAGGTGCCAATCTCCAGCTTGGCGGGAGCGGTGTCCGGCACAAAATCTTCACGAAAAGTGCACAGGGCGTTGAGGGTCTCCAGGCGTCCCCACAGAAATCCCATGTGGGGAGAGAACATTTTATAACCTGAGCAAACCAGGTAATCGCAATCAAGCGCCTGAACGTCGATTGGCCCGTGCGGTCCATAGTGCACGGCATCGACAAACACCTCGGCCCCGGCAGCGTGAGCTCGTTTGGAAACCTCGGCAATATTGAGGATGGATCCGATTGCATTGGAGGCCAGGGTGCAAGCCACGATCCGGGTGCGCGGTGAGAGCAGCTTTTCCAGGTCCTCAGGATGAAGCCGGCCATCGTCCCTAAAATGCCACCATAAAATCTTCGCCCCTTCACGTTCGAGGGCCAGCCAGACGGCAATGTTGGCTTCATGGTCAAGATCGGTCACGATGATTTCACGGCGATGGTCCAGGGATTGACCAATGGCGATGCTGATGAGCCGCATGAAAGAGGTGGAATTCATGCCAAAAGAAATTTCGTCGGGATGCCAGGCATTAACCAGCACAGTAACGCTGGCGCGGGCTTGGGCGATGGCTGCGTCCACCTCCTGCGACTGCCGGTATCGCCCGCCTCTTTGCACATTGCGGTGAAGGAGATGGTAGGCCACAGCATCCATCACAACCTTGGGTGACTGCGCGCCCGCGCCATTATCGAAGAAGATGAATCCATCTTGAAGGGCGGGAAATGCGGCACGAATTTGATCGATTGGGAACTCTGCCATGTTCCAAATGATATACCGATCACCGTGTCACGCTGCTGTAAGGCGTCAAGCTCCTGTGAAGATCCAACTTCCCCCATGTCGATTGCGCGAGAAGAAAAACGGTAGAGTTCAGGCTTCGGTCTTCACCCTCTGCGCCAATCGCTTGGGCGCGATCAATGAATAGCTACTCAACAGCAGCTCCCTCACTTCGTCCCAATCAATTTTACCCACGTCCAGCCGCAACGCGACCCAACCCTTCGATGCGATGTAGGAAGGTAGATAAAATCTGCCAGGCTGGGCCTCAGCCAGCATCTTGTTGTCTCCAGTCAATACCTTGCCTGTGACCGCGACGATGCCATCACCGTGATGGTTATCCAGGAAGTAAGCGAAGGTCTTTTTCCGAATCAGAAACTGCGCGTGCGATCCGTGGATCTTGCGTGTCGCCTCCGGGAGCGCGAGCGCAATCTCGGTTAGCCGGGTGAGGCGAGGGTCTTCCGCAGAACTTTTTCCCATACGATCCCTGATCGATCTCCATAATTTCCTTAATACGCAACTCAAAAATACACAACTCAAAGCTGCGATTTCAACGTATACACAGGCGCATGCACTCCTTCTCTACGCGCGCTTCTTCAACCGGGCTTCCGCCTTTACGAGCGACTCAAGCGCCCGTTCCGCCACAGCCTGCAGGTTCGCGCGTGTATCCAGGATATGTTGCCGGATGGCCTCGAGTTCTTCGGCTCCGCTATTGAGCATTTGCTGCAGAGTTGTTCGACGTTCGGCGATTTCCCGATCGAGCCGCGCAATATCCAGGGCATCGGCGCCGAGAGCAGGATTGAATACAAATCGTGTCGCTATGGAGTCACGCCAGGTCATCAACGCAGACGCATTTCGCGGGCCGATTCCATTTACACTCTGCAACGATTGCCAGCTAAGGTCGCCCGCCGTATCAATGCCGTAGCTTGCCAGCAGGGCTTTCCGTCCAGCCCCGATTCCAGCAAGGGTAACGTCTCGGATGTAATGGCGGTCCAGCCACCTCTGTAGTTGCAACTGCTTCCGGTTTCGTTCCAGCCCCTGCAGTTCCTCGCGGCGGGTCCGGGGGAGAGCCTCGAGTTCTTTGCGAGCTGCATCCAGCTCACTCCATTTGGTGGCGAATTCCACGGCGGTTGCGCTAGCCTGCCATTGTTCCTGAATGGCCTTATATTGCCTGGCTGCGTCGCTTACCGCGGCCGCGAGCCGGGCAGGCCTTTTGCGGCTTCTGCTCGCGAACAAGACCAGGCAAACTGTGGCGAGCACAATCCAGAAGCTCACATCCGCTTTGAGCTTGAGAAGAAAACAGGTTGCAATTGTGACCGCCAGAACTCCTGGGCCTAACAAGAATCTGACCGGGTTTCGGAGACGGCCTGGCGGGTAGAGGTCATGACGCGCCTTCAGCGGCGGAGGCGGCCCAGGAGCCGGTATGGCGGCAATCTTGGCCCAGACCGCGGAGAGATTGAAATTCGACTGCGCCGGCTCGTCGAACGCTAAAAAGAGCGCCAGGACGCTGCCTTTTTCTATAGCGCACCAGGGACATCGCGATAGTCTCTGGTAGTAGTGGTGACATGAGGCCCGCGGGCACCTGATTAACTCGCGACCGAGGCTTTCCAGGGCTTCCATCCATTGCTTCCCTGGCGGCCTCGCGGCGCCGCGAGCCGCATCCGGCGAAAACGCCTGTTGAAAAAGATTAGCGAGAGAAACCGGCAAATCAGAAAGCCGCAGCGCATTCGGCGGCGGAGCCATCTGCGTGGCCCGGGCATCCGCTGAAAAGGCGAAGCGGCATTCTTTGATGGCCCGCTCCACCGGCATCTCGCCTTTGCCCAGGAAGCGGCCGGCAAATGGATGGCGTCCCATGAAGAGGAGGTGGAAGATCAATACCGCCAAGCCAAAGTTATCGTGGTTTTCCGTACGCACAATCGCCGACAGGTGTTTGCCTTGAAGTTCAGGCGGCGTGTAAGTGGAAACGCCAACTTCGCAAAAAAACCTGTGCCCGTTGCTGGCTACCTGGAAACTGTCGCAGTCAATCAGAGAACACAAGGCCGCATCATTGATCAGGATATTGCCGTGATTTACATCGCCAATCACGATCCCGCAGGAATGCAGCAGGGTAAACGCGCGGGCCACATTGGCCGCGGCGTGTATCAGAAAGGGCCAGTGCGCACGGGGAAATTCCTGCAGCCTGCTTTTTGGAGTATAGAGTTCATGAATCGGCCGAAACCCGGTCACTCGCCGCATGAGTAGACCGGCGACCCGGCCTTTGGGCGCTTTGAGCACCAGGTCAGAAGGCCAGGCCGTTAATTTGGTCAGGGCGTCGGTCTGCTGCCGGACCATGGTTTGCAGTTTGGCTGTCTTAGATGAATCGATAGGCGCCAGGTAGAGTTTGGCCACTTGCCCGGCACGCCCTACAACTTCATAGACGGTTCCTTCGCCACCGCGGCCGATTTCTGATCCCAGCCGGATGGGAGAGCCGTTGGACGTGTACAGAAGCTCATTTCGCGTTGGCATATTCAGGCACGGCGTTGGTTTCCCACACCCTGCTGGCAAGGACCAGGGTTTTATCGTCATCGGTGCGGGCATTGATGCGGGGTGAGGCGAGAAAACTGCTCAACGCCTGATTCAGTTGCTCGGCGGTTTCGTTCGCCATCTTCCGGACGGCGGGAAAGACACCACGAAAGAACGGCTCATGCGGCATTGATTTCCGGAAATCCAGGGCCAGCCGCTGCAGGCCATCGGAGAACATTGCTACTTCAACTATATTTCTGCGCACGCTGGTGAACTGCAACTTGGTGGCAAACCTGCGGTCGGTAGCAAAGAACGTGGCATTTTCATATTCCCCTTGGTCCGGCCAGAATATATGCCCGTAGGTGCGTTCCTCCGCGTCAGCGGCAACAATCGATCCATCACCCACCTGAAAGAAGACCGCGCGATTCTCCCCGACTATGGCTGCGAGGAGAGTGCAAGCGTAATCCCGCAACTTCAACCCGGCGTCAGAAGCAGTGGCAGCAATTTCCCGTTGCAGGGCCCGGACCCAAACTCATCATGGAAGCCGGGATCAAACAGCGGCCCAGCCATCCGGCGTAGTTGGGCTGGTCAGGGGCACTTTATCGCCCATGCTAGAGCGCGATACGGCTTTCATGGAATTTGACAGCCATATAAAGAGGTCACGGAAGCGCAGTTCCCTGAGCTTAATGGGTTCGCGAACGGAGATCTGGGAAAGGATCTCCATCTTGGCGCCCTCAACACCCACGGCAAAAAACGAGAAGGTCTTTTCGGCTTCCCCGGCGCGGATCTTTTCCGCGGCCGCTTTCCAGGGGTCCGTGGGGCCTCCATCTGTGATCAGAAAAATCCAGGGCCGATAGTACGATACGCCATTGGTGCGATATACATGTTTGCGCTGATCCAACAACGACAACGCTTGCTCTATGGCGGCTCCCATGGGCGTTTCACCTGAGGCCTTCAACGTAGGAGGCTGGAAGACGTCGGCTGTCTGAAAGTCATTTTGCACATTCACCGGCCCGAAGGTGATAATTGCCACCTCCACGCGCTTCGCTGCCAGACTATCCGACGCCAATTCGTCTTTGAACGCGTTGAGCCCCTCGTTGAGTTGGGAGACAGGCTGGCCTTTCATGGAGCCAGAGGTATCCAACAATAGAATGCAGGGACATCTGGGTTCAGGATTCTCGGCAAATTCTGTAGCTCCAAATGGCGTCTGTTCGTCAGTAACTGCAAACGGCACCTGTTCGGTAGCACTAGACATTTCGTCCTCCTAAAAAAGAAATAGTGTTTACTACTTGGGTTCAATCAGAGATGCTGCGGGCTGCCACTCGCGCTGCCAGTTGGGACCGAAATTTATCGGACATGTCCGGAAGATTTCTTCAGACTTAGACAACCTTTTGGACTTCACATTCTGCGGGGCAGCAGATCGAGGACGAAACCCAGGGACTGATGAGGAGCAACATCTCTAATATAAGTAAATGCCGTTCCGGGCGCTTAGCAAAATGTACGAAGCTTAAGCAAACGCCGCCCGCGAACACTCATCCAACCCACAAGCCCACTTCTCGTCTGAGGTGGGTCCATGTTTCTAAGACGCATTATCATCGAAGGAATACTAGCTATATTCCTGCTGGCGGGGTTGTGCGTGCCGGCCACGCCTCAAACAGTTCAAGAGGACCGGCGAGTCCGTTTAGTCTCTCCCGAGGAAGGCGAAATGATCCTACAAGCGGCCTGGAAACTCCGTAGAGGCCTGCATCCCAAACCGGACTGCTCGCACTTCGTCCACGCTATTTACAGCCAGGCGGGTTTCGACTATGAATATGCCAGTGCAAGCGATGTTTACGACGGCATCGATTCCTTCCGGCGCGTGCTACGACCACAGTCGGGCGACCTGGTCGTCTGGCGCGGCCACGTTGGCATTGTCGTCGCTCCGGATGAGCACTCGTTCTACAGTTCAGTGCTTTCTGGATTTGCCATCGAGGATTACGACTCGGATTATTGGACGAGCCGTGGGCGTCCTCGCTTTTATCGCTACGTGGCCAACTACAGGCAAACCATTCCAGCTTTGAACCAGGCATCGGCCGCTGGCAAGCAAGCCCGTGCCCAGCCAACGAATTCGCCGATGGCAAAGCCACCAGCCCGGCCTCAGTTGCTGCCGTGATACACCATTCTTCTTTGACATCCTGTGATTGGGAACCATCGAGTCGGGAAAGATTACCAATCTCGTCCTGTTGAAAAAATCACCGATGGAAAGAGTGGACGCCTGCGACAGCATCGTCGCCGTTTGGGTCCATGCAAAGCAAGTCGTTCGCAAGAGTTTGGAAGCGAATTCAAAGAAGTAATTCCCGAACTGATGAAAGTTGCTATGAGCACTCTAGCTCAGATTGCCTCCAATGCCGGGCTCATAATAGATGGTGTTGGTTCAAATGATCACCCACTTAGGCGAGACATCGGTACTGAAGGAGATTATCAACCTTGACCCTGAACTGAATGGGGATGCTGAATATCTCCGCATCCGTATCCATCTTCGACGAGTCACAATCTGGAACCAGGCTCGCCAATTTATCTACTCTCCCTCTGTCATCACTGTGGCAGTATATATAGTCCTGTTGATCCTAGTGGCTCATCTGCCGTCTTAATGCGACGAAGTCCTGTCTTACAGCCAGACTAATTCTGATATGTCGTGTGCGTATCAATTCCCGTGAATCCGGGACGGCTGGGCGTGGCGTTCCCCATTCGATGAAGCAGTGTGGCAATTTTCCAGTTCCATTCTTAGTTGAGAAAAGGATATGGGTTTGGAAAGATAGGCATCCATCCCGGCTGAAAGACACCGCTCCTGGTCGCCTTGCAGAGCGTGAGCCGTCAGGGCGATGATTGGAGTATGGCGGCGGCATCTTTGTTTTTCTAAGGCACGGATGGCCGCCGTGGCTTCGAGGCCATCCATGTCCGGCATTTGAATATCCATGAGAACCACATCAATGCCCGGATCACGTTCAAAAGCAGCTACCGCATCCCTTCCGTTCTCAACCAGGACAACGGTGCAACCCATTCGTTCGAGCATTCTCATCGCCAACTTTTGGTTCACCAGGTTATCTTCAGCCAGAAGGACGCGCAGTTTGAGGTCGGCTGCGACCGCGCTCTTTTCGGCCCCGCTGTTCAGCCGCGACGCGCGGGGTGAACGGACGTCACGCAGCGCCTGTAGCAATTCCGAGGGCACGACGGGCTTAGTCAATTGCGCCGCCATATCCAGAAGGCTGAATTGCGACGAAAGCTCAGCGTGAACTGGCGATGACCACATCACCATGGTTTTCGCCTTGTCGACTGAACGAATCAGGAGCTGCGCCAACTCCGGCTGCGCTGATTCAAACACCGACTCAGCCAGAATGACGGCGTCGAGGGCTGGGCCCTTGGTCCGTGCCGAGCAGATCATCTCCAGAGCGGATTCAGCAGAATCGGTAATAATCGCGTCCCCCCCAGCCTGCTGGATGGTGTGGCATAACGCATCCCGTGAAGCTGCACTGGCGTCCACGACCAAGACCCGCATTCCCTCGGTCTCAGGCGCAGCCGCCGGAAGCAGATGGCTGTTGGGAGCCCGGCGGAGCTGGACGACAAAGTGAAACATGGTGCCTCGGCCAGGCTGGCTTTCAGCCCATATCTCGCCCCCCATCATTTCGATAATTCGCTTGGATATCGCCAGACCCAATCCGGTGCCGCCAAAACGCCTGGCATTGGAAACGTCGGCCTGTTCAAACGCGCCAAAGATGGTGGCTAATTTGTCCTTGGGCACGCCAATCCCCGTATCCCGAACGACGAAGTGTAAGCCAGCCAGCTCTAAGGTGGATTCGGCCACGGGAAAGACTGTAACTACGATTTCACCCTTGCGCGTAAACTTCACGGCATTTCCCAGCAGGTTCGTAATGACCTGGCGGAGCCTGCCAGGGTCTCCCAAAAGTGGTGATGGGATGGGAGCTGTTACATCCATCACCAGCTCAAGATGTTTCTTGTGCGACAGAACGGCCAGCGTTTTTACCGCCGATGCAACCAGGTCAATAGGGTCAAAGGAGATAGTTTCCAAATCCAGTTTGCCGGCTTCGATCTTCGAGTAATCCAACACATCATTAATAATGCCCAGGAGAGCGTCACCCGAGTTCTTGGCCAAGGTAAGGAGTTCACGTTGCTCCGGAGTCAGCGCAGTCTCCAACGCCAGGTCGGTCATGCCCAAAACTCCGTTGATCGGAGTCCGAATCTCATGGCTCATGTTGGCCAGGAAGGAGCTTTTGGCGCGGTCCGCTCCTTCTGCCGCCTTCTTTGCTTCCTCCAACTTCGCATTCATGGCTCGCAGTTCCGTTGTCCGGTTGCCAACCTGGCGCTCCAGCTCTTCTCCGCGGCGCAGCACGCTCCTCATGCGCACTCTCCACAGCGCGTAAATGAGCCCCACCGCCAGCAGTACCGCCAGTCCTCGAAACCACCAGGTCGCCCACCACGCTGGAGAAATCGTGAACGCCACGGCCGCCGGAGCGCTCCAGGACCCACCCGGGACCTGGGCCATCACTTCAAACCGGTAAGAACCGCCGGCCAGGCTGTGAAAAGGAATATCTCTCTGCGTGGTGTCAGTCCAATCATTCCCTAACCCCACCAGACGGTAACGAAACAGAATGTCTTCCTCGTGGAGAAACGTGAGAGCAGTAAAGCTGAACTGGGGTGAGTTATGGGCGTAAGGGACCCCAAAACCGCCGCCGTTTGCCAATGTCGAGGCTTCAACAGAAGGCGGCGTCCAGCTGCCGAACTTCACGTCGGTCACGACAACCTTGGGCACGAAGCCAGCGGTGTAGGAATGTCTGGGCAAGAAATGGGATAGGCCGCGGGCCGTGCCGATCCAGATAGTCCCATCTGCCGATGCCAGGAACGCATTGGTGTCGCAATCCTCCCAGATTAGCCCCTGGTCGCGGCCATAATGATGCCATTTTCCCTGGATCAGAACGTCAGCACCGGCATCCGTTCCCACCCAAACAGATCCATCTGGAGCGCCCCCGACGACGTATGCCTTATCGGAGTGGAGCCCATTATTCTCTCCGAAGTGTTGGGTAAGCAGCTTTTCTCCCTGCGTTCCAATGCGTGTAACGCCCTGGGGATAAACATAGGCGATCCAGATCGCGCCATCGGCGGCTTCAGACACGCTGAGCACCGAGTTCTGCTTGAGTCCGTCGCGCGTTTTATAACGGCTCCAGATTCCGTCGTGAAAACACAGCAGCCCAAGTGATCCTGGTATCCACAGCCGGCCACGCCGGTCCAGGATCGGCTGGTAGAAAATTTCGGACGAGTCCGTTCCCGGAAGATCAACTTGTTCAAAACGAAGATGGGTTTGCCTCCGGCGACCGTGGCTGGAGGACAATCTCAAGGGTGTACTACGAAACAGTACGCCGGTGGTGGATACCCAGAGACGATTTTCGCCATCGACTAACAATCCCCAGATTCTGGTGTTGAAAAGCCCAGCCGCTGCGCCGTAGGTCGCAACAAGCTTTCCCTCGGGATCGAACTCTGTGATTCCGCTGGTTGAGGTGCCCGCCCAAACACTTCCGCTTTGATCAATCGCTACGGCTCGGGCCCACTGCCTGGAATCGCTCTTTCCCTTGGCGCGACGCCAGCGGCGCGAGTGCGGATCAAGAAAATTCAATCCGTCGTTCGTACCCACCCAAAGTCCGCCGTGAGCATCCTGGCGGATGGCCCAGATCATCTCGTTGGAGAGACCATCCGATCTTCTCCAGCTTTCCCACTCCGGGTAGCCCAGCCAGCGCTCCACACCTGCGCCTCTAAGGCCCACCCAAATAGAACCCTCTTTGTCGACAATGGCGCAGCAGGCAGCATCGCTACCTAACCCATTCCTGGTGTTGATGATTCTCCAATGCGGCCCATTGGGTAGTGCGAGCCCGGTCTCGGTGGGCGCCATCACTCCTCCCTCCGGCAGCGGGACGAGAGCTGCGACCGAGCTATTGACGAAAACTCCTTGATCCTGGGTGATCGTCTGCCTGACAGCCAGCCTGGCGCCCTTTGCCAACTGGTAGATATTCTTCCTGCCCCGCACCCAGAGGTTGCCGGCTACATCGAACACAATGCTTTCCCACTGGTCCTTAGGAAGGCCGATCCGGTCTCCGATGGCCTCGCTGTGCACGGAATCGATATGGCACAAGTCCAGGTTGCATCCGTACCAGACAGCGCCCAACCGATCTACGGTGACTCCGGATGCAGGCAGCTGCGAGAGCCACTCGACCCGATATAGATTTCCATCTTTGTCTTCAAGGCGAACCAGCCCTTTCTCAGTGGCCACGTAAAGGCGATTCTGCTGGTCTGATGCAAAGACATTCGGCCCCAGGCCGCCGTGGAGATTTATGCTCTCAGTCAGGACTACCTGTTCCAGATGGTCGCCACGGCGTCGTAGAAGACCACCATGATCGGATGCTACCCACAGATCGCCGCCTACTGACTGGTGAATGGCCATGATGCTTCTGTCAGCCGGATCGCTGGGATGGAATTCCTGGAATCTTTGGCCATCATATCGGAACAAGCCCGCCTTGGTTCCCACCCACAGAAATCCTTCGGAATCCTGGAGCATGCAAGTTAACGCCAGGTTGGCCAATCCCTGATCTTTGCCGTAATCCTTAAAAACAAAGCGTTGTGCCGCCGTGCCCACGGGCAGGGCAAGGAACACTGCCGCCACCAGGGCGATAGCACGTCTACGGCAGGCGTTGACAGGCATAACACCGCTAATGTTATGCCAATTCATGCTTGATCAGGACACACATTTGGTCAGGGGACTATAGTGTTATCGGCAAATCCGGGCAGAGATTTAATCCGCCGTCCAATAAGGTTGGTTCGATCATTCACTGCGGCAGGGGTACGCTGTACTGGGATGCGATGATCTGCCACTGGCCATCGATTTTCATCCAGACATCGGTCAGGCGATCCCGATAGTCGTAGCGTTTGCCTTTTGAATTTCCCGTCTCGTGGTAGGCGCCGGTCACAACCGCTATGTTTCCGTGCAAATGTACTCTGAGGTCGGATTCCTCTGCCAAATCCACCTGCACCGAAGAGTCGGCTGTGTGCGACATGTACCCCATTTTTCCGAAGATCCTGCCATCCTCGATGGTGATAACAAAGTCCTCAGCCAGCAACGAAGTCATAATTCCTATGTTGCGCTGCTTGTAAGCATCAGTCCATTTGGCCTCCAGAGCGAGAATCTTCGCCGTCTCTGGGGACGTCTGCTGAGCCAATGAACCTATCTGCAGGCAGCAAAGGAAGCAGATGATAAGCCATGGTCGAACGCGCATAGCTCTTTATTACACAGTTCCCCGATATCGACAAGACACTTATGTACTGCCTTGATCTTGGCGGCTTCGCGGCAGCGTTGCGAATGCAGCATCCATCAAAAGTGTGTTACAGAAAGCCCAGGAATTAGGCGGAAGTGGCGGGGGTTGGCCGTCAGCACCGCGAAACCAAGTGATAGTGCGGTGGCTCCGATCAGCAAATCCGGAAACGGAATAACCACGCCTTGCGCTTGTTGCTCCCCATCTAATTTGCCGGCCAGCATCGCTGTCTGCCTGGTATAGGGATGTACCGTCAAATCAGCTAACAACTCGTCCAGAAAGGACTGACGGTGAAGGCGTTGAGTAGCAGTTCGCGCGCGATAAATGCCATGGATAAGTTCCGTCAGGCCCACTGCTGAAAGAGCTGCATCCTGGTCCCCCGTCGCCTTAATGATTCCCTCGATTAACCGCTCGACGGTGTCTCCTCGGCGCTCCGCGGTGATCACGACACTGGAATCCAGGATCAGTCCCACGCCGGCGGCTCAAGTGGTTCGCGGTGGCTGGCAATGCCCGCTTCCACATCCTTGGCAAAATCCTCGTCCAGAGTGGCGGTCGAGCCATGCTCGCGGGCCAAACGCAGCGACTCAGACAACAATCGAACGGGAGGCTCCGCGGGATGCACCACAGCCAGGGGACGAGAATCGTCTTCAATAATGATTTCTTCTCCAGCGCGCAAACGGGCCAGCAGTGTGGCAAAGCGATTTGCCGCCTCTAATTCCGAGATGTGGATCACATGCTTAGCCATACGCGCATTATACCGCGCTCGGCATCATGCTGATTCGGCCAGTCCTCTTCTGAGAGCGCACCGTCAGGTCGGCCACCAGCGTGTAAAATGCCGCAATACAAAAACTTGAGGAGGAAGACGCTGAGATGAGAATGAATGCGATTCATCGTTGGAGCTGCGTGGTCTACATCTGGGGTTTGCTGGTTGCGGCTGCGGCCGCGCAGGCGCCCGAACCGGCGAAAGAAGCGCCCAAAGAAGACTACGTGAAAGCGCACTACACCAAATACGAATATCGCATTCCCATGCGGGATGGAAAGAAACTGTTCACCTCGGTTTACGTCCCTAAAGATGCCTCCCAGGCTTATCCAATCTTGATCGACCGTACACCCTACAGTGTGGGCCCATACGGCGAGGATGAATACAAGAAGCAGATCGGACCATCGGATGAATTTGAAAAAGCGGGATACATTGTCGTGTACCAGGACGTTCGTGGGCGATACATGTCCGAAGGCGACTTCCTGGAAATGCATCCGCACATTGACGTCAAGAAGTCATCCAAAGACGTGGATGAAAGCTCTGACATGTATGACACAATCGAGTTCCTGCTGAAGCACGTGCCCAACAACAACGGCAAGGTCGGCATCTGGGGAATCTCCTACCCGGGCTTCTACACATCGGCGAGCATCGTTGATTCTCATCCCGCGCTGAAGGCGGCATCGCCGCAAGCCCCCATGACAGATCTTTTCTTTTCTGATGACGCGTATCACGGTGGAGCGTTCATGTTGGCGGCAAATTTCGGTTTTTATTCTTCATTCAAGCCGTTTACCGAGCCTGGTCCTCCGCCGAAGACGCCTGTCCCATTCGATTTTGGCACGCCGGATGGCTATGCGTTTTATCTTCAGGCCGGCTCCCTGAGCGAGTTGAACAAACGCTACCTGAAAGAAGGCAATTCCCTTTTTACCGACCAGATGATCCATACCACATACGACAATTATTGGACGGCGCGGGACCTCTCGCGGCACATGAAGAACGTGAAATGCGCGGTGATGACGGTGGGCGGATGGTTTGATGCGGAAGACCTCTCCGGGCCGTTCAAGACCTTTCATGCCATTGACCAATTCAATCCCGGAATCCCTAACTCTCTGGTGGTTGGACCCTGGGTCCACGGAGGATGGGCGCGGAATGATGGCGAGCGTTTGGGAGATGTCCAGTTTTGGGCGAAGACTTCAGAGTTTTTTCGCGCCAGGATTCAATTTCCCTTCTTTGAATACTATTTGAAAGGCAAAGGCACAGGCTTGCCCAAGGCCTACGTCTTTGAAACCGGAACCAATGTGTGGCGGCAATATGACGCCTGGCCTCCCTCGCAGGCAAAAGCCAGGATGCTCTACCTGCACGCTGGCGGGAAATTGTCGTTTGAGCCTCCGGCGGAAAATGAAAGTGCAGACGAATACGTGAGTGATCCGGCCCACCCGGTGCCCTTCATTGATTACATTGCCACCGCTGTCCCCCAGCGTTATATGACGGACGATCAAAGATTCGCCTCACGCCGTACGGACGTTCTGTCCTACCAGACTGAGCCGCTCGAAGAGGATGTAACCATCGCCGGACCGGTCTCGCCAAAATTGAAGGTCGCATCCACCGGAACGGATTCAGACTTTGTGGTGAAACTCATTGACGTCTATCCCGACGATTATCCGGACAACGAAACCGCAGATCCGAGCAAGAGAGTCACCGGCCCACCGCCAGTTCGCATGGGTGGCTTCCAACAGCTTTTGCGCGGCGAGCCCATGCGCGCCAAATTCCGCAAAAGCTGGGAAAAGCCGTCACCGCTGGAGCCGGGCAAAATGACAGAGGTCAACTTCACCATGCCGGACGTAAATCACACCTTCCGCAAGGGCCACCGCATCATGGTGCAGATCCAAAGCTCCTGGTTCCCCCTGGTGGACCGCAACCCGCAAACTTTTACCGACATACCGAACGCCAAACCGGAAGACTTCAAGAAAGCCACAGAACAGGTATTCCATAAAAGAAGTGCGGAATCGGGCGTGGAGGTTTTGGTGTTGCAGTAGTAATACGTGCGTGTGGGTGGCGAGCAAGATTGTGCGGTCAAGAAAGATCGCCAAGAGCCCGAACCACCACAGGGCTTCGGTCCGCGTAACTGTACGAGCATGCGTAACTCCGTTACAACCCGCGTCATTCCTAGCGATTTCTGACTGACGGCAGGCGTAACTTGCAGCCAACAACAGCATTCACCGCAGAGGATACAGGGGAAGAACGGCGACATCGGAGCTACAACAAGGCTTCCGTACAGACGAAATTTTCAAAGATTTTCTGCCGACGCTTTTGGAGACACAAAGGCATTGGCTCGCCGGCATTCATGGCGGCGACTGCAGAATAACTTGTTCGAAATTGACCCGCAACTTTAGTACACCTAAATCTGTCGATTTTCACTCCAGCTTGGGCAGGTCTTCCGGGGCAATCAGCAGCCGGATGGAACGCGCCTGCCACGGCGTTCTCTCAATCAGCCTATGTTTTTCCAATGTGACAATCATCTGGTGTACTGAAGGAGGAGAAACCTGGAAATATTCCTGCATGTCGGCTTCTGCCGGCGCGCATCCGTGAATCTTTGTGTAATAGAAAATGAAGGCGAGATACTGCCCTTGTTTCCGGGTATATGGTTTCTGCATCAATGCTGAAAAGTGTACGCGAGCTTTCTTCAACGCTTCAACCTTCATCAGCGCCGAGTCTATAATTTTGCAATGATTCGAGATCGCAGAACCCGCGGGATGGCCACAGCGCTCGCGATGCCATTGGCAGCCATTCTAGGCTCCTTGATTTTCGCCAGCGCACACGCTTCACCACCCGCGAGCTCACTGTCCACGCGGCAAGCTGCTAAATCTTCGACGCAGCTCTCCCAGCCCTCCTATGAGACCCGCGAGATCCATGACCCAAACGGCACTGGACGGTTCTACATGGGCCGGGAAATCGCCCAGGTGATGGGGCCGGGAGGTATCCCGTGGCTGGACCGTCCGCAGCGGGAAGACGAAGAAAAGCCGGCACTGGTGCTCGACGCCCTGGATCTTCGCGGCGGAGAGACTGTCGCCGACCTGGGCGCCGGGTCGGGCTATTTCACCTTCCGCATCGCACCCAAGGTTGGCAAAGCCGGCAAAGTGCTGGCAGTCGAAATCCAGGACGAAATGATCGAGACGCTTCGCCACCGCGCGACTGAGCAGAAAATCTCAAACGTACAGGTGATCAAAGGGACTGAGAGTGATCCAAACTTGCCGGCCAACGGAGTCGACCTGGTGCTGATGGTGGACGTCTACCATGAACTCGCCTATCCCTATGAAGTTATGACTAGGGTCCGCAAAGCGCTGAAGCCGGGAGGACGGGTAGTCTTTGTCGAGTACCGCAAAGAAGATCCCCAGGTGCAGATCAAGGAAGTCCACAAGATGTCCGTGGAGCAACTTGAAAAGGAGATGAAGGCGGTGGGGCTGGTGCGACTACGGACGGTCGAGACGCTACCCTGGCAACATATTGTGGTTTTTGAAAAACGCGATTGAGCTTTCGAGGAATCGGGTGATCGCGCGTGATCCGGTGACCTGAAGAAGCAACCGATATCTCAGCTGATTCTAGAAAATGTGACATCTCAATGCGGAGCGCCGTCATGGATCATCAAAACGCAAGACGATAGAGACCTCTCGCTGCCCTTCGAGATAAACTAAAGAACCTTGCAGGATTCGCGCTCACGTTCCAGCGCAGCCTGATATTCGCGTTTGAGCCGCGAGACGAATTCCGCCACGCTCACCACTGCCTTCACTGATCCAACTCCCTGGCCCGCGCTCCAGACATCGCGCCATGCTTTCGCCTTGCCATCTGTGTTGGCGAAATTCATCTTAGTGGGGTCGGCTTGCGGCAGGTTCTCCGGATCAAAGCCTGCATTGCGGATGGAAGGCTTCAGATAATTGCCATGCACGCCGGAAAAGTAGTTGCTGTAAACAATGTCGGAAGCATTGGAATCCACAATCATCTGCTTGTAACCGTCAGGAGCATTCGCTTCCCGAGTGGCGATGAAAGCTGAGCCAATATAAGCATAGTCCGCACCCAAAGCCCGCGCGGCAGCCACGCCGCGGCCGGTGGCAATAGCGCCGGAGAGCACCAGCGGCCCGGTGAACCATTCACGAATCTCCTCCACCAGCGCAAAGGGAGATGTGGTTCCGGCATGGCCTCCCGCTCCGGCAGCAACAGCAATCAGGCCATCAGCGCCCTTGTCGATGGCTTTATGGGCAAAGACATTGTTAATCACGTCGTGCAACACGATTCCGCCATAGCCATGCACTGCCTGGTTCACCTCTTCGCGTGCTCCGAGCGAGGTGATGATGATGGGGACGCGATATTGAACGCAAAGCTCCAGGTCGTGCTGCAGGCGGTCGTTGGATTTATGCACGATCAGGTTGACGGCGAACGGCGCGGAATGGCCTTGGCTCCCTGGCTCAGCGTCATGTTTGGCCAGCTCATCACGAATGCGCTTGAGCCAGTTCTCCAGTTCCTGGGCCGGACGGGCGTTCAGTGAGGGAAAACTGCCAACCACGCCCGCTTTGCACTGCGCAATCACCAGCTCCGGGACGGAGACAATAAACATCGGCGCGCCGATCACCGGCAGCGCCAGCCGACCGTTTAAGATCTCTGAAAGACCCACATTTTCTCCGTCGAAAAAGTACTTCCTTATTTTACGGTTGCGTATTTGCCCGATTTCACCCAGAGCCAATCGCTTCCATCCGAGATCTTGGCCGGGTTCTTGACCACAAACAGCAGGACGGTTTCGGGGGTTTCGCATTTCCGGTAAACAACGGCTGAACTTGATCCGGCAGTGCCAAACGCAAGCTCCAGGTCAAACATAGGCGGTACGTTATCGATGCGCAGGACGCCATTGCGGACCTGTGCGGTCATCTCCTGGATCGCTCCTCCGTGAAAGGTCATATGCCCGTTCGTGCCAACTCCAAAGGAGTAGTTGGGCGGATGGTCGACATCGTAACTCTTATCCACCGCCACCTGAAATCCGGTGATGGGCTGCATGGTGCCTGCCTGGACCACCCGCAACAGCGCCGTGCAGGAATTCTTGGAGCCCGGCCCGATATTGGCGTTCGTAAAGTCCTGTCCATTACCGCCCGTTTCTGCCGCAAAGCGCTCTGCTTCGGTGGGTGTGCGCGGAGCGTTCGCCGCCGCGGCGCAGGAGGCCGGCATAGCAAAGACCGACGCGGCGGGCTTGGCAAGGCTGACCTGCTTCACATCGATCAGAGTCCTCATCGGTCCGGTCTTCGGAGTCAGTTGCAACTTCCATATGAACCCTGTCTTGGCGTCCACCCAGGCCTTGGCCACACCATCATTGGTGGTGGCTTGCAGAACTTTCGCTGCGACGCCGTTGATGGTCTCCGTACCGGCTTCTGTGGCATGCTGCTGGGCCAGAGCGGCGCTCATTTCAGCGGACATGGCGAACGGGTCTCCCCAGTCACCGGAAAAATTGGATTTTCCGCAGGGTATGGCACTGTCCGTCAGATCCCAGGTAATGGCCGTGTGCGCCTGCAGATCGTAGAGAGTGCGCGTGTGCCCGCCCTTGGCGCCCGGTTGCTGCGGAGGATAACTCTGCTCCACCATGGCCTTGTTTCCGTCACGCTGGACCTGCATGTTTGCGCTAGGACCAAATAAGCTGACAACTTCAGTTACCGTGTACGCCTCCGGCGTCTTGCCGGCTTGCGCCTGGATTTCTGGAACCTTTAAACAGGCCAGCAAAACGGCACACACACTCAACTGCAAAAACGTTCTTTTGCACATACGCACTTTACCTATACCTTTTCCGGGGGAAATATAACCTTATCATGGCGCGGTAGCTCTTAATCTGTCTGGCAGTATACCAAGAGGGTTGTTCCGGTCACTGTTGAGGACCGTTGAAACAGACCTTCGCTGATCCGAATGGGACGAGCGCACAATCCGGGACAGACAGAGTAGAATTGCGGGGAATTTTTGAAAGAAAAGCGGACCCTTAGAGGGCCCGCATCTCGTTAGCCAGATTTTTCGAACCTCAGGAGGCCCCATTGAGCAGCGTAATCCATCCTTTTGACGAGTCAGGAATCACGCGCGGGGCGGATGGCATTGCCCGCTACCAGAACCGTCCGCGATCGCTGGTGGAGATGTTGCGGCTGACGCTCGATAAATTCCCTACCAATGAGGCCGTAGTTGAAGTGGGAGGCGAGCGCCTTACCTACCGCGACTTGTGGGACCGCTCGGCGCGGACCGCCGGCGGCCTGCGCGCAGCAGGCATTCAGCCGGGCGATCGCGTGGCCATCCGTCTGGGCAACGGAGCAGATTGGTGCGTGGCGTTCTGGGCCATCCAGATGGCCGGAGCCGTTGTTGTGCCCGTCAACACCCGCTTCACTGAGCCCGAGGTCGAATATGTGGTGAATGATTCCGGCAGCCGGTTTGTATTCCAGCCGGGCCAGCCCTTGCCCCAGGGAAACAGCCTGGTGGTGGAGAACCTGGAGTACCAGGATGTTGCGGCCATTTTCTACACCAGCGGCACCACCGGATTTCCCAAAGGGGCGATGACCACGCATGAAGGCTTTCTTTCCAACATTGAGACCTGCCGGCGCATGAGCCTCTTGCCCTTTGACGGCAGCACGCGCACGCTGGTTTCAGTCCCGCTGTTCCACGTGACCGGCTGCAACAGCCAATTCCTGGTGGCTTGCGAAGGCGGCAGCGCTACGGTGATTATGCCGGCATTCAACGTGCAAAGCTTCCTGAAGCTGATCGAAGCCGAGCGCATCAATACGCTGACCTCAGTGCCGGCGGTCTACTGGCTGGCCATTAACCAACCCAATTTCCGCGAGGTCAATACGGCGGCCGTCATTCGCGTGAGCTACGGAGGCGCGCCGATTGCTCCGGATCTGGTAGGGCGGATCATTGAGGCTTTTCCCAACGCCCGCGTGGCCAACGGCTTCGGCTTGACGGAGTGCTCCTCCGTGGCCACCATGCTTCCTCACGAATACGCGCGCTTGCGGCCGGAGACGGTGGGCTTCGCCGCGCCGGTGGTGGATTTGAAGCTGGAACACGTATTGCCCGGCAGCAATGTAGGCGAGCTTCTGATACGCGGTCCCAACGTGGTGAAGGGATATTGGAACAAGCCTGAAGCCACGGCGGAAACGTTTGCCGGAGGCTGGCTGCGCACCGGCGACATGGCTCGTCTGGATGAGCAGGGGTTCGTTCAGATTGTCGATCGCAAGAAGGATATGGTGAATCGCGGCGGCGAGAACGTCTATTGCGTTGAGGTGGAGAACGCGCTGGCGGCCCATCCTGCGGTCTTTGAGGTAGCCGTGGTCGGCGTGCCGGACAAGATGATGGGTGAAAAGGTCGGCGCTGCCATCGTCCTGAAACCAGGCGCCAACGCCGAGGCCGGCGACATACTCCAATTCGCCAAAAAGCATCTTGCCGATTTCAAGGTTCCGCAGTACCTGGTGTTGCGCGCGGAAGCCCTGCCGCGCAATCCCAGCGGCAAAATCCTCAAGAAAAACTTGCGGGAGAATCTGGAGTGGGGCAAACAACTATGGTGAAATATTCCAGCCGATTTGTCTTTTGCACAGCGATGGGAATATCGTGCGTCAGGCAGGTTGGTAAGTGGGTAACTTGGTAATTGGGTAATTGAACACCAAAGAAAACATTCGCCACTGATTAACGCTGATGGACGCTGATCTTTCGGCGAATTAGTGATTGAGAGATTGGATTTAAGTTTTCGATCTGCACCTATCTGCGAAAATCTGCCGCAGACCATCCCTTTTGGGTTACCACACATACCGCCGTGCGGCGATAAGGGCCGCGGCAATGTTATGGCGCAAGGCTACTGTATCGACCAGCGGCTGGGTTGCCAGCCGTAACGCCGCCTCTGCCACCTGAGCCCCTCCGTTTTTCGCCGCTAATGCGCCGGCCAGATTGCGGGCATTCACGGCGATCCGGTCGGTGGCATCGCAGGCAAAGACGGTGGTCAGGTCGAGCGGAATCTGGGACTCCTCTCGCCCGTACCGCGCAATCCGCTTCTGGGTGCGCAGCCACGCCGATTCCATGACGTAGGTATCAATAACAATGTCCGCAGCCAGGGCCAGCACCTGCTGCTTTTCTTTCACGTCCTCCCCAAAGCTGCTGGTTATGGCGCGCAGGGCAACAACGGCAGTCCTCTTGGCTTCTGCCACTTTATTTTTCACCACAGCAAGATCGTTCGCGTCCGCGGGTAGCCCATTTGAACCGTTTTCCGCGGGGGAGTCCTGAAACAGCGCTCCACTTTCGCTGGCGCTCTTCAGCAATCGCGTGGTGATCACCAGCCGGTTAATTTCGTTTGTGCCTTCATAAATCCTGGCAATGCGCGCATCCCGGACAATTCGCTCCAGCGGATAATCCTTGGAATACCCGTAGCCGCCGTAAGTTTGCAGCGCCTCATCGGCAACGTAACCCAGCATCTCGCTCGTCCACACCTTGATGATGGAGCACTCAATGGCATGCTGCTCGATGGTCTTCATCACCTCTGCCGGCACATCCTGGTTGACCGTCTCCAATGCGCGGTCCACCATGCCAACCGTACGGAAGGTAACGGCGTCACCCGCATAGCAACGGACGGCCATATCGGCAAGCTTTTTTTGAATCAGACCAAAACTGGCGATGGGACGCCCAAACTGATGACGCTCCATGGCATAGGCCAACGAGTGATTGAGCGCGATCTTGGCCGAGCTTACGTTGCGGTTGCCCAGCTTCAGGCGGCCAAAATTCAGCGTGTTGAAGGCGACCACGTGTCCGCGGCCAATCTCGCCCAGCAGATTCTCAACCGGCACGCGGCAATCTTCAAAGGTGATGGCCGTGGTGGAACTGCCATCCAGGCCGAGCTTTTTCTCCTCATGCCCGCTCACCAGTCCGGGGCCGCGCTCAACGATAAAAGCCGTGAATTTTTCTCCGTCAACCTTGGCGAATACGATAAAAAGATCGGCGATTCCGCCGTTGGTGATCCACATTTTCTGGCCGCGAAGCAGGTAGTATTTTCCATCGGCGGACAAGGTCGCTTTGGTCTTGGCCGCCAGAGCATCTGAACCGGAACCCGGTTCGGTCAGGCAGAAGGCTGAGATCAACTCACCGCTGGCCAGGCGCGGCAGATATTTGGCGCGCTGTTCCGGCGTGCCAAAGTAAACGATTGGCAAGGTGCCGATGCCGGTCTGGGCGCTGACTGTGCCGGCAAACGAGGCGTTGAGCGCGATCTGCTCGGAGACCAGGGCGGAACTGATCTTCTCGAGGCCGAGTCCGCCGTACTGCTCCGGAATATCAATGCGGAGCAAATCCAGTTCACCTGCCTGGCGCAACAACTTGCGCGTGACCGGCCAATCCTTGGCGTAGATCTGCTCCGCCTGCGGCAGCACTTCATCCCGCATGAACCGTTCCGCAGTGCGGGCAAACAACTGTTGTTCTTCGCTCAGGTCTTCCCGGGTAAAGATATCGTCAGGAGCCGCATCCTCAAACAGGAATCGGCCACTCTTGATCGTTGTTTTCACGGCGGTATTCGTCATGTTTTCTCCTTCGACTTCTGTCAAAAGCCATGATGCAAAGCAACTCAAAAGCAGGATGCGAACGTATAAACTCAGGCAATCTTGTCATTCCCGAGTTGGTCGCTGGCGGTCAAAAGGCAAAACAGATTCCTCGCTGCGCTCGGAATGGCAAATCTCAGGCCTTTTTGATTCTCCCGGGTGACGTTCAATAATAATGATCGTCAGCCAGATTGGGTACGGCTAGCTGAACAGTCTACACCTTTTATTGAACGACTGTTCTCTATCCCTGTCCCCTGGAATTTGCTATTATTACCGCCCATGCGGCGATCAATCCTGTTTCTATCCGTGCTCTTGTGCGTGCTTTCCACTGTCGTGCTTGCCTCCCCCGCGGGGTCGTATGTGGGCAAATGGATCGGCGGCAACGCTGAAGGCGTCATCAAGATTTCGCTCTCTCAGCCGGAGAAGGGCGAGTGGAAGGCGGAAGTATCTTTCACCTACGCAGACGCGGACATCAAATGCAAGACCGTCTCCGTCAAGGTGGAGGGTGACAAGCTGGACCTTGTCTATGATTTCGAGATCGCCGGCATGCAGGCCGAGTCCACCGTCACCGGAGAGATCAGGGGCAACGAAATGTCCGGCAAGTATCACACCAGGGGTGCGGACGGCTCCGATGTTGACCAGGGAACATGGAAAGTGTCTTTGGTGAAGTAAGCCACCCATCGCTTGCTCCCTCGTCCCCTGTGAGATCCGCCCCTTTGGCCCTCACTTCCGCGAATGGGAATTTTGGCTTTTAAGATGTAGCTGTGCGCAGCAATAATCCGATTCATACTGGGAGAACCCATGAGAGAAGCAGTCGTCGTTGCCAGTTCCAGGACAGGGCTTGCCAAATCATTCCGCGGCTCTTTCAACATGACGCGCCCTGAAGTGCTGGCCGCCCATTGCATTCAGGACGTGCTCCGGAAGACACCGCAACTTGGCGCCGTGGAGGTCGAAGATGTGGTGCTGGGATGCGCACAGCCGCACGGCCCGCAGGGCCACAATATCGCCCGCATTGCCGCCATGCTGGCCGGTCTGCCGGCATCCGTTGCCGGCACTACCATCAATCGTTTTTGTTCGTCGGGCTTGCAGGCCATCGCCTTGGCCGCCCACCAGATCATGAATGAAGGCGTGGACGCGGCCATCGGCGGCGGCGTGGAAAGCATCAGCATGATTCCGCGCGACTGGAGCCCTAATCCTCATCTGGAAAAGAGCATGCCCGGCTTGTACATGGTGATGGGTGACACGGCAGAGGTGGTCGCCAAACGCTACAAAGTAAGCCGCCAGGCGCAGGACGAGTATTCCC
Source organism: Candidatus Angelobacter sp. (assembly GCA_035294925.1). Lineage (GTDB taxonomy): Bacteria > Acidobacteriota > Terriglobia > Terriglobales > Acidobacteriaceae > Angelobacter. Next base: position 3,894 of record DATGJZ010000063.1, on the reverse strand, counting down.
TGCTCAGCCAGCAACGCACGGCGCGCGCCCAGCAGGAAGGTTTCTTTCAGGGAGAGATCGCTCCCATGAAAACCACCATGGCGATACTGGACAAGAAAACCGGGGAAAAGATCGGCACAAAAGAAGTTTGCTGCGAGCGCGACGAGTGCAACCGCCCGGACACCACGCTGGAAGGCCTGCTGGCGCTGAATCCTCACTTTGACAAAACCAGCGGCCAGGGATCGGTGACCGCCGGCAACTCCTCGCAGCTCTCGGACGGCGCTTCCGCCACGCTGCTCATGTCGCGCCAGCGTGCCGATAAGCTCAGCATTCCTTACAAGCTCATCTTCCGCGGCTTCCAGGTGGCAGGCTGCGAGCCGGACGAGATGGGGATCGGCCCGGTATTCGCCATTCCCAAGCTGCTACAACGCACCGGCGTAAACATGAATGATATCGACATCTGGGAGCTCAACGAGGCTTTCGCGGTGCAAGTGGTGTACTGCCGCGACCGGCTGGGCATCGACCCGGAAAAGCTGAACGTGAACGGCGGCTCCATCGCTATCGGTCATCCCTTCGGCATGACCGGATCGCGCATGGTAGGAACCATGGCCAATGAAATGGCGCGCCGCAAGGCCCGCTACGGCGTGGTGACCATGTGCATCGGTGGAGGCCAGGGTGCGGCCGGATTGTTTGAATCTGTGCAGTGATCAGAGAGACAGGTGACAGGTTACAGGGGATAGGGACGTGGAGTAGTCGCACCAGCATTATGTACGCCCATCATTGAAGTTGCTCTGGAAAGAGAGGGAAAATTGTCCGCGCAATCCCCCACCATCTCTGCTCCAACACAACCGTCATCGCAGCATTCGGTGCTCTATATCTGGTACGTGGTTGGCGTACTGATGCTGGCCTATGTCTTCTCCTTCATTGACCGCCAGATTTTCAGCATGGTTGTGGGACCGCTGCGCCGCGACCTGAACATCAGTGACACCCAGGTGAGCTATCTGCAAGGCTTGAGCTTTGTGGTGTTCTATACCTTCTTTGGCATTCTGATCGGGCGGCTGGTTGACATCTACAGCCGGCGGACCATCATCGCCATCGGCATGGTGCTGTGGAGCCTGTTCACCACCGGCTGTGGAGTGGTCACCACGTTTCCACAAATGCTGTTGTTGCGCATGGGAGTGGGCGTGGGAGAAGCCGCACTCTCACCGGCCGCCTACTCGCTGGTGGCCGACTACGTTCCGCCCCGCCGCCTGTCCACCGCCATCAGCGCGTACTCCGCGGGAATCTACGTTGGCTCCGGACTGTCATTTCTTCTCGGCGGACTAGTAAGGTCTTACGCCGCCAACCGCGGGGCCTTAAGCCTTCCTCTGGTCGGCCAGATTCATCCCTGGCAGATACTGTTTATCCTGGTCGGACTGCCCGGCATCCTGCTGGCGCCGCTGCTCTTCACCATTCGCGAGCCGCTCACCCGGGGCGGCAGCTTGCACCCCACGGTTCCCATTGGCCAGGTATTCTCCTACATCTTTAAAAATTGCGAGACCTTCCTGCTGCATAACATCGGCTTCGGCATGCTGTCTCTCGCTTCTTACGCCAGTGCGGCCTGGGTGCCGGAGTTCTACGTGCGCACCTATCACTGGAGCCCGAAGGCAATCGGATGGTGGTACGGCTGCATTGTCATGGTGTTTGGCTCGCTGGGGATCATCGGCGCCGGCCGCCTGGCGGACCACATGCGCGCCCTTGGCCGGGCCAACGCGAACATATTTGTCGGCATGTTGATCGGGATTATCTGGGTGCCCATCCACTTCCTCATGCTCCTGGCGCCTTCGCCCGTCTGGGCCACGGTTTGGCTGGTGCCGGCTGCGGTACTGGCCGCAGCGCCCTTCGGTGTAGCTCCGGCGGCAATCCAGCAGATGATGCCCGCGAATATGCGTGGACAGGCCTCCGCCGTTTACCTGTTTATTCTCAACCTGGTTGGACTTGGCATTGGGCCCACGGCGGTGGCCTTCGTCACGCAAAACGTCTTCCATCGCGATGAAGCGCTCAGATACTCCATGCTCATTGTCTTTGTAGCGGCATGCCTGCTCGGCGCGGGTCTGCTTGCATTGTGCCTGGGGCCGTTCATAACCAGCCTGAAACGTCTGCATTTGCGGAGCTCGGCGCAGGCATCGTAGCCGGAAATGCAGGGGGCTGGCAGTGGGTAAAAATAAAGATCAACGCCTACTCGGAGCTATGGCCGGCACACTTCAGCACACCCAGATAGGCGCTCCACGGGCCAACCGCGTCACGATACTGGTGGGCCATCACGCGGGATAGTTGATGGATATGAGTGAGGTCGTGAACGGCCCATGTCGCCAGAAGCTGCGATAGCGTCACCACTCCCAGCGATGGATGTCTTCCCCGCCGGCTAAGGTCCGAGTGCTGTAAATTCAGCGCACGCAGAGCCGCCAGATTCTCCCTTCGCAGGCGGGCAAATTCGTCCAGGCGCTGCTCCAGCGACCTGTCTTGACTCTCTTTGAACTGCGCCAGCCGGTCAAAGGGATCAAATGGCCGCGCTTCACCGTTCTCCAGCAGGATCCGCACTCGCGCCATCCAGTCCGTGCGCTCCGCGGAAATCAGGTGGCCCACAATGTCGAATGCGTTCCAGGTGTCTTTTCCCTCGTTGCAGCGTACCCAGACTTCGGGCATCCCGCGCAAAAGCGCATCCAGGGTCGCGGGAGTACGGCTGAGGACTGCGATAGCCTCGGCCAGGCTGAATTCCGTTGAGTTTGGCATGCCTACATGATGCATTGCCCGGCGCTTCGGACTCAAGCTGCCTGAGAAACCCGTTTTTGAGTTGTTACCCAACGCGTGGAGATTCAAATGAGAAGAGCTGCCAGCCCCTGCCATTTTTTTCAACGAGGACGGAATGGATCGCCTGACCCGCAAATATCTTGATAGCGTGTTCCCAAAAGCGGCACGCCGCATGATTCGCCTGCATCACGCGGACCTCCCACACCCCCGGAAACTGCCTCCACACTTCATGCGCTACCCGAGTTCCAATTCCATGCCGCCGGTACCCGCGCACCACAAAGAACTCTGACATATCCCAGACCATCTCATCGCCTGAAATTTCCGACCCTCTCTTCACCAAAACAAACCCTGCCAGGTTGCCATCCATCCTTACCAGGAACGGGTGCCGGCCAGGCTCACGCCAATAGAGCGGAAGCTCCTTGTAGACAAATCTGCCATCCTCTCCCAGCTCCAAATGGTGGAACTCGCTGAAATCGTGTGCGTACAACTGAAGCAGATTAGCAACAATCGGTTCTTGTTCCGCCGCGGCGGGAACAACCTCGAGATGCCCCGATGGCTGCTCTGTGTGTCTTCTCATAGTCATGGGTTGGCGAGGACTTCAGTACGCTAAATGCCGTCTCAAAGCTGCGAGAATCCGCCTGCATATCGCAGGATACCGTCAATTTGCCCGGTCGGTCGAGAGGATATTCCATCTTGATGTTCGTCCACTCCCAATCCGAGAGACACCTCTTCATGATTAGCAATGCGTAAGTCGGCATCACGCCAAGATTCCGGACAACATCAGAAGCGATGTCCCATGGGCGTTTACTGGTACGAATCTGGTGACATCTCCCACGGCCAGACTTCTGTACCGCGTGATTTCCGGCTTGCCTCAGAGACAATCACCAAAGCTACAAGATGTGCCGAGCCCTGAGGCCGTCCGACAATCTGGCGCAGCGTGGGAGAACATGCAGCCTTACGGGGTGGTCGCGACAGCTGTTATTTTTTCTGCAAAAGGCGCGACGCTGTTTCCTTTCAATCTGGACCCCTCACCCCTTGTCATCCTGGAGGGCGCGTATTTTGCGCCCGAAGGACCTATGCATCTCCCCAGGGGGCTGATTCACTCTCCGCTCTCTGCAATTCCTT
>DATGJZ010000062.1:0-11770 GCA_035294925.1 Candidatus Angelobacter sp. | reverse complement strand
GCACCCGCACTCTGGCCGCTTTGTTCTTGTTCTGAACACAGGCTCTGCCACTTCAACAATCCTTGCTCTTTAGGTTGGACCATTCCAGAAGGTTGCCGCATCCGACGTGCGCAAGCAAGATGGGGTTCAGATATCGCTCACTGAATGCCGAGTACTGATGGCTGAGTGCTTCTTCCCCCCATGCCATTGCTGCAAAGACCGCACGTTCACCTCATTCCGTTGCAATGCGGCGATGCCGTCTGCGGCCGCCCAGGCGGCAGCGATGGTGGTAATAGCTGGAATGCGATTCAAAACTGTGGCGCGGCGGATGGCTTTTTCATCGAACCATGGCTCCAGTCCCTGCGGGGTATTGATCACCAGTTGTACGCGGTCGCCCTTGATGAGATCAACCACGTGAGGACGTCCTTCTTTCACTTTATAAACGCGGTCTACCTGCAACCCAGCTGCCTCCAGTCGGTTGGCCGTGCCGTGCGTGGCCACGATCCTGAAACCCAACTCGACAAATCGCTTGCCCAGTTCAACTGCTTCTGATTTGTCGCGGTCGTTCACGCTGATAAAGACAGTGCCCGTGGTAGGCAGCGCCTGTCCGGCGGAAAGCTGCGCCTTGGCAAAAGCTTCACCAAAAGTTTCTGCTGAACCCATCACCTCGCCGGTGGACTTCATCTCCGGACCGAGCACGGTATCCACTCCGGGGAACTTGGACCAGGGAAAAACCGGCGACTTCACAAAGTATCCGGCTCCGGCAGCTAGATCGGTTCCCTGCTCAGCATGGTCCGGAAGAAACTCGCGCAACTTACGCCCGGTCATCAGGCGCGCGGCAATTTTGGCGAGCGGGATGCCCGTTGCTTTCGAGACATAAGGCACCGTGCGCGAGGCGCGTGGATTCACTTCAATCACAAACACCTTGTGATTCTGCACGGCGAACTGCACATTCATCAATCCTATGACTTGCAACGCGCGCGCCAGCCTGAAGGTGTAAGCGCGAATGGTGTTCAGCACCGGGTCGGGAAGGTTGACGGCTGGCAGCACACAGGAGGAATCGCCGGAGTGAATGCCCGCTTCTTCGATATGCTGCATGATGCCGCCGATCACCACATCCTCGCCATCGGACAGCGCGTCCACATCCACTTCGATCGCGCTCTCCAGGAAATGGTCGATCAGTACGGGACGTTCCTGCGAATACTCCACCGCTTCGCGCATGTAGCGGATCACGCTTTCGTCGTCGTAGGCGATGACCATAGCGCGTCCACCCAGAACATACGAAGGCCGCACCAGGACCGGATACTGTACGCGGCGCGCGCCCTCCACCGCCTCTTCCACGCTGGTGGCAATCGCGCCCGGAGGCTGCGGGATTTCCAGTTCTTCGATCAGCTTGCCAAATCTCTTGCGGTCTTCCGCCAGGTCTATGGATTCGGGCGAAGTGCCGATGATGGGCACGCCCGCGGCCCTCAAGGGAAGCGCGAGATTGAGTGGAGTCTGCCCACCAAACTGGACGATCACGCCCACCGGCGCTCCGCCTTGCTTTTCGTGCTCATAAACCGCCAGCACGTCTTCAAACGTAAGCGGCTCGAAATAGAGGCGGTCACTCGTGTCGTAATCGGTGGACACAGTTTCCGGATTGCAATTGACCATGATGGCTTCATAACCATCTTCGCGCAGCGCAAAAGCCGCATGGCAGCAGCAGTAATCAAACTCGATTCCCTGCCCGATCCGGTTCGGCCCGCTGCCCAGAATCAGCACCTTCTTCCGGCCGGTTGGCGGGGCCTCATCTTCTTCTTCGTACGTGGAGTAGAGGTATGGGGTGTAACTTTCAAATTCGGCGGCGCAGGTGTCCACCAGCTTGTACACCGGACGAATGCCGCCCTTCTCGCGCAGCCGCAGGACTTCTTGCCCGCTGGCCTTCAGGGCAATCCCGATGCGTTCGTCGGAAAGACCCATTCGTTTGCCCTGGCGCAACAAGTCGGGCGGCAGAGATTCCGTGGAATGCTTTTCCAACTCAGTCAGCATCGTGGTGATTTCCTTCAACTGGTACAGGAACCACGGATCGATGCTGGTCATCTTGTTCAAGTCTTTAGGCGACATTCCCTGCACCAGGGCGTAGCGCAGGTACACCAGGCGTTCGGGATGCGGCGTGACCAGCCGTTGCGTCAGGATGCGCGGCTCGATTTTCTCCGCTCCCACCCTCCTGCCGCTCTCCAGCGAACGCACCCCCTTCATCAGCGCCTCTTTAAACGTCCTGCCGATGGCCATGGCTTCGCCCACTGATTTCATCTGCGGGCCCAGGCTTTCATCCGCGCCGGGAAATTTTTCAAATTGCCATTTGGGAATCTTCACCACCACGTAGTCAATGGTTGGCTCAAAGCAGGCTGGCGTCTTGCGCGTGATGTCGTTGGGAATCTCATCCAGCGTGTAGCCTACCGCCAGCCGGGCGGCGATCTTGGCGATAGGGAATCCCGTGGCCTTGGAAGCCAGGGCAGACGAGCGGGAGACTCGCGGGTTCATCTCTATCACTACCATGCGTCCGTTGGCTGGATTTACGGCGAACTGGATATTCGATCCGCCGGTTTCCACGCCCACTTCCCGGATTACCCTGATAGCGGCATCGCGCATGTGCTGGTACTCGCGGTCCGTGAGCGTCTGCGCCGGCGCCACCGTGATCGAGTCTCCGGTGTGTACGCCCATGGGGTCGAAGTTTTCAATGGAGCAGACGATGATGACGTTGTCGGCGAGGTCGCGCATTACCTCCAGCTCGTATTCCTTCCACCCCAGCACGGATTCTTCAATCAGGACTTCGTGGACAGGAGACATATCGAGCCCGCGCGCCACAATGTCCAGGAGTTCTTCGCGGTTGTAAGAAATACCTCCGCCCGTGCCCCCCAACGTGAACGATGGCCGGATAATCACCGGAAATCCTATTTTTCCGGAAAAGTCCATGGCATCTTTCAGATTGTTCACCAGCGCTGACCGCGGGACATCGAGGCCAATCTTGATCATCGCGTCCTTGAACAGCAGCCGGTCCTCCGCCATCTTGATTGCCTGGAGTTGCGCGCCGATCAATTCCACTCCGTACTTGTCTAACACTCCGCTGTCGGCCAGCTCAACCGCCAGATTGAGCGCCGTCTGCCCGCCAACCGTGGGCAGCAACGCGAACTTGCCCGGGGCCGGCGCGCCAGGGCCACCTTCCTCCAGCATCATCTCCGTTTCCTGCCGGATAATTTCTTCCAGATAAGTTTTTGTGAGCGGCTCGATGTACGTGCGGTCAGCCATCTCCGGGTCGGTCATAATGGTGGCGGGATTGGAGTTGCACAGCACCACCTCATAGCCTTCACTTTTGAGCGCCTTGCAGGCCTGGGTGCCGGAGTAGTCAAACTCCGCCGACTGCCCTATGACAATCGGCCCGGAGCCGATAATCAGGATTTTCGAGATGTCGTTTCTGCGGGGCATAAAAAACTTCTAGCTGCTGGCTTCTGGCAAAAGCCTGAACCTCTGGTTAACCCGATCACCCGGTCACCGGATCACGGCGATCTCCCGGTCCCTTATCTTCTCTTCCATTCTTCCATCATCTTCAAAAAATCGTTGAACAGATAATGCGAGTCGTGCGGTCCCGGGGAGGCCTCCGGGTGATACTGCACGCTGAACAGCGGCAGGCTGCGATGCCGCAGGCCTTCCAGCGTATTGTCGTTCAGGTCAATGTGGGTCTTCGTGACTTCCGAGTCTTTCAGCGAATCAGGGTCAACCGCATAGTTGTGGTTATGGGCTGTGATCTCGATCTTTCCCGTCTCAAGCTGCTTTACGGGATGATTGCCACCGTGGTGCCCAAACTTGAGTTTGTAGGTCTTGCCGCCCAGGGCCAAACCGACCAACTGGTGTCCCAGGCAGATGCCAAACACCGGCGTCCTTCCCATCAGCTTCCGGATGCTTTCGTAGGCATATGTGCAAGGTTCAGGATCGCCCGGCCCGTTGGACAGAAACACGCCATCAGGACTCATGGCCAGCACATCTTCGGCGCTGGTCATGGCTGGGACCACGGTCACGCGGCATCCCTGGTCTACCAGCATGCGCAGGATATTCTGCTTGATGCCGTAATCATAGGCCACTACATGATTCTTCGGCGGCTCGTCTTTCACGCCCACAACTTCCGTGGGCTCGTGGGAACGCGTGCCGGTCGCCCACTGGTAGCGTTGCTTGGTTGTGACTACTCTCGCCAGATCAGTGCCATCCATCTTAGGAATGGCGCGCGCTTTGGCCACCAGTTTTTCCGCGTCGGTTTCAATGGAGGAGATCACGCCGCGCATCACCCCTTTGGTCCGCAAATGCCGCACCAGAGCGCGAGTGTCAATATCCGCGATCACGGGGATCTTGAATTTTTCCAGGTATTCGTCTGTCACCTGTTGCGAACGCCAGTTGGAGCTGATGGGCGAGAACTCGCGCACCGCCAACCCTTCAATGTAGGGCCGCGTGGCCTCATTATCCTCCGGGTTGGTGCCGTAGTTTCCTATCTCTGGATTGGTAAGAACGACAATCTGCCCGGCATAGGATGGATCGGTGAAGATTTCCTGGTAACCGGTGAGGGAGGTATTAAAAACCACTTCGCCGTAGCATTCGCCTTTTGCGCCGTGACCTTTTCCGCTGAAGACCCGCCCATCTTCCAGCGCAAGGATTGCTTGCATTTTTTCTCCGGGGAATAGATTTTATCGATTCTAGCATCGGAACAAGGTCGGCAAAAACATTTCGCTGTGGATAAAGTGGATAAACAGGAAGAAATCGAAACAGATTGCCGGCGGGCAACTTTCCAGGGGTGGTACCGCGTGGTGCGATGCGGAATTAATGCAGCGGAAGCGCATCAACGGCCGGTAAGACAGTCTCATCGCGGGCGGCGCGCCGTCGGCTCGAGGCAATGGATTGGCTCCATCTTCACGCGAAAATGACTATAATGACTATAATGACTATAATGACTATCCAGGGAGGAAATCATGAGCACTCATACGTGGAGCGTTGCAGAAGCCAAGGCAAAATTCAGTGAAGTAATGGAAAAAGCGCAATCCGACGGGCCGCAGATCATCACGCGGAATGGACGCAAGGCTGTCGTGGTGGTGGCGGCGGAAGAATGGGAGCGGAAGACAAAGCGCAAAGGCAATCTGGCTGAGTTTCTCATGGCTTCGCCACTGCGCGGCTCTGGAATCGAGATCAAACGTCTGCGCGGCTCTCTGCGCAAAGTTGACCTTTAATCTATGAATTTTCTGCTGGATACCAATATTGTTTCAGAACCGATGAAGCCACAGCCTAACCCCAACGTAATGCGGTGGCTCGCGGACGCAGATGAAGATCATGTCTTTATCAGCGTGGTTACACTAGCGGAGCTACGCAGCGGCATCGAACGGTTGGCCGCAGGCGCCAAACGGAGGCGGCTCGAAGAATGGCTGGAGGGCGAGCTGCCTGTGAGATTTGAAGATAGGATCCTGGCTATCGACCCCATGATTGCGGATGTCTGTGGCAGGGTGGTCGCACGCTGTCAGGATTTAGGCCGTCCAATCGAAGCCATGGATGCATTCATCGCCGCCACCGCGGAAGTCCACCGTCTAACCCTCGTCACCCGCGACGTTTCAGATTTCAAGCTGGCGCTGAAGTCGGTGTTGAATCCCTGGGATGATTGAACTGGACGATCTGGATGATTGGATAGGCACAGGGAAGAAAATTTTCCATTCATTGGTTTGCCACATCCGAGAGCCGAGGCACGCATGAAAATAGCGGGTAAAGGGAAGCAGATTGCGTTCTTTGGGTCCCTCGATTCCAGTGCCGAAAGGCACGGATGAAAATAGCCCGCCGTTTTAACGGCGGGATGAAGTCCGAAAAAGCCCTAGAGTCCCCGGAGGGGACGACTGAAATTAATCCTGCACGAACACGATTCCATGCTTCGCCAAAATCAGCTTGAGTTCATCTTCAAACCCAACCTTCATATGATGTTCCTTTTGGTGGTTTATGTAGTGGATAGTCCGCTGAACCTGTGAAATTCCAATCGAGAAGACACCGTATCCATCTTGCCAAGCGAATGTCCTTTTTAGCTTTTGATCGTTTATCCACTTTGAGGAACCTCCTTTAATCAATTGAACAGCCTTGGGCACTGGCATGCTGGCTGAGAGCGAGAGAAGGACGTGAGCATGATCCGGCGTGCCGCCAACTGCAAGAGCTTTGAACTTGTTCAATCGGGCAATGCCCCCTATGTAAGCCCAAAGCCTAGGTTGCATTTCATCGTTGATAAGGCGTTTTCTCTCTTTGGTGGAAAAGACACAATGCACCAGCAGACTTGCATAGACGTGTGCCATAACGCCCGAATTTTATCGGATTTAGATTCACTCGTCCCCTGGCGGGGACCTCTCAACTTTACTCCGGCGGGTAAAGGTCTAGCGTCTCTCTGCAAAATCCGCGGCCGGCTGGCGTTGTGATTGCGCTGCTTCCTTGGGCTTATAGAATCCTTCACTCTCAAACCCAAACACGCGGTTGGTGCGGGCGCGATAATTTTCCCAGGCTATGGCTGCGCCCAGCTCTATCAGTTGTGCGGTTGAGAATCTTGCCTGCAGGCGTTGGCGAAGCTCCGGGGTTACTTTCGCCGGGGTTGCGGTCATCGCGTCCGCCAGCTCCAGCACCAGCTTCTCGTCACTATTAAACAGGTCACTCTGGTCCCAATAATTCAGGTTGCGCAGTTGCTCATCGCTGATTCCTGCCCGTCTGCCGCCGGCAGAATTGATGTCAATTCAAAACGGGCACTCCACCAGCTTGGCCGCCCGCACTTGCGCCAGCACTTTCAATTTGGCGGGAACCAGGCTGGTTTTGGCCAGCGCCTGGTTGAAACGCGCATACGGAATGAGCACTCCGGGATGTGCTTCGAGCGTTTTAAGCGGAGCAATCTCTTTTCCCAGGTTCTTCCTTGCCATTCTCCTGATCAGCGCCACCATCAATCGATCAAACATAGCGAATCCTGGTTTGTCACGTATCTTTTTAGCGCAGAAGTCCCAGTTTATCCATGGGCCAATAGCCGAACACTGCTTTGCCATAAATATTGCTGCGGGGCACAGGGCCAAAATCACGGCTATCGTTGGACATGGAGCGGTGGTCGCCCAGAACAAAATAGCTGTCTGCCGGAACTTTGGTCTCCCCATAAGAACGTGAATCCAGATATTCCTCAGGAACATATGGCTCCGGCGTCAGGCGGCCGTTGAGGTAAACGCGGCCATCGAACACGCGCACATGGTCGCCGGGAAGTCCAATCACCCGCTTGATAAAGCTCTTGCGCGGATCGCGCGGATAGCGGAACACGATGATGTCTCCCCGCTGGATATTTTCCAGCCGGTAAGCCAGTTTGTTGATGAAGATTCGTTCCTGGTCTTGCAGCCCGGGCTCCATGCTCCCGCCTTCCACCTTCACCGGCTGGTAGACGAACAGGATGATGAACAGCGAAATAGATATGGAGAAGAAAAGATCGCGAGCCCAGGAGCGCAGAACGCGCAAGTGACCTTCCTCGCGCACTGGCTCTGCGGGCTTTTGCTCCGTGACCGTTTTTATTTCTTCATCCGGCATCTTTGCCCGTACTTATTATACGTAAGCCCCGGCTCGAATCGGCGGTGAGCGTAGCCAAGCCAAGTTCCCCAGGCTCCCGCTTACAAATAGCGCCACGCGGCCCCAATTTGGGGTAAAATATCATCGCTATGAAGACATTTCTTGCTCTCGTTACGCTCCTGTGTGCAGCCGCCATTACCCAGGCCCAATGGGCCACTCAGGCCAGCCAGGCCGCTCAAGTGCCGGCATTCCATGCCGCGCCGCCCGCCAAAGGGGATGCGCTTCCACTGGTGCTCACAGAGAAGCAACTGGCCGACCAGGGAATGAACCAGCCGGTCCAGGTCGCAGCCTACAAGGCTGTGGCGAAGATGCCGGCGGTAATGTATGAGCAGCCCTGCTACTGCTATTGCGACCGCGGCCACGGCCATACCAGCCTGCACTCCTGCTTCGAATCAACCCACGGAGCAAATTGCTCAACCTGCATGGGAGAAGCTCTCTACTCCTACCAGATGTCCAAGAAGGGCTGGACTCCCAAGATGATCCGGGATGGCATTATTCGTGGCGATTGGAAGATGGTGGACTTGCAACATCCAGCGCCCGTCAACTGAAAAACTGCACCATTTGTAGTGCAAGTTGACGCACCTAAAGTTTCTGCCGTATAAAGGGCTGCTTACCCTTGGCAGCCCTTTTGCCTTGGGATAGCCATTTGCCCGATTTCCACAGCCTTGGTGTGCCGGTACTTAAGTACTGGCCGCTAGGACACAATAAAATGAAGAAAAAAGTGGCAGCAGGCGTTCAGCATTCGAGTGCCAAACCTAACAAACAGAAGACCCTTAGAAGAACAGATAACATGACTGCGAAGAAATCGTCTGCCCCGCAGCCCAGGCCCTCCTTTAAGCAAGACCCAGGTTATGCACAGGCTGTGCAAAACTACGAGGCTGGCCTCAAGGCCATGCAGGAGCACAAATTCGAGAAGGCCAAGCCGCTGCTGGAGAAAATTATTGCCGGCGGTCACAAGGAGTTGGCGGACCGGGCGCGGCTCCATCTCAACACCTGCAACCAGCAGCTTGCCAACAGCGCCACCACTTTCAAGAGCCAGGATGAGCACTTTGATTATGCTGTTTCCCTGATGAATTCCGGGCAATTCGAGCAGTCGCGCACCCACATGGAAAAAATCCTGAAGCAGAACGTCAAGGCGGACTTTGCCTTGTACGGTCTGGCGGTGCTGGATTGTCTTACCGGCCAGGTGGAAAGCTCGCTGAAGAACCTGAGCGAAGCCATCCGCTTGAATCCGCAGAACCGCTTTCAGGCCCGCAATGATTCTGATTTTCAGAATATGGCAGATGATCCGCGTTTTACCGAGCTACTCTATCCTGAGCCCAGTGATTCTGCGCCCGCAACAGGCAAAAAGTTTTAATCTTTAACCAAATGCCGTCACAACAAAAAACTGGTTCCCGCGCTTCCAGACGTGGCTTGCGCGTGGTGGCCATTGGCGGCGGCACTGGGCTCTCAACCCTGTTGCAGGGCTTGAAACGTTACACCGCTCTTCCCGGAGAAGTGCCCCTTCCGGGTGCGTTCATCTCCGATCTCACAGCTGTGGTCACGGTGAGCGATGATGGCGGCTCCAGCGGACGCCTTCGCCGCGAGTTGAATATTCTTCCTCCCGGCGACATTCGCAACTGCCTGGTTGCGGTTTCTGAAGATGAAAATCTTATCGCCAAGCTCTTCAGGCACCGTTTTTCCAGCAGCGGCGATCTGGAAGGACACAGCTTCGGCAATCTTTTTCTGGCCGCGCTCACCGCGATCACTGGAGACTTTGCCGAGGCGGTCCAGCGTGCCTCGGAAATCCTCGCCACACGCGGCCATATTCTCCCCGCAACCTCTTCCAACGTGCAGTTGGAAGCCACAATGAACGATGGCTCCCGCGTTTCCGGCGAAACCAATATCACGGCCAGTGAGAAGCGGATCGTGGAACTCCACATGGTGCCCTCCGATGCCGAACCTCTGCCGCAAACCTTGCAGGCTATCGCCAGGGCTGATTTGATTACTATGGGGCCCGGTTCCCTCTTCACCAGCCTGATTCCCAATGTTCTGGTTCACCGGATTCCGGAGGCCATTACCAGGTCCCACGCTATCAAGGTTTTCATCTGCAATCTGATGACCGAGGCCAATGAGAGTTTAAACATGTCGGCCTCCCAGCATATCCAGGCGATTTTCGCCCATGCGCGCCGCAGCATATTTGATTTTGCGCTGGTGAATTCCGCTCCGGTTTCAGCCGCTATGCTGGAAAAATATGCTGAAGAACAGGCCAGCCAGGTGGAGTGCGATTGCGCTGCCATTGAAGCCCTGGGAGTCAAATGCCTGTCCGGAGACTTTGTGGAAGAATACCACTTTGCCCGCCACGCAACCGAGCGTGTCTGTCGTGAGTTGTTGCGTCTGGCGGAGATCACTAGGATTCCTTCGTCAAGCGGTAAGATTGTGGCTTCATGGGCAACCAACGAATGACCTCCGTTCATGGCTTTGCCATTGTCATCATGGCCGCCGGTAAAGGCACGCGGCTAAAGTCCAAACGCGCAAAAGTTCTCCACCAGATTGGCGGCAAGCCGCTGCTGGCCCACGTAATTTCTGCGGCCATACAGGTCGCGCCGCCGGAAAACGTCTATGTAGTCGTTGGCCATCAGGCGGAGGAGGTCCGCTCCGCCGTCCAGCAAACTGGAGTGCGGTTTGTCCTTCAGTCGCCGCAAAATGGCACCGGGCACGCCATCATGTGCGCCCGCGAGCAGGTACAGCAATACGAAAACATCCTGGTGCTTTCCGGGGATGTGCCGCTCATCCAGCCGGCCACCATTGCCAGACTCCGTGACTTCCATCTCGCCCACAAAGCCGCCATGACCATCCTCACGGCTGAGCCGGCCGACCCTGCTGGCTACGGGCGGATTGTCCGCAAATCATCTTCCGGTGACGCGGTGAAGGCGATCGTGGAGCAAAAATCCTTGAACCGGCAGCAGGAAAAAATTAAGGAGATTAATTCCGGCATCTACGCCTTTGCCGTCAAGCCACTGTTGGCCAACCTTGACCGGCTGACCGCCAACAACGTCCACGGCGAGTTTTACCTGACGGACGTAGCCGCTCTGCTGTCCCAGAACAAAGACAAGAACAAAGACAAAGCGCGGGTAGTTGCGCTGAAAGCCGCCGATCCCGCGGAAGTATTGGGCGCGAACACGTTGGCCGAACTGGCCGATCTGGATGCCACCATGCGTTTGCGCAAGGCGCGCCAGTTGATGGCCTCCGGTGTCGCTATCTACCGGCCTGAGACTTGCGTGATTGATTCCGAAGTGGAGATTGCGCCCGACACCACCATTGAACCCTTTGTTCAAATCCTGGGCCGGACCCGCATCGGCGCGGATTGCCATATTCGCTCCTACTCGATCATTCGCGATTCGCAAATTGCAGACCGCGTGCAGATCAGGGCGGGAAGCATTCTTGATCAATCGAAAGTAAGCTCGGATGTGGTGCTCGGGCCTTACTCCCATCTTCGTCCCGGAGCTGACCTGGGCGAGGGCGCGCACGTTGGCAACTTTGTTGAAGTCAAGAAATCCCGTCTGGGACGCGGCTCCAAGGCCAACCATTTGGCCTATCTGGGAGATTCGGAGATCGGCGCGGGCGTAAACGTGGGAGCCGGAACCATCACCTGCAATTATGATGGCGCAGACAAGTACGTCACTGTGATTGAAGATGGGGCGTTCATCGGCAGCAATTCCACGCTGGTTGCGCCTGTACGTGTAGGCAAGGCTTCTTATGTGGCGGCTGGTTCCACCATCACGCACAATGTCCCGGAAGATGCCCTGGCTCTCGGCCGGGCCCGCCAGGCTGTGAAAGAGGGCTGGGCTAAGGAACGCCGCGCCCGGCGCGGCAAAACTAAATAGGAATGGCCCCTCGAGCTATTGGAAAACTAAGACGAACTATGGCAGTTTAGGAGATAGTGTATCCATCGACCCGGTGGAAGCCCGAACTTTAGTTCGGGGAAAGTGGGCTTTCAAGCCCACGGAAAACTGCGGCAAATGTTCATTAGCGCTTTAGCCCGCATTTCTCACGAGTGATTTGGAGGAGGGCTCCGGTCGGCGGTTAGGAGATGTTGGATGGGGGATTCTGGCGGCTAAACGAAGGAAGCAGGGATCAGTGGAACTTGCGAGGAAGGATTTTGCGTTGCATCGAG
>DATGJZ010000061.1:0-79763 GCA_035294925.1 Candidatus Angelobacter sp. | reverse complement strand
AGCTGTAATAAGGAATGCTCATCCGCCATGACCATATGCAGAACTATGCAGAGAATCCCAGAGCACTCCAGAATGAACCAGAATGTTCAACTTACAGCTCTATTTATCAGCACTGTGTTGTTAAGTAAGTGACATTAGCCGAGGGCGGCTGCGGTCCGGTTGTGTTTTGGCGCTCGCCGTTCTGGCCACGCGATTCTCGACAGCTTCACCTCAATCGATTTACCGCACAGACGGGGTTGTGGTAGCGTTCCTTCTGCCGCTTTGCGGCATTCGGGATGGGAAAAATGCTGAAAAAGATCACGCTCATTGTTCTCTTCTTGATTCTCGCCCTGGGCCTGGCGGGCGGGCAGGCTGACTGGAGCACGCCGTTTCCGCCGTTCCGGATTGTCGGGAACCTGTACTACGTTGGGTCGAAAGACCTGGCGAGCTATTTGATCACTACGTCGCGGGGAAACATTCTGATCAACAGCAACCTGGAATCCACTGTGCCCTTGATCCAGGCCAGCATCGAGAAGCTGGGATTCAAGTTCAAGGACACCAAGATTCTCCTGATCAGCCATGCGCACCTTGACCACGATGCGGGGAGCGCCCGGATCAAAGAGCTTACC
The DNA here is from genome assembly GCA_035294925.1 of Candidatus Angelobacter sp. Taxonomy (GTDB): domain Bacteria; phylum Acidobacteriota; class Terriglobia; order Terriglobales; family Acidobacteriaceae; genus Angelobacter. Next base: position 79,155 of record DATGJZ010000061.1, on the reverse strand, counting down.
GGCGCAGCCTACATGGTGATGGAGCCCGACGTGCCGGTGGTGGAATCCGGCGGCAAGGCTGATTTTCAGTACGGGAATCTTCCCGCCACCCTCTATCCGCCCACCAAGGTCGACCGGGTGCTGCACGATGGCGACGAGGTGAGGCTGGGCGGCACGGTGCTGGTTGCGCACCTCACTCCCGGACACACCAAGGGCTGCACCACGTGGACCATGCAGGTGACGGAGGGCGGAAAAAGCTACAACGTGGTGATCCTCGGCAGTCCTAATGTGAACCCGGGCTACAAACTGGTGAACAACGCGGCTTATCCCGAGATCGCCCAGGACTACGAGCGCATGTGGCGGGTGCTGAAGTCCTTGCCGTGTGATATTTTTCTGGGCGCCCATGGCAGCTACTTCGGCATGGTGGAAAAGTATCCCCGGTTCCAGGAGGGCGGCGCGAACCCGTTCGTTGATCCGGAGGATTACCAGAAGTACGTAAGGCAAAAGGAACAAGAGTTCCTTGCGGAATTGGCAAAACAAAAAGGCGGCGGCAAGTTAAATTAGCACCAGAAGGCACGGAACCCCCGCAGGGGGTGGAAGAAGGTAGCGCAGTGCGGAAGCGCTGGGGAAGCGTTCGTGTGGAAAGGTGCGAGCGCCGTAGGTGCGGCATAGGGGTTTCGATCCGTCAATCGAAGACGTACCGGGGATCGAACTCCACCTCATGCTTTTTCAAGAAAGCAATGTACTCCTCTTGGAAGCTCATCTTACGGTGATGCTCTTTCTGCTCCAAAATGTATCTCTTTACGCTCTCCACATTCGAAGCGCTCACATTGAATGCGCCGTAGCCTTCCTGCCACGCAAACGGCATTCCGGTTTCATTCATCCATTTTGAGGAATTTGACTTGATAAGCAGAACGGCCTCGGAGAGTGACAACCGTGGCGGCAGATGAAACAACAGATGCACATGGTCTTCCGTTCCGCCGATTTGGACGGGAATAAGTCCATGATTTTTGCAGATTCCAGCCATGTAAGCCCATAGGCGGGGTTGGCTTTCCTCTGAGATCGTCTTTTCGCGGTGTTTGGTGCTGAAGATGACGTGGACGTGGCATTTTGTAAACGTATTGGCCAAGACGTGTCGCCCCTCCGGGGCTTTTCCCTCGCCCACCTATCGTACCCAGCGCTTCCGCACTGCGCTACCTTGTTTCACCCCCTTCGGGGGTTGTATGCCACATGAGTCCGGACGGTTCAGCTTGCACCTACGGCGCTCACACCTTTCCACATGAACGGTTCCCCAGCGCTTCCGCACTCCACCCCAGCGCACGCAAAATAAAAATCGCGGGCGGCGGGGATCCCGGCACTGCGCTACCTTGTTTCACCCCTTCGGGGGTTGTAGAGATCCCAGGGGCGGTATAGTATCTGGGCGGAAAAACAGCCCATGGAACATCCCGCCATTGACGATGCGAGAATATCCCTTTCGATCCATCCGACGCAGAGCACCATCCATGATGTGCTGCTAGACGTTGTGAAGCAGAAGGCGGGCGCCCGCGCCGCCGCCGATCGGCATTCTGAGCTTTCCTATGACGAGTTGACGCAGCGAGTGGACGTTTGCGCCAAGGCGCTGCTGAGAAGAGGCATCCGGCGAGGCGACCGTGTGGCGATGCTGGCGCCGCCGGGCAACGATTTTCTGATCGTGCTGCATGCCGCCGTCTCGATTGGCGCGATCTGGCTGGGGGTGAATCCCCGCTACCAGCGGCGCGATTTCGAATATGTGCTGGGCCATTCCGGCCCGGCGATTCTGATTGTCGCCTCTCCCTTTGAGGACCGCGATTACTGCGGCGAACTTTCGCCGCTGCTTCAGCCGAATGTCCCTCTTGTCTCGCTGGGTGAGGCGACAGCCGGAGCTATTTCCCGGGAGGCTTTTCTAGCCGGCGCGGCGGAAACTTCCGATGATGCCCTGGCCGCGGCCCGGGCGGCGGTGACTCCGGAAGATACCGCGGTGATCGTTTACACCTCCGGCACTACAGGGAAACCTAAGGGTGCGATGCTATCGCACCGGGCGATCGTCTCTTCCGCCATGTGCGATGCGGCATGGATGGGCCAGGAAGAGCTGGCACGCGGCCTGTGCGCTGCGCCCATCAATCACGTGGCCGCCATCAACAACATCTGCATGAACGTGCTGGCCGCAGGTGGGACGGTGATCTTTTATCCGCGCGTGGATGTGCCGGCGCTGGCTGAGCTCAGCCGCCGGGAACGGCCCACCTTTATGGTTGCATCTCCCACTTATTTCGCCATGATGCTGGCCAATCCCACGGATGTAATGGACACGCTGAGAACCCTGAAATTGATTATCTTTGGCGGCGCGGCCACACCCAGATCCGTACTCGAAAAGATTGCTCCGTGCGGCGCGCGCCTGGTGAGCATCTACGGCCAGACGGAGAGTTGCGGCATCAGCACCAGGACCGACGACACGAGCGACCTGGATGTGCTATCCATTACCATTGGCAAGGCAATTCCGGGGGCGGAGGTGCGCGTTGCTACAAGCGATGGGACGGTCTGCGCACGGGGAGAGACCGGCGAGATCCAGATCAAAGGGCCGTATGTGATGTCCGGCTATTTCCAGAATGAGCAGGCCACGGCCGACGCCTTTACCGCAGACGGCTTCCTGCGCACCGGCGACCTGGGATTGGTCCGCGAGGACGGCAACCTGGTGATCTCCGGACGCCTGAAAGAGATGTTCAAGTCGGGTGGCTACAACATCTATCCGGCGGAGATCGAACAGGCGATCTGCGAACATCCCGCCGTGGCGATGGCTGCCGTGGTTGCCGTTCCCCACCCAACCTACCAAGAAGTGGGATTTGCTTTCGTAGAGCCTGAACCGGGCCCCACGGTCAACATTGATGAGTTGCGTGACTTCCTGCGCCAGCGCATTGCCAACTACAAGGTCCCAAAATATTTCTCGATCGAAGCCGAGCTGCCCAAACTGACGAACACCAAGATTGACAAGATGGCGCTCAAGGCGCGCGCTCATGCAAGCCAGCCCCGCCCGGCTTCACGCGATTGAATAATCTGGGACAAGGCGGAGATTGCCAAAATTTCCCCGCCGCCGGCGTGCCAAAATTGAAAGGCGACTACAACAGAAAGTAAGACCGGGGCTGAAGCTCGAGATGTTGGTGGGGCGCTGTTTTCGCCCGCTACGGCGGGCTCCCCGAACTAAAGTTCGGGGCTTTCACCGGTTCGATGGATAGCCCACTTCCTAAACCGCCATGGCAGTTAGCTATCTTCCAAATCTCACGCTCACATGTCCTCCATGAGGAATGTGAGAGCCTGCCGCAGGCGATTGGGTCTGGGCCAGGCCGCTGCCGCTTACTTCTAGTTCAATGCCGGCTTCTTCTGCTTGCTCCAGTGCGGCGCGCAATGGCTTTCCGGAAAAGTCTGGCACTTCGATGCCGCCGGCTACATCAAGGACTACCGTGCTGTTTGCTGAGGTGGGGGTCGGATTAGGAATTGAAGAAGAGCCACAGCCGGGGGCGGCTGTGCCACACGTGTTTTTACAGTTGCCGGCAGATGTGCCACACGTGTGCTCTGCGGCTGTAATTTTGGTCTCTGCCTTCACTGTCTGAAGATTAGGAACCGGTGGCGGCGCCGGTAGTGGCATCAGCTCGGTTTCCATCGCGATGCGATCGGGAGAAGCTTCGGTCAGGTCCTCCTCTTTGGCTTTGGCACGCAAGAGAAACTTTTTGGGATCCAGGACTTCAATATCGTGAGTCACATTCCAATAGGCCAGCACCTGCTGGGCCACGCGCGCGAATACGGGAGCGGCCACTTGGGCTCCCTCGTGCGGGCCTACGGGAGAATCCAGAATTACCAGCACGGTCAATGCGGGATTATTCACCGGAGCAAATCCGGTAAACGAGGCGATATATTTTGACCGGGAATACGCGCCGGTCGAGGGATCGATTTTCTGGGCCGTGCCGGTTTTTCCGGCTGAGCTGTAGCCGTTCAGGATGGCCCTGGTTCCCGTGCCTCGCAGCACCACGCCTTCCATCATCTGTTTCATCTGGGCCGCAGTCAGGGAGGAGATCACGCGCTTCTCCGGCGCGGGATGAAAGGCAACCAGTTGCGCCGTGCTGCGGGGCGCGGTGGTGCCCATGATGATTCTTGGCGGAACATAGACGCCATCATTGGCGATGGTGGAAACCATGCCGATAAGCTGCAGAGGCGAGACGCCAATCTCCTGTCCCATGGAGATGGCGCCAATGCTTACCTTGGACCAGCGGCTCACCGGCTTGGTGAGGCCCCGGGTCTCGGCGGGCAATTCAATTCCCGTCTGCGAGCCGAAACCAAAGGCGCGAATGTAGCGGTCGAAGCGTTCTTCCCCCAGGCGTAAAGCCAGCTTAATGGCTCCCACGTCACTGGAGTGCTGCAGGATCTGTCTGACCGTGAGCGCCCCATAGGGATGATGATCGTGAATGCGCAAGCCATTTACCACGATCGAACCCATCTGGCAGTCAATCACTTCATCCGGATTGGTGAGTTTCTCTTCCAGTGCCGCAGACAGGGTGACGATTTTGAAGGTAGAACCGGGCTCGTAAATATCGCTCACCGCACGGTTCCTGAGCGACTGCGTCTGGGTGGTATTGAACTTGTTGGGATTAAACGTGGGACGATTGGCCAGCGCCAGCACTGCGCCGGTGTGGGGATTTTCCACAATAATGGTGCCGGCTTCGGCGTGCGAATCCCTCATTGCCTGCTCCAACTCACGTTCGGCGATGTACTGGATCTTTTCGTCAATGGTGAGAACAATGTTTTCGCCGGGATCGGGATTTTTCTCCACCCGCCCGAACCAGCGCCGCTTGGCATCCATGGAGATGAGCATGGCGCCGGGCTTGCCTTTGAGGCGGGCATCGAATTCACGCTCCATTCCACCGAGCCCCTCATCGTCCAGGCCGACGTAGCCGAGCACCTGCGCCGCCAGCTCCCGCTTGGGATAGAAGCGCTTTGATTCTTTCTGGAAATAAATTCCCTTCAGACCCAGGGCGCGGACGCGGTTGCTGGTATCCGCGTCCACCTTGCGCGCTACCCAGGCAAAGGCGTGGGAGGCGCGCATACGGTTCCCAATCTCGGCAGGATCGGTCTTGAGAATTTTGGCCAGGATTTCCGAGGTATTGCGTACATCGGCAATTTCAGAGGGCACAGCGAATATGGAATCCACGCTCACGGATTCGGCAAGATCATTTCCGTTGCGGTCGTAAATGATGCCCCGGACGGGCGAAACCTCAATGCTGCGCTGCTGCTGGCGCGCCGCTCTCTGCGTGAAATCTCCATATTGAAACACCTGAAGACGTACCAGGCGCACGCAGATGGCGATGAACCAGAGGGCCAGGAAGCCGGCGAGAACGAGGAGGCGTTTGTTGGGGTTGCTCGACATGGCTTTTGGCTTTTAGCTTTTAGCTTTTAGCTCTTGGCCATTAGCCTTTGGCCCTTGGCCTTTAGCTCTTGCTACGTACTAACAACTACTTGCTGCTTTTTTTGAGAAAAAAACATGGCGTCCCCGGCTGTTTTTCCGAAGCACGCCATTCATGGTCGGATTTCTCCGACGTCCTTTAGAAACTCAATCACATTTCGGCGCGGTGGGCTGCATTTATGCCGCCCCTCTGGGGCTTAACGCCCCGGAATCACTGCTGCCGCGGACATCTGGGCAATCACTGGTTCGCCGGTCTGACCATCAGAATCCAGACGAACTACCTGGCCGGGATGCGGCGGCTCAAGGTCCATTTTTCGCGCCAAGACGTCAATCCGGCTGGGATCGCGCAGCCACGAACGCTCCAGCGTCAGGTTGCGATTGACCTCCACCAGCCGCTCGTGCTCCATCTTCTGCGCCTCGATCTGGTAACCGTATTCCAGTGACCGGAAGTGCTGCCAGGCATAGAACATCGCCATGAGAAAAAATAGTGAGACCACCGCAGAGAACATGCGGATCTCGCGCCTGCGCCGCGGGTCTGCCACCCGTACCAGGCGGGAGTTATCGATCGTCTTCTGAAAATAGAACTCCGGGGTGATTCCGGCGACGCTACGTCGCGCCACCGGCGTGATCATCCCTGTAATGTTCATTGCCCTGGCCGCCATTTATGCCACCCCGGTCGCTTCCTGCCACTGCGTCTGTTGCGTCCAAACCTCGGGCAGGGCCGAAGCCTGCTCCTGCTGTTGGCGCGCGTGTTGTTCCGCCCGCTGTACGCTGTTAATCAGCTCTTCAATTGTTGTGCCTGAAAACATGTTCATCTCATCCTTGCTTTCTCGAAGGTCATTACTTAGCTACTAGCTGCTAGCTTCTAGCCTCTAGCTAACCCAACCACAAAACCCTGCTGCTTTCCCGGCAGATCTTAAAGGCCTGCACCCACCATGCTGGAAGAAAATTTTTTCTAAACCCTTTCTGCCGCCCGCAGCTTTGCGCTGCGCGACCTGGGATTGCGACCTATTTCCTCTTCACTGGCTTCTACCGGTTTCTTGGTGAGCACCTGGTAGATGCCTTCTCTGGCTCCATCGCGGATAGCGTCTTTGACGATGCGATCTTCCAGTGAATGAAAGCTGATGACCACCAGCCTGCCTCCGGGTTTCAGGATCTGAGGCGCTGCCTGCAGCAGCGCCTTCAGATCGTCCAACTCGCGGTTTACGAATATTCGGATTGCCTGGAAAGTCCTGGTCGCGGGATGAATGCGCGCCGAGTCATGTTTCATTGACCGGAGCGCGGCCGATATAACTTGTGCCAGATAAGCGGTAGTTGTGATCGGCCGCGCCCGGACAATGGCTCTGGCGATTCTCCGCGACCTCCTTTCCTCACCGAATTCGTAAATCACATTCGCGAGGTCTTCTTCGCGCATGCGATTTACCACTTGATCGGCGGTACGCTCGCCCTGCGGGTCCATCCGCATATCGAGCGGGCCTTCCGCCTGAAAACTGAATCCCCGCGCCGGATCTCCAAACTGCATTGAACTCACACCCAGGTCTGCCAGGATTCCGTCCACGCTTGCTGGAGGAACGTACCGGCCAATCTCCGCGTACGAGCTATGCAGCAGAGTGATAGCTGGCTCTTCGGCCATTTTTTTATCCGGCTTTACACCAGACATTTCCGTCAGGCGCTTGCGGGCCAGTTCCAGCGCTTGCGGGTCTTTATCTAGGCCAATCAAATGACCCTGTGGGCCTAGGCGACTTGCGATTTCTAAACTGTGGCCGCCCATTCCCACCGTGGCGTCGATATAACTCCCGCCGCGCCGGATTGCCAAAAAGTCGGTCGCTTCTTGTAAAAGAACTGAAACATGGCCAACTGCCGCCCTGCCATGCGCCCCCTCGGGAGCTTTTTCCCAGCCAAATTCCTCGTCCGCCACTAGATGCCCAGTTCGTCGAGTGTTTTCTCATCCTCAGCCGTGAATGGGTTCTCTTCGATATCCTTCTTGTAGCGCTCGATGCTCTGCACTTCCAGGTATTTGAGGTTCCCGACAACCGCCACTTCGCCCTTGATCTCGGCTGAATCGCGCAGCAGCGCCGGAATCAACAACCGTCCCTGCCCGTCCATCTCCACTACCTGGCCGTAATAATTGGTGCGGTTCAAAAACTTCTTCTTCGTAGGATTGAAGCTGGAGAGCCGTGCCAGCTTCTCCTCGATCTGCTGCCATTCCTCGAAGGGATACACTTGAGCAACCTTTCCATCCAGGCTGGTGATGTAGAATTGCGCCCCGTACTTCTCGTCGATCAGGCGCTTGAATTCTGAAGGCACCTTGAGGCGCCCTTTTTCGTCCACGCGAGTTGGATGGTTGCCGCGAAACATGACTCTTAGCTGCTACTGTTAATAAGGAGGCGAAAATAGTAAGTTCTTGCTGAATTTCGGGCTCGGTCACCGCTGTTTGGGGCTGGTTTCGGTTCATTTTGCCATTTGCTCTACTCTGGACCACTGACCCCTTGATCGAACTCTAATTTTTACCACTTTCAACCACTTTAGACCACATCCTACGCCTAAACCGTTGCCTGTCAAGGGTTATTTTTTAGGTTCATGGGGATTTTTTCTTCTTGCTTTAGGAAAATTATCTTCGATGGGGTCAGGGGCGTCGGATTGTGGTTCCCTGCCGCTGGAAACACCAGATGTAGTGTTTACTGCCTTGATTCGGGAGGAGCAGCGGGCGAATAGCCCGACTGCGGCGGGTGATTGGCAAGATCTCGCTACGGGCGGATACTGATTTGAGCGCTTGCCTTAGAATTAAAGAGAGCCAACCACCGAGGCTCTGCTAGGGGAAAATGGGGACCACCACCAAAATCAGCTTTGAGGAATTCCAGAGGCTGCAAGACGCAGCCGAGGAAACCGTCAGCTACGAACTGGACGAAGGAGACTTGATTGTGACGCCATCGCCAACGCCGCGCCACAATATTGTGCGCTACCGCCTAAGACGAGCCCTGACTGATTTCGCCCAAATTCATTCACTTGGCCTGGTACTGGATGAAACTGATTTCCTCTTATCTGCCAACACAGTTCGCAAGCCTGATATTGCGTTTATTACCAGGGAGTTTGCACAGTATCTTGATCTTGACCACGTGCCAATCAAGGGGTCTCCCGCTTTGGCTGTGGAGGTGATCTCCTCCAGCAATCTTGCCCAGGACACGATGAAGAAGGTTCGTCAATATCTTGCCAGCGGCAGCCAGGCAGTTTGGCTGGTCTATCCAGCCCTGCGGCTGGTTGAGGTACACGACTCCGCCGGCATCCGCGTATTAACCGAACCGGAACCGATTCGTGAGGAACGTTTGTTCGCCGGACACAAGTTTTCCCTCTCACTCAACGATTTATTCTCCGACAACCCAGAACGCTAGTATTGAAGGCGTCTCCGGAGATTCTCATTGGCCGGCCGGGCTTAGTTTCATTCGTCTTCTTTTTCGCCTTTACGGCAAGGCCGGGCAGCGCCAATTTCGCTGGTGAGGAACTGAAATTCAAAGCGGCCATTGTCGGTACGCACACCAACGGGCCCATCGAAGGCGAGCACTTCCGGCCCGAGGTCTCCCTCCCAAACGAGCTTGCCGTCGATAGAGACCTGCATCTTGCTGCCATTCATCTCTGCGAGCAATGCGTGGGAAGCGCCCTGCTTTAGCTCTGGAACGGTCAAGGAGCGCGTGGGCTTGATGTTGTGGTAACCGCGATTTCCGCACTCTGCACTGGAGTGCATGCCGGGATTGATTTTGACAGAGACGACGAGTTCGGATTGGGGCTGGATGCGCCACACGGCATAGACCAGGTTGCAAGCGTCCTGGGCGCGGAGCTTGAGACCGAACTGGCGGCGCATCTCTCCTGAGCCCAGGCCGGTCTCTACCTTAGTGCGTCCCAGGTAGGTCAACCGTGCTTCCGCAACCGGCGGGGTGACAGCGGCGACAACCGCGCGCATCTTAGGGACGGTCACAGAGAGGCGCGATCCTTTCAGTTCATGTAATGCCCCTTCCGTGATGCATAGCCTGGCGCGGGGAACGGGAATCATTCGCACCGGAGATGTTGGGCTGGGCAGGCCATGACCGAGGTCGATGGCGAATATCAACAAGATGATCAGGCACGCTCTGATGCGGGTTTCCATGTGGACTCCCTCCGATTGTCCGGCTTTCTGATTTTGTGTTCTTTACCTGGCGCAGCACTCCAATTCCCGAGGCCTTGAATTCCGGGAATTCTAGTACTTGTAGCACCAACTTACTACTTCTGCTTTAACTCCGGCTCAGGCCAATTCCCTTACCCAATTAAGGTTTTTGCCTCTACAGGCAGAGCTGATCGCCATTTAGGTTACCGCCAGCTAGTGCAAAAGGTAATAGGAAGTAAATTCTTTCTTCCTGGAGTTTAACGTTGAAGAAGTTTCTGTTTGCACTCTTGTTCCCGGTGTTCGCCCTCCTGGTGAATGCCCAAGTCCCGTCATCCAGCCACGTGGTGGTAGTGCTCGAAGAAAACCACAGCTATTCCAGCGTGATTGGCAACTCCGCCATGCCGTACCTTAACCGCCTGGCATCGCAGAACGCGCTGGCCACGCAGTACTTTGGCAACACCCATCCGTCGATTGGCAACTACTTCATGCTGACCACCGGGCAGATCATTACCAATGACGATAGTTTTTCCGGCACGGTGAACGTGGACAACATCGTCCGCCACCTGCTGACGGCGGGCAAGACCTGGAAAAGCTATGCCGAGAGCCTCCCTTCAGTGGGATACACCGGCGGCGACTCGGGCGCTTATTTGCGGCACCACAATCCATTCTCTTATTTCTCTGACGTGGTGAACAGCAGCGTGCAAAAGCTGAACCTGGTCCCCTTTTCACAGTTTGCCGCAGACTTGAACAACAACCAGCTTCCAGAGTTCTCCTTCGTTATTCCCAACGTGAATGACGATGCGCACAATGGCACGCTCCAGCAGGCCGATTCCTGGCTGCAGCAGCAGATTGCCCCGCTTTTCAGCAACGCAGCATTCCAGAAAGATGGAATCCTGATCATTGTGTTTGACGAAGGTGTTAGTACTGACACAACCTCGGGTGGAGGCCACGTAGCTGCGGTGGTAGCGGGGCCACTGGTGAAGAAAGGCTTCCAGACGTCCACTCATTATCAGCACCAGAACCTGCTGCGCACCGTCCTGAACGCATTGGGCATAAGCAGTGATCCGGGAGCAGCCGCCGGCGCCATGGCCATGGCTGACATGTTTGGCGGCAACACGCCACCGCCACCGGGAGGCTGCGCGGCGTCTAATACTGGTGTGACTATCTGTTCTCCAGGAGCTGGCAGCACGGACTCCTCACCGGTCAACTTCCAGGCCGCGGCCCGGTCAGGCAATCCCATCACGGCAATGCAGATTTATGTCGACAACGGGTTGGCTTTCGCCACGAGCGCATCATCACTGAATACCAACCTCGCGATCGCTCCGGGTGGCCACAACATCGTGGTCCAGGCATGGGACTCGACAGGAGCGATCTTTAAGTCCGCAGTAGGCATCACAGTGGGTTCGGGAGCGGGGGGTTGTTCCGCGTCAGGGACCGGAGTTACAGTCTGTTCTCCCACGCCAGGCACGTCGTCAGGTTCGCCAGTGCACTTTGTAGCGGCAGCGAAATCATCCGCGCCCATCACTGCCATGCGCATTTATGTGGACGGAGTCTCACAATTCGTCACCTCCTCCAGCAGCCTGGATACCAATATCTCAATTCCGGCAGGCAGCCATTTGGCCGTGGTGCAGGCCTGGGATTCGACGGGAGCGGTGTTCAAGAACTCGCAAACCATAAACGTGAATTAAAGAAGCCGGAAGGCGGTTATCGACTAGAGAAAACAGCGCGGGATGGTGTGGTATCGCGTCAGAAGGAAAGTCTGGCGGGATATACTGAAAAGGCATGATTCGCAAGAACCGCGCCATCCCCCTGGAAAAAGTCAGGCTGCTTATTTTTGATCTCGACGGCACCCTGGTGGATTCCCGCCTGGACCTGGCAAACTCGGTCAATGCCATGCTCGAGCATTTTGGCAAGCCGCTGCTGCCCAATGACGTCATTGCCAGTTACATTGGCGATGGCGCGCCCATGCTGGTGCGGCGTTCGCTGGGCGATCCGGACGACGAAGCCTACGTGCAGAGCGCCCTGGAATTTTTTCTGCTCTACTATCGAGCGCACAAGCTGGATAACACTTTTGTTTACCCGGGAATTAAGGAATCTCTGGATTCCATCCGCTCCAGCCGGAATGGGACGACGATAAAAATGTCTGTGTTAAGCAACAAGCCGGTCGGACCGTCGCGGGCCATTGTGGAAGCCCTGGGCCTGGGCAGCTATTTTTTTCAGGTGTACGGCGGCAACAGCTTTCACACCAAGAAGCCCGATCCTACCGGCGTGCAGGCGCTGCTCCAGGAATCCGGCGCAGATCCAGGGCAGACGGTGATTGTTGGCGATTCTGATGTTGACGTCCTGACTGCCCGCAACGCCGGGATCTACAGCATTGGCGTGAACTATGGTTTTGCCCCGCACACTTTCCTGGATGCGCCGCCGGATGTGCTGGTGGAGACGCCGGAAGAGATATCACATTTGTTTGTTTAGCCGCTGTCCACCCGTATCACGATGCGTACCTTATACGTAATTGTGTATTAACATGTATACTTAGCAATACTATGAGTTCGAAGATCCTAACTTTGCGTTTGGACGAGCAGTTGAAAGAACGTCTGGACAAGCTGGCCGAATCCACGCGCCGCAGCAAATCCTTCCTGGCGGCGGAAGCCATTCGCGAATATGTCAGCCTTAATGAATGGCAAATTGAGGAGATCAAGAGAGCAGTCAAAGAAGCGGACGGCGGGGATTTCGCGCCTGACCACGAGGTCCGAAAGGTAGTGGGCAAGTGGACAAAGAATGTACGTTAAGTGGCTCCGAACAGCGCTCCGGAATCTTGACGAGATCGGCGAATACGTAGCGAACGACAATCCAAAGGCAGCAGATAGAGCTGTCACAGCTATTTGGGATGCAGTTCAGCTTCTGTCAGACTTTCCGGCTTTAGGGCGTCCGGGGCGAGTCCTTGGCACTCGCGAATTGGTTGTGTCGGGTACACCCTACATCATCCCCTACAGAATTCGGGGCAACAGAGTTGAGATTTTGCGGGTATTCCATGGTGCGCGGAAGTGGCCCAAGCGTTTTGGCCACAAATAACTGTTTGAAGGGTGTCCGAGATCGGCATTTCTTGAAAATTACTGACCAGCGGAGGTGAACTCATGGCCGTTCTAACTGATTCTGAAATCCAGCAAGCGCTGGCTTCCCTTCCCGGATGGCAGCGGGCAGGCAAGGCCATCCAACGGGTCTTTGAATTTCCTGATTTCAAGGCAGCCATGCAGTTCGTGAACAAAGTGGCCGATGCAGCGGAGCAGGCGAACCATCATCCTGATATTGATATCCGCTATAACAAGGTAACCATGGCATTGGTGTCACACGATTCAGGAGGGGTCACGCAGAGAGATGCCAAGATGGCAAAAAGGATCAATGAAATCGGTTAGACGAGGAAGTCTGGGTATTCGAGGAGCAAAACCCTTAGCGCGTGCGCGAGATTTCCAGGGTTTTTGACAATTGATCCAGGGTCTGCTGGATGTACTCCAGTTCGTTTTCCACCGCCTGGTTGAATTCACGAAACAGGTCGTCCGAAGTGGCCAGATTATCGAAAAAGGCACGCAACTGTGCCCGGCCCCGATTGCTGGCGCAGAGCAAACCGACTCCGCTCACTCCCAAAACCGCCATTGGCAATAACCAATTTTTCATACCGCGCTCCCCCCGGTCACGCAGTTTAACTAAATCACGCAGCTCAACTGAACTATGATGCGGCAAATTGCTGAAAAGCTTGCAGTTACTTTAGTCATGGCAAAAATTATGTCCCGCGCCACCAGCTCCCCTGCGCTTTTCTACTGGTATAAGAACACCACGTTTAACAAAAATATGCACTTGGTTGAGCACATTTTCTCCTTTTTCCCGGCATCATATTTTTCCGGCACATGGACTTCCAAGCATCTTTGACTTTTGAGGTAACCACCACGAAGGCAACAGGGACGCAGCTTGAGGTGCGGCTGGATCGTGACCTGAGGGTGCCTGAGAGATAAGCAAGCTTAGTGAAAGCATTTAGCCAGCAACGCGGCCACGGCGACCAGGTTCTGTAATTCTGGCGGCGTGAAGTCGGCGCCGGCAGCCGGCGCGGTGGCTCCCTTCCGGCAAATCTGAATTATTCCCACCACCTGGTTCACGAGGATGACCGGCACGGACATCAATTTCTGAATGATCTGATCCTCTTTTGCGGGCTTCTTCTCGCCTGGCTTGCTGCTCACGTCCACCATTTCAAAAAAGGTGGCGTGGCGGGTGCGCGCAAAACTGTTGATGATCTCCGGACGTTTGGAGTGCGCGGTGTGAGCCGCCACGGCCTGGGAATTCAACGGGATGCGGCCTACATTGTGCAGCTTGGCGGGATGGACGAAGACGAGGCTGTCGGTTTCGAGCCTCAGAATTCCAACCTCCTCCTGCTTCACGCCGAAGATTCTTGCCAGCTCCACTGCGAGTTTTTCGCTGTTCGCAACCGTCAAGCCTTCAGTTTCACACGCAGCAGTGAGTTGAGCGAGGTGAGGAGCTGATGTGGCCATGGATTGATTTCTCCATCAGCATTATATTGCCCTTTGATTCCTCCCCGGCTAAACTCACTTGTTTCAATCACTTAATCAAACAGGAGCCGCCCATGCGCCTGCGCCGCCATCTGCCTTTGGCTTTCTCTATCCTCTTTCTACTTCTTCTGTGTTCGGCGGGCGGGCAGGATCGGCGAGGACAGCGTCCGGCGGAGCCCCAGCCTTCGGCTTCGGTGGCCCCGCAGGCCAGGAAGGAGGCTGCGGAAACACTGCCGGTGGTGACGCAGCATGAGGTCCATGTGGGCGGCAAGGCGCTACGCTATACCACTACGGCGGGGTTAATGCCCATCCGCAACGCCGAGGGTGAGATTGAAGCCAACATCTTCTTCATCGCATATACGCTGGACGGCCCGAACGCCCCGGAGCGCAGGCCACTCACTTTTTCCTTTAACGGCGGACCTGGGTCTGCTTCGGTCTGGCTGCACCTGGGGGCGATTGGGCCTAAACGGGTGAAGATGCAGGCTGAAGGCATGATGCCGTCACCGCCTTACCAGCTTGTGGACAACGAATATACATGGCTCGACCAGACGGACCTGGTATTCATTGATCCGGTGGGAACGGGCTACAGCCGAGCGGTAAAAAACGAGTTGAAGAAGAAATTTCTGGGGGTGCGGGAGGACATCGAATCAGTAGGCGAGTTCATCCGACTGTATCTGGGGCGGTATGAACGCTGGTCATCGCCTTTGTTCCTGGTGGGCGAGAGCTACGGGACCACGCGGGCCGCCGGACTATCCGGTTATCTGGTGGACCACGGCATCGCGTTCAACGGCGTCATGCTGATCTCTTCTGTGCTGAATTTTGAGACGCTCGAATTCACGCCCGGCAACGATCTGCCTTACATCCTTTATCTTCCTTCTTTTGCCACCACGGCCTGGTACCACAAGAAGCTCGGTCCGGATTTGCAGCAGGACTTTCAAAAACTGCGCAACGAGGTAGAGCAGTGGGCGTCCACCGGATACGCGGAGGCTTTGGCCAAGGGTGACCGGCTCACGGCAGAAGAGCGCAATACGGCCATTGAGCGCCTGGCGCGGTACACGGGCCTGAGCAAGACCTATATAGACCGGGCCAACCTGCGGATCGACGAGCCTCATTTCACCAAAGAGCTATTGCGCGATGAAAAACTGATTGCGGGACGTCTGGACAGCCGATTCACCGGCACGGATCGTTCGCTGATCTCTGAGACCCCGAGCTACGATCCCAGCCAGAGCGCCATCCGGCCGCCCTATACCGCCATGTTCAACCAGTATGTGCGGACGGAGCTGGGCTATAAATCCGACATGGAGTATTACATTCTGGGCGGCGGCTTTGGCTTTCTGGAATGGGATTGGGGCTCCGCCAGCGCCGGCTTTCCCGACACTGCACAGGCCTTGCGCGATGCCTTTGAGCGGAACCCGTACATGAAGCTGTTTGTCGGCAACGGATTTTATGACCTGGCAACTCCCTATTTCGCCACCCAGTACACCCTCAACCACATGGGCCTGGACGCCAAACAGCACGCCAGCATCAGCCTGGGATACTACGGCGCCGGACACATGATGTACATCCGCGATGAGTCGCTGGGCGAACTGAAGAAGGACATTTCGACATTCATGAGCAATGCGCTGAAGTAACCAGGGGGCAGGTTACAGGGGAACAGGGATAGGGAAGGTCAAAACCGAAAAATCAACCCCGAAAAGCCTGAGTTAACCCACGAACTAACTCCAGAACCTTTTCATCACACCCTGAATCACACCTCTTTTCCAGAGTTGCGGGACTTCGCATGCCGCTGGCCCCATCTTACATTTTTCTCAAAATTTTTATTGAATTCCCCGGCGCTACATGTATATTTATACATAGCATTGCATAATTATTCGTATGACGAAATTGGCACGGCAGCAACTGATTGTCGAACTGGCGCATGATGGGCCTCTACCCAACCAGCATGAGCTGTGCAAGCTGCTGGCGCGGCGCGGCTTTCATGTGACGCAGGCCACACTCTCGCGCGATTTGAATGAGCTGCGCCTGATGAAGACTCCTGAGGGTTACATTCTGCGCAATGGAGATGCGCCGTCTGAGCCAATTCCGGCCGTTTCCCGCCTGGTAAGAGAATTTGTGCGTGACGTACGCAGGGCACAGAACCTGCTGGTGATCAAGACCACCCCGGGAAGCGCGCAGCCGGTAGCTGTGGCCCTGGACGCTGAAGCATGGGAAGAGGTAGTGGGAACGGTGGCCGGCGATGACACGCTGCTGATCATTACCAGCAGCAACCGCAGCGCCCGGTTGCTGCAGGTGAAGCTGGAGGGAATGCGCGCCTGATGCCAGCCACGATCCAACCCGCTGTTGTTGGCGCTACCGGTTATGCCGGATTCGAACTGGCTCGGCTGCTCATGCGCCATCCCCAGGTGAAGAAGCCGGTCCTGTTTACGCGCGAAGGCGAGAGCGCGGGTCCGGGACGGTTGGATGATGTTTACCCGCACATCTTTGATCCACACGGCGATCCACACGGCGATCCGCACGGCGATCCATCCGGCTGTAGTCCGCATCGCGTTGATGCTCAACGCAATGGCAATGGCGGCTATCCGCTGCAGGCATTCAGTTGGGATGCCCTGCAAGCAAAGGGCGTAGACGTCCTCTTTCTGGCCACTCCGCATGAGGTCTCACGGGAGTGGATGCCGGAGGCGATGCGGCGCGGCGTACACGTGGTTGACTTGAGCGGAGCCTGGCGGCTGGCCACGCCCGCCTATCGCGCGGCCTATCAATTTCACGATGCCGATGCACAGCTCGCGGACAAGCTGACAGCCCAGGCGGTTTATGGCATTCCGGAATTACATCGCGACAAGTTGAAAGAGGCGGCGCTGGTAGCCAATGCCGGATGTTACGCCACTTCCGCGATCCTTCCGCTGGCGCCGTTGGTCCGCGCCGGGCTGCTGGACCTTTCTTATGGCGCAATCTGCGATTCGAAATCCGGCGTTTCGGGAGCGGGCAAGCAACCGACACAGAAGACCCATTTTGTGGAGGTGGCGGAGAACCTTTCAGCTTATTCAGTCTTCTGCCATCGCCACACGGGAGAGATCCTGGAGCAGCTTGGCCTTGCGCCGGAGCAACTGATATTCACGCCACACCTGCTGCCGATTCCCCGGGGCATCCTCTCGACAATTTATGTGCGGCTCAATTCAGCCATGCGGCCGCAGCAGGTTGAAAACTGCCTGCGCGATTTCTATGCAGAGTCTCCATGGGTGCGGGTCTTCAGCCAGGGCAAGCTGCCGCAAATTCAATATTCGTTGCATACGAATTATTGCGATATCGGATTCACGCTGGCCGATGACGGCAAGCGCATGGTGATGGTTTCCTGTCTCGACAACCTGATGAAGGGCGCTGCCGGGCAGGCGGTACAGAACATGAATGTGATGTTTGGATGGAAAGAAGAGGAGGGGCTGCGATGAGAATCGTAGTGAAACTTGGCGGGAACACGCTGGACGATGCCGGTCTGCTGCATCGGGCAGCCCTGGCGGTGAAACAGCTGGCGGCAGAGCATCAGGTTGCCGTAGTACACGGCGGAGGCACGGCGCTCACGCGCATGCTCACGCAGGTGGGCAAGGCAAGCGAGTTCGTGAATGGCCTGCGGGTAACAGATGCTGAGACTCGAGACTTTGCTGTGATGGTGCTGGCGGGTCACATGAACAAGAAGCTGGTAGCTGCCCTGGCGGCTACGGGCCAGCCTGCGATGGGGTTATGCGGCGGCGATGGCCTGGCCTTCCGGGCGCGCAAGAAACCTTCCAACGGCCACGATCTTGGCTTTGTCGGGGAGATCTCCGCCGTCGATCCAAGCTGGATCAACACCATATGGGAGCAGCACTCCGTTCCGGTGATTTCCAGCGTGGCTCTGGGCGGTGATGGCCAGTACTACAACATCAATGCCGACCAGATGGCCTCAGCCTGCGCGGTGGCCTGCCATGCCAACGCACTGATCTTCCTCACCGATGTTCCCGGCGTGAAAGATGCGGACGGGCTGGTGATCCGATGGCTGAATCTAAATCAGGCGACGGAGTTGACGGAGAAGGCGGTAATTTTTGGCGGAATGCTGCCCAAGCTGGAAGCGTGCAAGCAGGCGCTGCTGCGGGGCGTCCATCGGGTGCGCATCCTGCCGGCAAGCGACGTAGAGGCGCTTCCGGAGTTCTATGTGACAAAAATCGAATCGGGGACGGAGGTACTGGTAGCGTGAAGCTCGAGCAGGTAAGCAAACTCGAATCCAAACTGCTGCTCTCGACATACGATCGCTATCCAGTCATGTTGCGGAGGGGCCGGGGCGTCTATGTGTACGACGACAAGGGCCGGCGCTATCTGGATTTTCTCAGCGGCATCGGCGTGAATGCCCTGGGCTATGCGCATCCCGCGATTTCCAAGACCATTGCGCAGCAATCCAAGCTGCTGATTCATACCTCGAACCTCTTTTATCACGAGTACCAGGCGCGGCTGGCGGCCGGGCTGACACGAGTTTCCGGCCTCGACCGGGCGTTCTTTACCAACAGCGGAACGGAGGCCTGGGAGGCGGCGCTGAAGGTGGCGCGCGCGTATGCCCACGCGAATTGCAAGAACGGCGATGAACCCAAGTGGCGCATTCTGGCCCTGGAACATGCATTCCATGGCCGCACTTTCGGCTCGCTGGCCACTACCTATAAAGAAAAGTATCGCGCGCCGTTTGATCCGGGTGTTCCGGGCGTGCAGTTCGTGAAGTTCAACGATATTGCCGACCTGGAACGCAATTTTGACGAGAGTGTGTGTGCCATTGGCTTTGAGTTCGTACAGGGAGAAGGGGGAATCCGCCCGGTGAGTCAGGGGTTCGCGGAGGCGGCGCACCGGCTGGCGCAGAAACACCATGCGTTGCTGATTGCGGACGAGATCCAGAGCGGGCTGGGGCGCACCGGACGCTGGTTTGGTTACCAGCATTATGGCATCCAGCCCGATCTGGTGACCGTTGCCAAACCCATTGCCGGCGGCCTGCCCCTGGGGGCTTTGCTGGCCAGCGAGAAAGTTTCGCAATGCATGCATCCGGGAATGCATGGGACCACTTTCGGCGGAGGCCCACTGGCCTGTGCTGTGGCCCTGCAACTCCTCAACGTCCTGGAGAAGCAGAAGCTGCTCCCCCATGTGAAGAAGACCGGAGACTACCTTCTGGCGCAGTTGAAGAATCTGCAACAGAAACACACGGGGATTGCCGAGGTGCGCGGCCTGGGATTGATGATTGGCATGGAGATGGAGTCCGCCGATTTAGCGAAGGCCGTTTTCAAACAGATGCTGGAACGTGGGGTGATCCTGAATCGCACAGACGAGACCGTAGTGCGCTTTCTGCCGCCCTACCTGATTACAAAACAACATGTTGATGTTGCGATCCGCCAATTAGACCAGGTATTGGGGAAAAGCGCAGTGCGGGCGGCGGGCGCGGCAGAACGGAGAAGCAAATGATAGGAGCACGTGCTTACGGCTTTGCGGAGCAAAAGGCCCTTGCGCGGCAGCCGATTGTCTGCCGTGATCTGGTTTCCGTCCAGGATTTTTCTGTGGACGAGATCAAGTGGCTTTTTCAACTGACCCGGATCCTCAAAAAGAAGCCGGCCGAGTTTCGTAATGCGCTGGCGGGCAAACAGATTGTGCTCTTCTTTGAGAAGGCATCCCTGCGCACACGGCTCACCTTTGAGGCGGGCATGGTCAGCATGGGCGGCACGGCAGTATTCGTAGACCAGACGCATTGCCGGCTGGATGAACGCGAATCGCTGTGCGACGTTGCTCACAACGTAGAGCGCTGGGTGAACGCGGTGGTGCTACGCACCTTTGAGCACCAGACGGTGGTGGAGATGGCGCGTCACGCGTCGATTCCGGTGATCAATGCCCTGAGTAATCTGGAGCATCCTTGCCAGGCGTTTGCCGACTTCTTTACCTTGCAGGAAAAATTCGGAGACTTGCACCAGGTGCGTCTGGCGTACGTGGGTGACGGCAACAACGTTGCTCATTCATTGATGCTCGCCGGCGCGAGCGTGGGCGCTAAGGTGTCCATTGCTACCCCTGCCGGCTATGCGCCGAAAGCGGAAATCACCGAGGCGGCCCTGGCCATAGCGGCCCAGACGGGCGGAGAGATCGAGATCATGCAGGACCCGGGCCAAGCTGTGGCCGGCGCGGACGCGGTTTATACCGACGTGTGGACCAGCATGGGGCAGGAAGATGAAGCGGCCGAGCGCAAAGAGATCTTTGCGCCTTATCAAGTGAATGAAGCGCTCATGGCGCAGGCCGCGCCTCGCGCCGTCTTTATGCACTGTCTTCCGGCACACCGTGGAGAAGAAGTTGCCGCCGCCGTGATCGATTCGCCGCGGGCGGTGGTCTTTGACCAGGCGGAAAACAGGATGCACGCGCAGAAAGCAATTCTACTTTTACTCATGGGCGGGGATACTCGTCGCTCGCCTTCAAGGAGCCATCATGCGTGAGAAGGTTGTTCTAGCGTACTCGGGAGGGCTGGATACCTCCATCATCATTCCCTGGCTCAAGGAAAACTATGACTGCGACGTGATCGCCATGATCGCAGATGTAGGCCAGGGAGAAGACGTGGACCAGGTGGCTGAGAAGGCGCGCAAGACCGGCGCAGCCAAGGTGAGCGTGATTGATTTGCGGAAGGAGTTTCTGACTGACTACGTCTTCCCTGCCCTGCGAGCCAGCGCGGTTTACGAAGATAAATATCTTCTGGGTACGTCACTGGCCCGTCCGGTGATTGCCAAACATCAGGTGGAAGTGGCGTTGAAGGAAGGCGCAACGGCCCTGGCCCACGGATGCACCGGCAAAGGCAACGACCAGGTGCGATTTGAACATGCGTTTCAGGCGCTGGCGCCGGAGTTGAAGGTGATTGCTCCGTGGCGGGAGTGGAAGCTGAAATCGCGCGAAGATTGCCTTGATTACGCGGAGCAGCACGGAATCGCTGTAACCGCCAGCCGGGAGAAGATCCACAGCCGCGACCGCAACCTCTGGCACTTGAGCCATGAAGGCGGCGAGTTGGAAGATCCGGCGAACTCTCCGCTGGATTCCACCTGGCAGCTCACGCGCTCACCGCAGGATGCTCCCGACCGCGAGGAGACGGTGACCCTTGGCTTTGAAGCAGGCACGCCGGTCTCCATGGATGGACAAAAAATTGATCCTGTCTCTTTGCTGGAGCTGCTGAATGAGATTGGCGGCCGCAATGCTATTGGCCGCGTCGACCTGGTGGAAAACCGTTTTGTCGGCATCAAGTCGCGGGGCTGCTATGAGACTCCCGGAGGCACGCTCCTGCTGGCGGCGCATCGCGAACTGGAGGCGCTCTGCCTGGACCGCGATCTGCTGCACTTTAAGCAGCATGTGGCTCTGAAATATGCCGAGCTGGTTTATTACGGCTTGTGGTTCACGCCGCTACGGGAAGCGCTGGACGCCTTTGTCACGGAGACACAGAAAGACGTCACGGGCACCGTCACACTCAAACTGTACAAAGGAAACGTTGCCATTGCCGGGCGCGAATCAGAGTTCTCGTTGTATCGCACGGACCTTTCCTCGTTCACCATGGGCGAAAGCTACGATCAAAAGGACGCTGCGGGCTTCATCCGGATTCTGGGCCTGCCGGCCCGTTCGCGCGCGCGCATTCGCCAGGAGGTTACCAAGTGAAGATGTGGTCCGGAAGATTCCGGAAGCCACTTGATCCTCAGTTCGAGCAATGGCAGCGGTCATTCCCCTTTGACCAGAAGCTGCTGCTCTACGAATTGGCAGCCAGCAGTGCACACGCGGAGGCGCTGGGCGCAGCGGGCGTGCTTTCTCCGGAAGAGTGGGACACGGTCCTGGATGGGCTGCACCGGATTGCGCGAAAAGGCGAAGCAGAGCCGGAATTTCTCACCGATGCCGAAGCTGAGGACGTCCACCACTTTGTAGAGAAACAACTGGTCAGCCTGATCGGCGAGACTGGAAAGAAGCTGCATAGCGGGCGGAGCCGCAATGAACAGATCGCCACGGACCTGCGCCTGTTTGTGCGCGACAGCGTGGATAATCTGGTGATCTCAATTCACGATCTGCTGGAGGTCTTTCTCAATCGCGCGGAGGAAGCCAAGACCGCGGTACTGCCGGCTTACACGCATCTTCAACGGGCAGAGCCGGTGCTGGCAGCGCACTGGCTCATGGCTTACTTCCAGATGTTCTGGCGGGACCTGCAGCGATTGAAGGATTGCCGCAGGCGGGTGAATGAGTGTCCGTTAGGTTCAGGCGCGGTGGCAGGGGCTACCCTGCCGCTTGATCGCGAACAGGTGAGCCGGCAATTGGAGTTCGACCGGGTAACGGCCAACAGCATCGACGCGACCAGCGACCGCGATTTTGCCATTGAGTTCGTGAATGCTCTCTCCCTGCTGGCAGTACACCTGAGCCGATGGGCAGAGGAGCTGATCCTGTTTGCGACTCAAGAGTATGGCTTTGTGCGCTTGCCTGAAGCATATTCGACCGGCAGCAGCGCCATGCCGCAGAAACAGAATCCTGATTCGCTCGAATTAATTCGCGGCAAGGCGGCGCGGGTGATTGGCAGCCAGGTGGCGCTTTTAACTGCGGTAAAAGGGCTTCCGCTGGCCTACAACAAAGATATGCAGGAGACGCAGGAACCGCTTTTTGACGCGGCGTCCACGGTCAAAGCCAGCGTGGAGATTGCCACGGGTTTTATGCGCGAGGTGGAGTTTGACTGGGAACGAACAAAAAAGGCCTGTCAGAGCGGCTTCATGAATGCTTTTGCGGCGGCAACCTATCTGGTCAAGAAAGGCGTGCCTTTCCGGCAGGCGCATGAAGCCGTGGCCCACGCAGTGCAATTGTGCGTGGAAAAAGGATGCGAGATTGAAGGACTATCCGTGACTGAACTGCAAACATTCAGCCCGGCGTTTGGCGCAGACATCTACGAGCACCTGACGTTGGAAGCAGTGATCGCGTGCCACGATGTTTCCGGCGGCACCGCGCCACATCGGGTGCAGCAGGCGTTGCGTGAGGCCCGCCAGAAATTGGCGGCAGTGCAGGAGGCCCATGGTACGTACGCGTAATGCGATCCTGCGGGACGTAGAGCAAATTCACGCCATCATGGAGCGTTTCTACGCCGATGGCACTTTGCTGCCGCGCCACATTCCTGAATTGTGTGAAAACGTCCGCGACTTTGTGGTGGCGGAGCATCATGGAAAGATTATTGGTTGCGGCGCGCTCCACCTGTACGGATTGCACCTGGCGGAAATCCGGTCGATTGCAGTTCATCCGGACGCGCAGAAGCTCGGCGCCGGCCGCCTGCTGGTGAAAGCATTGCTAAGAGAGGCGGACCGGCACAATGTAACGTGCGTCTGCCTGTTTACGCGCATACCGGAGTTCTTTGCACGAGCCGGATTCAACGTGGCTACGCGGGAAGAGCTGCCGGACAAGATCTATAAGGATTGCATTCACTGTCCACGGTTCTACGCTTGCGATGAGATTGCCATGGTGCGCGGGCCGATTCCGCCTAATCTGGAGAAACGTGATCTGCAGATTGTGATGCCGTTGGTGAGGCTGGTCGGAGCAAATCGGTAATCAAGTCAAATTCATTTTATAGGTTCATGACCTCATCTACATTGAACAATCTACCCCAAGGATTTTTGTTTTCTGCTTGCACTGCTGGAATTAAGGCCAGTGGCAAGCCTGATCTGGCCCTCACCCTGGCCCCGGATGGGGCTTCTGCCGGCGCCATGTTCACGCGCAACCAGGTGGTGGCTGCGCCGCTCGTGGTTGACCGTGAGCATCTGCGGCTTTCTCGTGGGCGCATTCACGCCCTGATCGTGAACGCCGGAAATGCCAACTGCGCCACCGGAGCGCACGGGCTTCGCGCGGCCAGGACGGTTTGCAAAGAGGTCGCGCAGGCGATCAAGGTGAAGGTGCAGCAGGTGTTTCCTTCCTCCACGGGAATCATTGGTGTTCCTCTGCCCGTAGAAAAAATTACGGCGGCGCTTCCTGGGTTGATCGGGTCGGTCAGCGAGGAGCGAGAGGCCTTTACCGCATTTGCCACGGCCATCATGACCACGGACACGCGGATGAAGGTGGCCGCAGAAGAATTAACGTACAAGGGAACGAAGGCACGTATCGCGGGCGTGTGCAAGGGCGCAGGCATGATCCATCCCAACATGGCGACCATGCTGGCTTATCTGTTTACTGATGTGATGGCCACTCCTGGCGAATTGCAGAGATGCCTAAAGGGCGTGGTAGATCAGACGTTCAACAGCATCTCCATCGATGGCGATACCTCCACCAATGACACGGTGTTGCTGCTGGCCAGCGGCAAGAGCGGCGTGCCGCTCAAATCTGTGCGAGCGGAGTTTGAGAAAAGGCTCCAACAGGTGTGCGGTTCGCTGGCGCAGCAGATCGTTGCGGATGGCGAAGGAGTGAAGCATGTGGTGCGGCTCAAGATTGAGCAGGCGCGCAATGTGAGCGAAGCGCGGCAGATTGCGCGGGCCATTGCCACGTCGGCGCTGGTGAAGACGGCCTGGGCAGGCTCCGATCCCAACTGGGGTCGCATGCTGGCGGCGGCCGGCTACTCCGGGGTAAAGATTAATCCGGCAAAGATCAACATCCACCTGGGCAACCAGTTAATCTGCCGCAACGGGGCTGCAGTTCTGTTCGATCGGGACCGGGCACACGAATATATGTCGCAGAGTGCTTATGAAATCCGCATCACGCTGGGACTGGGCAAGAGTAGTCTGGAATTTCTTTCGTGCGATTTGACGGATGAGTATGTGCATATTAATGCGGATTATTCGACATAGCAGATGGTGGATAGCCTTTGGCCCTTGGCCACAATACTGTTCACTCAAGGTGAACGATTAAAAAACAATTCGTCATCCCGAGGGTTCACCCACGCGCCAGCGGGGGTAAATCGGAGGGACCTTGCGTTTTTGCCATCGACTCAAAAGGCTCCAAACTCTTTAAGTGAATAGTATTCCTCTTGGCCCCTGGCCTTTGGCTTACCCCAACCCCCTATCACTCTATCCGTATTCATCAGTTCCATCAGTGTCATCACCAGTAAGATTTGCCGCCGTGTTAGGTTTATTGGGTGAACAGCCTTGGCGATCTGGTTGGGCTTTACCTCAAGTTTGGAAAGGCGACTGCCTTTGTCTATCACCGGGGTTACCGCACGCCTCGGTGGACTTATCGCGCTACGGCTGAGCTGGCATTTCGGTTTGCGCGGGAGCTGGAGAATCGAAAGATCGGCAAGGGTGAGCGTGTTCTGCTCTGGGGGGCTAATTCTCCGGAGTGGGTTGGGGCTTTCATGGGCTGCCTGCTGCGGGGCGTGGTGGTTGTCCCCATGGACCGGATCGCCGCCCCGGATTTTATGCAGCGCGTGGCCCGCGATGTTCAGGCCAAGTTGGTCGTATGTTCCGCTGCCCTGATGCCGGCTGCCGAGAAGTGGCCGCGTCTGGAACTTGAGACTCTGGCGGAGAGCTTGTCTGAGCTATCGGCTACAGCTTACCCGGCGGTCGACATCACTCCCGACGATACTGCTCAGATCGTCTTTACTTCGGGAACTACGGCTGAGCCGCGCGGAGTGGTGCTGACGCATCGCAACCTGCTGGCCAGCCTGGGACCGATTGAGCGCGAGATTCCCAAGTACATCAAGTACGAACGGCCATTTCATCCGGTACGCTTTCTCAATCTGCTGCCATTGAGCCACGTCTTTGGGCAGTTTATGGCGATGTTTGTTCCTCCGCTGATTGGCGGGACGGTAATCTTCCAGGACAGCCTGAACCCGCGCGAGGTGATTGCGTCGATCCGCCGGGAGCGCGTTTCGGTGCTGGTAGCGGTGCCACGGGTGATGGAGTCGCTCAAGCAGAGAATCGAGCGCGAGTTCCCGAAAGACATGGCCAGGTTCGCCACGGCTGAAAATAAGCATTTTCTGCGGCGCTGGTGGATCTTCCGCAGGATTCACCGGCAGTTCGGATGGAAGTTCTGGGCGCTGATCTCGGGCGGCGCGGCGCTGGATACGGCGACGGAAGAATTCTGGCGCAGGCTGGGCTATGTGGTGATCCAGGGTTACGGGCTCACGGAGACCAGTTCGCTGATCAGCCTGAACCATCCTTTCAAGGTAGGTAAGCGGTCGATTGGCAAAGTGCTGCCGGGGCGCGAGATGAAGCTCGATCCCGCAACCGGCGAGATTCTGGTGCGGGGGGAGAATGTGGCCCGGCAATACTGGCAAGGACAGGAGATGAAGCCGGTGGCGGGGGAGGAAGGCTGGTTCCGTACCGGAGACCTGGGCGCGGTGGATGAAGAAGGCAATCTCTATTTCAAAGGCCGCAATAAGAATGTGATCGTTACACCCGCGGGGCTGAAGATTTATCCGGAAGACCTGGAACAGGCGCTGCGGCGCCAGCCGGAGGTGCGGGACTGCGTGGTCTTCGGGATCGCGCGCGGCGGGAACGCCGAGGCGTGCGCGGTGTTGCTGCTGCAGGACGGCGCGTCGGCGGATGCGGCGGTAGCGCACGCGAACCAATCACTGGCCGACTTCCAGAAGATCCGCTGCTGGTTCGCGTGGCCGGACGAGGATTTTCCGCGAACGTCGACGCAAAAACCCAGGCTGGATGTGATTCGTGAGGCAGCGGAAAGCCAGTTTGGAGGACGCCCGGCAGCCACCACAACATCCGCTCCATCTGCTGCTTCGGGTACGCTGCAACAACTTATTCAGGGTATTGCGGGACACAAGGTGAATATGAATCCGGGGGCGCACCTGGAAGATGATCTGAACTTGAGTTCCCTGGACCGGGTAGAGTTGATGAGCGCCATCGAAGACCGCTATCAGGTGGACCTGCACGACCGGGAGTTCTCCCAGGTTAATACCGTGGCTGATCTGGAAGAGCTGGTCAGGAAGTCCTCCGCCAAGACCAAGCGGGTTGAGTATCCTTATTCTCCCTGGGCGCAGCGCTGGCCGGTCACGTGGATACGTCTGCTGGTGTATTACCTGCTGGTGTGGCCGGCGACCATGATCATGTCCAAGCCCAGGATTATTGGGCGGGAAAGATTGAAGGATGTCCGCGGCCCCGTGCTCGTGATCTCGAACCATATCACGCAGCTTGATATCGGCTTTATTCTGGCGGCCCTGCCGCCGCGCCTGCGGCATCGGCTGGCGCCGGCCATGCTGGGCGAGCTGTTGCGCGATATGCGCTATCCACCAAGAGAATGGTTCTTCCTGCGACGCTGGTACGCGAAGCTGCGCTATGTGCTGGTGACGGCGCTGTTCAATGTCTTCTCGCTGCCGCAGAAGGCGGGTTACCAGGAGAGCTTTCAATATGCCGGAAGGCTTGCTGACCGGGGCTATAACGTCCTGATATTTCCCGAAGGCAAGCGGACGCAGACGGGGGAGATGAGCGAGTTTCGAAAAGGCATCGGGCTGCTGGCTACGCGGTTGAATCTGCCGGTGGTTCCTATGAGAATTGATGGGCTGTTTCCGCTTAAGCAGCGGAAGAAGAGATTCTCTAAACCGGGGACGGTGCAGGTTCGGATTGGGGAGGCGGTTCGGTTTGAGGGTGCGGATGATGCGGAGGAGATTGCTAAGAGATTGCAGGGGATTGTTCGACGGTTATAAGAAACACCTGCCACGGAGGCCCCGAAACACTGAGGCCGCACGGAGAAAGTCCGGCCGAATGAGTCGCTCAGCCACAAGTGGGAGGACGATTGGCCTCCGGTATGCGTCCGCTTAGAACTCCTTCAACCCCGCAATAAAGCCAGCATCTGTCATGCTGAGCGAGCATCGAACGACGCAGGAGTGAGGGGCGAGTTGAAGCATCCCTACTCTGTTTCCCGCGCGATAAAACTTCAGGGAGTTCTACCGAGTCTGTCTGTTCGTCACTTGCCCTGAATGCGGACCGCTGGGTCCGCGTGATTCGCTTCCCAAACCCGAACCCAATCGTAAAACTACATTGCATCGCCTATTTCCTTTTAGGTAATCCCATGGCCGTGGTAGCCTGAGTGCCATAGTAATCGTTGAATAGCGATCAAATGACCCTCCCAGCAAAAGCGAATCGTTTTCGGGTCGCCTTGTCCTTCCCGGGAGAGAAACGTGAATTCGTGCGATTGGTGGCCGAATCGCTGACAGCAACTTTGGGCCAAGAGCGTGTTCTCTACGATGAATATCTAACTGCTGAACTTGCCAGGCCGGACTTGGACCTCTACCTTGGGAACCTCTATAGGAATGAATCGGATCTGGTGGTGCCGTTTTATTGTTCCGAGTACGCCACCAAGCAGTGGTGCAGACTTGAGTGGCGTCAGATGCGTGACATTCTGCTGAATGTGGAGGGCCATCGAATTATGCCCTTCCGGTTTGATGATGCGCCTATCGACGGTGTGCTCTCGCTTGACGGCTACGTGAAGATTGGGAGTCGAACACCCGCGGAAGTGGCACGATTGATCTTGCAGCGGCTGCATTTGCGGAACCCGCTGCCGATTGTTGGGAAACAACATCGGGTTTTCATCTCCAAGCTGCCAACCGTCAACACGCTGCTGGTGGGTCGTGATGACCAGATCGCCTATCTGGATCAAGCCTGGGCGAATCCTGCCACTAACTTCGTTCAAATCATCGCCCCCGGCGGCACGGGCAAGACTGCATTGATGGACAAGTGGTTCCGACGCCATCTGGGTGAAGCGACAGTCTTCGGCTGGTCGTTCTACAGCCAAGGTACGTCTACGAAGAATGCGACGTCCTCCGATGCATTCTTTGCGGAGATTATCAGCTGGCTCAAGATCAAGGTGCCAGCCACGGCTTCTGTCTATGCCAAGGCTGAGGCAGTCGCGCAGCGACTTCGCGAGGAGAGGGTGCTGTTGATCCTCGACGGCATCGAGCCATTACAGGACTCCACGGGCGCCCTTAAGGATTCAGCGCTGAAGGCTCTGCTGCAAGAGCTTGATACGGCCAACCAAGGGCTGATCCTCTGCACTACTCGTGTGCGGCTGGACATCCCCGACGACCCGCCCCGCGCTGTCTCTATCGATCTGGAGAATCTCACTCCGGAATATGGTGCCGAGTACCTGCGCCAGCTCAAAGTTGAGGGTGAGGAACAAGAGTTACAGCAAGCATCGCAGGACTGCGGAAACCACGCCCTCGCCCTAACCCTTCTCGGAACTTATCTGGCCGACTTCCTGAATGCTGATATCCGGCGCAGGGTGGAGATTCGCGAATTAATGGTGGACGAGTCGAAGTATGGCGCGCATGCCCGGCGGATGATGGCAGCCTATGAGCGGATGTTCACCGGCAAGCCCGAGGCGGGGGTCTTGCGCTCGTTAGGCTTCTTCGACCACCCTGCCGAGCCTGAGGCATTGAGGCTGGTGCTGCCTCCTTTGAAAGACCTCGAGTATCGGGCAGCGCTGATGCGCCTTTTCGACGCTCGTCTTGTCCTCAGCAAAGACCCGGCAACGCCGGTTGACTGCCATCCGCTCATCCGCGAGCACTTCGCAGCGGTGATGCGGTCTACTGCTGAGGAAGCATTCCGCCAAGGCCACTCTCAACTCTACGAACACTATTGTAAAGCGGCACCCGAGAAACCGGACACGCTGGATGAGATGACGCCACTCTTCTACGCGGTCTACCATGGCTGCCAGGCCGGTCGGCATCTCGAGGCGTTTAACAGCATCTATTGGGGACGCATTAGGCACGGTGACAGAGGCTATCTGGTGTTCGAACTCGGCGCTTTCGGCGCGGAACTTTCACTGCTGATAAACTTCTTTGAAACTCCGTGGACTCATCCGGCCACCGCCTTGCCGCCGGGCAACCGCGAACGACTTCTTCCCGATGCCGGTTTCACACTTCGCGCCCTCGGTCGACTTGCCGATGCGCTCGCGCCCATCAGATCCGGCGCTGAAGGCTTCGCCTCGCAGCAGCAGTGGGAAAATGCGGCGGTGGCCTACGGCAACCTGGCTGATCTACTACTGAGTCTGGGTGATGTACAACAGGCGATCGCTGCCGCCCGCCATTCGGTCGATTTAGCTGACCGGAGCGGCGAATCGTTCCACCGGATGAGCAAAAGAACCACTCTTGCCCACGCTCTTCTAGAGTCTGGCGACTTGGTCGAGGCGCAGCGCCTCTTCGCAGAGGCCGAGCAGATCCAGTCCGAACAGGAGCGAGAGTTCCTGATACTCTATTCGCTCCCCGGCTTCTGTTACTGCGATCTTCTTCTCGAACGAGGCCAGAGCGCGGAGGTCATCCGCCGGGCCGCACAGACGTTAAATTGGGTAAACCGGCCCCTTAGCATCGGACTCGACCACCTGTCCCTCGGCCGCGCTCACCCGGCGGGATCACCTGAATCTACCCATCATCTCAATCAAGCTGTCGACTTCCTGCGTCAATCGGGATCGCTCCACCACATCCCGCGCGGGCTTCTGGCCCGAGGCACGCCCCGCGATCTTGCTGAAGTGTTTCGCATCGCCAGCCGTTCGGGCATGCGTCTGCACCTCAGCGACTACCATCTTGCGTCGGCCCGTCTTGCCCTCGGCAATCGCGATCTGGTGAAGGCGCGTGAGCATTTTGAGAAGGCCGAAACCCTGGTTCATGAGACTGGATACCACCGGCGGGATGGAGAGCTTGAGCGGCTGCGGGTGGAGTTGGGAGCTGAACCTCGAGCCAGCGACAATCCAGCGCCGGAGGCGCGTAAGTAGTTAGCCCAGGCCGTGAGGCCTGGGTAGGCGTGCAGAAAGAATTTTGAGCCCCGGCGGGGCGACACTACAGCGACGCTGCATGCGGGTCGATCCTGATAGAAAGCTGTTAAACCGATGCCCAGCGCTCAGACTGGCGTATCTCGTAGTTCTGACAGGATTGTGCAAGCTTTATCGCGAAATTCAAGAGCAGCAGAGCAGATTCCTCAGCCCTACCTGCGCGCTGAAGAAAATGCGCGCAGGCTTAACGGGCTTTCGGAATGACACTCTCTCGGGAAAAGGCGGAATGACGTACCCATCCATTTAAGAAACTCTGAATTTCCTTGACATATTGTTCAATGATTGAGATCATTGTCTGGTGACTACTCTATCGACTCGCGATGTGGCCAGAAAACTGGGCATCGCCATGTCAACGCTGAGCAACTACATTGCAGCCGGGAAAATACCTGCGCCAAAGTCAGTGACCAGCGGCGGCATGACCCTGCATCTTTGGACCGAGGAAGAAGTTGAAAGGGTTCGTAAGCTTCTTCCGAAACTGAAGAATGGGCGAAAGAAACTACGAAGGCAAGTGAAGGAAAGCCCGCAGCCGAGGGTGGCTGCGCCACACAAGAAAAGCAGGTAATAACAACCTCAACGGGCACATGCCAGTGCGTTCAACACCGACATGGCCCTAACCAGCAGTCGCGTGCTATGGAGGCACGCAAACGCATGGCTATTACTGACGGTAACGCACCCCTTAGCAATTGGCAATTCCGCCCTACCAAGCTTCGCGCTTATGAAGCTCTGCAAACCATGAACCGCTGTTTTGAAGCCACCATCCTCAGCCTGGAGCGGCTCGACCACCTCAACGTCTTTCGCCAGGAGTTCCTCAACGCCTACAAGGTCACCCTGGAATACACGCGCGCCCAGGCCAATGAGGAGTTGATCCAGAGCTTGCGCGGGCTGGAGCAGCATGACACGTTCCGGTTTGGCAACATGCAGGATGATTGGGACAAACAGTACCGCGATCCGGATGACGTCTTTTTCCATGCACGGGAGAGGCGCGCGGAGATCCAGACGCAGATACGCGGCCTGCAGCGGGGGCTTGCGCGGCAACGGCCTGGGAAGAGGAAGAAAAGATAAAAATTGCCGCTGATCCACGGCAAGCCGGGACAGGTTTACGCTGAGGAACGCTGATCGGAAGAAGCAAATGCCTCTTTTCTGGTTGGCGTTCCTTCGCGTGGGCTTTAGCAATGACTCGATTGCCAAATGCTCCGCTTACATTTTTTTAATTTGCCTCTAAGTTACTGAAAAATGAAGAGGAAATTTAGGTGCACTAAAGTTGCGTGGCAAATCTCAATCAGCTATCCTGCGCCCGATGCCTATGACAACGTCCGAAATCCACGTTAGCCGTCACGGAAATGCCGTTCGGTCAGGAACCACCATCCGCGCCATGGAACATTGGAACGCGGATTTCGGAGGAATCCTCCCTTCCTCCGGAAACCTCCGGCAGGGGAATCCCCTGGATTGGCGCGGATTCCGGAGGAACGGAGGAATTAGGGCATTTTTTAGCGATGATCTCTTTCTTTCCCTCTCAGGCTGATTCGGTGAAGATGTATTCGTGCTGGCCGTCGCGGATGATCAGGATGCGCTTGCCGGAGCGTTCGCCTACTACGAACTCGAATCCCCGATTGGTGGGATCTACGGTGATGAAGGAGATGGTGCCGTCATCATTTTTGCGCGAGGCAACCGTACTCTTCCACTCGCCAAAGTCGAAGGTGGTTGCGCCATCTTTCTTCAGCACGTCAATATCACCGAGTTCCTTGCTGTGATACCGGGTTGCCAACCGGGTCACCAGGGACGGGTCGGCGGGCACTACCAGGCGCTCGCGGGCTTTGGCCATAGCGGTCTTCTGGTTGGCTGCCGCAGACGCGATATCGCCTTCGGCCTCGGGCTTGCCATCGAAGGCAATTTCCAGCAAGCGGCGCATGAAGGCCCCCAGCAGGATTCCTCCGTTATCCGCATTGGTGAGCAGTACGGCGCCAATTCCGGAGTCCGGCAGAATGTAGATATTGCTCTTGTAGCCGGCCATGCTTCCGCCGTGTTCTACCACAGGAATACCGTAGGTGCGGTCCACGCTCAGGCCCATGCCATACGATGAATTCTCACCGGTAGAGATTTGCGGGGCACGGCGAACCAGCAGATTTTCCGATGAGACCAACTGCTTGCCGTCGGGCAGCTTGCCCTGCGTAAGTTCGAGTTGGACGTAACGAATGAGGTCGTGGGCCGAGGTCCACACGCCACCGGCGGGACGGAGGGGCATGACCGAATAATCAAACGCTATGTTGGCCACGCTGGGTTTGCCGTCTACGTTGTCACCGTGTGGGCTGGCGTGGTTCCCGTGCAGCGCGCGCTCCATGCTAAAGGTTGTTGTTTTCATTCCCAGCGGATCGAAGATTTTGCGCTGCATGGCCTCATCGTAGGCTGCGCCGAGTTCCTTGTTGGGATACACAAGGTGTGCGCCCACGTATCCCGCGACGGCTGCCATGAGGTTGCTGTACTGAAAGACTTCGCCAAACTTGCTGGTAGGCTGCATGTTCCCCAGCAACGCGATGGAGGATTCCGGCGTCGCATGCTTGAATTCGAATATCCACTCGAGGTCCTGGCGGGGAAGCCCGGTACAGGCGCAAACCAGGTTCTTGATCAAGACTTTTTTTGTAGTTTCGGCATCGCCGAGTTTGAAACTTGGGTAGGCGTTGGTCACCGGCTCGTCCCACTTCAGCTTTTTCTCGTCGACAAGCTCAGACAGGAGAAGGGTGGTCATTCCCTTGGTGTTGGAGGCGGCCATGAACAGGGTGTTTTCATCCACCGGCTCAGGTTTGCCGATCTCGCGCACGCCGAGTCCTCCCTCATAGACAACTTTGCCGCCATCGATGAGCGCGAACGAGACCCCGGGGATGCCGAGCTGCTTCATGGAGTTCTCAACAAAGGCTTTGAGCTGGGCGATCTTTTCGGCATCCAGCGGGTGGGCTTTACGCCCGGCAAATGATTCACGGTTGTAGCCTTTGGGACGCAAGCTTTCCACGATCAACCCGATGGGCGCGCCGCGCTTCTCGAAGGTTGAGACGCTGCCCTCCAGAATGACCACAGTCCAGGCGCCACGGACACGCGATGCAATGGCCACCACGACTGCATGCTCGTTGGGTGAGGTCTCGTAACTAAACACCTGACGCTCTTCCCATCCGTCACGGGCAGGCCGGGGCGTAACCAGCCTCACCGGGCGGTTGGCGTCCGGTTTGTAGGTGGCCCAGGCGGCTGCCACCGCTGCCTTGGCATCGGCCGCTTGAGAATCCACAATGACGATATGCGCGTCTGGCTCCGGCGGCTCAAGGATGACCATGTCTTTGCCGGTGGTGATCGACCAGCCAGCGGGAACAGTAAAAGTGGCTCCGCCGGGAGTCACGCGTGGCGTATCCGCAGCCAGCCGCTCCTGCCCTGATTTTGCATCGCCCTGAGCGGAGGGTTGAGAAGTTGAACGCGCTGCTGCACCCCAGGCTAGGGCAGCAAGGGTCACAAAGGCCAGGAGAATGGTTCGACGGATCGGCATGTGGGAAGGATATACCAGCGCTCGGTACTTAAGTACTTAGTATTTAGTTTTTAGTATTTAGAGTATTTAGCCAAAGGCAAAACCGTTTGCGTTGATTCACGCCAACGCATGCTGCTGGATTTCGATCCTGCGGGGGGTGCGTTTGGTGTTAAACTTTGGCCGCACAATATTAAGGGGAACCACGAGAACATTTGTGGTTTTCTGATTTGCAAGGAGGATCGATGTTGGAATGTAAAGAGAACAGGCGAGTTTTGAGCCGTTTGGGCGCCCGTGAGTTGGCCCAAGAGGAATATGAGCAGGTGGGTGGAGGGATTGTGACCCGCCCGTGTACCTTCGATCCAAAAACTTGTGTGATGGATGGAGACTGCGAGCCGCCGATCCGTTGTCCGATTTAGCGCAACTCTGGCGACGGAGTAGTTGCCGATCCGCACAATCACATTCATTAAGGAAGATCATTTTAGAGAACGTATCGTTTCTCAATTGCGAAAGGAGCATCTATGTTGGAAAGAAAAGAAAACACTCGAGTCCTTGGCCGCTTGGGCGCACGTGAGCTGACCAGGACGGAATACGAACAGGTGGGCGGAGGATTTATTCTGAGGCCCCGCTGCACTTTTGATCCAGTAACCTGCACGATGGATGGCATTTGCTCGCCGCCACCTGCGTGCGTGGTTATGCCGCAGCAAAAGTAAAAAAGCACTGACACGCTGCTGATGGCCTCAGGCGATCTGCAGATGCAAAAATCCGGCTCTCCAGGCGACCGGAGGAACGTAGCCGCACTTAACTCCTGTTCCTTGAGAGCCGGGACAAACGAAGCGTGCCTGCCAGGACAAAGATCGCCGCTGCCGGGGCGCAGAATCTCCGGCAGCGGCGCAGTTTCGGCACTGAATCTCTCTCCTCCATCCAGGGTTTAGCCAAGGTTTAACCCTCTTTTCACATTCCATCAAACAAGCGTTCACAAACGCTGAATAAGATCTCCTGTTCATCTCGTCGCATTGCCTCGACCAAATCACAACTGAATATGCAGATGTTATGGCGCAAAACACGCCACGATTCGCCCACAAAAAGGAGATTCCTTGATGCGTAAACACTTATGCTCATTATTTCTGGCAGCACTTGTGCTCAACCTGCTCTGGCTGTCGCCTGCCGGTGCGCAAGAACGCAAAGGCGCGATCACCGGGCGCGTGGCGGACAAAGAACGCGCCCTGTTGCCGGGCGCGCGCGTGGAGTTGCAGCCGGGAGGGCGCAATGCTACGTCCGATGGCCAGGGTCAGTTCACGATTGGTGATCTGACGCCTGGGCACTACACTCTGACCATTTCCTACGTGGGATTTGAGATCTTTTCCTCGCAGATCGACGTTGCTGCCGGCGGCGTAGCCAATGTAGATGCAGTGCTGGAGGTCGGTGCGCGCAACGAGGTGGTAGAGGTGCGCGCGGAACGCCAGCAGGGCGAGGTGGAAGCACTCAACATTCAGCGCACCGCAGACAACATCCTGCAGGTGCTGCCCAAAGAGGTCATCACCAGCCTGCCCAATACGAATATCGCAGATGCCGTGGGCCGGATGCCCAGCGTTTCGCTGGAGCGTGATGAGGGTGAGGGTAAGTACGTCCAGATTCGCGGGATGGAGCCACGCCTGAATAACGTAACTGTAGATGGAGTGCATCTCCCGTCACCGGAGAACGTCCGCAACGTGAAATTGGACGCGATTCCAGCCGATCTGGTGGAGATGGTTCAACTCAGCAAGACGCTCTCCGCCAACCAGGAAGGCGATGCTATCGGCGGATCGGTCAATCTGGTGACCAAGAGTGCAAGCGATAAACCGTACATTAGCGCGTTGGGAATGGGTGGATACACGCCGATTGCCGGGGGGCGCTCGCTCGACCAGTTCGACCTGACCATGGGCCAGCGTTTCTTCAAGAACAAGCAGTTGGGCATCCTGGCCGGTGGGAGCTACGACTGGAACGGCCGCGGCATTGACGACGTGGAACCAAGTGTGGGTGTGAATCCACTTCCTGGCGGCGGGTCGTTCTCTGGCGTCAACGCCTACGACCAGCGTGAATACTGGTATAACCGCACGCGCTTCGGCTTTGGCGGCACGCTCGACTACAAGCTGGGTGACTGGTCCAGCTTTTATATTCGCGGGTTGTTTTCCCAGTTTAAGGATGATGGACAAGACTGGATTTACTCCCCAAGCGTAGGCAGCTTCAATACGCCAACCCTGACCAACCCGGACGGCAGCTCGACATTCAGCCACATTACACGCAAGCCTGCGCAGCGGCTCTTCAGCACGACCGCCGGCGCCCATCAGACGTTAGGAGGCAACACGCTCCTGGACTACGAAGCGGCCTTCGGCCAGGCGCGATTCACCGGCTTTTTTCCCAGTTCCAACTTCGCCCCCATTGCGGGCAGCCCGCTGGCTGGCGGTGTACAGTACTCGTTGAATGCCAGCGATCCCTTCACTCCTGTGCTTACCGCGCTGAACACAAACATCTTTAATCCCACCCAGTATGGTCTCTTCCAATTGACGCGCGGTGACGATCACACGTTTGAACGCGATGTGACCGGATCCATCAACCTGTTGCACAACTATAATGCCGGCTCGCACTTCAGTACTTTTCAAATGGGATTCAAAATTCGGGACGCGCACAAGTCCGAGTTAGATAACCAGCAAACATTTCGTTCCAACAACCTTACACTTGATCCCGCCAATGGTCCCGGAGTGGGCGTCATGAACAGTTTTCTGGGCTCCTTCACCAATCCGAATTATTATTTCGGCGCGTATCCCAAATACGGACCTACCACGAATTACGCCAGCATCATCAACTTCCTCAACGCCAATCCATCTCTCTTTTCTAACGACCCTTTGGCTGATGCGGCGAGGACATTGGCCGGCGACTTTAACGAGGACGAACGAGTCATTGCCGGATACGTCATGAACACCATCAATTTTGGGGGCAGATTCCGCTTGCAGGCCGGCGTAAGGATCGAAGGCACCCAGGGATCCTTCATGGCAAATCAGGTTCAGACCATTAACTGTAATGACCCAAGTAACTGCATAAACAGAAATACCCCAAATAACGACCCCAATAGCCCATTTGGCCCGAATAGTCTAGTAGGTTCTGCCAGCGAGGTTACCAGCGTGACCCCGGTCGCAGGGAACCAGAATTACATCAGTGTCCTGCCCAGCATACAGTTCCAGAGCCGTTTCGGACAGGACACCACGTTAAGGCTGGCCTATACCATTGGCATTGCCCGGCCTAATTTCGGCGATCTCGCTCCCCATACCAGCATTGACCAATCGGTTCCCCTGGGCAGGCAATCGCCATCGGTGTTCCTGGGCAACTCGAATCTGCAGCCGACCCGTGCCCAGAATTTTGACGTCCTGTTTGAACATTACCTGAAGCCGTTCGGCGCAATTGAAGCCGGGTTCTTCTACAAATACCTGACCAATCCCATCTTTAGCGTAGACACCCCGCTTCTTACTTCCGGACCCTTTGCCGGTCGCGTTGAAAGCCAGCCCATCAACGGGCCGCATGCACACCTCTTTGGTTTCGAGATGGCCTGGCAGCAGCGGCTGTCATTCCTGCCCGGCTTCCTGAATGGCTCCGGGGTGCGGGCCAACTACAGCTATACGCAATCGGCAACTACTTTTCCGGTGGGAGCATTTGGCGCTGATGCAACTCTGGCCCGTTCTGACCAGCCTGCTCTGCAGCGCGATGCGCCGAACAACTGGAACTTCGACTACACCTATGACAAAAAGGGGGTTTCGGCGCGTATGGGCCTGACCCACAACGATGCCAGCATCTTCTTTTACAACTTCACCCAAGGCGCACCCGGCGGGATCAGAGGACCCAATGGAGATACGTATCTCTATCCCCACACCCAGGTGGACGCGCAGGTAAGTTACTGGATTCCCGGCGGTCATGGACTCCAGATAATCGGCTACGTGCTCAACCTGACCAACGAAACGTTTGGCTTCTACCAGGGCAGCGAGCAGTTCCCGATCCAGCGCGAATATTACAACCGGACATTCTCCGGTGGATTACGCTGGACGCTGGGGAGAGAGAACCACTAATCAGGTGACAGGTTACAGGGAACAGGCGATAGGAAAGAGCAACAGCAAATCTCACCCTGATTCGCTGTATGGTGCTGATTGGAAGAGCGTGGCGGGGATTGCTCCCGCTGAGCGGGACCAAAACCACCGCCGGAGCTTGAAAGACAAAGAGCTTTTGGCGGTGGTTTACGATGGTGAATTTACGATGGTGAATGTTGATGGGGAAAGAGGCAGGATTGCCGGAAAGCAAAAAATTGGATCATCTGGGTTTAGAGTACTGTTTTTTCGCGTTGATGCTGGCGGCGCTGGCTGCAGGCTGCCGATCTCTCCATGCTGACAATTCGTCGGCTGATGCAGGGAAATCGCAACCTGCGAGCGCACACCTCACGGTGGATCCATCCGCTCCAGACCAGACCGTCGTGGCTGCCGGCGATATCGTTGATTGCTCGAACCTGTCCGGTTCGGAGGCAACGGCCAAGCTGCTGGACAACATACCGGGGACAATTCTGACAGTGGGCGATCTGGCTTATCCGAATGGCAGCGAGAGAAACTTCAGCGAATGTTATGACAAGACCTGGGGACGGCATAAAGCGCGTACCCGCCCGGCGCCGGGAAACCACGAATATCACACCGCAGGGGCGGCCGGCTATTTCCAGTATTTCGGGAACAGCGCAGGGGAGCCCGGCAAGGGCTACTACAGTTTTGACCTGGGCCGGTGGCACATTATTGCCCTGAACAGCCAATGCCCGGATGTGGGCGGCTGCGAGAAAGGCTCGGCGGAGGAGCGGTGGCTGCGGGCTGATTTGGATAAGAATTCCTCTAAATGCATTCTGGCGTACTGGCATGTGCCCCTATTCAGTTCCGGGGACGAACACGGCAATGCGCCGGAGATGAAGCCTTTTTGGGAGGACTTATATCAGGCTGGGGCCGATGTTGTCTTGAACGGGCACGACCACGACTATGAGCGTTTTACGCCACAGAATGCCGATGGAGTGGCCGATTCTAAGCGCGGCATACGTGAATTTGTGGTGGGGACAGGCGGTAAAAACCAGCGTGGATTCACCCATCCCATTGCCACAAGTGAAGTCCGCAGCAGGAGCACATTTGGAGTGCTCAAACTCAGCCTGCATCCGGCGAGTTACCAGTGGGAATTTGTACCGGTAGCCGGAGGCCAGTTTACTGATTCAGGAAGTGGTGAGTGCCACGCGGGAAAATAGGTTACAGGTTACCCGCCACGGCGGGCTTGCAGCAGGTCACAGGTTACAGGGAAGATCAAAGGCAAAATCTCACCGCTGATTTGCTGACCAGACGCAGCCTTAATGCGTTTTCTATTTTCTGCGTCTTGTTGGCCTTGCGCGTGGGGCTGCCTTTCGTGGTTTCGCGGCTGTGGTTCGCACATTGCTTTCAGGCGCGGCTGGCTGCTGCTCTCCGCCTGGTTTTTCCAGTGCTGCTATCTCCGGGAGTTTTTGTTTCAGCTTGAGCACGGGTTCGAACAGGTCGCCCATTTTCTCCACGCGTTTCAAGACCTGATCAGACGTGAAGACCAGCAACTCCGGATCTTCGTTCTTCAGGCAGTTCTCCACTTCTTGCCAGGTAACTGGGGTGGATACGGTTGGCTGTTCTTTAGCGCGCAAGGAATAGACGCAGACCGTGGTTTTGAAATCATCGTTCTGGCTCCAATCTACAAACACCTTGTTTGTCCGGAGCGACTTCTTCATATCGGAGACCACGCGGTTGGGATAGCGCGTCTCCAGGAGCGAGGCGATGGCTTTGGCAAAGGGCTTAGTCTGATCGTACGTCACCGGGGTGTTCAGCGGCACATAGACTTGAAGACCTTTGGAGCCGGAGGTCTTGGCAAAAGCCTGCAGCCCGAATCCGGCGAAGATTTCTTTTATCCACAAACCTACCTGGCAGCATTGAACAATGGCGGCGGGCGGGCCCGGATCAAGATCAAAGGCAATCACCGTGGGCCGCCGCATCTCCGGAGCAATGGAGAGCGAGGTGTGCAGTTCCAGGTCGGCTAGATTCGCCAGCCAGACTAGGCTCGGCAGATCCGCCGCCACACAGTAATACATGTAGCGCTTGTTGCCTTCACTCCAGACTTTAGCCGTCTGCATCCATTCCGGGCGGTACTTGGGACAATTCTTTTCATAAAAGTGGAGGCCCTCTACGCCTTCAGGGTAGCGCTTGAGCGTGAGCGGGCGTCCGGCGAGATGCGGCAGGAGCACGGGCGCGATGTGCACGTAATAATCCACTAACTGGCCTTTGGTAAAACCAGCCTTGGGATAGAGCACCTTATCCAGATTGGAGAGCTTCATCTGGCGCCCTTCGACTTCGACGACTGATGTTTCCTTCGCCAACGGATATCCCCTTAGTAATTTGGATGCGGTCACAAACAGCAGAATCTTACCGCAGATCAAGCAACCAGCATTCAGCGGGTCGTTGCGCCGAGAGCCCAGTTCATCAAAGCCACTGACTGCTGTTCGAGAGTTGAGTTGTGCAGGCAATCGGGCACCCCACCCCATCACACGCAAAACCGGCGTGCGCCGGGGCCCCAGGCATCGGGACATCGGGTTATCGAAAGAAACACCCACAGGTCCAGAGATCCGGAAAGACAGGGACCCTTGACCACGAACTTGAGGCCGAAGACCTGTCACAACACAGCGGCGCGAATTGCCATCTAATGGTCAATGCCGAACGAGCACGAAAAACCGTTGCCGGTCAGTTCCTCGAAACCTCCTCTCTTTTGCATGGACCAGGAGAGGCTGTTTCGCGAGGTGATTGAGCGTATGAACGACAGCAAAGTGCAGTGCGTGGTTTCCGGGGCTTTTGCCCTGCATGAGCACACCGGCATCTGGCGGGATACCAAAGACCTGGACCTGTTCATGCCTGCCTATGAGGTGCAACGCGCGCTCAAGGTGCTGAACAAGGATGGGTTTCAGACCGAAGTCGTGGATGCCGTCTGGCTGGCGAAGGCCTGGCGCGGCGATTACTTTGTTGATCTGATCACGGGAATGAGCAATGGGGTAATCCGTGTGGATTACTCATGGATCAAGCGCGCCAGCGGGGCTGAGGTGTGTGGAGTTCCCATCCGGGTGCTGGCGCCGGAGGAGCTGATCGCGTCCAAAGTGTTTGTGACGCGGCGGGAACGTTTTGATGGGGCGGACATCTGCCACGTGATTTATGGCACTCAAGGCAAGTTTGACTGGAACCGGCTCTTTCGCCTGATGGGGGAGCACTGGGAGATGTTGCTGTGGTGCCTGGTGCTGTACCACTATGTATATCCAGCCTATAGCGAATACGTGCCCAGCAAAATCTGGGATGAGTTGCTGCAACGCTTCAAGATCGAGTTGAAGCATCCGAACAAGCACTTGCAGTTTCGCGGCAGCCTGATTGACGAAAACATGTTTGCGATAGACGTGGAAGAGTGGGGCAAGCGGAACATCATTGATGAATACCGGCAACGGGTCGAGCGGATCCAGGAGAACTCTCAGAAAGCGGCGTGAGGATGATTTGGTAATTGGAAAAGCAAGAACCAGAACCAACAGCTAAAGGCCATTTTGGAGAACGTTCTGGCAGGCGCGTTAAGCACGACCATCCATGAGAATTGCAGCTACAGCCGACCTTCACTTCAGCCCGCAAAGCTATGACCGGGTCCGCGAGCCGTTCTCTCATGTGCGGGATGAAGCTGACGTCCTGGTGATTGCGGGCGACCTCACCAATTACGGCAAGCCGGAAGAGATGCATTCCCTGCTCAATGCACTGGTGCGGCTACGCGTCCCCATTGTGGCGGTGCTCGGCAATCATGACTATGAGAGCGGACAAGAGCAGGAGCTCATGAAGATGATGACCACGGAGGGCATCAAGGTGCTGGATGGCAGCAGCTATGAGAGAGATGGGGTGGGCTTTGCCGGGGCCAAAGGCTTTATTGGCGGATTTGGCAGGGGCGTGCTTACCGCCTTTGGAGAGAAAGAGATCAAGGCGTTTGTGCAGGCTTCTATTGATGAAACCATGAAGCTGGAACGGGCGCTCTCCATGTTGCGGACGGACAAGATTGTGATTGTGACTCACTACTCCCCGGTGGTGGAAACCGTTCGCGGCGAGGCGCCGGAAATCTGGCCGTACATGGGCAGCTCGCGGCTGGCAGAGGTGATTGACCGTCATGGCGCAGTGCTGGCCATCCATGGACACGCCCACCACGGCCAACTTGAGGGCAAAACCAC
This sequence comes from Candidatus Angelobacter sp., assembly GCA_035294925.1. Taxonomy (GTDB): domain Bacteria; phylum Acidobacteriota; class Terriglobia; order Terriglobales; family Acidobacteriaceae; genus Angelobacter. The sequence continues at coordinate 36,483 of DATGJZ010000061.1, read as the reverse complement.
GGGTGGCGTACCTGTCCATAATGTGGCACTGGGTTTGTTAATGGCGCAGCAGCCGCCACGTCCGTATCGGATTCTGGAAGTGTAGTAAATGGCTTTTGGCTATAAGCTATTAGCTCTTGGTCCGTCTTCTGCGTTGAACTTACTGTGCGGCCTCTGATCCTCCGATCTTCCCACGGTCTGAATGCTACTATTGTTTTGTCCCCATGAGTTCCATTGGTTCCAATGTTGTCCGCATTGAGGCAGAGGCTTTGCGCGAGCTGGCTGAACGCATTGCCGGGCCCATGGCCACGGACTTTGAACGTGCCGTCGAATGTCTGCACTCCTGCGGCGGGCGGGTGGTGGTGACGGGAATGGGCAAGAGTGGGATCATTGGACGCAAGATTGCCGCAACACTCAGTTCCACCGGCACTCCGGCGCTTTACCTTCATCCTGCTGAGGCGCTGCATGGCGACCTGGGAATGCTGGTTAAAGGCGATGTGGTGCTGGCGCTTTCATCCAGCGGGGAGACGGAAGAGATCCTGCACTTGCTGGCCACCATCAGCCGTTTTGGCATCAAGCTGATCAGCATTACCGGCGACAGCATTTATTCCTCAAATTCCCCTTCACGCCGGTCTACGCTCGCACAGGCCGCAGACATTGCGCTGGATTGCTCGGTGGACAAAGAGGCTTGCTCGTTGGGGCTGGCGCCCACAGCTTCCACTACTGCCATGCTGGCGCTGGGAGACGCTCTGGCCATGGCCCTGGCAGAGAAGCGGGGATTCAAGGAAGAGGACTTTGCCAACCTTCATCCGGGGGGGAAGCTGGGCAAGAAGCTGGCCCGGGTTTCACAATTGATGCATACGGGTGATGCCGTCCCCGCCGTCTCGCCGAATACGAAAATGCCAGATGTGATTTATGAGATGTCACGCAAGGGACTGGGCGTCACCACGGTGACAGAAGACAAGAAGCTCATGGGCATCATCAGCGATGGCGATTTGCGGAGGCTGCTGGAGCACCAGAAAGATGTCCTGCACTTGACCGCCGGTGATTGCATGACTGCCAGTCCCAAGACCATCCACCCTGATGAATTTGCCGCCACGGCGCTGAACATTATGGAGCAGAAGAAAATTACTTCCCTGGTGGTGGTGGACGGAGCAGGCAAGGTGGAGGGAATTATTCATCTACATGATTTGTGGGGAACGCAGATGGTGTAAAAGCGGTCCTTGGCTCTTGGCCTTTGGCTCTTGCTCATCCCCCGACCGGCGCAATACACAAGGGCCAGGCATTATCTCTTCCTCCGGCACGCAAGAAATCAAGCAAATTTATCGCTTCGGCATTCCCTTTTCCACACTTCAACAATCTCAAGCAGCCGGACTTAGCACCAGAGTAATGTTGGCGATGGCAGTCTTGGCGCGGTATCCTGAATGCAAGATTCAAAAACCCTCCTAAAAGTTCCAGGCAGCTCATTTCAAATGGACCAAAGCGGACAGCAATGGGAGAAGACGTGTGCCGATGCTTCTAAACGACATCTTGAAACCGGTATCAGGACCGCTGCCAACCATGAAAAAGCCGATCCGTTTTAGCCAGCGAGCAGCGGCATTTTGGCGGCGTTCGAATGGCCGGAAGAACCCGCGAGCATGCGTGGCGCTCGCTCTGGTGATGGGCTTGCTTCTTACAACGAGCCTGGCCCAGGAAACCATTACTCTGGTCGGATCTGGAGGAACTTCTCCTCTCCCGGCCTATCGTGGCTGGGCTGCCGAGTATAACAAGCGGAAATCCGGGATTCGGTTGGAATACCTTACGCTCGATACCAGCAGGAGCCTTGCCGAGATCAACAAGAGCAACGGTGATTTTGGCGGCGGCGATATTCCGCTGCCGTCTACGGAACGTAACGCAGGAAAAGTGATGGAACTGCCAATTTTGCTGATAGGCCTGGTGCCCATCTACAACTTGCCGGGTCCTATCCAGGAGCTGCGGTTTTCAGGAGACCTGTTGGCCCAGATTTATCTAGGCCACGTGAAGAAGTGGAACTCTCCACAGCTTGTGCAGCTTAATCCCCACGCAAATTTACCTGATCTGCCAATCAAGGTGGTTTACCGGACGGCCGGCAAAGGCACAAACTACATCTTCACTGATTTTCTTTCCAAGGTGGACACGCAATTTCGCGACCAGATAGGACGAAGTGTTTCGCCGGCCTGGCCAGTGGGTTCGGGGGCAGAGCGCAGTTCCGATATGGCCCAAAAGGTAATGGGCGAGGCAGGCTCCATCGGATTTGTAGAGCTTGAATACGCCCAGGAAAACCATATTACTTTTGGGGAGTTACGGAACGCAGCCGGAAAGTTCGTCAAGGCATCGCAGGAGACATTGGGCGCTGCCTGTCGCAGTCTGGAGGCTCCCGGCTGGGACAAATTCTCCGCATCTCTGACCAACGCGCCAGGAGCGGACGCCTATCCGATTACCAGTTTCAGTTGGATATACGTGCGAAAGACTTCACCGGATCAGCGGCGCCGAGCCGCGTTGATCGACCTGCTGCATTGGATGTTTACTGAGGGGCAGGGGAAAATACCCTCGGGCTACTCTCCTCTGCCAGGACCGCTGCTGAACAAAGAGATCGCGACGCTTCCTTCCCTGAAATAGGGGTGCTCGCATCAGCCAGTGAGCTACGATACCTTTTGCCTGGATTTAGAATAGAGATAGGCTGCCACCTCGAAGTTGGCGCTAGGAGCAAACTGCAAAATCTAAGAGTCCAAGGCTGATGTCTCTCGAACGCGCGCAAAAAATCAAGGTCATCCTATTCGACGTGGACGGGGTGCTCACCGATGGCAGCATCTGGTTGTTCCCTGCACCGGACTCGGGTCCGCGCAGCACGGACGCCCATGCGCAACACCATGCAGGCTCGGCCGGATTCGGCATCTTGAGCCAGAACATGATTGAGGCTAAAGGCTTCAATGCTCATGATGGCACCGCGATCAGTCTGGCGCATCTTGGCGGGCTCAAGGCCGGCATCGTCACCAAAAGAATCTCTGAGACGGTGGCGCTACGCGCCCGCGACTTGAAGCTGGATTACGTTTTTCAGGGTGCAGACAGGAAATCAGACGTGCTGGACAGAGTTCTGGCTGAGGGCCAGGTCCGCGAAGAAGAGGTCTGTTTTGTGGGCGACGATGTGATTGATCTTCCCATCATGCGGCGCTGCGGGTTGGCGATTGCCGTGGCCAATGCGCGCCCGCAAGTGCTCAGCATGGCACACTACACGACTCCTTCCCGCGGCGGGCAGGGTGCAGCCCGCGATGCAGTGGAGTATGTGCTGCGGGCCCAGGGAACGCTGGACGAGGTTATTGAGGCCTATATTTCGGCGAGATCGTGAGTCTTGGATTTGTGATTCTTGATTTAAGAGCTGCCAAACAAAATACAAACCCACCGGTTTCCCTGCCAACAGCGCTTTCGCGCCTAACCGGTGGGTTAGTTTTTTTGATCGCTGCGGGCTGCCCCATGCCCTGGGACAGGTTGCAGCTACTTACCTTAGAAGCAGCTTCAGCAAAAAGGTTGGCCGGAAAATCGAAGCCCGGCCTGACGGCCTCAATTATTGGCTTCCAGCGCCGGAGGCGGTTTGAGCGAGCGCACGAACTCCACGAAGGCCGGGTCTTTGCGCAGGACGGCAAACTCCTGGTCCTTGAGCGCGTCCTTCACTCGTGGATAGCCCTCTTCATTGGCCTTGCTCAGGTAGAGGCGGCAATGCTCCGCGTCTCCCTTATTGCCATACATTTTGGCAATTACGTAATGAAAGTAGGCGCGATCACCCTGGGTAGCCAATTTCACCGAGACCCCACCCGACGGAGTAGGGTCAAAGATTGATGGATCCAACTGCATGGCCACCGCATACTCCTTGGTCGCCTTGTCAAATTCCTTGCGGGAGAAGTAGGCGCTTCCCAGGTTGCTGTGGAAAGGAGCGCTGTTGGCGTTCAGCTTAATCGCCCGGCGATACTCCTTCACTGCCGGACCATACTGGTGATTGACGTAATAGCTCACGCCCAGATTGTTGTGCGCTTCAGCGGAGGCGCCGTCCATTCTGACCGCCTGCTGAAATTCCTTCCGGGCCTCCACATACTTGGATAACTGGAGCCACGCGACGCCCATTTTGTTGTGCAAGACGGCGGTCTCGTTTTTCCCCAGGGCCGACCTGTAAGAATCGATTGCATCCAGGTAGTCTTTCTGGGCGCGAAGGCCGTCTCCTGTGGTTTCCAGATCCTGAGCGGTACTGGCAGCGGGTGGCGGCGCCACATTCGGTAGAGGATTATTCTGAGGCTGCGCTTGCGTTTGTGCCAAGAGAGGAACGGCACAATACAGCAGCACAACGGTGAGGACGTTGCGGCTGAAGCGATTCATTTGGACCCTCCTTCGATCCCATCACGCCGAAAAACTCGCGCGCTGGGAAATCAGACCCTCCGCGCCTCCGTGCGCAAAAATTGCGCACATGTGAAGGACACCCGGACCTGACTCATTGTGGTCCGGAGCCACTCCCCGAGGCAGCCGGCTTCTGATCCTTCTCCTTGTCCTTACTATTGTCTCCCTTTCCGGCCCCAAAGATACGAGCAAAAAAACCTTTTTTCTTGCCCTTGTCCTGAGTGTTCTGGACCGGGGTCCGTGGGGGATTGTCCGATACTGGAGCGGACCCTCCATTGCCATTATTAGACACCGCCAGCGGGGGAGATGGTTTGGGCTCCATTCCAAAAAGTTTCTGCACGACGTTCCTGTGGTCGGCGGTGGGCTGCTCGCAGGTCTGAGTGGGCTGAGTACCCTCAATGAAGGCCATAATGTAGTCATCAGGGCAGGTGGGAGTGGCTACCTGGTCCGTGACCTTGTCTATGCTGAGCTGCACCACTCCAGGAGGAGCACTAAAAGGCTTCACATCAGAATAATTTGGGAGGGCAATCGCCCGCTTCATGAATTCAGCCCAGATGGGGGCGGCCAGCATAGCGCCGCTCAACTTAATGTCACTATAGTCATCGTACCCAACCCAGACGACGCAAAGCAGGTTGGAGGTAAATCCGGCGAACCAGGCATCGTGCGAGCTTCCAGTCTTGCCGGCAGCGGGAGCGGTAAAACCACGGGCCCGGACCACCGCGGCGGTGCCGTTATTCATTACACCCTGCATCATGGTCTGAATCACGTAGGCCACACGGGGATCCAGAATCTGGGTTTTTTGGGCCTGATAATTCTCGATAACGTTGCCGCCGGTGTCTCGCACTGACTTGACCAGGATCGGCATTATGCGCTGACCGCCGTTGGAAAAGACGGTGTAGGCGGAGGCCATTTCCATGGGCGAGGCATCGTAGGCCCCCAGAGCCATCGCCGGTGTAGGCTGCACCGAGGCGATGCCGGCTGAGCGCGCCAGGTTGGCCACTTTGTCATAGCCCACCATCTCCGCCACCTTGACCGTGGCATTATTCAAGGAGAGCGCCAGAGCAAATTGCGCAGGTACCTGGCCCCAGTATTTCTCGTGATAGTTGCGCGGCGTGTAAACGTCAGTTCCGTTGTCGAATGCCGTGGGTGAATCATCCACCAGGGTGGCCGGCGTAAACACCGGCTGCTCGCCGGTAACACCATTGTTCACAGCCGCCGCATAGACGAAAGGCTTGAAGATGGAGCCGGTGGGACGCTTGGCCACAGCGTGGTTCAGCTGGCTGAATCCGTAGCTCCGCCCACCTACCAGCGCCAGCACCTCGCCCGTATGCGGATCAATTGCAACCAGCGCTACCTGCGGTGTTGGACCTTCCCGGATTTTGGTCTCATATTTGCCCTTGCCAACCTTGATCCGGCGGGTACGCAATTGAGTGATCTGTTTGTCTACTTCCTTGAGACCCGCCACCACGCCCTCCGCGGCCGCCTTTTGCAATGCCGGGTCCAGAGTGGTGTAAATGCGGTATCCATCTTCGTTCAACTCGTCTTCGCTAAATTTGGGAAGCAGCTGGTCCCGGATCAAGTCGACGAAATAGGGTGCGTCACTGGCTTCAACGTTTTGTGGCGTGAGCTTGAGCGGGGCGGCCTTGGCCTGGTCAGCCTGCTCCCGGGTAATGTCGCCGGTTTCGACCATGGCATCCAGCACCATGTTGCGCCGCTCAGTGGCCCGTTCAGGATGGCGATAAGGATCCAGATAGCTGGGCCGCTGAATCATGCCGGCCAGCAAAGCGGCTTCTGGAAGGCTCACTTCCTTGATGTCTTTGCCAAAGTAGGCCTTAGCCGCTTCCCCAAAGCCGGCAATGCTGAACGAGCCGCGCTGCCCCATTGGCACTTCGTTGGCATAGAACTCAAAGATCTGCCTCTTGGAAAATCGCTGTTCCAGCTCGATTGAGATCAGCAACTCCGTAAGCTTACGCTTGAATTTTTTCTCGGGCGACAGAAAGAACAGGCGCGCGACCTGCATGGTGATGGTGGACCCGCCCTGCCGGTTTCCACCTTCGCGCAAGTCGATCCAGGCGGCCTTGACGAGCCGCGCATAATTTACGCCGCTATGCTGAAAAAAACGACGGTCTTCGATGGATGTCACGGCATCCACCATGACCTTGGGGACGTCATCGTACTTAATTACCCGCTGCTTGGCGCGCTGTTCTTTGTCAAAGAGGCCGGTAACGAGCTGCGGCTCAAGTTCATAAGCAGAGAGATTGTCTCCTGAGTCGCTGGAGGCGGAAATCTTGTCGATTTTTCCTTTATCGACGTGTACGAAAGCGCCCTCAGAGTTATAGTAGGACTCCTCTCCAGGCTTGATCTGGATTCCGCCGCTCATCAGGCGATAGGTACCGAACTTCGACTTTCCCTGCTCTCCGTCCTCAGTGTAGCCAGCATGACGCAGGTAGTTGGCAATTTCCTTCGAGTCCGCCTTCTGGCCCACGCGCAAGCTGCGTGGCTGAGCGTAAATCTTGGCCGTGTTGGCAAAGATCTGGCCGCTCATTCGTTTGTCTACAATCTTTTGATATTTGACGTAGTAGTAAGAAAACAGGCCGAAAAGCACCAGACAGACGATGAGGAACGCCGCCAGCGCAGCTCGGACAAAAGGACTGGAAAGGCGGTTGCGGAAGCCTTTCGCGCGAGGAATTTTGATCTTAATGGCCACTTGTAAGGCGGATTTCGCCCTCATTCTCTCAGACGCATAGGCGGGCCAGAGTGTTACCTGCTGGTGCTGAGAAGGTTACGATTTCTCAACAATTATATCCGTTTCATCATCGAATTGGCGGTGAAATCCAAATCGACGGGGTGTACAGCCATCTCCACATGGATCCGGTAGTGGACTGAAATGCCCAGGCCATCCCCGGTCCTGGTGATTGTAATCTGGTCCTCTTTCAATGGGATGTCCAGTAATCTCGCCTTGTCAATCACAATGGCACGCACTTCATCATCCGTCTTATGCGTGTACTGATTCAGGCGTGCAATGTCGTCCAGATCATCCTGAAATTCATACTTATGGAAGTAGGGCGGAATCATGTTCCAGCCTACGTACGTCAGGCCAACGATGATGACCAGGGCGATGAGTGCTTTTAGTTTCCCCATGAAAATACCTGCCCTCAAGACTGGAGCAATTGCTTGAGATGGCTGTCGATGTGGGCGATATTAGCATCCTCAGATTTACGTGTCGAGCGAGAAACCACTTCGACATGACCTTCGGTAACCTTCTTGCCAACATTGATCCTATAGGGGATTCCCACCAGATCGGCGTCTTTGAACTTTACGCCCGGACGCTCGTCGCGGTCGTCCAGCAGCACGGCCAAGCCAGACGCCTCCAGCCTGCCCGAAATCTCCTCTGCGGTGCGTGCCAGCAGGGCATCTTTGACATTGGTGGGCGTAACCACGACGTCAAAGGGCGCGATGGAGCGGGGCAACCAGAAGCCGTCCTGGTCATTGTTCTGCTCCAGCGCCGCCGCCAGAATCCGGTCAACTCCAATTCCGTAGCAGCCCATGATGGGCATGATTTCTTTGCCGTCCTTATCCAGCACGGTTGCGCCCAGGGCTTTCGCGTATTTGTAACCCAGCTTGAAGATGTGGCCGATCTCCATGGCTTTGCCAACCTGCAGAGGGCTGCCGCAGCGCGGACATCCCTCACCAGCGGCGGCATTGCGCAAGTCAAGCCATTCCGTGGGCTGAAAGTCGCGGCCCGGCGTAATGTTCTTCAAGTGATAATCTTCTTTGTTGGCGCCGGCAATCAGGTTCTTGCGTCCTTTCAGGGCATGATCGGCCAGCAGCAGGGGCAAAGAGTCCGTGGCGTTGACGGCCACGGGCAGTCTTACCGGGCCCAGATATCCGGCAGGAGAATGAAATACCTGCTCGATTTCCGCCAGATGCATAGGACGGAACTCTTTGCCGCCAATCGCGGTTGAGAGCTTGGCTTCATTGAGCGAATGGTCGCCGCGCACCAGGACGATGACAGGCCGGGCCTTTTTTTTCCCTGGGTTCTTGTCGTCGTCCTCTAACTGCATCAATGCCAGAGTTTTAATCTTTTGCGTAGGCGAAACTCCCAGGAATCTGGCCACATCTTCAATGGTCTTCATTCCGGGTGTGTGCACCATCTCCGGATTTCCATCTCCCGGCAGTTCCTGGATTGGTGGGAGCTGTGAGGCGGCCTTCTCCAGATTCGCGGCATAACCACACTGGGCGCAACTGACCACCACGTCTTCACCGGCATCCGTAGCCACCATGAATTCATGCGATTGGGAGCCGCCCATAGCGCCGGAATGGGCCTCCACCACGTTGTATTTGAGACCGCAGCGATCAAAGATCCGGCAGTACGCGTCATAGTGTTTCTGGTACGAGACGTCCAGGCCGGACGCATCCACGTCAAAGGAATATGCGTCCTTCATGGTGAACTGGCGGACACGGATCAGGCCTGACTTGGGACGGGCTTCATCGCGAAATTTGGTTTGAATCTGATACCAGATCTGCGGCAATTGCTTGTAGCTGCGAAGCTCTTTGCGGGCGATTTCCGTCATGACCTCCTCATGAGTCATGCCCAGACAGAGGTCGCGGCCCCCACGGTCTTTCAGGCGAAACATGTTATCGCCCATCACAGACCAGCGCCCGCTGGCCTCCCACAGCTCCCGCGGAAGCAGTGCAGGTAAGTAGAATTCCTGGCCGATTTTGTCCATCTCTTCACGCACGACGTTGGTAATGCGCAGCATCGCCCGATGGCCCAGGAATAAATAGGAGTAAATCCCGGACGCAAGCTGGCGGATGTAACCTGCCCTTACCAGGAATTTGTGGCTGGCGACTTCGGCATCCGCCGGCGCCTCGCGCAAGGTGGGAATAAACAATTGTGACCAGCGATGCATCAGTGTTTCAGCTCCAAGGGGGAAGAATCTTTTATTGTAACAAGGCGGCAACTTAGCCATTAGCTCTTGGCTTTTGGCTCTTGGCTATTCGCCCAATAGTTTCGCTCCAGCAAGAATTTCTCCTCACGTTTATGGGCGCTCCTCGTCTCTTAATTAAGGGCCAAAAGCCAAGAACTCAGATCAGAGCCAGGAACCAAAGCCCGGGGCCATTTTCGCTACAATATCCGGAGAGTTGAAGGAGAGGGAAATCATGATGGGTCGGATTGCGCACGTTGGAGTGGTGGTGCTGTTGGGTGTTTCTACTATCTTTTGTCAGAGCCCGGCGTCAGGTGGCTCCGGTGCGGGGAGCGCGGGCAAACAGTACCCTGCTCCCAAGTTCGATATCGCCAACCTGGACAAGTCGGTTGACCCGTGCGTTGATTTCTACCGCTTCGCCTGCGGCAACTGGATGAAGAACAATCCGATTCCACCGGACTATACGGACTGGGTAAGCTTCAGCGAGGTGCAAGAACACAACTACGCGGTGTTGCGCGAGGTCCTGGAGAAAGCCAGCCCCGCTAATCCCAAGCGCAGCCCCAGCGTGCAAAAGATTGGCGACTTTTATTCTTCCTGCATGGATGAGCAGGCGGCGAACAAGAAAGGCTACACGCCGATCCAACCGGAGCTGGACCGCATTGCCGCAGTGAAGGATAAGACGCAGATGCTGGAGGCGATGGCGCATGAGGCACTGATCGGTCCTAACCCGCTCTTCAACTTCTTTTCCCAACCCGATCTGCACAACGCAGACATGACGATTGCCGTTGTTGATCAAGGCGGCACAAGCCTTCCTGATCGGGACTACTACCTGAAAGATGATGCCGACATGGTGACGATCCGCAAGGCGTACACCGATCACATGACGAAGATATTCACTATGATCGGCCAGACTCCGGACCAGGCAGCCCGGAGCGCCGCTACAGTGTTGAGAATTGAAACCGAACTTGCGAAGGCCGCGATGGACCGCACACTGCGCCGCGATCCCAAGGTTCTGGACCACAGAATGAGCGTCAGCCAGATTGAAGCCCAGGCGCCAAATTTTCATCTGGACCGCTATTTTGCGGTGACCGGCGCGCCGGCGTTTACAGACTTGAATGTGGCTAATCCGGATTACTTCAAGGCCGTCAACACGGTCGTCCAGAATATCCCGCTGGATGACTGGAAGACTTATATGAGGTGGCAGGTGCTGAACAACGATGCAGCCTGGCTATCCGATGATTTTGTCCAGGAGGACTTCAAGTTCCAGCAGGCACTCACCGGCCAGCAGCAGTTGCAAGCGCGCTGGAAACGCTGCATCAATGCCACGGATGGTACCCTGGGCGAGGCCCTGGGCCAGCGCTATGTAGATGAAACTTTCGGAGCGGAGGGAAAGCAGCGCATGTTGAAGATGGTGGATGCGCTGGAGCATGCATTGCAGCGCGACGTCACTACCCTGCCCTGGATGACGGAGACCACCAAGAAGCAGGCTTTGATTAAGCTGGCGGCGATTCGCAATAAGATCGGCTACCCGGACAAATGGCGCGACTACAGCCGGCTGACCATTGAGCGCGGAGACCTGATCGGCAATTTTCAACGCGCGAGCGAATTTGAAAGCCAACGGCAGTTGGCAAAGATAGGAAAGCCAACGGACAAGTTGGAATGGGGCATGACCCCGCCGACCGTCAACGCCTATTACAGCGGCGAACGCAATGAGATCGTCTTCCCTGCGGGCATCCTGCAGCCGCCTTTCTTTGACCGCAATATGGATGATGCAGTCAACTTTGGCGGCATTGGCCTGGTAATTGGCCATGAGCTGACGCACGGCTTTGACGATGAAGGGCGGCAGTTTGATCCTAAAGGAAACCTGCGTGACTGGTGGACGCCGGAAGACGCCAAACAATTTGAAAGCCGGGCCAACTGCGTGGTGGACGAGTACGGCGGATTTACCTCAGTCGATGATCTCAAGCTGAACGGGAAACTCACGCTGGGCGAAAACACCGCCGACAACGGCGGCGCGCGCATTGCCTTGATGGCCCTGCATGAGATCCTGGGCCAGAGCAAGGACGCAGATAAAAAGATTGATGGCTATACTGCCGACCAGCGCTATTTCCTGGGGTTTGCCCGTGCCTGGTGCGAAAACATCACGCCGGAGAACCTGCGCCTGGGCGTACGCACGGACCCGCATTCTCCCGGACGGTGGCGCGTGAATGGAGTGGTGCAAAACATGCCAGAGTTTCAGAAAGCCTTTGGATGTAAAGCTGGCCAGCCTATGGTGGCTACGAATGCATGCCGGGTGTGGTAGAAGAGCAGTATTTAGTACGTAGCTCTTGGCCCTTGGCTTTGCTTGTGATCAGTTTCCTGGGCTGGGACAGAATTGAGTCGAACGCAGGGCAAGATTTCTGCATGATTCGCGGCACTAATTTTCAGTACTGCGTGGTTAGCGGACATGTGGTCCCAAATCGAACGCGGCAGCAGATTCCCAAATCTCATTTCGAAAAGCTCTCCGGCTCGTCCCGGTGCCTGATTTCTCGCGTTTTCTTTGGAAGTTGTGGCAAATGAAACTGCGATAAGGCACGTCCAGACAACATAAGTGGACCGTAATGGTGCCCAAAAGTGTTCCATAAAAGCTTCCACAATCGGGATATAATGCGACCCCTGAGGAGAGCCGATATGAAAACGCTACCGTTGTTGCTCATTACACTCGTTCTGGCGGCCACCGCTGCTGCCCAACAGACTTCCTCACAAAATTTGCCGATCCAGCATGTCATCATCGTGGTGCAGGAAAACCGGACACTTGAAAACCTTTTTGGTAACGATTCGAGTCTTTCAGGCGTTCACCTCGCGACAACAGGCCTATGCGGCGCCCAAACCATCACATTGGCCTCATACCAGCTTGATGCCTGTTTCGACGCCTCTCACGAACACACCGCCTGGGAGACGTCCTACGATGCTGGAAACAGGGACGGGTTTTGCCAGATCCCATCTGGCATCAGCAAATGTACGGCGCAAGAAAAGGTTGGAATTCCCACCTGCGTGGTGAATGGCGCAACCATTCCGTGCCCCCAGTACACTACCGTCAACGCTTCCCAGATTAGCACCTACTTTCAGATAGCGGCTAATGGTGGCTTTGCGAACTACATGTTCCAGACCAACCAGGGGCCGAGCTTCCCGGCGCACCAGTTCCTGTTCACTGGCACTTCGGAGCCCATCGCGCCTACGACTCAGTTTTATCGCTGGTTTGCAGCGGAGAATGCGAATTTCCCGGCGGGCGATACCGATCACCACTATGGCTGTCTCGCCGATGTGGGCACCTATGTGCTCGAAGTGGATCCGACCACAGGCGCCGAATCCAAGGGCTTCACTCCCACCTACGTTGCCCCAGCGGACCAGACCCCCGGATACCCCTGCTACAACCACAACACCATGATAGATGTGCTCAACCGCGCAACGACGCCTATCACGTGGAAGTACTATTCGCCGGGCGCGACACCGGCAAGTGACGGCTCGCTATGGAATGCACCCAACGCGATCTTTCCGATCTGTCTGCCGAGTGGCAGCACAACGGACGGCAGCAGCACATGCACGGGTGACATCTACAACAAGCACGTTGTTAACGATCTGCAACTGTTCACTGACCTGGGAGCCAATCCGAATTCTCCGCAATGCACCTTACCGCAGGTGAGCTGGGTCATTCCCGCCGGCGCATGGTCCGACCATCCGGGAACCGTGGGCAGCGATGGCGGACCCTCCTGGGTGGCTGCAATCGTCAATGCCGTGGGCGGATTCAACAACGATGGGACATCTCTTCCCAAGCAATGCGGTTACTTTGGAAATACCGTCATCCTCACCACCTGGGACGATTGGGGCGGCTTCTACGACGACGTGAATCCCATTGCGATGAGCTCCGGCAATGGGGGGAACCAGGGCTATCCCGGAACGACCAACGGTGAGTTTTACGTTTATGGATTCCGCGTGCCGCTGCTGGTCACTTCGACATTTGCCAAGCCAAACTATGTTTCCGGCGGCGGGGTGTTTCCGCCTGTCTGCCCCAACAAGTACTGTCACGACTTCGGCAGCATCCTGAACTTTATTGAGTTTGCTTTTGGTACTGGAGGCACGTCGCTGGGCGAAATCTGCTTAGGCTGCGGCGGAAACTGGCATTACGACGACTTCTTCACCCAGGACCAGGGTACCGCAGGGTATTCGCTGCATGACTTCTTCGATTTCAAAAACCCCAATCCGTTCGTACAGGTCACGGGCGCGAAGTACCCGACGAGTTGCTTCCTGACTCAAACTTCAGCTGAGGGATGCTTCACAACTTTCCTCACCGACCTCACGGACTCGGACTAACAAGAATTCTTTTGACATTCTCTTTTATAGAACCACGATGTGGTAGTTAAAGAAAAAGTGGGAAGGTGGCCATCTACCAACTTCCCGCGCAGCTCGCGAATCAAAAAACCAGGAGGACTTTATCAAAATGTTAAGGCTCAGTAAGCTCTTTATCGCCAGAACCGTACTGTGCGCCACGATCATCGCGTTGAGTGCTCAGGGGCAACACGCCAAGAGTTCGAGCACTTCATCCGCTCCTTCAGCCGGCAGCTCCGCGATCACATGTCAGCCAGGATTTGTCCTTAGGTGTTCCAAACTAGGATGTTTCTGTGTGAGACCCTGATTCTACTTTTCGCGGTCCACAAAAGCTTTGAGTCTTCGCGAACGCGATGGGTGACGCAGCTTGCGCAAGGCCTTGGCCTCAATCTGGCGAATGCGCTCGCGCGTTACCTGGAAGTTCTGTCCAACCTCTTCGAGGGTGTGCTCGGAGCCGTCTTCCAACCCAAAGCGCATCTTGATGATCGACTCTTCCCGTGGGCTCAGCGTGCGGAGGGCATGCGCCGTCTGCTCTTTCAGGTCCACGCTGATCATGGCTTCGGCCGGTGAAACTCCGGAGGCATCCTCGATCAAATCGCCCAGGTGTGAATCCGCTTCTTCTCCAATAGGCGTCTCCAGAGAGATGGGCTGCTGCGCAATCTTCATCGCTTTGCGGACTTTTGCCACGGGGATATCCATGCGCTCTGCGATCTCTTCTGAGGTCGGCTCGTGGCCAAGTTCCTGCACCAGTTGGCGCGAAGTGCGGATGAGCTTATTGATGATTTCGATCATGTGCACGGGAACACGAATGGTGCGCGCCTGGTCGGAAATGGCCCGGGTGATGGCCTGGCGGATCCACCAGGTTGCGTAGGTGGAAAACTTATAGCCACGGCGATACTCGAACTTGTCCACGGCCTTCATCAGGCCCATATTGCCTTCCTGAATCAGGTCCAGAAATTGCAGGCCGCGATTGGTGTATTTCTTGGCGATGGAGACGACCAGCCGGAGATTGGCTTCGACCAGTTCCCTCTTCGCATACTCCGCGTCGACGTTGCCCTGGACGACCTCACGCTGAGTGCGCTGCAGATCGTGAAAGCTGGCGCCCGCCTCCCGCTCGAGCTTCTTGAGGTCTTCCAGGCAATTCCGCTGCTGGCGCCTGTATTCAGCGCGAAGCTGCTCGCTGCGGGTGCCCTCACGTTTCTTTTCCAGGTGGTTGACCTGACGGTCAAACGAACGCATGGTGTCCGTGGTTGTGGTTACCCTCTCAATCAGGCGTTTGCGCTCCGGGTGGGTATACTTGAGGGCGCGGATGGCGCGCGAGACCACGACCATTTCGCGGTATGTTTTCCATTTAGCGCGCCGGTATGGTTTCGGGTTTTTCTTCCGATCAATTGCAGCGAGCTTTTCCTTGAGCGCCTGCACGGTCTTATAGTGCTTCGCAATAGTTTCGATCTGGCTGATGGTTTCCTTGGCGTGGGCGATAACAATATCTTCAGTAATTTCCTCTTCGTCGAGGACGAGAAAATCCTTGATCGACCGGGCCCCGGATTTCAGATCATTGCCGATGGCGATGATTTCCTGAATCACGACGGGAGAACGGGAAATGGCCTTCAGCACCCGGAGGTGCCCGCGCTCGAACCGCTTGGCAATCTCAATCTCGCCCTGGCGCGTGAGAAGCGGCACGGTGCCCATCTCCCGCAGGTACAGGCGGACGGGATCGCTGGTTTTATCCAGCACATCCGGTGTCAGCCTGAACTCTACTTCCTCAGGGGCGTCCGCATCGGATTGCAATTTCCGCCGGCGCTGGGAAGGCAGCTCACCCTCGCCGGTGACATCGATACCCTGCTGATCGAGCATTGTCGCCAGATCGCCGATATCATCACCGGAAGAGACTTCATCGGCATCAGCGACAAGATCGTCTGCGTCATCGTCAACAAATGGAGCTTTCCCTTCACCTTCAATATTGTTCAGCTTCGCAAGACGATCGTATTTATCGTGGAAAGCCAAGCGCTACCTCTCTCGCCAGTGAGAAATAATTGCACATAAGCCTGCTTCGGGTCACCTCGTGGCCCCCGCTTCCAGTTCTGAAGATGGCGAAGAGTTACAGAACGGGTTTGAGCGTTAAAGAATCAATCTCTTTAAGAATGGTCTGGAGCCTTGCTTCCAGTTGCTTCTTGGTTCGGGGTTTTCGTTCTGTTCGCGCAAATTGCCCGTAATTTGCTATGGAGCGGCGGTAGTACTCGGCGGTCTTACTGAGCAATTCGGTCTTCGGATTGTTTTGTGTCGACATGTTCTTATTCTATAGGAGATATGGCCTTACCGGAGCGCGGCAAGCATTTCTTCTGCTGTGGCCAGCTCTCCGGCATCCTTTGGCCCTATCCATTAGACGTAAAACTGATCGCGAACGATTCAGACCGGCTTTAGATGGCGTATCGCTGGAGGACCTCTCCCGGCAAACGAACCACATGGGAGCCGGGTTTTACCGGCAGGGGGACCAGAGAAGAGACATCCACCGGCTTAACGCGTTCCTCGCGACTCAGGTCAGCGCCAACATGTCCGCGACGCATTTTGAGCTGCAGAGTGCGCTCCAGCCTGGCCAAATCGGAGCGCTCCATGCCGGAATAGAAGGTCGCCGCGTTGCCTTTTGCGCCAGCTCTTCCGGTGCGTCCCACACGATGGATGAAATCTTCCGGAATGGACGGCAGATCATAGTTAACGACTTGCGCGATGGCGTCCACGTGGATACCTCGCGAGGCCACATCGGTGGCCACCAGCACCCGCGATCGCCCGTTCTGGAACGCTGCCAGAGCATTGTTTCGTTGGGACTGGCTCAGGTCTCCGTGAAGAACGCTCACGTTCATCCCTTGCCGTTTCAACTTGTCGGCCAGCCGGTCAGTCGCTCTCTTGGTGCGAACAAAAACCAGCGTGCGCCCAGTCTCATCCGTAAGCAGGCGCTTCAAGAGCGCCAGCTTCTGGTCCACCTGGACTTCATAGGCCGTAAGATTGACGGATTCCGAAGCCTTGCTGGGGGAACCGAAAGAAAGCCTGACGGGATCACGAACATAATCATGAATCAGGTGTGCGACCGAGGCTTCGAGAGTGGCGGAGAAACACAGTGTCTGGCGCGATTTGGGCAATCTGCCGACGATCCTACGAATGGCCGGGATGAACCCCATATCGAGCATTCTGTCCACCTCGTCCAAAACCAGGGTCTTGACGCCATCAAGGGCAATCAGTCTTCTCTCGAGCAGGTCCTCGAACCTGCCGGGAGTGGCGATGACCAGTTTCGCGCCGGCCCGAACAGCCTGCAATTGGGCGCGCTCGGGCACGCCACCGATCAGCAGCGCCGCAGCGGGAAGTTTCTTGCCGCGCAACTGCTCATATTGTTTGCCGATTTGCAGGGCCAGTTCGCGCGTGGGAACCAGCACCAGGGCGCCCATCCGGGCTTCCGGCTGCTGGATCAGCTTGTCCATGATCGGGACAAGGAACGCAAGGGTCTTGCCGGTGCCGGTTTGCGCCGTTGCCACCACGTCCTTGCCGCGCACGACGTGAGGAATGGCCGCATCCTGGACCTCGGTTGGGGTGATAAATTCAGCCGCCTTGAGGCGGTCTTGTAGATAGGTTGAGATTGGTAATTCAGTGAATGTAGACAAAAGTTTGTTTTTTTGCTTTCTTGGGTTCGGCGGCGGGTACTGGCAGGACGTTAACAAACGTCAAGGCAGAGTGATCTCATGCCGATATTTAGTTTTTGCTGTAGAAAAACCGGATGTACCTAGAAAGGTGGGAATCCTGGACCAGATCTCGATCTGAAGGAATCCTGCAACCGCTGATCTAAAGCATAGCTGAATATAGCACACTCGCCGTTGCGTGCGCAATCGTGAGTCTCTCACGCCAGACTGGGCAGGTCCATGGTTCCATGGTGCTTCCGCTCCTGGATGTGGTCCCAGGTAAGCTGGTCTGTCACCCAGGAGGTCTGTTTTTTGGCGAGCTCCGGGTTCTGAAAGGCGGTACCGCGATCGATGGCAAACCGTTGCCCGCACTTATCGCAGACAACGGTTTCCATCATAGAAGCAGTATCAGGGCGATGTTCCGCCAAGCCGCGCAGACGTCTTACAACGCCATGCGGTCTTACCACCGGGGCTCTCGACGCTGACGGGGACCGCCACGGTCTCCACCTCGGCCGCCGCCGCCGCCATCACGGAATCCACCGCTCCGCTGGGTCTGCGGTCTCGCCTCGTTGACGGTGAGGGCGCGTCCGCCTGAATCCTTGCCGTTTAATCCTGCCATTGCCTTTTCGGCCTCCTCATCATTCGTCATGGAGACAAAGCCGAAACCACGCGAACGGCCTGTGTCGCGATCGGTCGCCACAGTGACGCTCTCAATGCTGCCGTATGGTTCGAACAATGCCCGGAGTTCCGATTCCGTCATGCTGAAAGAGAAATTGCCAACATAAATCTTCTTCACTCGCTGCTCCTTGTTGTGGTGCTTGAAATTTTCAAATTTGGCTGTTCTCAGCAGAAATAGGCAGGATACAAAGCGGAAAACGTGTCTATCCAAGTCGAGGACAACTGAATGCCAGACTTAATATTACCACTAAAAGCAAGGGTGCCGCCGAAAAAGGCTGCCCGTTGCCCACAATGACGCTGAGCCGGCCCCTCCGCCAGATCGCCCGATGTCCGCCTCCCTTTATAATCGATCTTTAAGCGTCCATCATGATTCAAACACTGTTTGGAACCCCGGAACCCACCTTCCTCGAGAAGATGAAGCAGGCAGTCACGCGCACGCGTGAGAACCTGAGCGACAAGATTGATGAGATTACCGCGTTCACCAAGGAGATAGACCGGGCCACGCTCGACGACCTGGAAGCCATTCTCATCACTGCCGACCTAGGGGCTAAGACCACTGAGCAGATCCTTAAAAACCTGCGCGAACGCGCCGACCGCAAGCAGATCAGAAATGCGGCTGAATTGAAACGACTCATCCAGGAGCAAATTCTTGAGATTCTGAATGCCACTCCGCCGCGTCCGGGAAAGCCTCCAGCCGGTGAGCCGGAGGTCGTGATGGTGGTCGGGGTAAACGGCACGGGCAAAACCACCACCATCGGCAAGCTGGCCCATGCGCTTCGCGCAGAGGGCAAGTCGGTCCTGATGTGCGCGGCGGATACCTTCCGCGCGGCAGCCATCGAGCAACTGGAAATCTGGGGTTCGCGCACCGGTGTTGAAGTCATCCGCACCAAGCCGGGAGGCGATCCCGCCGCGGTATTGTTCGACGCCCTGAATGCCGCCCGGGCCCGGCATACAGACAGCGTGATCGTGGATACTGCCGGACGTCTTCATACCAAATCCAACCTCATGGCTGAACTGGAGAAGATGAAGCGCACAGCCCAGCGGATTATTCCGGGCGCGCCCCATGAGGTCCTGCTGGTGATGGATGCGACAACCGGACAAAACGGCCTGCAACAGGCCCGGCAGTTCACAGAGTCCGCCGGAGTAACCGGGATTGTCCTCACTAAGCTGGACGGCACCGCCAAAGGCGGCGTAGTAGTGGCCATCTCGCGTGAGCTGGGACTGCCTGTGCGTTATGTCGGCGTGGGCGAAAAAGCCGGCGACTTGCTGCCCTTCAACGCCAAAAATTTTGCCGAATCACTGTTTGCCAGGGAATGACCTTCAGCCCGCAAGACGAGCAGTTCATGCGCCAGGCACTCGATCTGGCACGCCAGGGCACTGCTCTGGCTTCGCCAAATCCACGCGTGGGCGCCGTCGTGGTGGATAGTGGCGGCCAGGTTGCCGGAACCGGCTTCCACACCTACGAAGGCGTGAAACACGCCGAAGTTCTGGCGCTGGAACGAGCGGGGACCGGGGCCAGAGGCGGAACCCTCTACCTGAATCTTGAGCCCTGCTGCCATCACGGCCGGACTGCGCCTTGCACAGATGCTGTGACCGCCTCGGGAATCAAGCGCGTGGTTACGGCTATGACTGACCCTAATCCGCTGGTAGCGGGAAAGGGAATTGAAAAACTGCGCCTGGCCGGAATCACGGTTGAAGCCGGCCTGATGCAAACCGAGGCGCGCAAGCTCAATGAGGCTTTTGCCAGGTACGTTCTTTGCCAACAGCCGCTGGTCACCATCAAGTCAGGCATGACGCTGGACGGCAAAATAGCGCCACCCCCGGGCGAGTCACCTGGCCCTGGAATCCCTGGCGCTGGTGGCACCACAGGCGGCTGGATTACCAGCGTGGAAGCCCGCGCCCACGTGCAGGAGCTGCGGCACGAATCTGACGCAATCATGGTTGGCGTAGGTACCGTGATTGCAGACGATCCGCTGTTGACGGACCGGACTGGCTTGCCCCGGCGGCGTCCACTGATGCGCGTGGTCGTGGATTCCCGCTTGCGCATGCCGTTGGATTCCAGGCTGGTGAAGACCGCGCGCAATGATGTTGTCGTCTTCTGCTCTTTTGCTGAAGAAAAAAAGAAACAGGCCCTGGAAGAACGCGGCATCCGCGTGGAACAAGTTGCGATTGGCCTGGGCGACGGCCGCCCGGACTTGCTCAAAATTGCCCAGCGCCTGGGAGCCATGGAGATCACCAGCCTGATGATTGAGGGTGGCGCACTGGTGAACTGGATGGCGTTGGCTACCGGCATTGTGGATAAGATCTTTCTGTATTACGCGCCCAAGATCCTGGCTGGAACTGGATCGGTGCCTTTTGCCGGCGGTTCCGGATTCAAGAAGGTTGCGGAGGCGGCCCTGGTGAAAGATATCTCCATTCATCGCTTTGGCGAAGACTTTGCCGTGGAGGGCTATCTCCGCAATCCTTACGATCCACCGATTCCTCCACCCGTTTCCAAGGCCGTCGAAGCTCCTGCAGTTTCCATACCCACCACCAAGGACACTGCCTGATGTTCACCGGCTTGATACAGGAAACAGGCCATATCGCCGGTGTTGCCCGGAATGGTGGCAAGACGCGAATCACTATCAGCGCCAGGCAGATTCCCACTGAGCTGAAAATCGGAGACAGCGTTGCCGTGAGCGGAGTCTGCCTTACTGCTGTTGATGTGGGAGCAGGTAAGTTTTCCGCTGACCTTGCGGAAGAGACCTTGCGGCGCACGGCATTGGGCGATTTGAAGTCGGGTGATTTGAAGAACGCTTCGTGCGTCAACCTGGAGCTGCCTGCGCGCTCAGGCGACCGCCTGGGAGGACACGTGGTCCAGGGACATGTGGATGGCGTGGGCAAATTGCTGAGTCTGGAAAAGATCAAAGATGGCGAGGACTGGCGGCTCACACTTGAAATTCCCACCCGTCTCGAACGCTACGTTGCTCCCCAGGGCTCGATCACCGTGGAGGGCATCAGCCTTACCGTGGCCGGCATCGTTGGAAATCGAATAGAGATCGCCATCATCCCCCATACTTACAAGGCCACTAATCTGCAAACCTTGCCTGCGGGTGGTCCACTGAACATCGAAGTGGACATTCTCGCCAAGTACGCCGAGAAGCTCGGAACCGTTCGCAACGCAGGCAAATTGACAATAGAGCAATTAGTGCGGCGCGGATTCTGAAAAAAAGCCACCCAGCCGTCAGCAATCGGCATCAGCCAATGCAATATTGTTGATGAATCAAAGCGCACTGACGCCGTTGGCTGGCTCAGCTTTTCAATTTTGGCAATGTAGCTTGCCCTCGAGGCGAGCTTGCGGAGCCGAACGGGCGATTTTGGCAATGCTTCCCGGTTCACGGCCTTGCATCTGGCCGTTCCGGATACCCGCTGCCCGGAGGCTGGTCCGAACCCGGCAAGACAAGTTGGTCCAGCCGGAGAAATTCCTGCACCACCTCTTCCTGGCTCTTCTCCATCTCCTCCACGGGGCCAAAGAAGATCACCCGCGCCTCATGCAGAAAGACGACTCGGTCTCCCAGCTTCTTGGCCAGCCTCATGTCATGCGTGACCACCACGCTGGTGAGCTTGAGCTGATGCTTGAGCTTCTGGATCAGGTCGCCCAGAAGGGTCGCCATCAACGGATCAACCATGGTGGTGGGTTCGTCGTACAGGATGCACTCCGGCTGGGCCGCCAGCGCGCGGGCAATGGCTACGCTGCGCTTCATCCCGGTGGAGAGATCGGAAGGCAGCAGGTCGCGCATGGGCTTCACACCCACCATGTCCAGCAACCCATCCACAATCTGGTAAATCTGCTCTTCGTCCAGATCATGGCGCTCACGCAGCGGGAATGCCACGTTCTCACCCACAGTGAGCGAGTCAAATAGCGCTCCATTCTGAAATACCATGGTCACTTTTTTGCGGATGCGCTCCAGGTCCCGCTCTTCATAGTCGGTGATATCTTCAAATGCCACGGTCACACGGCCGGAATCCGGCTTGAGAAAGCCCATAATGTGGTGAAGAGAGACCGATTTGCCCACGCCGCTTCGCCCCAGAATGCACAGCGTCTCCCCCGGCATGACGTAAAAGCTCACATCATCCAGCACCTTGTGGTCTCCGAACGACTTGGATACGTGGCCAAACTCGATGTAGGGCTTAGGCGGATGCTCAGGATGGTGCTCGTTCGGATGATTCATGGCTGCTGTCCGGAAGAACGCTTGCGCGCGAGTTCAAAGTCCTCGGGCGTATTCAGATTCTCAAACATCTCCGCCGCCATTTCAAACTGGCTTAGGTCGGCCTCAGTAAGCACCAGCGTCTGCTCCTGAGGGAATGTGGGTTCCACCTTGTATTTGCCGGACTTCAGTGCGGCCTCGACAATGGGTAGAAAATCACGCGAAAAAACCGCACACAAAGGCTGCACCACCCCGCCAATCCGGGGCGCGGTCACCATGGCGGAAGAATTCAGCGCTCGCTCGATCATGTAATTCAAAAAATCCGTACGAATGAAGGGCGTGTCAACGGAGATAATCAAACTATGCGCGGTGCGTGAGTTCAGGAGCGCTGCATGAATGCCGCCCAGGGGCCCGCAGTTTGGATAGACGTCCTCATAACACTCGCCAAATGCCCCATAGAGTTGCCGTGAACCGACGATAAAAACTCTCTCGCAAACCTGCTCCACGATGGCTTTGGTACCCTCCACCAGCGTGCTGCCGTTCAGGGCAAGCAGGGCCTTATTGGCGCCCATGCGGGAACTCTTGCCGCCCGCCAATACAAATCCGGTGACGTTGCCATACATGCTAAGTTCCATTTTCACCCCAAGAGACAGTGAGGAAGCAAGCAATATTCACGTGAGTCGAAATCTGAACCGAGGAGGAATCCTGTGGAGGAGCAGAAGCAAGGAGTCAAGGGCTAATGGCCAAAGGCCAACGGCTGGAATCTAATTTATCTCCAACCCAATAATTCTCCCCGCTCCATCCAGTTCCAGCAGGGCCGAGGCCTCAAAAACCGAATCGCCGTTCAGGCCGGGCACGGTCACAAAGACTCGCTCATCAATCACGCTGGCGGAATCTGTCTTTTGCAGAAACAGCAGGGAATCCTTATTTTTGCAGCAGGGTTGCGGCAACTCAAAGGCCAGGTCGGCAAGCTCCCCGGTCTCGGTGATAGACAGGGCTACATCAACAGGAAACGACCGCTCAGCGCCGCGTTGATCGGCGGTGGGATCGACACTCGGCTTAAAAGCCACGTAGAAGTGGAAGCGTCCCTTTTCCGGGTTGAATATTCCGCGAGCAACGGTTAACGACATAGATCCAGAGCCGACGTTGTATCACACTTCAGGGGTGCGATCCAATAGCACCAAAGTTCATTTTTGATTCCTGAGTAGTTATTGGGGGTCGGGAAGTGTAGACGCGCGGGGAGCAGGTACAGGCCAGCCCCATTGGGCCAACTCACAACGCGCCAAATCAGAAATCACAGATATTCTAGAATCCGATAATGCGCATTTTTCTCACCGGGGCTACCGGCTTTGTCGGGGGCCATCTGCTCAAGCGGCTCATCGCCGAAGGCCATACCATCCGCGCGCTGGTGCGCGAGCCGCAGCAGGCAAAACTTCCCGCCAGCAAACAGGTCCAGCTTGTGCAGGGCGATGTTGTTCAGGGAACTGGCCTGGATAAGGATAAAGATGAAGATGAAGGCATGAAGGACTGCGACGCCGTCATTCATGTGGTGGGCATCATTGGCGAAACCGGCAAGAATACTTTCGAACGCGTTCATCACCTTGGGACGCGCAACGTGGTAGAGGCCGCCAGGCGCAACCAGATTGCCCGGTTCATTCAAATGTCTGCCCTGGGAGTGCGTGCTGATGGCGTGAGCGAATACCAGACCAGCAAGTGGAAGGGCGAAGAGGCCGTCCGGCAAAGTGGAATACCCTATTGCATCCTGCGGCCATCCCTGATCTATGGTCCTGGCGATGGCTTCGTCACCCAGATGTTGGACATCATGCGCAAAGCGCCTCTCTTCCGGCCAGTCCCCGGCAATGGCAAACCGCGCTTTCGCCCGGTATTTGTGGAGGACGTCGCCGCGTGCTTCGCCCAGGCACTCACGAATCCGGCCGCCACCAACAAAACCATAGAACTGGGTGGGGCCGATGAACTGTCACTGAAGGAAGTACTGGCGGAGATCGCCGGTTGCGCCGGCATCCGGAAGCGTGCCGTCCACGTTCCGTTGCCCCTGATGTTTGTGGGCGCGGCTTTAGCCCAAACCCTGCTTCCGCGCCCTCCGGTCACCGTTGGCCAATTGCGCATGCTCAAAGAAGGCTCAACCTGCGACATCGGACCCATGATGCAGATTTTCGGTCTGAGTCCCGTCGGATTCCGCGCGGGCTTGAGAAGCTATCTGTGTGCCGCCACACCCTGATTTTCGACCGCCCCATTTCCTCGTCGCACGGTTCGTTTCAACCGGAGTCGTTCCTTTACGATCCTCTGTGTCCGAAGATCGTGGTTTTGACTCCGCGCTGTCACCCAGGGAGGTTTAATATATGGGGTGTGCGCCGCAGTCTTATGGGATTACCGGAAGTTTACACATCTGTGCAGTAAAAAGGCAGCGGCTCTGCATCTAAGTATCGACAAGCTATTGCTACAGGAGCAAACATGAAAAACATGAGGAGATATCTCTGGGTGGCCTTGATTTCCCTGACGCTGGTCGCGCTGGGATGCAACCACATGGGCAGCCGCTCGGATTCGCAAATCGCATCTGACGTTCAAAACAAGATCTTTTCTGACAGTAGTG
Source organism: Candidatus Angelobacter sp. (assembly GCA_035294925.1). Lineage (GTDB taxonomy): Bacteria > Acidobacteriota > Terriglobia > Terriglobales > Acidobacteriaceae > Angelobacter. The sequence goes on along the minus strand of DATGJZ010000061.1, from coordinate 11,666 downwards.
TTCCCGACAAGCAGATCACCATCACCGCCAATAAGGGAGTGGTGACGCTTTCCGGAACCGTAAGCAATGATGCCGTGCGTGCTGCTGTGTCCACCGATGCCGCACAGGTGGACGGCGTGAAAACCGTGGTCAACAACCTTGAGGTCGGCTCCACTACGGCATCCAATTTCCCTCCGCAGCAGGGCACAAACAATCCGCCCCAAACCCAGACAAATCCTGGGCCATCGACGGACACTTACCCTGCAACCACCTCTCGCGCAAGGCAAAGATCCAATCCGCGCGGCAACCGCGACAATGACAATAGCGACCACAGGCTGCGCACAACTGCGCCACAGGACAACGGCAGCGCGGCCAATACTGTGAGCGAGAACACCGCTCCTCCACCACCTCCGCCCCCTCCGCCTCCGCCGCAGAAAATTACCGTTCCCGCCGGTACGCAGTTCAGCATCCGGGTGAATGAGGAAGTGAATTCAGAGAAGGCGCAGGTCGGTGATACCTTCCATGGCTCAATCGCCGCGCCCGTCACGATTGACGACCAAACCGTTATCCCAACCAGTGCTGACGTCGAAGGCCGGGTCGTAGACGTGAAGTCTGCCGGCCGTTTTGCCGGCGGCTCGGTGTTGACCCTGCAACTGACCAAGCTGATGATGAATGGCAAGGCCTATGGCATTCAGACAGACCAGTGGTCGAAGTCGGGCAACGGTAAAGGTAAAGGCACCGCCGCCAAAGTGGGCGGAGGCGCCGCGGTAGGCGCGATTCTGGGCGGTATTTTCGGCGGCGGCAAAGGCGCAGCCATCGGTACAGTTGCCGGTGCGGGCGCAGGCACTGCCGGATCAGCGGTCGGCAAAGGCCAGCAGATCATTCTCCGGCCTGAAGCCGTAGTCAATTTCACGCTCCAGAATTCGCTGACGGTAACCCCGGGAACCAGCCGGCAGTCGATGCAAAACTAAGTTCCTCGAACTCTCATCAACGCCGTCGTTTGCCCACGACGGCGTTTTTTTTGTTCGCCGGACGAAAATATGTCAAAGTTGCAGCAAGAAAGGACAATGCAGTTCTCCCGATCGCCATCAACCGTGCAGCCATGCCTAACCTCACCGCCGTAGTCCACATCTGCAACCATGAGCCACCTGGGTCGCGCTCTTGAGTCCCTGCGTCCGTGCGACGAAGTATTGGTTGTAAATCATGGCTACCAGGAAGAAAACCTGAAGGTCGCCCGCGAACATGGGGCGCGGATCATCAAGGGAGTGAACGGCGTGGACCACGGCGCCTATATTCAGGACGCGCGCCACGACTGGATCTTCTGCCTCTTACCCACTGAGTCTGTAGCCGAAGAACTGGAGGCATCGCTGCTGGAATGGAAACATTCTGAGACCACACAGGATTTGCTTGGCTACAACATCCGCATCCGCGAACAGAACGGGATCGAGTGGAAGTTGCTCAATGACGAGTTGCGGCTCGCCAATCGCAAAAAAATCAGTTGGACCGGAGACTGTCCACCGGAGGCGCCAAACGCCCCTCTCCTGCTCGGCCACATCTTGCGAATGCCGGACGCAGAGTGAAAGCCGCCGCTTGTCTTGGGTCTGCCGCTTTGGCCGCTAAAGGTTGCCGGCACGAATATGCCCGAGACGCGGCAAGGTGCAATGCCGCGTCTCGAATGCAATGTATTTCTCTTGAACGTCAGTTCACCCCGAAGAACATGAACGTCTTATAGACGGTGTCCTCATAGGTATTGAATTGTGTGGGCCCCGTGTAGACCTGGCTGCAAGGGTTCCCCGTGCACTGCGGTCCCACGATCGATACGCTAGCGGACTGTCCGGTAGTGTTTGTGCTTGTCGTGCTGTATCCGTTGCTCCATGTAAGGGTGTTGCCCGCCTTGAAATCCGTATTGAATATGCCCAGAAATCCGTTTTTCAGGCTGATATCTATGCTGTAGCTTTCCGAGTGAGTATCCTTGAATCCCTGGCCATCGGTCGCTATCTTTTGATACCCCTGGCTGAATTTCTGCATAGATGGGCTTCCACCCGGGTTCTGCATATATTGAATCGGTTGGCCAACAGATGTCACGTTGCAAAAACGCCCGTCCGTAGAGCATGGTGCCGAAGCAACCGTAAAGCTTGGCGTGTACGATGGATTCGAGAATGGATCGGCTGCGGCAATATTCAGCAGGTCCTGGTTCGTGAGGGCTGGCGCCGAGCCGTCAACCATCGGTGCGGCCCAGGTCCGGGATAGCGACTTAAGCGTAGCCGGGTCAATGAGTGACCGGTTCTTCAATTCAGCAATGGTGAGATGCACAATATCGAGGTTTCCATCCACGCTGACGGGATCGTTTAGATCAAAACTGTATCCGTTAAATTGCACCGCGGCGCTGCTGGGAAACACCGTAAAGTTGAGGATTGGGTTGAGCCAGATGTATACTTGGTCCTGGGTATGATCTGCCCCGGAGAAGTCGCTTGCCGGCCCGCCGATAATGTTGTCGAAGCTGGTTGTTTTATTGATCGAGATTGTTGATGAGCTGTCTTGCTCCTGCGTGAACGATTGCGTCTGGGTAGCGGTAACGGATATATCCGGTTCGTTGCCAAAAATCCCAAAAATGCTGCCCGAGCTAAGCCCCACGGAGAAGCTCTCCATACTCATGGTTTGGAACGAACTGGTGTAGGTCGCGCTGGAACCAACCAGCGTGCTATTACTGTAGTCCACAGAGCTATGCGACCCCGGAGGCGCATAGACCACGTTCAGTATCACGTACTTGGGACTCACCAGCCCGGGAACTGTCACCACGCCTGTCGGTCCTGTGGCCTGCAAATGAAACAGGCCGTCGGTCGAATATTCATTGAGTGATGTTGTCAAGGTCACTCCGCACTCAAGCTGAATGATCGTGTGGTTAACGGTTTTGGAAAAAGTCAACTTCGTCTCTACCAGGGTCTCTCCACTGAAAGAGTGTTTCACCGCGGAGGGGTCCTCATACACCCAATTACTGTAGAACGTCTGATTAGTGGGTAGGTTGGTGGGGCAATCACTGCTGCGAGCCGTAGTTACGGTTCTGGTCAGTTGCGCTGACGAGAGGGTCGTAAGCATCGCTACGGCGAAGAACACACAAACGTGCTTCAGTTTTAGCCGGAAAGTGAACTGCCTGAGGATATTCATTGTGGGCTCCTGCAACCCTGAGGGTTTGCTTGTTGTTGAAGAGTGTTTTCGGGCACGGTAGCGTCCGGGTGGCTTGCAGTGACAATACCGAATCGACTTTGGAGGTCAAAACGGCACAAGATTCTACATCGATTTCAGAACTGCTCGATTGTTGAAAAGAAATTAATCTGGGGAGCCGTAGCGTACTCGAATTCGGACCCGGGCGCAACAAAATGCCCCGATGGCCTGTTCCACTTTTGTACCATCTCCTTCCCTCAATGGAACCCCTTAGCCAAACGATACCGCCGCCGGATTCCGGGATCTTTTGAGGCCTATGGCTCTCTCTCCGTATAATGGCTGCATCCAGGTGCACGGGAGCGGCTTCAAATGAAGAGCACAAAGAACAAGGCCCCTGCCAGGAAGGCAGCCGCAAAGCGCACGTCTGCAAAAAGAGCGCCGGCAAAAGCGGCGGCCCGTTCCAAGGCTGATGGAAAACTCACCTTCAACCACGCCATGATCTACTCCAAAGACGTGGAGCGCGGGCTCGGGTTCTACCGCGACCTGCTGGGATTCAAGCTCATCGAAGACTTTCGCCATGAGGGCAAGTCAGTGTATGCGCGTTTGTGCGCCCCGGGTGGCGATTGCACCATCGCCCTGCATCAGGCGGGGCCGGACGTCTCTATAGCCAGCGACGGCGTGCGCCTTTACTTCGAGGTCCGTGATCTGGACGAGTTCTGCCGCAGGCTCCAGAAAAAAGGCTTTTACATCACCCAACTGCCGCGAATGATGCCCTGGGGCTGGCGGCACGCCTATCTCAATGATCCTGATGGCCACGAGATCAGCCTCTATTGGGCGGGCGAAAATCGCATGAAGAAAACCATGATGAAGGCCGTGCAAAAGGCCGCAGAGCTTAAACCGCAGCGGGCATAAACGGCAGCCCCAAAGTCAACGGATCACTCCCACTGGAGAAGCGGCGAAATGGGCGATGCATGTGGACAGTGTTGGCCGGCGTGCAGCCGAATCCTGACAGAAACCCGCAAAAATAGCGCGCCATTTCAATGGTGGGAAAGCCTGTTTCTGCACGGGAGTAACCGGCGAAGTCGATCCCAATCTTCGTATAATCTCCTGAACTGAAAACGTGGATCTTTTGATCATTCTCGGTTTTTTTCTCTTTGGGCTGATTTTTGGCAGTTTTCTGAACGTGTGCATCTACCGCATGCCGCAAGGCCTCTCGGTGGTTCGTCCACGCTCGGCCTGTCCCGCGTGCCACGCGCCCATCTCCTCTTATGACAATATTCCGGTCCTGAGCTGGCTCATTCTGGCAGGCAAGTGCCGGCACTGTAAAGCCCGCATCTCTCCCCGCTACGCCCTGGTGGAGCTGATGACCGGAGGGTTCTTTGCCCTGTCGTACTATATTGCTCTGGCGTCGCCTGTGCCCATGGCTTCGGCCGTTCAATTGTGCGTTTTGTCGTTCCTTCTCATCGGGCTGATCTTTACTGACGCGGATACCAAACTGTTGCCCGATCTGCTCACCCTGCCGGGAATTGCGCTGGGATTGGCGTTGAGCTTCCTGTCTCCAGTGGAGATATGTCCGGATCTGGACCGCAGTAGCGGTCCCATAGGAGCGCTGCTTCCGGAACATCTTGATTGGCGCGTGCTCTCTTTCGCCAACTCTGTTACTGGAGCGGTTTTTGGAGTAGCCTTTATGCAGGGTGTCGCCCTGCTGTACCGGGGTGTGCGCGGCAAGGAAGGCATGGGCATGGGCGATGTGAAGCTCATGGCCATGATTGGGTCCTTTCTGGGAGTAGAGCTTACGCTGTTTGTCGTGTTGCTCGGCTCGGTCGTCGGCAGCTTATTTGGAATAGTGCTCATGCTCCTGGTCTTTCTTAAACGCCTGGCGCGGAACCGCAAGCGGTTCAAAGCGCCTCCGGCAGTGGTGCGCGCTCGGGCATGGCGCTCCGCTACCTTGATTTTCAGGCACTTTCAGATACCCTTTGGCGTGTTTCTGGGAGCAGGCGCGCTGGTGGCTGCCTTTTGGGGAACGCCTTTGGTTCGCTGGTACCTGGGCTTATGTCAGTAATTCAGAAATTTCTGCACAACCCGATTGCCCTGAAGATGGCCCTGCTCGCGGTGGTTTGTTTTTCCGTGTTTCTGCTGGGGATCATCTTTATTCGCCGGATACGGCGCACCATTCAATTGGAAGCCGAACCGGTGCGCGTCTCTCACGGCAATGCCGGGTTTGCCCTGGCCACTTACGACGGCCTGGCGCGGCAGCTCCGGGAACAGGAAAAAGAGCTTCAGCGACTACGGCAGCAATACCAGACAGAGTCCGCCACGGCCGGTACCATCAACGAGGCGGTGCTCACCAACCTGAATTCTGGCGTTTTGTTCCTTGACCGCATGGGCATCGTCCGGCAGGCAAATCGCGCAGCTAAATCACTGCTGGGCTATTCTTCGCCGTTTTCCTTCCACATGCGGGACCTCTTCCGGGGCGTGACCAGGATCAAGTGGCCCGACACCGGTGACGAAGCGCAGTCCGCCACGCCCTTGATCCAGGCCCTGCAGGAGACTTTACGAAACGCCTCCGCGTTTCCCCGGATGAAGGTGGATTACCGCACTCCGAGCGGACAAAAGCGTGTGCTCGCTGTCACTGCTTCTGCTGTCCAGATCAAGGGAGAGGTCCTGGGCATCTCTTGCCTGCTTGACGATCTTACCGAGATCACTGAGCTCTCGCAGGAAGTGCACCGCAGCGAGAACCTTGCCTCTCTCGGAGAAATATCTGCCGGCATGGTCCACGACTTCAAGCGATCGCTGGCTACGGTGCGCGGATACGCCCAGACGTTGTTGAAGGAGCGTTCTGACCCGGCTACCCGTCTCTACGCGGAAAAGATCATAGCTGAACTTGATTCGCTCTCGCGAATCGCCGATGAGTTCCTCGAGTTCGCCAGCTCCACCAAGAATTGAGATAACAGACCTGATATCAGTTCTCTCAATTACTCAATTACCAAATCACTCAATTTTCCAACCTCCATTACTTTGGTTCAGGGGCTTCTGAACAGCGTTTACCCTATCGTTTCTCCCCGGGAAACAAGCGAAAATGGGACGGATTGGCGATAGAATTAGAGCAGGCATACTCTGCTCGGGAATTGTATGAAAAAACTTCTTTTATTGTTCACCACCTTCGCTTGCATTTTTGTCGTGAGCGCCGGAGCGCAAACTCTGGCAGACATTGCCGCCGAGACTCGGGCCAAGCAAAAGGCCCACCCTAACGTCAAAGTTATTGACAATGACATTCTCCCGTCGGCTCCAGAGGCTTCTTATGCGCCGCCATCCGATAGCAAAAAGGACGACGCATCGGCCAAGAAAGAATCGGCAAAGAACGACGAGAAGAAGGACGCAGACAAGAAAGACCAGGACAAAGACAAAAAAGAGGAAAGCAAGAAGACCGACGAAAAGACTCCTGCGGCCGACGACAACGAGAAGGCCAATAACGGCTTAAAGAAGAAAATTGAAGATCAACAGAAGGAAATCGCGCAATTACAGCGCGAACTGGACGTGACCCAGCGTGAAGCCAGGCTGCGCGCGGCTGCCTACTATGCCGATGCCGGCACCATGCTGCGCGATCAAGGCAAATTCGCCGAGGACAGTCGCAAGACCCAGAGCGAAATCGATGCTAAAGCACAGGCCCTTGCTGACGCCAAGCAGAAGCTGGAGGATCTCGAGGAACAGGCCCGTAGATCTGGGATTCCATCCAGCCAGGTTGAAAGCCCTCAGTGAAAATGAAAAAAGGTTAGTTCATCCAAGGCAGGCCCCACGGGCAGCATATCTGCTCATTGACCCAGCGGATTCTGTAGACGAGAACGCCACCTCGCCTGAAATGACCATGCAATTTCATGCAAATCTAAGGACAACGATGAAGAGAGTTTGCTCATTTCTTGTATGTGCCGTGGCCCTGCTCATGTTGGGCTGTGATAGTTCACCGGAAAAACCGCGGCAAGGCACGGGGAGCAGCCAGCAGAACAAACCGCAGCTTGAGACTGGGCGCTTTGCGCTGCAAAAGATGATCGCGCCCGCCCGCTTGTGGGCGGCAGATGCGCAACCGGTGCGGATGATATCGTCCGCACAGAAAGACAATATTGGCCACGATGGCAAATCCGGATTCTGGCAGGCCACTTTTGCCTCGCCATCGCGGCAGAAGGCCGAGTCCTTCAGTTGGTCGGGCCTGGTTGGTCCCGGTGCGCCGCCGCGCGGAGTGGACCACGGCCCTGAAGATAGTTTCGATCCGGCCAACCGCTCCACCCAGCCATTTGATCTGGCCTTCATCAAGGAGGATAGTGACAAGGCCTTTGCCGTGGCCCAGCAACACGGCGGCAAACAGTTGTTTGAAAAGAACCCCAACCAGGAGGTGCTCTACCTGCTCGACTGGGACGCCCGCGTAAGCCAGGCTCGATGGCACGTAATCTACGGGAGCAGTGAAAGCAACTCCCAGCTCACGGTGATTGTCAGCGCATCGACGGGAGAGTTCATCCACAAAGAGTAGTGCATTGCCAGAATTGCCAAAGTCTCCGGAATTCTGAAGCACTGTTGATCTACGTTCTACTCTTGGATTTGCGAAATTGTGCCTACACCGGAACAAGGTGAGAGCCAAATTCGGGTTTTAAAATTCCGGCGATTTTGGCAGTTATGGCAATCCTCAAGGTTTGCCAAGGACAAAGTTGATCTGGGCAATCTCCCGCTTGGCCTCGCCTGCCATCTTTCCACCTGGTTGAAGGCTGAGATATTTCTTGTAGAAAATTCGCGCTTCATCCAGGCGCTGCAATCCTTGCAGGCTCTGGGCCAGTCGGAAATTGGCTACCGGATCGTCGGGCGCCATCTGCAGGGCTCTGACAAAACTGGCATGAGCCGATTCAAAATCATTCTTCGTGAGGTAGGATTCTCCCTCCTGGATACTTTCAGCCGGATCACCCGATTGCTGTCCCGCCACCTCGGCCTTCGGCAGCCGCGGCTCGATTCGCTGCATCGCCTCCTGCGCTTCTTTCACGTAGGGGCCTTCTTTGAATATGGTCTGGTAGCTGCGGTAATTCTGGTACGCGAGCGCGTACAACTCCAGCTTCTCCTGGGTCTGCGCCAGACGGTAGACGGCTTCGGCATCGTTGGGCTTATAGAGAAGTGCCTCATTAAAGCGGTCGAGCGCTGCTCGATAGTTCTTGCGTTTCAGGTAGTACTGTCCCACCTCAATGTCTTTGGCCGCCTTGTGCGGATCATACGGGAGGGTTTCGTGCACGGTGCTGGGCGCGCCGCTGGAGGAGGTCCTCCCCGGAGTTTCCAGGTTGATCTCAGAATCTTTGCTGGAACTCTCGCCTTGCTCCAGCTTTGGAGCTTCTTCTTTAGGCTGAGGAAGGTTCTTGGGCAGAACGTGAGGCTGATCGTCCTGCGACCGCTCCTGCGCCTCTGCAACAGCGAAGCAAGCGCATAGGAGCAGAGCAAGAAACAAAAAGGACTTCATGAATATATTTTAGTTCAAATGATTAAAGGCCGCCTCTTAAGGCGGCCTTTAAGCTGCGCACTATCTCTGGGGGAGGAGAGACCTCTACTGGCTCGTATGCGGAGCAGTATTTTGCGCAGAAGACGGACTTTCCTGACCGGAAACGTTGGTCATCAGACGCACGTCAACTCGACGGTTCTTGGCGCGGCCCTCGGACGTGCGGTTGGACTCAACCGACTTGTCTTTGCCCAGGCCGATCACATAAATCTTGTGGGGCGGAACACTGTTTTCCGAGAGGTACTGGACCACGGCAGAAGCCCGGCGCTCGCTCAGTTGGTAATTGTAGGTGGCGCTCCCAACGGAGTCCGTATCGCCTTCCACAACCACAATGTAGCCCTTGGTGTTCGGGACATCGGCAAGAAGCTGGTCCAGAGCACCTTTGGCCTTTGCGGTCAGGTCGGCTTTATTGAACCCGAAGTGTACTGAGGTCTCAACCACCGGACGGTAGTTATCCAGGTTAGCAACCTGGTTGGTAAGCGTATCCACGCGGCTGGAGGCCTGCGTCGCCACAATTTGGGCCTGATCGGCGATGCTGCGGGCGTCCATGGCTTTCTGGTCGGCCGCCGTCGCCTTCTGGTTCACGCCTTGGATGCCGGATTGCGCGCGCGAATCCACGTCTTTGATGGCGTTGGTGTTTTTGGCGGTCAACGCATCAAGTTCATTGGACTTATCAATGATTGGTTCGGACTGCTTGCGTACGTAGTTCTTGGTAGCACACCCTGAGTTGAAGGCCAACACCGCACCGGCCAAAAGAATGAGAAGACTGGATTTCACGTTCATGGGGGAAACTCCTTGGGGCCTAACGCGGCTTCACTTCAGGCCGCTTCAATAGTCACCTTGCTCAAGAGCACGCCTGTTGCCAATTCTCCAGAAAAGCTGGCTGCCGTTAAGCCATTTATAATCTACGGTTTAGATGGTACAGATTCGGGGAGAATGGAGCGGCCGGAGGGTCCGCTGTAAAATTTTTACGCACCTTATGGCTGCTAACATAAATCAAGAGAGATACTCCCGCCTCTTGAGACCCTCATGGATTTGATCGAGAAAATCCGGACTCTACCCAGCCAGCCGGGCGTGTATATGTACAAGAACGCTGCCGGAGAGGTGATCTATGTAGGAAAGGCTAAGAGCCTGCGGGCCAGGGTGCGCTCCTACTTTCAGGAGGGGGTGGGAGAAGCCAACGCCAAGACCGGTTCCCTGCTGCGTGATGCGGTGGACGTCGAGTACATCGTGGTTGCCAATGAGAAAGAGGCCCTGGCGCTTGAAAACAACCTTATCAAGCTGAAGCAGCCACGCTTCAACATCCTGCTCCGCGACGATAAGACCTATCCATATATCAAGCTCACTCTGGCGGAGCGATTCCCTCGCGTGTACGTGACCCGCCGCCTCAAAAAGGATGGCAGCGTCTATTACGGCCCTTACTTCCCCGGGAATCTGGCCCACCGGATCGTAGACCTGATCCACCGGCACTTCATGATTCCGTCCTGCAAGGTGGACTTGACCCGCTACCATCCCCGGCCATGTTTGCAGTTCTATATCAAGCGCTGCCTGGGCCCGTGCGTGAAGGATCTGACTACCCTCGATGCCTATACAGAAGCCGTGCGCGACGTCCAACTGCTTCTGGAGGGCCGCCAGACGGATCTCTCCCGCTCCTTGAGGGACAGGATGGACCAAGCTGCGGAAGATCAGGAATATGAGCGTGCCGCCCGGTATCGCGACCTGCTCTCCACCGTGGATCAGCTCCAGGAAAAGCAGCGCATGGCAGCCGCCGAGGGTGACGATGTGGACGTGTTTGGCTATCACTTTGAAAACCAGATGCTGGCGGTGAATGTCTTCCACATGCGCGGGGGAAAGGTCCTCGACCGGCGGGAGTTTTTCTGGGAAGACCTGCCGGAACAGGAATCGGGAGAGGCCTTCAATCCTGGTGAATTTTTTTCCGCTCTGCTCAAGCAGGTTTACATTGACCAGCAATACGTGCCTCACGGCGTCCTGGCGCCGGTGGATTTTGAAGATCGCTCCACTCTGGAAGACCTCCTGGCGGAAAAACGACGCGGCAAAGTCGAAATCCTGGTGCCGCAGCGCGGGGAAAAGCGTTCGTTGATTGACCTGGTAGCCCAGAATGCCAAGCAGTCGTATGACCAGCGCTTCCGCGTGATGAAGCCCGCCGCCAAAGCCATCCAGGAGGCCCTGCAGGACGCTCTGACCTTGCCGGAAATCCCCAAGCGGATTGAGTGCTTTGATATCTCCCACATTCAGGGCGCGGAGACAGTGGCCTCCATGGTGGTGTGGGAAGAGGGCAAGATGAACAAGGCTGAGTACCGTAAGTTTATCGTTCGTACCGTGGAAGGTGTGGACGATTTTGCCTCAATGCGCGAAGTGGTGACCCGGCGCTATAAGCGTCTGCGTGATGAGAAAATGCCATTCCCCAGCCTGGTGCTGGTGGATGGCGGCCTGGGCCAGCTTCATGCCGCAGCCGAGGCCCTGGAACGTCTGGAAATCACCAACCAGCCCCTGGCAGCCATAGCCAAGCGGGAGGAGATCATCTACGTAGCCGGACAGGAAGACGAGCCGGTTGTGCTGGACCGTCATTCACCGGTGCTGCATCTGGTACAGATGATCCGCGACGAATCGCACCGCTTTGCCGTGACCTTCCACCGCAAGCGCCGCCAGATCCGCGACCGCAAATCCGAGTTGCTGGAAATCCCCGGCATCGGCGAAAGGACGCGGCAGAGATTGCTCCAGCACTTCGGCAGCGTGCGCGCCGTCCAGGAAGCGGATGCGGTCGCCCTGGGCGCAATCCTTACCAGGCCGCAGACGGAAGCAGTGCTGAAGCATTTTCAGAAACAAGCTGCCAGCTGAATTTAGCCCGCATTTCTCACGAGTGATTTGGAGGAGGGCTCCGGTCGGCGGTTAGGAGATGTTGGATGGGGGATTCTGGCGGCTAAACGAAGGAAGCAGGGATCAGTGGAACTTGCGAGGAAGGATTTTGCGTTGCATCGAG
>DATGJZ010000060.1:0-74944 GCA_035294925.1 Candidatus Angelobacter sp. | reverse complement strand
GAAGGGACTACGGGGGTTGAAGCAAGCCGGCCGTGCTGGCCGCAAGCCGGAGTTAAACGGAGAGGAGCTGCTCCGGATCGAGCGTCAACTGAAGCGAGGCCCCAAAGCCTTGGGCTATGCGACGGAATTATGGACGGCGGCGCGGGTGGCCCGGCTGATCGAGGAAGAATGTGGAGTTCGCTACCACCCGGGACATGTGTGGCGGTTGTTGCGGCAGATGGGATGGAGTTGCCAACGACCCAGCGGGCGAGCCAAGGAACGGGATGAGAAAGCCATTGCCTTGTGGAAGCAGAAGCGTTGGCCGGAGATTAAAAAAAAGCCCGAAAAGAGAGGCGCACCATCGTCTTCATCGATGAAAGCGGATTGAGTGAGAGACCGCACCGCTGCCGTACCTGGGCACCACGAGGGCAGACGCCGGTGCTGCAGTACCACTTCAACTGGAAGACGCTTTCGGCTATGGCTGGGGTAACGTGGTGGAACTTCTATTTCCGTCTGTTTCCGGGCACCATTCGCAGCCCGCAGGTGGTGGAATTTCTGGGACAACCTGCTGCGCCACATCGACGGCAAGTTGCTGGTGGTGTGGGATGGACTACGGAGTCATCGCAGCAAGCTGGTGTGGGAATTCGTACGCCAGCAAAAAGGGCGGCTATGGCTGGAGTTTCTTCCCGCCTACGCTCCCGAACTCAACCCGGTGGAATACCTATGGGGTTACTGGAAGCATCACGAGTTGCCGAACTTTTGCCCCCAGGACTATCTCGAATTGAGCTATGAAGCGCGGCAAGCTTTACGGCGAATGCGCCGTCGGCCCACGCTGATATGTGCTTTCTGGGAGCAAGCGGAGTTATTCCCATTGTAACTATATTATGTGATCATCAATAATCTCTGGCTTCTCAGGTTCTAATGTCTCGGGCTCTATCTTGAGAATATTGGGACTGTTTCTCATCAGCCATTAGTATGCACTAGATTTGCCCGATTTGCCGGCCCCATTTGTCTAAAAAGACATTCACTCGGGAGATGGATTGATAACAGAAAGCTAGTGTCCTGAGTCAGAAAAGCGGTGCATAACACAAGAATCCGATGCAGGTTGCATGGCCGAACAGTATATCTCTAACTATCCGGCTTGTCGGCAATTCGGAAACCATGCGCCTGTTGGCGGGGCACTAACTCCAACGTCAGACCAAGACCCTGGAAAGGGAGTTGACTTTGATTATTGGCTACTCGAAAACAACGCGTTTGGGGGCAAGAGGTTCTGCGGTCCGGAAGTAATCTGGTACGGAACGCGATTTCGTCAGAAGCTGACTGGCGAGCGTGTATTGTATTGCCCGACGACTTCCGAACTGTCCGAATCGCCGTTTCTTTCTCACGGGTTTTGATAAAATCACTCACTCATTTTCACTCGGAGATCACGAATGCACGCCACACCCAATTCCCGCCCTGGACATGCGCCCACAGTTTTTGCTTCTTTCCTGCATTTTGATCTGAGCTTTATGCTCTGGGTCTTGATTGGAGCCCTTGGGGTTTACATCTCCAAGGATTTAAAGCTTCAGCCGGCGCAGAAAGGTCTTTTGGTCGCGATTCCCATTTTAGGCGGCTCGATCATGCGCTTCCCAATGGGATTTATGGTGAACCGGTTCGGTGGGAAACGTATGGGTGCGGCGATGTTTGCTTTCTACCTCCTGCCGCTGTTTCTGGGATGGCGGTTTGGGTACAGCATGTCCACCATGGCGGGGGTTGGTTTTCTGCTAGGGATTTCCGGGGCTTCCTTTGCCGTGGCGCTTCCGCTTGCCAGCCGCTGGTATCCTCCGGAGCGCCAAGGCCTGATCATGGGAATCGCAGCGGCGGGCAACAGCGGCACAGTAATCGCTAATCTGGCGGCTCCCCCTTTGGCAAATCTTTATGGATGGCACAATGTTCTTGGTCTGGCCATGCTGCCGACGGTGGTGGGTTTCTCTCTCTTTCTATTGTTCGCAAAAGAGAACCCGAACATACCGAAACTGGCCAGGGAAAAATCCTTCGAAATTCTGCGGTCGGCGGATCTCTGGTGGTTTTGCCTGTTCTACAGCATTACCTTTGGAGGTTTTGTCGGGCTAAGCAGCTTTCTTCCCATTTATTTTCGCGATCAATTTTACGTCTCGCCCATCAATGCGGGCTATTTGACTGCCCTGGCGGCCATTGTAGGCAGCAGCATTCGCCCGCTGGGTGGTTACCTGGCGGACAAAGTTGGAGGCGGGGTGCGGGTATTGGTGTATCTGCTCCTTGGTGTCAGCATATTGTATATGCTGATTGCGTCCTCATTTCCCCTGTCTACCACTACCGGGCTGGTCCTGGCGGCCATGGCGTGTTTGGGGCTGGGCAATGGCGCCATCTTTCAAGTCGTGCCGCAGCGATTTTCAGAGCGAATCAGCATTGCTACTGGAATCATAGGCGGATTTGGAGGGCTGGGCGGCTTCTTTTTGCCTACAGTGCTGGGCAGCATGAAGCAACTTACAGGTTCCTTCCGATCTGGGTTCCTCTCCATTTCGGTTCTATGCGTGACGTCAACTTTTCTGCTCTTTTTACTCATGCGATCGCGCTCGGACTGGAAATTCTCATTCTTGCTCCCAGAATCCAACGAGTTTGCTGAAGCCGGTGCAGCTCCGCAGGTGTGAATTGAGACGTACGGAAACCCGACTAAAAAAGGGTCGGTACTGCCGGCCGCGCTCCCAAAAAGGTTGACGCCGTCAAAAAACTCTTGCCTCTACATGTTGATCTTTGCACAACTCGGCAGCAGGGCGAATTTTTGAAGCAAAGCCGATATTCGCCGGAATTCATTGGCTTCTTCTGACTGCTCGTGAAGGAAATTGTGTTGATCATTGATTTTGCGCAGCTGACCAGAAAAGCGCGTTCCATTTCTGGGTACTGAAACGGTGCTGAAATGACGCGGTACTGAAATGAAACTTGACAGACTGTCGGCAACTTCCTATCCTTCGAGCGCGGAGTCCTTATGAGAATCGTCCAGCCCGGAGATCCCACCTACGATGCCAGCCGGCGCATCGCCAATGCGCGCTTTGACTATCGGCCGCGCTACATTTGCTACTGCGAGAGCACGGACGATGTACAGTTCGCCCTGAACAAGGCAAAGAGAGAAGGAATCCAGGTCCGCATCCGCTCCGGCGGGCATCAACACGAGGGGATGTGCTCCGCCAATGGCGCATTGATCATCGACCTTTCGGAAATCAATCGGGTCTCCATCATCGGCGGCGCCGCTGCCGCGTGGATCGGAGTTGGAACCAAGCTCGGAGCGCTATACAAGTACCTGCTCTCAAGAAATCTCATCCTGCCCGGCGGCGGCTGCGGCGACGTGCGTGTGGGAGGATTGGTGCAAGGTGGTGGCTGGGGCCCCTACTCGCGCAAGCTGGGCCTCACCTGCGACCACCTCATCGGCGTGGAAATGGTGATGGCGAGCGGGGAGAAAATCCAGGTGTACGCTACCGACCCCCAGTATAAGAAACTATTCTGGGCCCTGTGCGGCGCCGGTGGCGGTAACTTCGGCATCGTCACCCATTTCCAGTTGACACTTGCCCCGGTCAGCGCTCCCATCTGGCAGTTCACCGTCACCTGGAAGGATTCCGCCCAGAGGCAGCCGGTCATGGAAGATTGGCGCACCCACTTTCCCGGCAGCCCGGAGTTCAACCTGACATCCTTCTGCCGCGCGAGCGTCAGCGGCCCGCAGAACGATGATGCACCTGTCATCGTGGCCGGATATTTCATGGGAAGAGAGGATACGCTCAAAGCCCTGCTGCCGCGACTATTGCCCCGAACGTACAAAGAAGGCTCGGTCAAGATCCTGCCTGTGGGGAACGAAGCGGCGCCGGACCCGCACATGGCCTTCCACCACCCGGAATACCAGCCCGGCCCGCCGCTGGCCGCGCTCCGCGCGATGGACGTCTCTGCCGGAGAAGCACCCACGGAAACCTGCGACGGAGGCTGGTATCCTCACAAAGTCTCATCCTGCTTTCCCCGTTCTGATTTCTCTGGCGCGGCCACGCAAGCCATCAATACGTTTCTTAACCAGTCATCGCCCGAGCCCAACGCCCGCCGCTATCTCAGCCTGCATTGCATGGGTGGCGTGATAGGCGAACGCGCCTTCAAGGAAGCAAGCTGTTTTCCCTACCGCGACAAGCCCTTCATGCTGCAGTACCAGGCCTGGTGGGGAGACCGGAACGACAAGCCTCTGGGCCAGAGATGCCTCGCCTGGATCAAGGATTTTCGCGAACGGATGAAGCTCTTTACCGAGGGTGCGTTCATCAACTTTCCCGATAAAGACCTGGTTCCCAATCCGGACACGCCCAAGGGACGGTTGGATCTCCTTCAGATCTACTATGGCTCGAGCAATCTCGAAATCCTGAGACGGATCAAACGAGAATATGACCCGCAAAATATTTTCAACTTCGAGATGAGCATTCCCTTGTCGTAGGTTGCAGGCCACCGGAAACAGGGAACGGCGCGCCCACGAATTTTCTCGCGGTTTCTGGGGAACGCAAGGGCCTAAATCGCCATTAGATCAACGGTTCTAAAATCGTCCGCAGAGCCGACGATTCGTTCGTTTTGGCCCTTTCGAAGACCATGTCAAAGGGCTTCTGCACGTAGGATGAAGACTCACGCCCTCCACACGGCAGTTCAAAAGTAATTCCTGGTAAAGCCGCCTTGTCGGCACTCCGGCATGGAAACAGCGTGGAATCTCTGCGACCCCTGATTGGCGTCAAGAGTTAAGAACGGCCAGGAAAAATGTGGAGACAGAAAAGTTACCATACTCTACAAGTCTCAACGTTTTGCAGTTGTCGAAGTCTGCCGTTCACCAATTTATTTTCATCGTGAAACCAACAGGTTAGCTACAACAAGCAGCAATTCGGGGTTGACGCATCCCAAGAAACCGCTTTACCTTCATTCCAAATTCAGAGTACCTGGATTGAAAACCGCTTTCCTTGGGAGGAACGCTTGAGATTTTACCGTCTTGGACATTTTCGAATCCTTTCTTGTGTCTTTGGATTGCTGGCCAGCCATGTTTTGCTTGCACAGTCAGCTGCGTCCAGGCCAAGCGATCCGCAAGCCCTGCTGGCGGTACAGGCCGCCATTGCGTCAATGGGGGCGGCGCCAGTTGACTCAGCGGCAAGCGGCACCATCGTGATTGTCGCCGGATCGAGCACTGAGAAGGGCACTGTACGGATTCTCACTCGTGGGACTGACCAGTCACTCGAGGAAATCCAATTGCCTAACGAGAAGCGAACGGTTATTTATTCGCGGGGACAGGCCAATGAAGTCTTTGGCGGCGGGGTCAAGGCGGCTTCTCAAGAACTGGTTGCCAGCAGCTACTCCGCGAGCTTTCCCCTGCCTCATCTGGCCGCTGTGCTGAATGATCCTGAGATGACTTTTCAGTACGTCGGCAGCGAAAGCATGGATGGAACTTCTGTGCATCATATTCGTTTCTGGAAAACCTATGCTTCGCAGCCAAAACTGGCATTCCTCGCTGACTTCACACGCAAAGACCTCTGGATTGACGCCACAACAGGGCTACCGCACAAGCTTGCATATCAGCGACGGGAGTCACGTGGACCGGTAGCGCCTATTCGCATCGAGCTTTTCTATTCCGACTGGAGAAAAGTCGACAATGTGGAATATCCGTTCCGTATTGACAAGTCGTGGAACGGGATCCCATGGACCACGACAACAATTGAGAGTGTCGTGTTTCAAAATGGACTGACAGAGAACAATTTTCAGCTCCAGACAGCAGCGGAGGCAAAGTAATGAAAGCAATAAAGCTGCTGGTGTTCGTTTTTCTGCTGGTCATTGCAACGGTGGCCCAAAATACGGGTACGGGAGCACCTCCCTTTGGATCATTCACCGGGGGAACGCCCTTTGACGTAATCAACAATCAGAATCTAAACATTCATTTGGGCATTCCGTTCATAGGCCTGGCGGGACGTCACACGGGTTTCAGTTTTTCGCAACTCAACGATTCGCAGATTTGGACACCAATCAACTCCGGCGGTACAACAGCGTGGACTCCGATTGTCGATGTCAATGGTAATCCGACCTGGGGCTGGCAAAGCGGCAACCCCACAGGGACTACTTCCTCCGTTTTTGCCACCATTGGAACGTGCGCAGTCATTATCCCGCCTGGCGCGCATGTCAATGTACCAATGTTCCACGTCTTTAATATGGTGTACACGGACACGGGTGGCACTCCGCACCACTTTCCCACCGTTGATCTTACGGATAGTTGCGTCAACAACACCGTTGTCAGGCAACCGACCAATTCGGGGGACGGATTCATCGGCTCTGCCGGCGATGCCAGCGGCTATTCCCTTAACCTCAACACACTTACTACCTCTCCCACTGGCGTCGACCCCGGCGGCTTGGTAACAGGCCCCGACGGGACCCTATATTATGGATCCGTAGGAAACGGCTATGTAGAGGACACCAACGGCAATTTCATCAGCGTCTCCTTTCAAAGCCCGACTACAACTTGGGCGGACACGACCGGCGCGAACGCATTAGCCGTGACTACAGCCTCAGGTTCAATCACATACAAAGACCGGAACAGTAATGTTTTGGCGACAGTAAACCTGGAAACCCTCAACATCAAGACGAACTTCGGCTGCTCTGGTGTGGCTGAGTATTCCGGGACAGCCAGTGTTCCGTCTTCCATCGTTTTTCCAAATAATCAGACGATCAGCTTCGCCTACGAACCAACCCCGAGCAATTCTGGTTTTTTCACCGGACGTTTGCAGAAGGTCACACTGGCCAATGGCGGTTTCTATGAGTACGACTACGGCGCCACCAACGACGGGATCAACTGCAGTGATGGCACCACCATGAACTTAACCCGCAAGATCAACGATGGGACGAACACGCACACCTGGACATTCAGCCGTACCGGAAGCACAACCACGGTGACGGCGCCTCAGCTTTCCTATGATCCCGCCGGCAATGACACCGTCTACGGATTCGACGGAAATGGACATGAAACCAGCCGCAAGAACTACCAGGGGAGTTCGGCTTCTGGTTCCATACTGCAGACGATCAGCACCACCTGGGCAAGTAATGGAACGCCTGCAACGGCTATAACCATTCTGGACGACGGTAGGACCCAATCGGAGACCGATACAACTTATGACTCGAACGGACTTCTCCGCAGCACCAGCCAGTATGACTTCGGCAGTGGAGGCCGCGGCGCACTGATTAAGACTACTTCTCAGAGCTATTTGGCTGACAGCAACAGCAGCTATGCTGCGCTGAACATGATCAACCTGGTTTCGAACATCACAGTCAAGGACTCGACCGGAACGGCCCGGAACCAAATGAAATTCGGCTACGATGAGGTTCCCATCGCGTCAAACCTTTGTCCGACCAGCATTGCGCAACACGACGACGCGAGTTTTGGCTGCACGTACAATCTTCGCGGCAACGTCACCTCCGTCAACGCATATCAGGATCCGGTTACCCCGGCCAATCCGGTCACTAAGAACTTTACCTACGATGTGTTCGGCAACACGAGGACGGCGCAGTTGAACTGCTGCCAGCAGCAGACCTGGGTCTTCTCTTCCGCCACCCACTATTCCTACCCGGATAGCGGGACCCGGGGGTCGGCTACAGGAACACAGCTTACCACCAGATATGTTTATAACGCGCCATCTGATGGTCCAGAAGGGATGATAAAGAACGTCACTGACGAAAATGGGCAGGTGACGAAGTATGGGTACGATATGTCGGGGAGGATTGAGACAATCACTCGGCCCGATAACACTCAGATCACATACACGTATGACGACACCAACCATAAGGTAACGATCAAGACCCCAATCGACAGCACGCACTCAACCCAGCAGATCAACGCAGCCGATTCGATGGGCAGGCTCTTAACCGCCACGCTTGAAGATGGCAGTGGGAACGTCTCGGAGATTGTGCAGAACCAGTACGATGAGCTTGGGAGGCCGTTCGGGCGAAGCAATCCCTACACAGGCTCATCCCCCGCATTCTTCACTTCGACGCGATTCGATGGGCTGGGCAGGCCGACCAAGACGATTCTGCAGGATGGTGGAGAAAACACCTACACTTATTCGGGGCAGACCGTGACTGTCACCGACGCCACCGGCAGGCAAATCAGAAGGCTGTCGGATGGGGCTGGCCGTCTGGTGGAAGTAGATGAACCGAACTCGGCTTCGCAGGGAACAAGCACCAGCGCCACGGCCAGCGTGACCATCAACGGGAGTTTGAATGCCTCACCGACTGGCGGCGGTAATCCTCCGCTGGCAGCTTCGGGCAGCCCGTTGACCAGCTTCGTGGCTTCCGATGGGTCGTCGCACGCCTTCTATCTCAGCACCAACCAGCATGTCTGGCATCTTTTTTGGAACAGCACTGCAAGCTGGCAGAACCAGGACCTGACGGCCATAACCGGAAACACTACAGCGGCCGCCAGCAGCAAGCTCAGCAGCGTCTTTGATAGCAGCGGCAATACTCACGTGTTTTACCTCGACACCAACCAACATGTGCACGAGCTATTCTGCTGCTCCTGGCAGGACAATGATCTCACAGCCATTACTGGGAGCCCGACGGCCATCAGCGGCAGTGCAATGACTAGCACCGGGGCCGCGCAAGGCAACACGGTGCATCTCTATTACCAAGGCGGTAACCAGCACCTCTACCATATGTCCTTGAGCAGCAGTGGGACCTGGAGCAGTCAGGACGTAACAGCTGTCACGGGAACGGGGTCCTGCAGTTGCTCCGTTGTGAACGCGCCAGCGGCGGGGAGCGCGTTGACCAGCGTAGTGGACAGTAGTGGCGTCAGCCGCGTGTACTTCCTATCCGGCAATCAGCACATCAACGAGACCGAAACGTCAGGGAGCGGCTGGTACAACACCGATATGACGGCCTATCTCAATATCAGCGCGGCAGCGGCCGGAAGTGCGTTGAGCAGCACGGGATCGGCTCAGGGTGCCACCGTGCACGTCTATTACCAAGGTGCCAACCTGCACCTTAACCATTTATTTCTGGGCTGGCAGAACCAAGACGTGACAGCCAGCACGGGAAGCGTCTCGCCGGCGTCCGGCAGTTCGCTAACCAGCATGGTCGATAATAACGGCCTGATCCGTACGTATTTTCTGGACAGCAATCAGCATGTTCACGAAACCTGGTGCTGTAACAATGGATCCTCGTTTGACACGGACATGACCGCTTTAACCGGGGCCACCCCTGCAACTGGAAGCGCGCTGACCAGCTTTGGCATGTCTGCGGGTAATCCTGTGCACGTGCACTATCTGGGAAGCAATCAGCACGTCTGGCACATGTACTTGAGCGGCAGCGGTTGGGGCAATCAGGACCTGTTCCCGGTGGCTACAGTCACGTTGCCTGACTCGGGAACGGTATCGCTCAACGTGGGCGGTTTCACGGCTACAGCTTGCTTTGGACCGAGCACGAATTCCGCCTGCACCAGCCAGCCAGAGAACACAACGGCGTCGCAAATCGCCTCGGCGCTGGCCCAAGCTCTGAATGCCTCCAACTCGCCCGTCACGGCTTCGGTTTCCGGATCAACCATTAGCGTGACATGGAAAACGGCGGGCGTGAACGATGCGCCTGTAGATGCGTTGAGTACGACTCACGACAATCCAAGTCTCTTCCCGAACCCTTCATTCACCAGCCCGGCGACGAACTTCAGTGGCGGCGCCAGTTCCTGGTTCAACAACGCTTTTGTCACAACCTACACCTATAACGTGCTGGACCAGCTCACGGGCGCGATTGCGGGATCTCAGACACACTCCCAGGGATACGACGCTCTGGGTCGAATGACCAGCCAGACGACACCTGAAGCAGGAAACGTCCAGTTTCAGTACAACAACTTCAACCTGTTGACGCAGCGCACCGATGCGAGGGGCGTGATCACCAACTACAGCTATGACGGGCTGAATCGTTTGACGAGCAAGAGTTACACGATTCCGAACGGAAGCGGCGTAACTGCCATGCCCAGCAATCTTTGCGATCCCACCAGCCCCACGGGAACCAATCTGGTGGCGAACACCTGTTTTTACTATGATCAGGGAGGATCGGCAGCTTTTGCTCTAGGACGGCTCACCAGCGAGGCTGACCCTTCCGGATCCGAGACTTACACCTACGACAAGCTCGGACGGACTACGCAGAAGCAAAAAGTGATCGCGGGAACAACCTACAACATTGGCTTTCAATACAATCTGGCCAATGAGATCACGCAGATCCAATACCCATCGGGCCGTCAGGTCAAACCATCGTTCGATGCGCTGGGCAGATTAGCGGGGATCGCGGACTCCCTAGGCAGCACGAACACCACCTATGCCAGTAGTTTCGTCTACACCGGGGCGCAGCAGCTGAGCAGCTTCAATTATGGCAACGGGGTCACAGCAAGCTATGGTTACTCACCCGACCGCCTGCAATTAACGTCCATCTCATATGCGACCAGCGCGCTGACGCTGTTCAGCGTAAGCTACGGCTACAACCTGAATGGGGGCAACAACGGGCAAATCACCAGCATTGCAGACGGTGTGGACAGCGGCCGCAGCGCGACATACTCCTATGATCCGATGGGACGCCTGCAAGAGGCTTCTACCGCCGGTTCGGCAAACTATCCAAACTGGGATCTGGGCTTTAGTTATGACCGCTACGGCAATCGTACAAGCGAGACGGTTCAGCCGGACACATCGCCCAATGCGCCGGTGCCCTCGAACCAGGTGACCGTGAGCGCGACGGCCAACCAAATCACTACTGCAGGATATGCCTACGATTCCAGTGGAAACATGACCAGCGACGGCCTGAATACGCTGACCTACGATGGCGAAAACCGCGTCTCAAGTTCCAGTGGTGTGAGTGGCGGGGCAGCCTACGTCTACGATGCGGCTGGCTTGCGGGTGAAGAAATGCGCCCCGACTTGCTCCGGCTCGAATCCGTCCACGGTTTACATCTTCTCTGGCGGTCGTGCGATTGCCGAATACGACAACGGGGCCGCCCCGGGTTCTCCTTCCCGCGAATACATCAACTCCGGTACGGGGTTGTTGGCAACCATTGATTCGACTGGGGTCAAGTACCACCTCCGCGATCACCTCTCAGTTCGAGTGACTACCGATACCAATGGGAACAAACTCGGCGAACAGGGAGGCTTCCCGTTTGGAGAGGCCTGGTACTCCGCAAACACAACCACAAAATGGCGGGTTGCCAGTTACGAGCGCGACAGCGTGGAAACGGGGAATGACTACGCGCAGGCACGCTACTACGTGAATCGTCTGGCACGGTTCAATTCTCCCGACCTATTTGCCGGATCAACAGCCTTTCCGCAGACACTCAATCGCTATGCCTATGTCACAGGCGATCCCGTCAATATGTTCGATCCCACCGGGATGGATGGCATTCCTGTAAAGGTTTGCTTACTCGACAACAGCGGGAACGACACATCCCACTGTGTGGGTCAAAATTCACAGGGCGGTCTTACCGGAAATGGCGAAGGTTCTATCAATGATATGACCTTTGCCCAGGACCCCTTCAATCAATTTGGACCATGGTCCGATCCAAATGCTCAAACCCCCATTCTGGGGATCGACCCTGGCAAAGGCAATGCCTTCGACGATCCCCTCGGTCCGCCTACGCAGGCAACGGACCCACTGTCGGCTGCTGGGCAAGCGTTTGAAAACAACTTGGAAATCGAAACCTTGAACGCCTCCGTCAACAGCAGCCCAGAGAGATCGTTCACGCCCTTCCCACCATCCGTGAACTCGATCCAGCAGGTTCCGACTGTCGCTAGTGTGTCCCTTGGTTTCCCACTGGCGGTGAACCGAACTCTTGGAACGCCACCCAACGTTCCGCAGATCACGCCTAAAAGGGGAACAAACAGTCCTAAGGGGCTTGCGTGTGTGATCGAAGCAGCATTCGCTCTGTTCCCGTCGAGTTGCAACGGCCTATAGTGATCGGGCGACTCATGTATCGGCGAAGGTCGTCGCAGGAAATGAAGTTAACAAAACTTGATTATTCCCTACAACCCGGCTCAAAGCGTCTGTTTTATGCTGTCTACGCGTTCCGGGTTTGTTGCATGAGTCACCGTCGTCTACTCCCCTCTTGTATCTTCTTTGGGCTGATGTTCTGCTCGGTCGCGGCCAAGTCAGCATCGGGCCCAACCAACAATATGCCCCAGGCGTTGCAGCCGAGTACCATCAATGCGGTCGAGTTAGTCCGCCAGGCGATGAGCAACTATGAAGCTCGGAAATCTGGATCTGCCGACTATGTTTACTTGGAGCATTGGTCGACCCGCTGGTCCCGTGGGTACGCGAGCTCGGACTTGTACGAGGTCATTCCGATAGCTGGCGACCTGTACCGGCGTCATCTTCTGCACAATGACCAGCTGCTGCCTGAGCAGGATGAAAAAAAGGAGAAGGAAAAGCTGGAGCTCGCTCTGCGCCAAAGGTTGGATCAAAGCGTCGAAATAAATCCAACTCCGGATTTGGTCGGTAGACAGGGAAGTCCTCAACCGTCTCAGACGGGTGCGCCGACGGACCCCGAGTTGGCGGAGATCCAGTCGGAGACTGTGGCGGCAAGAAAAACATGGGACGATACACTTAAAAGGCTGGGCAGAGACGCGCCAATATACAGCGGGGGAGAATGGTTCAAGAGACTCATGCAAGACCTGCGACTGCCGCTGGAACACTTGCCCGGCGCCTTCGATGTCCGCCTGAAAGGCACGGAAATCCTGGATGGGCGTGAGGCTTACGTGGTGGTGGCGACGCCAAAGCTTGTGCCGGATGACTCCGGCCACCGCAACAACGATGATGAAGACGAACAGAATTTCGAGATGATGCTTTGGATTGATCGAGCCGACACACAACTGGTCAAAGTCGAAGGAAAGGCAATCAGGGAGGGTGTCCTTTCCTCCAAGCCGGACTATGCTGTGATGGACACGCAGAATTACACCAGTGAGGCTGTTGCTAAAGCGAAGGCGTCAATGTACAAGAGCAGCTTACGGTACTCCCGTGGAACGACCCTGACCGAGGAGTGGACAAAAATAGACAACGCGGTGTGGCTACCCAAGAGGCTATATATCAAGGGGAAGGAAATCTGGGAGCACACAGTGGTGTTCGAAACCGGGCAAACCACGCAGTCTTCCCCGGCCATTCCTGTGACACATGAGATAACCTACTTGCGGTATCAGAAATTCCACGTCAATACCCGCATTCTGCCTGCAAAACCGGAGTAGCCGCGTGTTTGCGGTCAAGCGCTGACACGGTCCCCCACCCAACATTCCCCAGATGAATCCCAAAAGGGTGCAGACAGTCGCAAGATCTCATGTGTGGACTGGAGGGATCCAATCGTTCGATTTTCGCACGGCTCGCCAAGGTCGATCGATTTGCGTGGAGGAACTGGGTACCGGCCACATTTCGCAAGGCGAAAAAGACTACAAGGTTATTTTGTCGCGGCCATCCGCCCTGGCAGATTTTGAAAGGCTCTTGTCCCGTCGGCAACCCACAAGCAAAATCCTAATGCGCTGGCATCTGCACACTCAACGCAGCTCGATTGAGGAACTTTCGCAATCGTTGCGCGAATCGAAAGAAGGTGTGGCGACGCAAGGCGGGTGCATCGTGTCGCAACAGCCTTTCAGCATCGTCCTTGGTCGCATTGAAGCTGGAGACGATTCGAATGGAAAGTAGCCGATGCTGGCAAAGCGAGCGGTGACAGTTGTGTATATTTAATCCCAGCCATGCAACGCCCACCCGATCCTCAACTGCTCGGATTCCTCGAAGCCTACGACCGGCACATCTCGGACCTCGCTCTCGCGCTGCGGGAAGTGATTCTTGAGGAAGCGCCCGATGTCTCAGAGTCGATCTACCAGGTGTATACGGTGGCCATATGGTTCGGGTTCAGCGGAAAGATGAAGGACATGTTCTGTTACATCGCCACCAACGCGGGGCACGTCAACCTGGGATTCCCGCGCGGGACTTCGCTGCCCGATCCGAACCGGGTGCTGGAAGGCGAAGGCAAGACCATGCGCCACATCAAGTTCAGGAGCCAGCGTGATGTAGAGCGGCCCTTCGTGCGGCGCTACATCCAGGCGGCGATCGAACATACGGCACAAACGGCACGGGTGGGCGCGACCGGAATGGGCAAAAGCGTCGTCAAGAGCGCGCGCGGAGCCGCACCGAAACGCCGCGCCAAAAAGCCCCGCAGGAAATAGCCTCGTACTTACGCTACTTTCCGGTAACCATCCGCGTATACGGTAAGCAACAGGGCATCAACAGGAAAATATCCGTATGACGTGTCCGCCAAAATCGGGAGTAATCACCATAATGTCGGGGAATTCTGAACTGCGTTCAATAGCGATTGGGGAGCAATGCAATGACGCAGCACAATATTTGAATAATTGACGATGAGCTGATCGTGTTACTGTTTCGCCGATGCCGGAAGTTCGGCCCACCTGCGTCGTTAGGTTGAAGAGGAGAATGGGAGGATTCAATCAAAAAACGGTCTTTCTCCCAACTTCAGCCCTCTCCTGGCGAATCTGATTCGGGACCAGGGGGTCGAGGTTCAAATCCTCTCTCCCCGCGGCTTCGCCAAGCAGCGGGTGTCAGTTCCGAGAGTCGCTGAATCGGGCAATCAGCTAGGCCGGGAAGTACGGCACCCAGATACGCGCGCACAGGAAGCTTCAGCCGGCGACAGCTTTCGATCAGCGAAATGATGGCAGCGATTTTGGGCCCCGCTTGTCGGCTGCCGATGTGGATCCAGTTTTTGCGTCCCAAAGCTACTGGGCGCATCGAGTTCTCTGCCCAGTTGTTGCTTAATTCCAGTTCTGGATATTCTAAAAAGCGAGTCAGCTTGTCCCACAGCGTGAGCGTGTATTTGCAGGCCTTGCCCAGCGCACTGGCGGGCAAGACCTGGGGCAGGGCCGCTTCCACCTGCTGGCGAATCACCTCCAGCAAAGGTCTGGACCGTTCTTGCCGCAAGGCATGACGGGCCTCCAGGGTCATGGCTTGCTGGCGCGCCTGGGCATCGACGGCAAACAATTCATCGATCCGGTTTAAGATCGGCCGTGCCAATGGGTCTTGCGGGTTCAGTTGTAACGCTTCCGCAAAATAGCGTTCCGCATGCGCCCAGCATCCAGCGTGAACCATCCTCGGTCCGCCGATCTGATCATAGGCTGCATAGCCGTCGGTCTGCAGAAGCCGGTCAAACTGGCCCAGAAACTCCTTCGGTCCATCCCGTCCCCGCCCCAGGCGGAAGTCGAAAATCACAGGGCCTCCGGGGCGTCCGTATTGCCATAAATAGGCTTGGTGATTCTTCCCTCGCCCATCCTGCATCTGCACCTCGACCGGAGTTTCATCGGCTTGAATATAGCTGCCGCTCAGTAACTCTTGCCGCATCCCACCCACCAGCGGAATCAGCAACTCGCCTACTTGCAGAACCCAACTATCCATGGTCGCCCGACTTATTTCCACGCCTGTATCCCGTTCCAACATTGCGCTCTCTGGCGATACAGCGGCAAGTGGTCACAGTATTTGTTCACCAGCGTGTCAATCACAATCTGATCGCTGGCCAAGCCTTTCTCTATAATCCGCGGCGGTAGCGGCGCCGAGACCACCCCTTGCTGGGAAAGCCATCTGAAAAAATAAGGCGAGCCCTACTGCATTGCCGTTGCGGCATGAACTCGCCAGTATTCCATACACCGATTCGCGGGTTTTTCAGGCTGCTGTCAACCTCACCCCCAACCGGAGTCGAGTTGAACGTGATAACCCGTCGAGTCTGGACCGATCCGATTTTCAGCAAAATCCCATCGGTCATCGCCCCCACGCTCCAAAGATCGTTTGGCTGTTCGGCAATCAGTTCCGGAATTATTTCACGGGGGAAGATGGAATCGTAGAGGTCGAGTCGGAGTGGACGGGGAGGCAGCGAGAAACGAATGGGGATCAGACCTCAGTTCAAGGATTACTCCACCCTAGCAAAGCGGCTAGGGCGATGCGCAAGATCAAATTTGCGCAAACTCGCTGTTTCCTCACCTTTGCTACAGCCCATGCCGGTATCTGAGGCAAACACCCGAAAAGTGGATTACTGATTTGATTCAGCAGTTAGAGTATTTTTACTAATGTACCTATATTCACTTATTCACTAACGTACCTATATTTTACGAAACCTCCGACGTGGGTCCCCTGTGAGCGTCACATTTGCGCTTGATACGGGAGGACCCTGGTCGCAAACCAGGACAAATACCTATTGCATCTTGCCGAGATTTGTTGTTTCGTTAGTGTGTGATACGGAACCGGTTGCACTGTGCTCGTTGAGAATCGTCAAACTCTATGGTTCTTTGCGGCTTTTGACATTGAAGGCCAATTTGTTTGAAGAATACCGTGGGTTGCGATTGCATCAATGGTCTTCCCCATCTCATAGGAGAGGTAATGTCGTGTTTCGTCTTTATTAGTTCTATCCGAGGCTGGGGTGGAAGTGAAGAATTGTGGGGCGCAGCGGCGGCGCGTTTGGCCGAGGGCGGGCATTCTGTAACTATTTTCCAGGCCGGTGTTGACCCGAATCACCCGCGGATTTCCCGGTTGCTGGCGATGGGCTGCCAGATCCGCGACATGCTTCACGTTTGTTTGCCCGCCGGGATTCGCCTGCCCAGGGCGCTGGTCCATTTGACAGAGTCTCTAGTCCGGTTAACAGGAAGGACTGCTGCCCAGAGAGCAATTCGCCCACTGGTGCGAGCTCTTCTTGCGAAGGTCAATCCGGATCTAGTGGTAGTTTCCCAAGGCGCAAACTTCGACGGGATCGTTTATGGCGATCTTTGTCGTATTTCGGGCCGGCCGTACGTCGTCATTTCCCAGAAAGCGACCGACTCTCTTTGGCCGTCGGATAAGGAGCGCATCATGATGCGTTCCACTTATAAGACCGCTTTGCGCTGTTATTTTGTCGCCCGGCACAATCTAGAACTCACAGAATGCCAGATCGGGGAGACCCTGGTGAATGCGGAAATAGTGCGCAATCCCTTTCTGGTGTCAGGAGCTCTGCTGCCATGGCCTGGCGCCCAAGACCACTCGATCAAATTGGCTTGCGTCGCGCGCCTGCTGACAGGCGAGAAGGGGCAGGATATTCTTTTGCGAGTGTTGGCGCGGCAGAGGTGGAGAGAACGCAATTTGTCGGTTTCGTTTTTCGGAGCAGGCTCCAACGCCGAAGCCTTGCGCGAACTTGCCGGACACTTAGCCCTTACCAATGTCGATTTCCCAGGTTTTGTAAGCGATGTCGAATCTATCTGGAAAACGCATCATGCGCTGGTTCTGCCCTCGCGCACCGAAGGGCTACCGCTGGCGCTTATCGAAGCGATGATCTGCGGCCGGTTTGGAGTTGTCACAAACGAGGGCGGCACTTGCGAAGTCGTAGAAGATGGTCGCACCGGATTCATAGCAGGCTCTGCGAAAGTAGACGAATTTGACAATGCTATGGAGCGAGCATGGGCTGCGCGAGAGGATTGGGAGTCCATCGGTAATGCTGCTGGAATGGCGGTTAGAACCATGGTGCCTTCCGATCCGGCTTCCTGTTTCACTGCCAAGTTGCTGGGACTTGTGGATTCACTCAAAGTGCGATCCCAGTGTGCGGAAAATTCGTATGCATACAATCACAAACAGTCGCAATGACTTGGAACAGGCCATTGCGCAGGGCATCGATTTCCTCTATGCCATGCAGCTGCCTTCCGGAACATTTCAGATCTTTTGCTCGCCGCATCCGCTCCTGGAAGAAGAGTGCAAACCGGATTATTCGACTTTTCAGACCGCTCAAATCTCTTACTGCCTCAATTTCACAACATCGGAAAGGGTTAAGGAGATTTTACACAGGGCAATTTGCTTCCTTGTAAGCGCCATGCAAGACGGCTGCGTATGGCGCTATACTTGCAGCCCTAACCCGGATTACCTGGCTCCTGATGTTGACGACACAGCCTGCATTTCCTTCCTGCTCAGGCGGCATGGTGTTTCTTCGCCGGACAATGCCAGCGTGATACTCGGCAACCGCGATTCCCGCGGGCTTTTTTACACGTGGATTCTTCCCCGCTTGAGGTGGACAACGCACATGTCTTATTGGCGAGTAGCGTTACTTCAGCTTCTGAAGCTGCGACAGCTTTACTGGTTCTACACAGTCACCGAATGCAAGCCAAATGACGTCGACCTGGTGGTCAATGCCAACGTTCTCCATTATCTGGGTGAAAGACCGGAGACGCAACCGGTCATCCGGTATCTCATTCATGTGATTGAGGAACAAGCTGAAGAATCGTGCGATAAGTATTATGCGAACCGTTTTAATTTTTACTATTTCCTCTCACGAAACTATGCCGCGGGTGTTCGCGCGTTTGAAGCGGTGGGGGACACAATCGTGGCGAGAGTCAAATCCTATGCACGTCCGAACGGGGTGATCGGCAATCATATTTTGCACACGGCGCTGGCCGCATGCGCATTGATGGATTGGAACCATCATTCCACTGTCCTCGACAACGCAATCCAGGCAATTCTTTACGCCAGGGATTCAAGTGGTGGATGGAAAAAATGTCCCTTTTACTATAGCGGTCCATCGAAGAAGTTAGCATTCGGTTCAGAAGAACTCACCACCGGATTTTGCCTTGAGGCCCTTTCCCGATACCGGAATCTACAGAGAGATTTTACAGGCAGGATTGTGACTAATGCTTAAGTAAGTATTTCTCCTCAGAGGGGCCGCGCCGGGCTCCGATAAAATGAGCGTGGTTGGAAAATGCCGGATTGGTTTTATGGCGGTTCGACGAAAGGGGCCAGGGAAGCATGAGCCCAAAGCGTGCAGTGGTCACAGGAGGCTCTGGGTTTATCGGCTTTCATCTCTGTGACGCCCTTCTTGTGGAAGGCTGGAGCGTGGTTGCGCTCGACAACCTGCTGACCGGCCGGCGTGCAAATCTCGATCACCTCCGCAACGAACCTCAGTTCGACTTTGTTGAGAAAGACGTCAGCGAGCCCTTTGACGTTGGCAAAGTCGACTGCATCTTTCACCTTGCAAGCCCCGCCAGCCCGGTCGACTACTTACAACACGGTGTCGCAACCTTGCGGGCGGGTTCCCTCGGCACCTTCAACGCGCTCAACCTTGCCCACAAGTATGGGGCGAAGTACCTAGTCTCCTCAACTTCCGAAATTTACGGCGACCCCTTGGAACACCCGCAAAGGGAAACTTACCGGGGGCATGTCAATCCCGTGGGCCCACGCGCTGTTTATGACGAAGCCAAGCGTTTCAGCGAAGCCGTTACCATGGCGTACCATCGCTACCACGCTGTGGACTCGCACATCGCGCGCATTTTCAACACCCACGGTCCGCGCATGCGACTCAACGATGGCCGCGTCATCCCTAACTTCATGAAGCAAGCGCTGCGAGGCGATGACCTCACAATCTATGGTGACGGCAGCCAAACCCGCAGCTTCTGCTACCTGAGCGATGCAATCGACGGCCTTCTCCGGCTTGGAAGGTCCTCTGAACATCTGCCTGTGAACATCGGCAACCCCGCAGAATTCACAATCCTCGAGTGCGCGGAGGCGGTCCTGGCGATCACTGGATCGAGAAGCAAGATTCGCTATCTACCTCTCCCGCAAGATGATCCCAGGCGGCGCTGCCCTGACATCACCAAGGCCCGCCAGATGCTTTGCTGGGAGCCGAAGATAGACTTAACTGCGGGCCTCCTCCTGTCACTCGGCTATTTCAAGGCTTCCCTGGACTACCCACAGGTGAGTCTCAGCGTTGGGATCCCAGCAACCCGCGATGGCGGCCAAATTCTCTTCCAGCCGTGAGTAGAGTCGGTTACCGGCTGAAGTTATACCTTGTCGATTTTTGAACCATTTCGTGCAAACTGCTGGTGGGAGCATAAACTCTCGCCCATTCTGGCAACGATCTACGCGACTGCGGCGCTTTCACGAATTCATTTTCCATCTCTGTGGCCGGTAGTGGCCCTTGCCCTGCTCGCACTGATCGCTTGCGCAAGTTATGTAAGCGTTCTTAATGATCTGACCGACGCTGAAGACGATCAGACAAGCGGAAAACTTAGACGATGGCCTGGAGAGTCCCGTATCTATCCGGCGTTGCTCCTTGCCGCATGTGTGTCTGCCGGCAGTGGCTTTCTGATTGTTTGGCATGGGGACAAGTTGCTTTTCTATGCATACCTCCTCTGTTGGCTGGCCTTTACGCTCTACTCGGCGCCTCCTTTCCGTCTCAAGGTCCGCGGAATCTGGGGCGTGTTGGCAGATGCATCGGGCGCCCATCTCTTTCCCATGCTATTCGCTGTAGTTCTGGTGTATCACTGGAATCGAAGCGAAGCGACCACCGAATGGATCATCCTCATTGCACTATGGTCGTTCGCAGCAGGCGTAAGAGGCATACTCCGGCACCAGTTGGAGGATGCCGTTCATGACAGAAAGATCGGACTGCGCACCTTCGCATGCCTCCACGGGACGAAGGCGGCCGAGCGGCTGGGACTCCTTGCTTTGTTATTGGAGTCTGCAGCTTTTGCGGCAATGCTTTGGCTCACACACAATGCCCTGGCTTCGCTTTTCCTGATCTTCTATGGCCTCTTCGCCTTGATTCGCCGGCGTTTTCTTGGAATAAGCCTTACCGTCCTCAAACCGGGGCCGGCATATCGCATGACCATGGCGGAGTACTACATCGTTCTCTACCCAGTGGCATATCTTCTGACGGCATCGTGGCAGCAACCTTCAGCGCTACTGTTATTGTTATTTCACGGCGTTCTGTTTCCCCGCCAGTGCCTGTCTCTGGTACACGATGTTGTGGCGATGCTGCGGATGGGCAAGTCTGGCATCAGGGCGAAAGCTGCGGTGTTGGATGCATGAATCTCGCTTGAGAAGACTACATCCATGTTGAAAATGATTTAGCTAGAGGCAACGACTACGGGACCGTTGAACGACATCGAGTGGAAGGTCGTGAGCCTGAGAAGAGCGTTTTTTGGATGCCTGATTCGGAGTTGGCCTGACCTGCGTGATTTTATTTTTTAAGAAGAGCGGCAACTCGCCCTTTGGGGTGTTTCCCGGTGCCGGATTGGAGGCCGTGGGTTTCGCAGACTGTTTGGGAAGTGCTAAAGAAAGCATTAAATAGACATAAATGACCTATAAGCGGCGTTGGGCTGCAGGTCAGGATAGAGGGCAAGGGAACATCCCGATGCGTTAAATCGCCATTAAATCAAAAGTTCTAGAATCATCCGCCAGGGCCGACCAAACAAAATCCTGCGAAAATCAATGATTTTGAACGCTTGCACAATACCACCCTCGCGCGAATTTCAGGCCGGTTCTTATTCAAGAAAAATAGCAAAATAACTAAGATTTGGCGTTCCAACTGTGAATGAGATTGAAGCGTTGTGCCACTTCGATTGCCGTGTTGGCTGTGGTCTTGCTCTCTACAGCGCCATGTCTCCTCGCCCAGATGGTGGTGCAGAGGGAGTACCACGGCAAGCAGATTCTATGCGGGCTGAGTGGACTGAGGGGATTTGCGAGCCCATGCGGCCTTGATGGCAACTATGCGTACATTTTCATAGGATCGGTTCTGTCAGTCGCTGGACAATCAGATACAGAGAAACGTCTACAGTTGAGGCCGCAGGAGATTTTTCTCGGCGCCCCGGTAGGCGAACTAATGGTCACAACCAGCCAGGGAGATTGTCTTGGCGACATTCAGCCAGGCAATCGCTGGCTTTTCTATCTCCAGCGAGACAAGGCGACCA
The DNA here is from genome assembly GCA_035294925.1 of Candidatus Angelobacter sp. Classification (GTDB taxonomy): domain Bacteria; phylum Acidobacteriota; class Terriglobia; order Terriglobales; family Acidobacteriaceae; genus Angelobacter. The sequence continues at coordinate 53,193 of DATGJZ010000060.1, read as the reverse complement.
ATCAGCTTGTGCTGGCATACGGAAGCCCGAGCGGAACCTTTGGGGAAGGTGAAGAAGATATCGCCAGGTTGCGACGTCTCACGGAAATGACGAATTTGGGAATCATCAGAGGATACATTGATCAGCCAATCTGGAATGACGATGAGCACGGATTCGAGTCGGAGGAATTCCGGAACGTGCCCAATCATAAGGTCGTAGTCACACGAGAATCGGACGGCGCCGAGCACTGGGCATTCACGGGTACCGATGGGAATTTCGAATTTGAGCCACTGCCTTCCGGGAAGTACCATGTCACGGCCAACACGGCCCAAGGACTATGGGCAGAGGAGGGGTCGACGGAGGTTCGCTCGCAAGGTTGTAGCATGATTCAGTTCGAACTCCGGCCGGACGGCCGGATTTCCGGCTACGTTGGGACTGCGAACGGAAAGCCCTTCAAGGTACAGCCTTGGGTCAACGTTGTATCCGAGGAACTCGGGGAATCCAGGTCAACTTATGTTAACGAAGAAGGGTATTTTGAGGTCAAGGGGCTGCGACCTGGCCGCTATCTGGTTGGCATTGGTATCCAAGCTGAGCCAGGCAGTCCCAAATGGCCGTCTCGTGTTTACTATCCCGGCGTACGAACCAGGGAGTCGGTAGTAATCATTGAACTCGGCCAAGCAGAAAAGCGAACCGATATCAACTTTCGCTTGCTGAAGTAATTTCGAAGCTTTGGACTTCAGATTTCGCAGACGCGCTAATCCGCCAGATAGCTGATCTCCATCCGTCGAATCTTCAGGCAGGCAATCACCAGTACCACCATGCTCAGGCACAGCAACCCGGGGACTGCGATCCAGGCGGATACCGGTTCCACAATCACCGCGAACAGCGCCAACACTCCTTCCTGGGGGACGGCAACCGGGCATAGCTGGCGCAAGTAGAACATCACGCTGAACTTCTGCAGCAGCGCGGGAAACACGGGATGGAATGTCTCCCACAGCAGCACAAAGACTCCCGGGATTACCGGATTCTTGATGAACAGGCTCAAGGCAACAAAGATCGCCCCATATCCCAGGCAAGCCAACAATGTAACTCCCAGGTAGGCGGCCAATTGCCCCAATCCTGGCCCGTGAAAAACGTAAGCTACGCCCGGAGCGCCAAAGTGCCCATACATCAAAGAGAAGGACAGCAGCACAGACAACCCAAAGAAGAATCCGGCCGTTACCAGTCCCGCCAGAAATTTGGCCACCACCAGCACCTCGCGGCGCACCGGGGAGAGGAAATAATAGTGCAGGCTCTTTTGCACAATTTCCCCACGGAACAACCAGGTAAACAGTCCCATGCAGCCGAAGAAGATTCCCAGCCGTAAGTAAAAGAACTGAAAGATTCCCGCCAGGATGTTCGTATCTCCATCCAGAGTGCAGTGGGTGCCGAAGGGGCTCTGGATCGCATGAGCGCCAATCAGGGCCACCGGCGCCAGCGTGAGCAGGTAAAGCCAGATGCTGCGCCGCCGGCCGAGGTTTCGTTTCAATTCGACCCCCAGAATGGCGGCCACCTGTGCCGTCCACAACTGCCACGGCGCTTCGCGCAAAAATTTTCTCAAGCTCGCCAGCCGGCTCATACCGTACCTCCGCCACTGCCAATCAAGTATTGATAGAGCGAGTTCACGTCGTCGTCCGCCGGGGCTACAGCCTCCAGGGAAAACTCCTCTTCCATCACAATCCGGTTCAGTAGCAGATAGAAGCTGTTCGCGTCCTGAGTGCGCACCAGCAGTCCCTTGCCGTCATCGTTGAGTTTCGCCTCCACCACATGGTTTTGCGAAAACAGGCGCGAGGCCAGCAGGTTAGGACGCGAGCAGCGCACCAGAATCTGCATCGGGTGCTCTTTTACTTCGCTGCGCACGCCCTGGATTTGCCCCTCCGCCACCACGTATCCATAGCTCATGAGAACAACCTGATCGGAAATCTTATCCACCTCGTGCAGTACGTGGCTGGAGATGATCACGTGCAGGCCTTCTTTTCCCAGCGCCTCAAACAGCGCAATGGATTCGGCGCGGGCCATGGGATCGAGGCCGTTCAAGGGTTCATCCAGCACCAGCACCGTGGGATGGTGGGCGATGGACTGGGCCAGCCGGATCCGCTGGCGCATGCCTTTGCTATAGGCAGCCACCTTACGGTCCGCAGCCTCTGACAGGTTGACGCGCTCGATTGCCTCCCGCGCCAACCGGCGCGCCTCAACGCTGGTGATGGCCGTCAGCTTGAGCGACTGATAAATAAATTCGTAGCCGGTAACGCCTTTGGGAAAGGAATCGAATTGCGTGCAGTAGCCTACATGGCGAAAAAGCTCTTCAGGATTGTCTGGACTCAGGCCCAGCACGCTGACTCGGCCCTGCGTGGGCCGGACCAGCCCTGTCATCAGGTTCATTAGCGTGGTCTTGCCCGATCCATTGGGGCCAACCAGGCTGGTGACGCCCGTCGGCAACGAAAGGTTCACGCGATTGACGCCAAGCACCTCGCCATAGAACTTGGAGACATTCTCAAACACGATGGTGTTGGTGGGGGTCATCCGCGTTCCACCTCGCGCGCCTTCAGCCGCCGTTGGAAAAGCAACAGCGAAACTAAACACGTTATGAGAAGTGTGGTCCATGCCGACCACAGCGGAATCAGATCACCACGTCCAAGCAGCAAAAATCTTGGATCCACACGGAAGAGATGCATCCGGACCACATCCATCACTTTAGGGAGGTTCATCAGCGCTCCCCAATGCGTGCCCATGATCGCGTCGAAAGCAGCTCCAAATCCAGCCAGCAGCAAAAAGACGCCAATGATCAGAGCGGTAGCCGCTATCCTCCACCTCACAGAAACAGAAAGCGCCAAGGCCAGAAAAGAGATAATTGCGATCCACAGCCAACTCGAAACCAGGATGGAACCGACCAGGTAAAAATGGCTCCAGCCCCAGCCGTTGCCTTCCATTTGGGCCTCCAAACCAAACAGCATCAGGAGCGGAATCCAGGTAGTACATGACAGCAGGGCGGCCAGCACAGAAATTTTCCCCAGGATGTATTCGGTGCGTGTGAGGGGCCGGCTGAAGTAGAGTTGCAGCGCCTGGTTGGCAAAATCCCTGGCGATCAGGCCCGGTGCAGCCCAGGCGACGAGCATCCATCCAAATCCTGATTCGAACCGAAGTATCATCTCGAACCACGCGTTATCCTGGCGGAATGAGCTGTTGAAACGCATGTTTAGCAGGAGCTGTGCAGTTTGGCTGTGAGTAAGATAAATCTGCGCAACCGCGCCCAGAGTTGGAAGTAGGGAAAAGAGCGTGAAAGCGATAAATAATTTCGAATCGAATAAAGTGCTCAAAGAATACCGCGTGAGCACGGCAAAGCGTGACCACGCGGGGGTGAGCGCTCCCCGGTAGACCTTATAGGTGCGCTTATAGACTGCCATTCGCGCTGCCTTTCATGACCGCCGTTTTGTCTTCCATCGCTTTCAGGAAGATATCTTCCAGCGAGTCGCGTCTGAAGTTCATACGCCGTATCTGCACGGTATGTTCCGCCGCCAGCCGGTAGAGTTCCCGTACTTCCATGTTTTCAGGCATTACCACCTTCAACCGCCCGCCGCCAAAACTGGCGCACTCGCAGCCCAGGCCGTTCACAGCCTGCAGAAAGCCGTTTTCCTGGCTGACTTCCAACTCCAGAAATTTCCGGTTGGCTTTGCGCTCTTCCTCCAGGTTGCACAACGCCGCGATCTTCCCCTCTTTCAGGATGAGCACCTCGTCGCAGCACTCTTCGATATCGTGAAGCAGGTGGGAAGAAATCAGGATGTAAACATCGCCCGTATCGCGAATGTCGCGGACAAGCTGCAACATGCGCTGCCGGGCCTGTGGATCAAGCCCGTTCGTTGGCTCATCCAGCAACAGCAACCGCGGCCCGTGGGCCAGTGCCTGGGCCAGCTTGGCCAACTGCTTCATTCCCAGGGAGTAGGTGCCTATCTTGCGATAGCGCGCCTCTCCCAGCCCCACGAAGAAAAACGCCTCATGAGCGCGCTCCATGGCTTCACTGCGTGGTAGCCCGGAGATTTCCGCCATGTAGCGCACAAAGTGTACGCCGCTCATCTCCGCGATGAACGCATCCGTCTCCGGCATGTAGCCGATCGTGGCGCGCAACCGCTTGGTGTTCCCGTGGATGTCCTCCCCAAAAAGCCGAGCCGTGCCCGCCGCAGGCGGATAAAACCCGAGCAGCGTATTAATCAGAGTGGACTTGCCGGACCCGTTGGGACCGAGCAGGCCGATGCATTGCCCCCGCAGAGCCCCGTTCAGCCGGTTGAGAATCATCCGATTCCCCAGCCTTACATCCAGGTTTTCGAGTTCAATGACCGCGCCCATTTATTTAGCCCATAAGACGGAAATCACGGGGACTTTGTTCCGTCGTAGATGGCTGCAACTTCGTCCCCGGCGAACGAAGTTGCAGCCACCTGCTAACCCCTTTGTTTTCAGTGCGACCAGGGTATTAGTCAACGGATCACCAAACCTGTCCCGGCTCGGCGTGGATCACCCGATCTGGGCCCCGGTGGCTTGCTCAGCTTCAGCAAGGATGAAAGCGCCAGCGTATTCAGGTCCAGCCCGAAGAGCCGGCTGTTGCTGGCCACGCGGATGGCATTGTCTTCCCCATAGGCGCAAACCATGCTGGGCTTAGTCTCAGCCGCCAATGCCTTGAATGCCTGCATCTGCTCCGATGTCAGTTGCTGGGCAATCGGCCCGACTACCGGGGCCAGATTCTGGTACAGCAGCGCCGAGACGTTGGCAAACTGATCGTGCGGCAGCAGAGCATGAAACTCTCCCGATTTGGCCAGCGAGTTTCCGCTTTCGTGAATTCTTACCGCCTCCATCACCAGGGCGCGGCTCGCGCCCAGGATCAGGTAGCCATCGGTAAACGTGTAATCCACCTCCGCCTGCCTCTGTCCGCCGGTATAATGCAGGGCGTAATACGTCAGCCCGTTTTCCACCTGCTGATCCAGCTTGATTGCCCCGTTGCCCTGGGGGCTGGCATTGGCATCCGCGATGAACTGCTCGAAGGTTCGTTGCAGCCTCGCCGGATCGTACACCTCAATAATCAACTTCCACGAGGGCGTAGGAAGAATTGGCCCATCGAGCGCAACCACCAGCTCCCCTCCCAACGTATTCGCCAGGTCTTCTTTGAAATTGACCTTGGTCTTGACTTCAGCTGCAGCCAGGTCGATTCCGAAGTTTGCGTCAACTGCACTGGCAATCTTGGTCAGGTCGTCAAATTCCGCTCCTCCGCTCTTAAGGATTATGGCGCCCACGGCTCCCGCATTGGCGGAGACGAAATCCAGGCCGCCCATCGATGCTGGCGCGGCCAGCCAGGAAGCCAATCCATGACGCGTCCCATTGAAGGTCAGCTCTGCGCGATTTACAGTCTGTCCGGCAACGTCTTTGCGCTCTGCCACCAGATACTTGAGATCGGCAAAGCCTGACTGTTGAAAAGCAACCTCATGTTTTTCATTTTTATAGTTCCGCTGGCTCTCCATTTGCTGCAGGTCCGCCGCGAACAACAGCCCCGCCCCACCGGAATAGGCCCGTTGCAACCTTTGCCCAAATGGAGTCGCGGCAAATCCTCCGCTACCCTGATTGAGTTGCGCATTGAAGTTCTGCAGCGCGGAAAGATCGGGCGACACCACGACAAAATCCGGCCGCACCAGCACCAGGAAGCTTCGTTCTGAAGGTTGTGCGTTTGCCAGGCCCGATTGGTCCACCACCCGTAGTTCAGGCCCACGATCATGATCCGGACGTTCCGCCACCAACTGTTGAATAAATTCCTTGAGTCCCGGCTTCTGCACCTCTGCAATGATCAGTGGCGATGCGTGGCTGGAAGTGATTCCCACTGAGAATACAATCTCATTGCCTAGATATTGTCCAAGTTCATGCAGCTTCTGCAAAACCTCTTCAAGACCGGGACCTTTCCTGTTCGCCTGCGCCTGTTGCCACCATTCGCGCAGCACATCGCTCTCTTGCAGTTCCTGCTGAAAGAGTTGGTCTGCTTGTTGGATCGCATCCCCGTAATTCGGTATGCCGGCATACAGCACGGTGGAGTTTGGCAGAAGCGGAAGCAGCCGGCTCTCATAGCGCAGGTTGGGAAGCTGGATCTTCTCCTGTATCTTGTTTTGCAAGTGGACCATCTCCGCCAGCAAGGCCAGATGTTTGCTGGAATTCTGGCTCCAGGAGATCTCCTGCTGGACCGGAACAGCGGCCACGCTGTCGCTGGTGGAGAGTTGGTCGCCCGGATGCAGGATTCGGGTAACGCCGGATTCTGCTACGCGGACCTCGCCTTCAATGACGGAAACCCGCGAACCCTTCATGCCGCTGTTGACCGAGAAAACCGTGCCCGTAACAGACACTACGCAGTCTTGCGCCGCCACATACAAGTGCCCGGTGCGCCGCTTGGCGGCCTGGACAATGATGTCGCCGCGATCAAGATTGATGGTCGTATCCTGGTGGCGCACTCCCACTGAAAATTCGGCGCGCTCATTTACCTCCACGAGCGAACCATCTCGAAGACGCAGCATGGCGCGTGACCCGCCGGCCGTTCGCACCTTCTGGCCCTCTTCAATCTCCTGCCCCGGCTGCAAAGGCATTTCGCCCGTCTGGCTTACCAGGTACAAGGCGCCATTTACCGATTCCACCTGCGCGCGGCTTCCACCCGGCACCGCCATCCTGTTCTGGATGAGATAAATGCCTGCCGCCGCCACAATTGCGGCGGCCGCGACCGCAAGCCACTTGAAATGCTGTGGCCGGGGCCTGGATAGTTCCTGCTTCCAGGGAAGAATGCCGGCACTCCTGCCCTTTTCCGCCTCTTTTCGGCAGCCTGGACACTCATGCAGGTGGTCCCGGACCAGCAACGCGCGCGCCTCCGGGAGTGTTCCGGCGTGATACTGAATCAGGAGCGATCTCACGTCTCCGCAGCCGCGAATGGACTCGAACTGCGGCACATGGCCGTTTTGCATCTCGCTGGCCAGGCTCTGCCACACACGTTCGCCGGCAGCCTGTATGCTCGCTGCATCCGGGCGCTCGCCGCGCAATGCGGCCACAGCCTGCTCTAATTTTTGTTTCGGATTCTCTTGGTAACTCATTACCGTCTTCCTCTCATCACCGCCGTATAGTCTTTCTTCAGCTGAGAACGCGTCCGATGCAGCGCCACCGCAACCGCCGCCGATGACGTTCTCATCATGCCGGCAATTTCGCGGTTGCTGTAGTCCTCAATAAAGCGCAGTACAAACATCTCTGCCCACTTGGGATTGAGCCGGGTCAAGGCATGGCGCAACCACGTCCGCAGCTCACCCGTTTCCTGGCGGCTCGCTGCCGACGCGGCGCCGGCTATCTCCGGCTGGTCCTCTAATGGCAGATTCTGGCTGTCCTTGCGGGCGCGCAACAGGTCTAAAGCGGTATTCACTGCGGCGCGGTGCAAATAGGCGCGAAGGTGGCGGATCTCCGGTGGCTGTTGCGAACGCAATAGACGCAGGAAAACCGTCTGCAGCACGTCTTCCGCGTCGCTCGCATTGCCGGTAACCCGGTACGCAGCGCGGAAGACCAGCTCTCGGTGATCGGCAAAAACCCGCTCGATCCCGAATTGGACTTCCTGGCTACCGCTTCCGGCTATCACATCCATGTTCGCCTGCGTTATGGGCATTGTGGCCTGCATCTTGCGGTGCTCCTCTGATCTAAGGACGAAGAGGAGAGGCAATTATTACAAGGGGATTGATCTTTTTCCCTGCTTACAAATGTATCTACGCCCGAAGGGCGGCTAAAGTTCCAGGCATCACCCCAAAGCTCTGTGGAATCAGGGGTTTGCCTTTTGGGGTAGTGGCCATACTGGATGGAAGTCACGCATCAACCTAAAACCGTTCCGCACCGATTCAGGCCGAACGCAAGAACCAAAGGCTAAGGACCAAGGGCCTGCCTCAGATCTTCAACACAATCTTCCCCCTGACATGCCCAGTTTCGCTCAAGCGATGGGCCTCAGCAATTTCCTCCAATGGAAACACACCCTCGATGATTGGACGAATCTTGCCGGCCTCAATCAGCCCGGTGATCTTCTCCAGATCGCCACCCCGGGGTTTGACGGAAGTAATCATCAGCCGCTTGCCGGTCAGCAGCCCGCGAGTCATCCCCGCGCTGATGCCCAGCAGCGCCGAACCGTAGAAACGCAGCCGGTTGGATGGCTTATCCGGGATAGGAACCGCCAGGGTGACAAGCCTGCCGCCGAATCGCAGCACATTGAACGAACCGCTCCAGACCTGCTTTCCCACGCCGTCCAGGACAATGTCATAGCCGGAAACCTTCTCCTGAATTTTTTCTCGCGTATAGTCAATTGCCAGGTCAGCGCCAAGGTGGCGCAAAAAATCCAGATTGCGCGTACTGGCTGTGGCTGCAACCATAGCCCCAAACGCCTTGGCGATCTGGATGGCGAAGACTCCCACTCCTCCCGCCCCGGCATGAATCAGGACGCGGCTTCCGGGCTTCAACTTCCCTTGATTGGAGAGCGCCTGCCATGCCGTAATCGCAGCCAGTGGGACCGCCGCGGCTTCCTCATGGCTGAGATTGGCGGGCTTTTGCGACAGTGTATTCTCCGGAAACACGGCATACTCGCAGTATGTGCCCCGATAGGTTTCGGCCACCATGCGGTGTTTGAAGCCGTAAACTTCATCGCCGGGCTTGAACAGAGTAACCGCGCTGCCTACCTCGGAGACCACGCCCGAGCAGTCGCATCCCCAGATCACCGGGAAACGCAGCTTCCAGATAGGGCTCAGCAGCCCCTTGCGCAGCTTCCAGTCAACCGGATTCACGCTGCTGGCGTGCACCTGCACCAGCACCCCGTTTGGCCCAACCTCGGGCACAAGCACATCCGCGACTTCCAGAACTTCAGGCCCACCGTAAGTTTCGGCAAGAATGGCTTTCATAACCTTCAACCCTCACCATCGAGATACGACACGAGAAAATCGGCGCGCAACAATAATTTCACATGCAGTGTAGTGGAAACCCGCCAGACGCAGGGGGAATCTAAACAGCCAAAGGAGCACGTGGAGCTCTGCGTCTCATGGACAGTCAAGGCCGGCAATGTACGAACGGCCCGGCGCTCTCAGCTGTGATTCGATTCAGAGAGATCATGAATCACGCTTGCTCATTGGCGCCGCGACCGCGCGACGAGAAATGAAAAGGAGAACATACATGCGCTACACAACGATGCTCGGAGTACTGGCATTCGCACTGGGCGTAATTCCCTGCTCTGCACAATATCAACGGAATATCCCACCCGGCGACTATGCGCAAACCTGCCGCGATATTCATACCAACGGCAACACGCTGGAAGCCGAGTGCCAGACCAGAGACGGCAACTGGCGCAGGACCTCATTGGACAACATTGACCAGTGTAGTGGAATCGTCAACGTCGATGGGCGCCTCACCTGCGGTTCCGGAGGAAACGGCTACGGCTCCCCAGACCGGGATCGGGACCGCGATCACGATCGTGACCGTGATCGAGATCGCGCCAGACAGGGCGGCATTCCTCCGGGCGACTACGCGCAAACCTGCCGCAACATCCGCGCTGAAGGCGACCGGCTTGAGGCTGAGTGTCAAAGGAGAAACGGCCACTGGCGCAAGACATCCCTCGACGACATCGACAAATGCTCCGGGGGAATCATCAACAATAACGGGCGTCTCATGTGCGGCACCGGCGGAAATGGTTACGATCAACCGGATCGGGACCACGATCGCGCCCGTGATCTGGATGATCGTGGCAACATTCCGCGCGGCACTTACGTCCAGACCTGCCGCAACATCCGGACGCATGGCGACACGCTCGAAGCCGAGTGCCAAACCAGAGACGGTGATTGGCGCAGGACCTCACTCAATGACATCGACCGCTGCACTGACGCAATCGCCAACGATGATGGACACCTTGTGTGCGGAAGATAGCAGCTGGCAGTTAGCAACTGGCAATTGGCTTGAAGCAAACCCGCAATAAACCAAAGCCCCGAGGCTCTTCAGCAATCGGGGCTTTCTTTTTTCTAGCGATCTTTCCTGACGATCCTCTATCTGGCGATTCAGGAATCTAGCTGGCGCGCTTGTCTTTGCGAATGTCGCGCCTGTCCTGCTTGATATCCCTGTGGTCTTTGCGGGCATCCTTGCGGTCCTGGTGCAGGTCTTTCTTGTCTTTGTTGATGTCGCGCTGGTCCTTGTGCAGATCACGCTTGTCGTTGGCGATGTCCTTCTTGTCTTTCGCTGCGTCTTTGCAGTCAGCTTTGTCGCCGGACTTGCAATCTTGACGGTCGGCGCGAAGATCGCGGCGGTCTTTGTTCAAGTCTCGTTTGTCCTGGTTGCGGTCGGCGCGGTCTTTATTCAGGTCCTTCTGGTCGTTGCGGATGTCTTTGCGGTCGTTACGAAGGTCTTGTTTGTCTTTCCTCAGGTCTTGTTTGTCACCGGTATCCTGGGCGTATCCGAGCGTTGCTGCTCCCAGTCCCAGCACACACACTGCCAGCAAATGCACAAAAAAACGTCGCATATTCTCAAGTCCTTTCAATGTCCCTTGTCCAGGGTTTTGACTACTCAGTGTCTTAACCCATCTTTACAAAATAGTTGCAGCGATTTGAACGGACACGAACCGGACTTCCGAATTGCGGAAAACAGCGTCTTGGGCCTGCAGCCGCCCTTCTACTTCTGAGCGGCCGAAGAGTGGCAAGTCCCCAACTCGTGTGGATAAAGGACGTGGGCGCCGGGAAGCTTGCTCTGATTCACACTTACCGTCCATGACTCTGAATGCGAGAGCATGGGGCCTTGTATGCGCAAGGCATAGAGCTTGTCAATCAGCCCGGACATCACAGAGGCGGTCTTCTCCAGTTCTTTCTTCTTGAAGTCCGTCAGCTTGAATTGCTCGTGATTGGGCATCAGGTACCCTTTTATGATGTATCCGCCGCTATTCACCGTCATAGGAAAGAAATTAGCGTCAGCATTCGTGTCATAAAGCGGCATGCCGGGATCGCGATAACCAAAACCTTCACGGTCCAATTGCTGAGTGCCTGTGGTCGTGTTGGCCAGGAGTAGAGGTCCAAAGGCGGCGCCAAACAGGCGAATGTGATGTTCTTCCAGCATCTTCGTCACCGCCTTGACGTTCGTTTTGTGATTGCCCTCCAAATCCTTAGCGATGACGACAATCGCATCGCCCAGACGGGGCTCGCCAAACCACGTGATTCCTTCGGCCACTGCATCCAAAACACCTAATTCTTTTCCGGTCTCTTTCTGCTGCTCGGTGCTATTCCTAAGAGCTTCCAGCAGGGCAGCCCGATCGGCTCCGAACTTGACTTCGTGGGCTGCGCCCCGAGCAACTATCAGCGCCAGCGAGTCTCCCGGTTGCGCCGAGGACACCACGCCCATGGCAAATTCAACTTCCGCTTTTCGCGGTTCCGCAGTGAACCGCCGGTCGGCATCGAGGACAAGAAGAATCCGCCGCGGGCCGCTATCGGACGTTGTGGACTGGATAGCAACCGCCTCCTTCTTGCTTTGTGCGGCAAAATCGGCCGTTGTAAGCCCCTCAGCCGCGTCTCCAGCAGCCGTGATTACCCCAATGGGAAATGTGGCGCAATCCTGTTGTTGTGCCAAAGCGCTGAGCGCCAGGACCAGAGACAACGATGCAATGGAGAAGTAACGATAAGACACAGCGACTCCTTGTTCTTGAGTTCACTATCAGCATTATAGAACGATCATCGGAACAAAATATGCGTTGTTCTTTGAGGCATGCTTCAGCGAGGCACAGGCCAGCGATCGCGCCCAAAACGCGATAGGTCGAGGAGCCAGCGAATCAGGCTGTTCCCGCAACCGGGCCGTCATAGGGTGCTATGGTGTAGAGCTGGACCGCCTCGCTCACCGTTGTCCAAAACAGACGATCACCCTCAACGGCATAGCACTCGCTCAAATAAGCAACCAGGGCGCGGGCCTGCTCCGGCGGCAGGGTTACGGCATAGGCCAGCAAATCTTTGGCGGTGTGCGCACAAAACTCATAATCTGCCGCACTCTGCCGGTTGGCTTCAGCAAACAAGAATCGTTCCAGAAAGTTCCAAAATCTGTCCTCCGGCTTTTTGGACCGGAAAGCGCGCAAAAGAAAGCGCAGGACAAACATGCAACCTTCAGTATCCAGCGTAGTTAGACGCCACTGACCCATCCAAACCTGGAAAGCATAAGCGGGCGATTCACCTTGGGCATTCTTATCCATTCTCATCTCTCTCTCTGGGCGTTCTATTAAGATAGTGCTCCAGCGGGGCGAAACGTTTCACGGAAAAAGAAGTATTTTTTGCCCGATCTCACGGCCCACAGCCCCCAACCCAGAGCCACCCATCCGGCCGATTCCCGTCTTCTCACTATTGCAATCCGCTATTGGCTGATCTTTTGCTAACCTAGGGTCTGGGAGGACGATATTGTCATTGTCCAAACGAGGTGAAGGAGTGACCTGGACCGAAACGTTTAATTGTGACATCTGCGGAAAACAGAAAGGCAGTGTAGACCACTGGTGGCTGGCATGGTCAGAGCCTTACCGCCCACACCAGGAGGCTCCCGAGCGCCCGATGCTCAAGATCTATCCATGGGAGAATATGTCTGCCCACGACTCCACGGCCAAGCACCTGTGCGGGCAGGCCTGCCTGCAGAAATTAGTTGACCGCTGGATGAATACAGAGATGGCCACCGGCATTCATGCCACTCATCCTGTCGACGCCGGAAAGGCGGGCAAAGGCCAGTAGAGGACCTGTCTCCCCGCACAGCCCCGGCGCAAAGCAGCCCTGACCGAGGCTGAAAGGAAACCTTCAGCCAAGGCTGACTCGCGCTTGGGACAACATCAAAGTTAAGCTTGTTCAACGGCGGTCCCAGTACAGGTCCCTCCGGTCGTGGTTTAGATCGCGGTATCGGGAGCGAATTTCAGCGCGTTCGTGCGCAGCCGCCGCGTAATTGCCTTCGCGCAAATCACGGCGGAGTTCCCAGCGATCATGTTCAATCTTGGCCTGGTCACGGCGAATGTCCTGGCGGTCGCGGTAACGATCGCCCCAGCCATCCTGGGCCAGAGCCGTCCCCATACCCATGACACCGATCAAAAGAGTTCCCATCAAAACCCGTTTCATATGCTTCTTTCCTCCCAGGGCCGCTATTTGCGGCCATGCTACTAAAAACACTTGATAGGGATGGAGTCGCTCAAGAAAGATTAAGAAAGATTAGCAGGGAAACTTGAATCAGAAGCGAGTCTGTTGTTGGCAATCGGGTCGTCGTGCATCGGATCATCCAAAAGAACAACCCACACGACAAACAATAATGATCTGCTCGTTATCTATGCGCGGCGAGGTCCGCGCAACACGCGCGCCGGCAGAAAGACGATGGCCTTGATCAGTTCCAGCACTCCGTCCACCGCGATGCCTAGAATGCGGAAGGGCAACAGAAGTAGCCAAATGATTGGATAGAGGACGAGCGCCAGCAGCGCCAGCGGCCAGCAAGCGAAAAATAAGAAACACCACAAGAGGAAAGTAAACATAGTTCTACCCTTGCAGATTATACGGTCCGGTCGACAAGAAAGTTCCGCAAGCCCGTCCAAGACCCATCCAACGGCTTTCGACCACCCTGCTTCGTCGCTTGCGGGTGCATCCAACCTATCTTCCTATTCAAATCCCCTGCCAGGCATGATCCACATCACGAAGACAAGGCCGGCCATCACAGCCAGAAAGTAGGCGGTCATGGCGCGGCTGCCCTGGGCCGGTTCATCTTTGGTAAACAATCGCCATAGAAGGCCCGCCGCCACCAGCAGCAACGTCCATTCTTCCAACGTCACCGCCATGGTTATGCTGGCCGCCAGAAGCACTGCGCGTTCAATTTTGTTCAAGGCCAGGACGGCCTGACTTCCATCCAGCACCCAGAACGGAATCAGGTTCAGCAGGTTTAACCATGCGCCGGAGCGGGCCAGTGCCGCCCAAACGCCGCTGCCGGTTTGAAACCACATCAATCCGCAGAAGGCCGCCGCGAACCAGCCCGCCAGCGGGCCTGCCAGACTGATTGCTGCGCGAGTTTCCAGGGAAACACCCAGTGCCTGCCATTTCACATACGCGCCCAGGCCGGGAAGGAAGACTGGCATCTCTGCCGGCAGACCTCTGCGCTTGATATCAATGAAATGGCCGAGTTCGTGGACCAGGATCGACACTGCAAAACCGATGCCAAATTTCGCCCCGTAAGCCGCCCAGTAAACCGCGATAAATGCCCCAAAGCTCAGCAGAAACTTCAACTTGAGAAGTAGCAGGAAGACAGTTTTGCCTTTGGCCAGCAGGATGGCCAGGGGGCCCAGAGGCGCCAGCCATTTGGCCCACTTTCCCCGGGTATTCGGCGCGCCGGGCGCGTGGATGGTGATTTCCAGTTCACGAATGTGGCCGCGAATCCACTCCGCCTGTTTGGACGCCGCGGGGAGCAGTTGCAGCGCGGATTGCCATTGCTCGCGCGCATCCCACAGCGAACCATTGGCTTCCAACGCGCGCGCCCGTGCCGCCACGCGCTCCAATTGATCTTCATGGACCAGGGCATGGCACTGCGGACAATCCAGCGCTCCCGGCGGAAGCTCGCGCGAGCAGCGCTTGCAGTTACGAATTAGCTCAGGAGTGATGACAGGCACAGGTATACAGCCAGCTTAGATTGATATCTTAAGCCACTGTATCAGATTCGTCTTGTGTGCTTTGGCAATTAAGACGGTCCCTGGACGACAGAATGCGGCTTGCCGGCCGTCATCTTCCAGGCAATGTTGATTCCCACGAACAATATTACCAGTCCAATCAGGCCGCGCACGGGATCAGCTTTCAGTTCCATGAATGGGGACGCCAGGCCTAATTCAAGCAGCTTCGCTAAAGATACGTCGCTGAGCGAAACGTGCGCCGCATAAAGAAGGATGGGAATGAACGCCAGTGAAACCGCGGCATAAGTCAGCAATGCGGCAGCGACCTGGTACTTTCTGCCGCCGACACCGCCTGATCCGATCATCATGGCTTTGGCCACAATAAAACCTACGGCCAGCGATACATAGCCTATTTCAATATTGGTGATAATCGTGAAGCCCGCGTAAATGGCAAGCCCGATAGCAGCTCCAATCACGCCCAAGAAAAGTGCGCGGGCAAAAGCGCCGTCGCCTTCTCCCGGCGTTTCATGCTTTGCGCGTTCCGCGCAAGAGGCGCATGCGGTTGAGCCATTGACATTGTATGAAGGCCCGGCCACAGCCTGACCGCAGAACTTGCACTTGTTGGCTTCATACTCGGCAGTGCCGAATTGAGGCGTAGGAGTTGTATTGGACATTTGCGCGACAATACCATGGGATCCCACGCAATCAAAGGAAAATCTCTCGCCAACTACATTCCCGCCCAATAGATGGCGTTGAAGAGCATTTGAAAGGTTCCTTCTGTCTGCGCACGATGCTGCACGCGAAAGCCGAACATCACAATCTTGCCCTTCCCTTTGTTGAAGCTGACCGCAGCCGCCTTCCGCTCCAGCCGTTCCGCCCCGTGGGCATAGCCGGAAATCAAGATGTCCTTGGCGTCGTCGGGATACCAGGCAATCACCGACCGCTGGATGTCCGGGGCCGGCGCGGAGGTTTGAAAAGCTACCGGAGAATCGAAGAACCCCGCAACCTCTGGCGGCAGCCCCCAGGCCACCGGATGATTGGTATCCAGGTAGACGCGCAGCAGCGATCCAGGAATGTTGAACTCCGATGCGGATACCGCTCTTCGCTCGGCGCCGCCGCCCGCCAGCACATTTCTTACAGGGAGATTGAATTCCTCTCCTGTGAGGACGTCCGCGGAGCGGGCCAAAGTGATCAGCGTTCCACCTCTCTCCACGAAATCCCGCAAAGCGCGCAGCCCTTCCTTTCCTATTCCACCTGCATACTCGGGCGGCATCTCTTCAAAATAGCCTTCACGGGCAGACTTGCCCTCAACGACCGCGTCGCGGGTGGAATCAGGAAGAATAATCACGTCCCAGGCAGCATTCAGACTTCCCGCACGCACCTCTTTGTTCTCGATGTTCTTGACGGCAAATCCGTACTGCTCCAGAAGGAAGCGTGTCCAGCCCTCATCCAGAGATGGAACATACGATTTATAAAGAGCCACTCGCACTGGTTTAACTTGCGTGGCCCCGGCGGGAAGCGCCGGCACAGCTTGCAGACGCAGATGCAGCTTCTCCGCGTTGGCCGCCAGTTGTACATGAGCGGCAAATATCGCCAATGGAGTCTGGGTTCCCGTTCTGCCAATGAACACCTGCGCTCCGGCCTTTTGCATAGCATTAATCAAGGCGCTGACATTGTTCTTGTCGTCAGGTGTGGAGTAATAAGGTCCACTGCCTTCCAGGCCGCCCTGTGGCCAGGGCGCGTGCTGAAGCAAGGTGGCCGACTCTTGCTCACTGACCGTGAGTTTAACCTTCTCGGCTTTCACGCCCATCATGAGCGGCAACGACCACGCAGCCACATCGTAAGGCTCCAGGATGCCACTGTTTTGCGCTGGCTTGACCTCCGGATAACGTTGCCCTCCCATCATTTCTTCCACAAACCGGCCATAGGGCTGCGCCGTCGGGATGAGAAATGACTTTTTGTCGCCTGCCAACTTGACCTCCACGCCATGCTCCAGCATTAGCGCGGCCAGGCGCGTTGCTGTAATGGAATCACGCTGATTGTCAATAGGAATGCGCCAATACTGGTTGGCATCCGCAGTCTGGACAGCCTGGGTGGCCATGCTGGCGACGCCCCGCAGCATTTCCTGGCGAAATTTGGCGACGGTCTCAAGGGCCGCATCGGAGACAAGCAGTTCGTAATCCATGATGTCGCGCAAGCGCCACGTACCTCCCGGCCAGGGATTGGGAAAGTTGATCTGCTGCTCGTACGTGATCAGTCCCTTGGCGCCACCTTGCAGTTCTGTAGGCGAAATCTCTATGGGTGTTGCAACACGGGCTGAGGCCACCTCCGTCAGGACGCCAAACATGTTTTTCCACCACCCGGTATTGCGCGTGCCGCCGGGCCAGTAAGCATCGAAAGAGTAGCTGTAGATCACGCCCGACTTGCCCGCCTCTTCCAACCGCCAGCCCATGGTGGCGCCCATCAGGTTGTTGCCGCGATGCACCAGAGGATTCACCAGTTTGGCCACCGGGTCGGCGTTGGGAGGAATGTAGATGCGAGGCCCGTATGAGCCCATCTGGTGCTCATCCAGCCAGAACTGGGGATACCACTCGTGGTAGACCATGCGGTTCACGTTTTTGGTTTCAATCTGGGTGAGCATGTACCAGTCACGGTTGTTATCGTGACCCACATAGTGGTGGTAGAGATAGGGCATGGAGCCGCCTTCATATTTGGTCCCAAGATATTTGCGGTACCACTCCGTCACCATGATCTGGCCATCAGGATTCAGAGAAGGCATGAGCAGGACGATCGCATTGCTCAGCCGGCGTTTCGTCTCTTCATCCTGGGCCGTGGCCAGCTTGTAAGCCCACTCCATCGCCATCTGGCTGGAACCGATCTCGGTCGAGTGGATGTTGCAGGTGAGCAGCAGAATCGCCTTCCCTTCCCGAGAGAGCGCATCAATCTGGTCTTTGCTAAGCCCGCGAGGATCGGCCAGTTTGCGCGCGATTTCCTGGTACCGCGCCTTATCGCGCAGGTTCTCCTCGCTGGAAATCACCGCCAGGATCATCTCTTCTCCCAGGGTAGTCTTACCCAGCGTCTCCAGTTCCATGCGGTTGGGCGCAGCCGCCGCCAGAGCCTTGAAATAGGAGACGATCTGACGGTAGTCAGCCAGCTTGCGATCGGCGCCCACCTCAAACCCCAGAAACTCAGACGGCGTGGGAACATGCGCCGCAGGCTTTTGTGCCGCCGAACTTAAGGAAAGGACTGCACAGAAGAGAACGACAATAACTGGAAAGTTCCGTCGCATTTGCATATCTCGATCGCCTCCGAAAAAGCGTAACAGTATGCACCCTGGACTGCGGTTTGCGAAAGAGCATATTTTGAAATCTTGTGCGAGAACGAGCTTCCTTCAAATTGCCCCAACGGCAAACATCCAATTAAGATAGTGTTTAACGCCTTTCTACTTATGGGGACATCAAAGTCAGTTCCGGAAGCTCTTGCCGCCGCGCCATCCACGAGTCCAGGGAATTTCATCCGCGACATCATGCTGGAGGATCTGAGGACCAGCAAATACGCTGGACGGGTGCATACCCGCTTCCCTCCCGAACCGAATGGGTACCTCCATATAGGCCATGCCAAGTCCATCTGCCTCAATTTCGGCCTGGCTGCAGAGTTTGGCGGAAAGACTAACCTGCGCTTTGACGATACCAACCCCTCAAAGGAGGAGACCGAGTACGTTGATTCGATCATTGAAGACGTTCGCTGGCTCGGCTTCGACTGGGAGGGCAGGCTCTTTTATGCTTCCGACTATTTCGGTCAACTCTATGAATGGGCGCTGCAACTCATCAAAGCCGGCAAGGCTTATGTTGACGACCTGAGCGCAGAAGAGATCCGCGAATATCGCGGTACACTCACCAGACCTGGCAAAGAAAGCCCGTACCGCAGCCGTTCGGCGCAGGAGAACCTGGACCTTTTTGAGCGAATGCGCGCTGGTGAGTTTCCCGATGGAACCCGCACGTTGCGCGCCAAGATTGACATGGCGTCACCCAACCTGAACCTGCGCGATCCGGTGATGTACCGCATCCTGCATGCTGAGCACCATCGCACGGGAGACAAATGGTGCATTTATCCGATGTACGATTATGCGCACGGGCAGTCAGACTCCGTCGAGCGCATCACGCATTCCATCTGCACGCTGGAGTTTGAAGATCACCGGCCTCTCTATAACTGGTTTGTGGAAGAGCTGGGCATCTTTCATCCGCAACAGATTGAGTTTGACCGGCTCAACCTTACGTACACCCTGCTGAGCAAACGCAAGCTGCTGCAACTGGTCCATAACGGAACCGTGCGCGGGTGGGATGATCCGCGCATGCCAACCCTTTCCGGCATGCGACGGCGAGGTTACACGCCGGAAGCGATTCGCAATTTTTGCGGCGCGATTGGAGTTTCCAAAACCAGCGGCATCATTGAGCTGGCCATGCTTGAACACTTCCTGCGTGAACACCTGAACAAGCACGCGCCCCGCGTCATGGCGGTACTGCGGCCGCTCAAAGTGGTGATTGATAACTATCCAGAGGACCAGGTGGAACAGATGGAGGCGGTGAACAATCCGGAGGACACCTCCGCCGGAATGCGCCAGGTGCCGTTTTCACGCGTGCTCTACATCGAGCAAGATGACTTCCGCGAAAATCCGCCGAAGCAGTACCACCGCCTGTCACCGGGGCGTGAGGTCCGGCTGCGCTATGGTTATTTTATTACCTGCACCAGCGTGGTGAAGGACGATAAAACAGGCGAAGTGGTTGAGGTCCATTGCACCTACGATCCCGCAACCCGAGGCGGCAACGCGCCGGACGGACGCAAAGTGAAAGCCACGATCCATTGGGTGTCCGCGGCGCATGCGGTAAATGCCGAGGTGCGGCTCTATGAAAACCTGTTCCTTAAGGAAGATCCCGACGAGGTTGCGGAAGGCCAGGACTTCACCGCGAATCTGAATCCTAACTCGCTCGAAGTGGTGCCCAGCGCCAAATTGGAGCCGTCTTTAGCAGATGCCACGCCGAGCAGCCGCTACCAGTTCGAACGTCTGGGATACTTTTGTGCAGACCGCGATTCTGTACCCGGAAAACTAGTCTTCAATCGCACTGTGCCGCTGAAGGACACCTGGGCCAGGATTGAAAAGCGGGAAACGCAGAAAGCTAGCCGCTGATTCCCGCTGATTTGTTATGGATGCAAAAACTCTCCCATCGGAGAAGCGCCTGCCGCGCTGCTCAGGTTTCCATCAATCCCAAGATAGTCGGTGATCATCTTGAGCAGATTCTGATGCTGATACTGGTTCGAGCTCTGGAATCCCTGCTTCACGGCCGATCCAACCAAGACCAGTGAGACATGGCCGCCGCCGAGCGTTGTGTCGGTGTCTGCCGCCTCGTCAAACACGATCAAGAGCAATCCGCCATTCTTGAATTGAGCACTGGATAGCAGAGGCGCAATGTTGGCTTGCAGCCATTGATCGGCCTGTTGGAGGGTGCCATTGTGCGCATCGTCGAGCGCGTTAGGCGCCACAAAGCTGAAATCGGGCAACTGTCCGTTGTTCAGGTCCTGGGCGAATTGGCTAAAAGGAACCAGGTTCTGCCGTTGATTCGAGCTGCCGGCTACATCCGTGAAGTAGGAAAGCGGATTATGGCGGTGCAGGTAGTTGCCGGAGTCGCCGCCAATATATCCAATGGCCGGCAAGCTTTCCGCGTAAGACTTCCAGGTTTTCCCTGCCGGAAGCAGATGACGCACCAGATTATCGGCGCTGACCGGACCATTGAAGGTGTCGTCATTGGTGATGATCTGGCCTGTAGTCATCATGAGGTAATTGCCAATCGAGGGATGAGTGTTGGCGAAATACTGGGTGGCCAAGGAATTTTGCCTCGCCAGACTGTTTAGATACGGCATGGCCGAATTACCAATCACGCTCGAATAACCGTGATTTTCTTCCACGACCAAAACCACAGGGCCATGTTGCGAACTGGGTGTGGGAGATGGCGAGGGCGTGGGAGTCGGGGAGGGCGATGGGCCCGGTGCGGGTGTAGGAGATGGATTTGGCGTTGGGGTTGGTGATGGTGTGGGAGAGGAGGGCGTACCCTGCGACACTCCGGTTCCGGGCGCTGAATTGGAAGCAACGAGACTGCGGCCTCCTCCACACCCTGCAATCAACGCCGGCATAAGGACAGCAATAAGTAGAACCAAAACTCTAATCGGGGACTTATGATTCAATTGCATGGTTAAGAGGCTATGGAAGCAGCTATTCAGCCTACATAGGGATTTCACCTAGGTTTCCTGCTGGAAAATCGCTTAAGCTGCTGGGATTAGAGTTGGTGCGAATTGCTCTTAGTCCTGAGCTTGATTCGAGCAGTTCCCAAAAGTTGGCCAGTTCTCCGAGCGAGAACTGGCCGAGTCTCTACTTGCCACCCCAGCGATAGACAACGCCAGTGGAAATGCGTGCGTTGTGCTGATGGCCGCTGCTCCCATCATTGAAGTTAGTCAGCAGATACTCTGCCTGGACGATTCTCCATGACCACTGAGAATCGGCTCGCAGATCAAGGCCACCGCCTACACTCATGGCGAACGCGTTGCTGGAGCCTGAGGCATGAGCGCCCCCGAACAAAACCTGAGCGAACGGAGTAAACGGCGACTTGGAACGATAAGAAAATCTTGGACCGAAAAGATAGGTCACGGTCGTCAAATTCGAGCCGTGATAGCCGCCAAAATCGGCTACGACTCCGAACCAGGGGTTCGGGTTGACTGCCAGGGAGGCGCTGCCTCCGTTGGAATTTAATCCCACATTCGCGAAGTTTGAATGAACATAAGAATAGCCACCAAAAAGTTCGGCCTGGGGTGCTTCCTGCGCCCACGCAGACACGCCGAGCATCAGTAATAGAACCCCGAGAAGCCATGATAATTTTTGCATCGAATATTCTCCTGAATTTGTTTTTAGGGCCATGCCCCAATTGCTTCATGGCTAGAATGAAGGCCGGAGCTGCGAGCTACAAGCGGCAAGCAGCGGCACGGGCGGGCTGTCGTTGGGTGTCGTGGAATGACGTTCTGCACACGATCTTGAACAGTATTCATATTTATGACTGCAGTCATAAATGACGATGGGTCATATCGGGACCAGGATCCAGACAAGAACGCCAGAAGACTGCGATTCGAAACCAAATCATTTCTGCCTCGGTTGAGTTGTTCTCCCGGCACGGAATCTCAGAGGTGACAGTCTTGATCCGGCATGTCCCCCGGAGAACCCGGAAATTAGACTTCCAGAATAGTGGATGCGCAAGCCGGTAGCGGGCACTCCCAACAACTGGGTCCAGATACAGAAAACCAAGGGATGGCAAGTATCTGGCAGCCGTGGGCAAGGAAACATTCGATGTGGAAATAAAGCTGAGCCTGGTGGATGGAAAGATACTTTCGGCCAGCATAGATAACCCGGTAGAAACCATGGAACGCGAATGGTCCGGTGTAGCGCTTACCGAGTGCAGCGCTCTGAAGCCTCATATGATCCGCAGGCGAATCTCAACGTCATTGGAACCTGGATTAGCGAAAAATAATTTGAGGCATTTATAGACGAAGGCGCGACATAAGCAGCGGATGAGGTGAGGCAACTCGGGTCCCAAATTGTGCGCTCCAACTACAAAGAGAACACCTGAAATTTTGGGGGCCCTATGCGCACATTACGACTCACGTTCGCACTTCTATTCGCTTTCACCACCAGCCTGCTTGCTCAGACGAATGAAGCTGCAGTTACTTCCAATCCTACGGTGGCCAATGTATATGTCGGCACCAGCTTCAGTATCACACCGGGCAAAATCGCCGCGTTTGTCGTCCAGAGGAATGGGGCTGTTGAGACGGTGAGCGGCAGCCCGTTTACAGGTCCGGCGGGGGAGTTGGTCGTTAGCTCCGGATTCCTGTGGGGAACGGATGGAACCAATATCGCCACATACACGAGGGCGGCGAATGGAGCGCTGCACGCTACATCCACCATCAACGGCCTCACCCACAACGATACGCCACAGGGTTCCGGAGTCGCAGCCATGACCCTCGACCGCGGCGGCAGTACGCTGTATGTGGGCGAGATTAACTTCCAGGGCGCTGATAATGATGCTTACGCCGAGTTTGCGGTAGCCCACAATGGAGCGCTTGAATTTCTCACCAACTCACCGATCAGCGTAGATTTCGACGGGCTGCTCCACTTTTCCGCAAACAACCAATTTGCCTACGGCGACGGATGCTTCTTCGCCAAATTGGGACATCTTTGCCTTCCATCGTTTAACGGACGGCACGCTGAAAGTATTTGATCCGGGTACCACGTTTCCACCGAACCCGAACAATGACATCCTGTGCCCCAGCGGGATGGCAGCCTCTGGAAAAGGGTTCCTCGCAGTCGAGTATGGGATTGCGAACGACGGAAGCAAGCAGAACATCATCACCTACCGCATTACTTCCACCGGTGGACTGGAAGAGATCACTAACTCAATCATCGCAACCAACTCGACGGGCTTTGCACTACGGTTCGATCCGACAGGAAACTTCCTGGCTGTAGCAGGAAACGGCGGGGCTGGGGTATTCAGGCTCAACGCCAACGGCACGCTCGCGCCACTCGGCCATCTTGTGGAGCCCGGCATTATGTTTCGTGACGTGCACTGGGACGCGGCCGGCCATGTCTATGCGATCAGCAACTCAGCGCTCTATGTTTTCAGCTTGCACAATAATGGGCTAAGCCTCACGGGCTCGCCACATCCGTTTCCGAATGCCGGCAGCCTGGCCGTGCTTCCAATCCGGTGACGGCGACAAGCATGCTTGCGGTCCAGATGGCAGATCTCACGGCTTGTCCCGTGTACTGATGGCCGCCACTGACATTGCGTGCAGGGCGGACTCGTATAAGCACGTCTTCGGCTGGAACGTCGTCCACTCTGGGCCGTGCCTGACTCAAGAGTTGTTAGAATAGAGTTTACCCAAGGCAAACTGACATTTTCTTCGCGGCTTGGGAGTTCTGCTAAGTGAGGTCATAGGGAATGTGCAGGAATATCAAAACCCTGTTTAACTTCGATCCGCCCGTCACTGATGATGAGATTCGAGCTGCTTCGCTCCAGTTTGTCAGAAAAATCACCGGTTTTAACAAACCGTCCAAGGCAAACGAAGGGGCGTTCCTCTCTGCAGTGGATGATGTCGCCGCTATCTCGGCTCGTCTGATCCATGCGCTGGAAACCAACGCACCACCAAAGAATCGGGAGGAAGAAGCCGCAAGAGCGAAGGCTCGCGCCGCGCAGCGATTCGGCGCCGCAAGCTAAGATCGTGGATATCGAAATAAGAGTGGCCCGTCGATGGCTTACCGTCGCGCTTCTGCTGACTGCACTGGGGCCGCTACTCTTCGGCCAATATTCCCACCAGATTCAAGGAAGACGGCCACCTGAATACACCTTCAAGATTGTTCGGGCGTTTCCTCATGACCCGGCTGCTTTCACGCAAGGCCTGGTATATCACAACGGCTTTCTATATGAAGGCACCGGCCTCAATAACCGCTCGTCGCTGCGCAAGGTTCGTCTCGAAACTGGTGAGGTTCTTCAACGTGTCGACCTGGCGCCGGAGTTCTTCGGCGAAGGCATCACTATCTTCAATAACCAGGTCGTGCAACTCACTTGGCAGTCGCAAGTGGGATTCGTCTATAACCTGGAAGACTTCCACCTGCTGCGCCGATTTTCTTATCCCGGAGAAGGCTGGGGCATGACCACAAATGGCCGCGAAATCTTTATGAGTGACGGGACAAATGAGATCCGGGTTTTAGATCCCCGCACGCTTCTGGAAAAGCGCCGATTTAAGGTCCATGATGGGGCGACTTCCATTGATCAGTTGAATGAATTGGAGTTCGTGGAGGGAGAGATTTTTGCCAATGTGTGGCAGACCAATCGGATTGTTCGCATCTCTCCGCAAAGCGGTAAGGTGGCCGGCTGGATCGATCTCACCGGCCTTCTCAATCCCATGTATCACCTTGAATCGGACGCGGTACTAAACGGCATTGCGTACGATCCAAAGGGAAAACGCTTGTTTGTCACCGGTAAGCTATGGCCTAAAGTCTTCGAGATCCAACTCGTTCCGAAACGCCTCAAATAGCCCCAACCAGTGCGACAACTGGCTGGGTTCGTTTTGTTATACTCGTGTTCAGGGCACCCGTAGCTCAATTGGATAGAGCATCAGCCTCCGGAGCTGAGGGTTGCGTGTTCGAGTCACGCCGGGTGCGCCATGAACGCAAAATGTTCTTCGTCTACGTCCTTCGCAGCCGATCCAGCGGCGACTTTTACACCGGCCACAGTGGTAACTTACTAAAACGCGTCGAGGAGCATAATTCAGGCCTCAGCCCCTCCACTAAGAATCGCGGCCCTTGGGACCTTGTGCATCACGAGTCATTTGCGACGCGGGCCGGGGCAATGCGCCGTGAACGAGAACTGAAGACGGGCAAGGGCCGGGACGAAGTCCAGCGAATCCTGAGATCGAAACCAATCGATAGCTCAATTGGATAGAGGTCGCCGCGGCGACCCTCCGGAGCTGAGGGTTGCGTGTTCGAGTCACGCCGGGTGCGCCATAGTCAACGTTTTTCCCCAATCAGCAGCAGCGCCCCGATGCGCTTGAACTCGCGCAGTTCTTCCGCGTTCTTAAACCATTTTCCGGAGTACTCTTCCGGTGACGGGCTGCGGTCGGGAATGCGCCGCGATTGCGCCGTGAAACCGTGCTGCTCCAACAGGGTCTGATATTCTGCCTCCGAGCGGGCGTGCACTGGCACTTTTAACTCTTCCGTCCAGCGCAAGGAATAGTGATTGTCCTTGTAGAGGTTAATCAGGATAAACAGCCTGCCGCCGGGCGCCATCACGCGATGCAGTTCATCCAGCGCCCGCCCCTGGTCCGCGTAGTAGTAAAAAGATTCGACGGAGAGGACTTTGGTGAAGGTATTGTCTTCTGCGGGAATCTGTTCCGCCGATCCCCAGATATAGCGCACATTCTTGATCCCAGCCGAAGCATGCTCTGCCCGGCGAAGCATCTCATCGGCCACGTCAATGCCCACGACCTCACCGGAAGGAACCATGCGTGCCATCCGGCGAGAAGCCCATCCGGTTCCGCAACCAAGATCGAGCACTCGATCGTCCGGCTTCAGGTGCATGAGGTCAAGTGTCTGGTCGGTGATGTCGGAGTGGTGCTGCTCCATATCGTCACCGCGGCCTGCGGCCGCCCACTGGTTAAATTCCTGCTGTAGCTTCTTGTCGGCATGGCTTTGAATGAGTTGGTCTTTAATCTCCATGTTTTTATGCTAACAAGAAACAGGGTCATCGCGGGTGATCACCCAATCCCTTTTTCTGCTACATTGACCAGTTGCCTCCTCAAGATAATGAATGAAACAGCGAATCCCGCGCAAAGGTCTGCTGACGCGCTTTATTGTCCCAACTGCGTTCGTGAGGTCACTGATCCCCTGACCTGCGGCGATTGCTCGGCAGTGATCTGCCGCGTCTGTGGCACGCCACTGGAATCCTCGGCGGACCTGGGAATTGGATAGATCGGAGGATCGCTCGTGGTTGCAGGTCATCAGAAAAAGCTCAAAGCGAAAACGGGAGAACCGGGAAATAGCCCCAAGACCACGAAAACAAGCCACTTCCAGGGCAGGTAAATTTCCCCGAACAGCAGCAATCCTGTGTACTAATTAGTACATCCTACCGCTCGAAGCTCTTCTTCCGTCCGGAGTTACTCATGAAAAGCATCTTTGTAGCAGTTTTCGCGCTATCCGTGTCCCTCGCTTCGCCCAGCCAGAGTTTTATGACCCAGAGTTATCCATTCGGATCGAGGCCGGACCAACTTATCGTAGCTGACTTTAACGGCGACCACATTCCTGACCTGGCCACGGTCAATTCCAGTTCCAACACCGTTTCAATCCTGATCAACAATGGCGACGGCACTTTCCGTCCGCACGTTGATTTTGCCACCGGTCCATCGCCTATCGGACTGGCAGCGGTGGACTGGAACAAAGACGGCAAGATGGACTTGGTTGTAGTCAACTCCGGAGCCGATGCCGCGCACAGTGTGTCGATTCTGATTGGCAACGGCGATGGCACTTTCCAGCCCCACGAGGACATTCCCGGCGCGACAAATGCAAATTCCATCGCTGTGGGTGACTTCAATCACGACGGCAATCCCGACATTGCTACCTCCAGTAATACTCCGGCGAATACCGTCCACGTAAGCCTCGGTGATGGCAAGGGCGGCGTTCTGGCCCAGAAAATCACCAGCGGCTTCGGCCAGAAATCGCAACCGGGAGAGCACCAGTACCTGGTTAGCCAGATTGTCTGGGCCGATTTCAACAGGGACGGCAAAGATGATCTCTATTACATCCAGTGCTGCGGCGGCTTTGACGTTGAGATCGGGGCCTGGGGCGTGCTGGTGGGAAATGGTGACGGAACCTTTACCGATCACCTGGTTCAGGCTCTATCTGTGCCTCGCCGCATCCTTGCCGTAGACATCAATCAGGACGGACTCTCAGACGCGCTCATCCCCTATTCCGGCTGCCATACTCCCTGCGAAGGCCTTCTGGCTTATATCAACAACGGAGACGGTACGTTCACCGGAGCCGTCAACAGCGCCATCAACGGTGTCCTTCCGGGCGGCGCCGCATTCGCCGTCGATGGCGACGGGCTTAAGGACGTGGTCATGGTCGGGAGCGATGAGTTTACCGGCGACCCCAACAAGAGCGGGCTGTTCATTTCCCAGCAAAATGCGGACGGAACGATTTCCAGCAATCCAACATTCGTTCAATTGTCGGCGGCGTTCGCCAGCCAACCATCTGTCGTAGCTGCTGATTTCAATCATGATGGCAAACTTGACCTCGCCTTTGTCACGGACACGGATATTGCGGTTGCCCTCAACACTACACCGGTAAGTTCCTGCCGGCAACGGACGACCGACCACACGGTTACACTCTGCCATCCCTCCGATGGCGCTGTGGGCTCTTCACCAGCTCACATTGTGTCCCATGCCACTTCATCAACGCCGGTAAACGCGACCCAGATCTATCTCGACTTCAAACTGGTCTTCCAGATTTCCGGCGGCAATCTTGACACTAACCTGGCGCTCGAACCGGGCAACCACCGGCTGGAAGTGAAATCCTGGAGTAACGGCGCGAACTTCCGAAATGACTTCTTCTTAACCGCAATCAGCTCAAGTGGCGGCAACTCATCCCCATGCACCGACAACACTAGCTTCACCGTAAATGTCTGCTTACCGGGACAGAATGCGAACGTGAATTCGCCCGTGCACGTGGTGGCCGCAGCCAAGTCTACCGTGGCTATAACTGCCATGCAGATCTATGTGGACGGCAAATTGGTCTTCAACACGCCCAACACTTCGGCAATCGATACCGATGTTCCCATTGCCAAAGGCACGCATTTATTTGTAGTCAAGGCCTGGGACCACAACGGAAAAAACTTCTCGACCACCCGGAACATCAGCGTGCAGTAAGAATCGGGTGATCGCTCGTGATGGGTGATCCAGTGGTCGGAGACGCAAAGCCAAAATCTAGCACCCAAAACCTGAACATTGATGCCGAGCTCGACTTGCGCCAATCCGTGTGGTCGGGGATGACGCAGTGACCCGATGCCTCGTCCGATTCGATTCCGTCTGTTCGCGGCGCAAAGGGGTTTGGTTTTCGACCATCGGATCACCCGATCACGAGCGATCACCCTCGATTCTTCCCCACTGCTATCTCCAATCCCCTCCAAGTCCAGGCATTACAATAGTAAGTTTCTTCAGGAGCCCCAATGAAACTTCTGGTGATCGGCGCCGGGATGATGGGATCGTCGGCTGCCTATGACATGGCGCGCTCGCGCCAGGTCGAATCTGTAACCCTCGCCGATATGGATAAGGCCCGCGTGAAGTCTGTGGCAGCGCGCATCAACAAACTTACCGGCACAAAAAAAGTAGTTGCCACGCAGCTAGACGCTTCCCGCCCCACGGATGCGGCCAAATTGATGCGCGGACATTCAGGCGCGCTTTCCGCCGTTCCTTACTTTTTCAACCTCGGGCTATGCCGCGCGGCCATTGATTCCGGATGCCATTTTGCCGACCTGGGAGGAAACAATACGGTTGTCCACCAGGAGTTTGCGCTGGCCAAGGCGGCTGAGAAAAAACGGGTGGCCATTGCCCCGGATTGCGGACTTTCACCGGGCATGGCCTCCATTCTGGCGGGCGAGTTGATGCGGCGGGTAGGAGGCAAAGCCGACGCACTTAAACTTTATGTGGGGGGCTTGCCTGAAAAACCCAGGCCTCCTTTCTTTTATCAGCTCGTATTCAGCGTGGAAGGCCTGATCAATGAATATGCTGAGCCCGCCAAGATTTTGCGCACAGGGGAAATCCACGAAATCGAGCCCTTGACCGAGCCGGAAGAGTTCTTCATGGCCGGCTTTGAGCCCCTGATTGCCTTTCACACCTCCGGCGGCACTTCCACGCTGCCGGAGACTTTCAAGGACAAGGTGGGCGAGTGCTTTGAGAAGACCCTGCGTTATCCCGGTCATTTCCAATTGATTCGCGGACTGTATGACCTGGGATTTTTCTCCAGCAACAAGATCAGGGTTGGCAAGACGGAAGTTGCGCCGCGAGCTCTGACTTCACAGCTGTTTCTGAAAAAATTGTCGGGCGATGAACCGGACGTCACCATCATGCGTATTGAGGCGCATAACAGTAGCTGCATTACTTCGTTCACGTTAGTGGACCACTACGACCAGGAAACGAAGATGACATCCATGATGCGCACCACAGCATGGCCCGCATCGATCGTGCTGCAGATGATCTGCTCGAATACGATTTCCAAGCGCGGCGGCATCTATCAGGAGCTCGACGTACCCGCGCAGGCCTTCATCGAAGAGATGGAGGAAAGAGGAGTGAAGATTGAGAGCAGCATTTAAAACAAGTTGGTAACTTACAAAGTTGGTAAGTTGGTGAGTTGGTAATTGCAGAGCAAGTGCGATTCGTGCTATCGCTCTTCACTTACCAAGTCACCAGGGTCGAAAATCGCATTGCTCCGTTCTCGCTGAAAATAAATAACTTTGTGATTTTCATGACTCTTTGGGAGCCGCAGGCAAGTTTACCAACTTTTCTAAATGCTGGAGCGTTGCCCGAACCCATACGTCTTCAGAACTTCGCCAGGCTCTCCATCGCTCGATACAGGTCTGCGGCCTGAGGCAAAATTACGTCTTCCAACGCGGGCTGATAGGCGACAAATGTATCCGTGGCCGCCACGCGCTTGACAGGAGCATCCAGGTCTTCAAAAAGCTCGTCCGCAATGCGCGCGGCGATCTCTGCGCCGTAGCCCCAGCTCAGGACGTCCTCATGGGCAACAATTACCCTGCTGGTTTTGCGGACTGAGGTGGCAATGGCCTCCCAGTCGTATGGCGTCAACGAGCGCAGATCAATCAACTCTACGTTCACGCCCTGCTCGCGTTCAATTTTCTGCGCCGCCTGCAAGCCGCGGGGAACCAACGCGCCGTAAGTAATGAGCGTAAGATCTTTCCCTTCTTTCACCACTTTGGCTTTTCCGAAAGGAATCATGTAATCCGGGCCGGGATACGGCGAGCGGCCAAAGGTCTCGCGGTAAAGGCGCTTGTGCTCCAGGAACAAGACCGGATCATCACAGCGAATGGCGGTACGTAAAAGGCCATTCGCATCCAGCGCATTGGAGGGGAAACACACCCGCAATCCGGGAATATGCGTAAAAATGCTCTCGCCGCACTGCGAGTGATAGATTGCACCGCCGGTCAGGTATCCGCCAATGGCAACGCGCACCACCGCCGGCGAAGAAAAGGCCCCATTCGAGCGCCAGCGGACCAACGCCAATTCACTGCGAATCTGGTGCATGGCGGGCCAGATGTAATCGAAAAACTGGATTTCGACGACGGGTTTGAGCCCGCGCGTGGCCATGCCGACGGCGCGACCAACGATATTGGCCTCAGCCAGGGGAGAGTTGAAGACACGATCGCTTCCAAACTCCATTTGCAATCCGGCGGTCAGTTTGAAGACGCCGCCTTTGCCCTTGATCTGTTTCTGTTTTAGGTACTCCTCCCGGCTGCAATCGGCCACATCTTCGCCGAATACCACGATGCGATCATCGCGCCGCATCTCATCCTTAAGGCAGGCATTGATGAGGTCCGCCATAGTCTTGTCCGCACCCTGCGGCCGCGGCTCTGATGACATGGTCCGCGGATCGAGTTCCCCGGAATAGACGTGGTTGTAAATGGAGTCGGTGGCCGGCAACGCAGCTTTTTCCGCGCGCTCTGAAGCGTCCAGCACTTCCTCCTCCACTGATTTTTCCAGCTTGTTGATCTCCTCTTCATTCAGGATGTTTTCGCGGATCAAAAACATCTGCATGCGGGTGATGGGATCGCGCTGCGCGTCCTTCTGGCGCTCAGAGTCCGGGCGATACAGGCGTTCGTCATCCGAGAGCGAATGCGAATAAGGGCGGATCACATGACCATGCACCAGAGCAGGGCCCTGGCCGGAACGGCAATATTCAGCAGCGCGCTTGATTGTGGCATAACTGGGAATGGGATCGGTGCCGTCGCATTCCAGGATCAGCAGGTTGGGAAATCCGCCCACCAGCTTGGAAATGCTGCCTCCCGCGGTCTGTACCTCGACCGGCACGGAGATGGCATACTGATTGTCTTCAACCATGAACAACACCGGCAACTTTAGATTGCACGCGGTGTTCATGGCTTCCCAAAACTCGCCTTCGCTGGTGGTGCCGTCACCCAAGGAACAATAGACCACCTCGTCGCCGTGAAAAACTACGTCCTTGAACTGGCGGTAGTCGCCATCGTGTTTCCTGGCGGCTTCAGCATGCTGGCTGAAATAGCGTCCCGCTTCGGCGCAACCAACAGCCTGAAGCAACTGCGTTCCGGTGGGAGAAGACTGGGTTACGATGTTGAGTCTCTTGTATCCCCAGTGGGAGGGCATCTGGCGGCCGCCGGAACTAGGGTCATCGGCCGCGCCAACCGCCTGTAGCAATTGCTCATAAGGTGTTGCGCCCAGCGCCAGGCACAGTGCCCGGTCACGATAATAAGGATAGAACCAATCGTAGCCAGGCTTGAGCGCCACGCCAGCCGCTACTACCAGCGCCTCGTGTCCTGCGCCCGATATCTGAAAAAAAATCTTTTGTTGCCTCTTAAGCAGGATCTCCCGGTCGTCCAAACGCCGGGAAAGAAACATGAGGCGGTAAATCTCTACCAATTGCTGGCGCGTCAGCCCTTCGTAAGTCTTCTCGGCTTTCGCCGGAAGGTCCGCGACTGCCGTAGCATTCTTCTTGGACTCAGCCTTGGTTACGGCCATGCTTCTCCTTTGTCGGTCCAGAGTTCAGAGGTCGGGTGTAACGGGGTGTACGTTTTATTGTAAAACGAGTACCTGGGATTTGGTACTTCGTATTTAGGTTGTATGGTGGTGAAACTCGGAATGAATAGCGCCACAGATTTTGCCGGTGTTCTCCGCCTCCCTCCCTCGCTCCAGGGGTTTTTGCCCTTCCTCTGCTTTTGATTTCTCTCCCGTGAAACTTCTGTGCTTCGATGCCTCCGTGGCAGGTTCTGGTTTCGTTTTGCCCATCTGTGTTTTACTATTGGTCGCGTGATCACTACCACCATACAAGACCGGGTAGCCACTCTCACCTTCAACCGTCCGGACAAGCTCAACGCGCTGAATGCCGAGTTGCTGAACGGCTCCATGGAGGCCCTGCGCTCCTGGAGTAACAATCCGGACGTTGGCGCGATCGTGGTGACCGGCGCCGGACGAGCGTTCTGCGCCGGCGGCGACGTGGCCGCCATGGCCCAGTCGGAAGAGCCATCCCTTGAGCAAAGCATTGACCGGTTACGCGGAGTACAGGAGCTTTCTTGGCTGCTCTACAGCATCCCCAAGGTGACCATCGCCCAGGTCAACGGGTTTGCCATGGGCGCGGGCCTCGGGATCTGCCTGGCATGCGACCTGCGCATCGCCTCTGATCAGGCGAAATTCGGGACTGCCTATGCCAAGGTCGGCTTTGGCGGCGACTTTGGGACCACCTGGCTGCTTACGCAATACGTGGGCGCGCCCAAAGCCAAGGAGTTGCTCTTTTTGGCGGATATGATTGACGCAGCCGAAGCCTACAGGTTGGGACTAGTAAATCGCGTAACGCCCCACGATCATTTGGAGACTGAGACCCGGGCGGTGGCAGCGCGCATTGCACACGGGCCACTGACCAGCTATCGCTATATGAAGGCCAACATCAATCTGGCCACACACACGGACTTCCGCACCCTGCTGGATCGCGAGGCGGAAACCCACATGCGCTGCGGCCAAACCCAAGATCATAAAGAAGGAGTGCGCGCCTTTCTGGAAAAGCGCGTACCGAAGTTTACCGGACGATGAAGGAATTTCAGCAGATTCTCTACGACAAAGCCGGCCACGTGGCCACCGTGACGCTCAACCGTCCGCAGAAGCTGAATGCCTATTCAGAGATCATGGTCCATGAAATCCTGGCAGCCCTGGGCGACGCCCGCGATGATGACGAGATTCGCGCGGTCATTCTGACCGGCACAGGCCGGGGCTTCTGCTCGGGTGGCGACATTGGCCGCGACTTCCAATACCCTACGCGCTATCGCGGCCACCGCCTGGAATCGATGCTGGAAATGCGGGAGAACATGCACGAACTGGTGAAGTTTCTTCAGCGGTTCGATAAGCCCACCATTGCGGCTGTCAACGGGGCCGCCGTGGCCGGCGGACTGACGCTGGCCTTGTCCTGTGACTTCCGCATCGCGGCCGAGAGCGCCAGATTTGGGGATACCAGCCTGAAATTTGCCCTGATTCCGGATGAGGGCGGCGCTTATCTGTTCCCCCGCTTCCTGGGTCTGGAAAAGGCACTCAAGATGTCCCTCTTCTCGGAAGTCTATCCGGCCCGGCAGGCGCAGGAGTTGGGCCTGGTCACCGAGCTGGTGCCCGACGCCGAGCTGATGCCAAGGGCCCGCCAATGGGCGGAACGGCTGGCTGCGGGGCCTCCGATTGCAATTCGCATCACCAAGCGCATGATGTACAAACAGCTCGCAATGGGGCTGGAAAACGCCCTGGAAGACGCGGCGCTGGGCACGCTGGCAGCGAACTACACAGAGGACGCGAAGGAAGGAATTGCCGCGTTTCACGAGAAGCGTCCACCTAAGTTCAAGGGAAAGTAGACTGAACGAATCACTTCCCTCTCGAAGTACAATACGTACATCCCCAAACGCTTTCCATAGATGAGTCAATGGACTTCGATCAGCTGGAGACATTTCTGGAAGTCGCCCGCCATGTCAGTTTTTCGCGGGCAGCGGAAAAGCGCTTCCGCACCCAGCCGGCCATTTCCTCCCAGATTCGCGCTCTGGAAGAAGAGGTTGGGGCCAGGCTATTTGATCGCAGCGGCGGTAAGGTTGCGCTGACTGCGGCGGGCAAAGTCTTCCAGAAATATGCGGACGAGGCGCTGGAAGCCCGAAAGAGCATCATCAGCACCCTTGCTGAGATGGAGCGCGTGCCCCGAGGCGAAATTGTGGTCGGGGCGAACGAGGCTACCTGTCTCCACATCCTGCCCGAGGTTTTTGCCGAGTTCAAAAAACTCTATCCCGACGTTGGAGTCCATATCAGCCGCCTTGAACGGGCCAAGATTCTGGAATCAGTGATTGATAACAGCGTGGATTTTGGAGTGGTCTCAACTCCGGTGGATGACAAACGGTTGACGGTAGTCGCGATCCACCGCGATGAACTGGTAATTATCGCTCCGCCTGGCCACCCTCTCAGCGCGATGAAGCAAGCGGGAATTGGCGAGGTAGTGCAATTCCCTCTGTTACTGCCCAAGATCGGGCGAACGCGCGATGCCATTGAAAACCTCTTCCACGAGCGCCATCTCAAGCCCCGAATCTCCATGGAACTGGACTCCAGTGAACTGCTCAAGCGGTTTGTGGCAGCGGACGTAGGCGTGGGTTTTGTCGCCAGGTCCAACGTGATCGAGGACGTTAAAGCCGGAGCCCTGGCCGCCAT
Organism: Candidatus Angelobacter sp.; assembly: GCA_035294925.1. Lineage (GTDB taxonomy): Bacteria > Acidobacteriota > Terriglobia > Terriglobales > Acidobacteriaceae > Angelobacter. The sequence continues at coordinate 18,449 of DATGJZ010000060.1, read as the reverse complement.
TCCTATGGCGGACGTCTCCATCCGGCGCGAACTGGCCCTGGTGTTTCGCAAGGATAAGGCCCTGAGCCGCGCTGCGCTGGCTTTTATAGAGATTGCCGTCAAGCTTAAGCCGGCTCAGGCGCTTTAACAGAGATCCCTCCTCAAAGAGACACGGGATGGGTAGTGACGGGGACTCGGTCTTAAGTCTAGCTTTGGCAATTCTGGTAACGTAGCCTGGCTTCGAGGCGAAGTCGCAGAGCCAAAGGGGATTCTGGCAATCCGTCACATATCCCGGTTCCTGGTTTTTGCCGTTTCTAGCCGTCTTTCGGCTCACTTGTGTTCAAGTTGGGTGACACCGCTCAAAAAAATCAGGAATTTTTACTTGCTACATCGCTTGCGTGTGTTATTTTTTGTGATTCACCTCTAATTAACTAACTCTGTCTCGGAGGACCACAACACGTGGGGCTAAATATGGTTCCCAAGCGTATCTTTCTGACTAAAGGAAATGGCAAGCACAAAGAACGCTTGACCTCGTTTGAGCTGGCGTTGCGGGATGCCGGGATCGCCGCGCAAAATCTAGTGCGCGTTTCATCCATCTTTCCTCCTCATTGCAAGCTGATCTCGCGCAATGAGGGCCTTAAACACCTGAGTCCGGGCGAGGTGGTTTTCGCCGTGGTAGCCGAGAATTCTACCCGCGAGCCGCATCGTTTAATCGCTTCCAGCATCGGTTTGGCCATCCCGGCCGATAGAAGCACTTATGGCTACCTGAGCGAACATCACTCCTTCGGCGAACCGGATAATGTTGCCGGTGAATATGCAGAAGAGCTGGCGGCAGAGATGCTGGCTACCACCCTGAATGTGGAGTTTGACTCCGACAAATCCTGGGACGAGAAAAAGGAGATTTACCGCATCTCCAACAAGATCGTCCGCACCACCAACATCACGCAGACCGCGATTGGCGACAAGCGAGGGCTGTGGACGACGGTGATTGCCTCAGCAATCCTGATCTTCGAGTGAGCCAGAGGCCAATGGGCCAGAAGGAGGAAAGGCGCGGAGCCCGGTTTTAGATTTGGCAATCTCAAATACCCACTCACCAGGTCCTTCCGCTGTAACCCCCGTGGCCTATCCCCTGGTTTTTCTGTACTTCTTCCCCAATCGCTCGAACAGGGCCGCCACCATAACAGGCAGGCCGACGGTGGCGTCCACAAAGACTTCGCCAAACCGACCTCCTTCCTTCGGTGGAACAAACTTTCCCCAGGAAATTGCTTCGCTATAGGGTGAGCCGGAAAGACCTCCCCAGTACACAGGTTCGGGACAGATTCGAACTCCGTAGTGGTAGCGCTTGAGGGGAACATCCTCTCCTGCACGGCGCACTCGCAGTTCACAATACGGACCGAACTGCTGCGCCCAATTCCGGGGCACGCCGCCCCCAATGGTGAAGATGCCCAGTCGCCTTTGCTGGAGAAGGGTTTCCGCAAAATGGTTAAGGTCGAGGAAGGGATCGTAGCGCAACTGCGGCTTCCCTTCCCGTGCCCTCATACGGTTGGTAAGTGCCACATCCAGGCCTAGCTCAGAATCCGTAAATGCGGGCACAAAGACCGGCACCCCCTTTTCGAATGCCGACCTCAGGATTCCCCGTCCTCGGGCATGTTTTTTCAGGTGTTTGCCGATTTCCTGATTCAGCCGCCACGAACACATGGTTTCCGCGGGGTCCCAGCTTCCCAGCACGGCCTCCATCACCAGTTCCACGTGGTCCAGGTTCTGCTCCGGCTCCAGCGTGTCATAAACGCGGTTATAACCCGCTTCATAGAGCTGGACATCGTCCATCCTGGGATCGTAGCGGTAATGATTGCATCCCGTAGCCTCCACCAGTCCATGGGCCATGAGAGCGCCGGTGGAGACAATAGCATTCACCAGCCCTCGATCAATGAGGTCGCAGATGATGAGACCCTGCTTGGCCACGGTCATGGCGCCGGCCAGCGTCATGACGACAAAACATTCGCGGTCGCGGGCCATGGCTTCCAGCACATCTGCCGCTTCACCGAGCTGGCGGCCTGTAAAAGCCGTGTCTGCCATGCCCCGCAACAGATCGCTGACGCTCTTTGCCTTGGAAAGATCGAGCGGAAAGACCGGGGAGAGTTTGTCCTCGACGGGATCATGCAGTTTGCGGTCTTTACCCGCACCCTCATGCTTTTGTTTCAACGCTTCACCTCAAACTTGATTGTCCACGGAGTAGACTTTGAAAAGTACAAGCTTGAGCGGCTCCTCGTCAATCCGCAAAGGCGTGGGAACCTGAGTTTGTCCTCCCTGTGTCAGAACAACCCAAGCCTGAAGCAGCCTGCCATCGTCCGAGCCACCAATGACCAATGAACGGATGAATTGATCTTCCCTCTGTTATTCTTATGGGTCATCCCAACAGTCGCAAGGAGCGGAGTGCTGTCTGAGGTCTTTACAATTGGCTTGGTGCAGATGTCTTGTTCGCCCGATCCGGACGAGAACCTTCAGCGCGCAGGCGAGCATGTGGGCGAAGCTGCCCGGAGCGGCGCGCAGATTGTCTGCCTTCCGGAACTATTTCGTACTCAATACTTCTGCCAGCGCGAAGATGCCTCTCTGTTTGATCTGGCAGAGCCTGTTCCCGGACCGACAACCGACCTGATGGCAAGAATTGCGCGGGAAAAAAAGATTGTGATCATCGTTTCAGTATTTGAGCGCCGGGCGCGCGGTTTGTATCACAACACCGCCGTGGTGCTGGATGATGACGGGACCATCAAAGGCCTATATCGCAAGATGCACATCCCCGATGATCCGCTGTATTACGAAAAGTTCTACTTCACTCCCGGAGACCTTGGGTTTAAGGCGTTCGACACGCGATATGGCCGAGTGGGCGCGTTGGTGTGCTGGGACCAGTGGTACCCGGAAGGCGCCCGCCTGACCGCTTTGCAAGGCGCCAACGTTCTTTTTTATCCTACCGCCATAGGCTGGCATCCGGATGAAAAAGCGCAAAATGGCGAGGCGCAGCATGATGCGTGGCGCACCATCCAGCGGTCCCATGCTATTGCCAACGGCGTATTTGTCGCTGTAGCGAACCGTGTCGGTCATGAGTTCGGCGATATTTGCGGAAAGCGCGCTGAGGGCAAGGGTCTGGAATTCTGGGGAGGATCATTTTTTTGCGATCCGTTTGGCCGGATTATCGCCGAAGCCTCACACGACCGGGAAGAGATTCTGATCGGTCAATGCAACCTGCGGGAACTAGAAGAAGTCCGCCGTAACTGGCCTTTCTTGCGTGACCGCCGCATTGACAGCTATTCAGGGATAAGCCAGAGGTTTCTCGACTGACAGTGCCTAATCCACATCCGTCGCTCGATCAGTTGACTCCACGCGAACTCGGCTATCGCATGCCCGCTGAATGGGAGCGGCACCAAGGCACGTGGCTTGCCTGGCCGCACAATCAGGATGACTGGCCGGGAAAATTTGAGGCGATTCCGTGGGTCTATGCTGACATTATCCGCCATCTGAGCCGCGTTGAGGACGTTAACATCATTGTCCGCAACGCCCCGGAACGTGACGCGGTTCGTTCCCTGCTCAACCGTTGCCACGTAAGCCTCAAGCGGGTGAAATTTCATCTCTGGCCTACGGATCGAGGATGGACCCGCGATTCCGGCCCTGTGTTCGTGCGGCGTGAGTCCGGAAATCATAAAATCGCGGTTACCAACTGGCGCTTCAGCGGATGGGCGAAATATCCCGACTGGAAGCAGGATGATCAATTGCCGGAACTGGTCGCGCGCAAACTGGGGTTGGAACAATTCACGCCTACCGTGGTGCTGAATGGCAAGTCGCATCATGTGGTTTTGGAAGGCGGCAGCATTGACGTAAATGGCGCCGGCCTCATGCTGGCGACCGAAGAGTGTCTGCTGAGCAAAGTCCAGCAACGCAACCCAGGGCTATCGCGCAAAGACCTTGAGCAGGTTCTTGCCGGCTACCTGGGAATTGAGAAGGTCATCTGGCTGGCCCGCGGCATCGCCGGTGATGACACTCACGGCCACATAGATGATATCGCCCGCTTTGTCGCGCCGGACACCGTGCTAGCGGTTACGGAATCCAGCCGCAGCGACGCCAATTATGCCCCTCTTCAGGAGAACCTCAAGCGCCTCGCGCTGGCCACAGACCTACTCGGACGCAAGCTGAAGATCATCGAGCTGCCGCTCCCTGAGCCCGCCGTGTTTCAAGGACAACGTTTGCCGGCCAGCTATGCCAACTTTTATATCGCCAATAAGCTCGTGTTGGTTCCTACCTTCAATGATCCGAATGATCGTGTGGCGTTGAACGTCCTCACAGATCTCTTTCCCGGACACGAAATTGTCGGCATCCACTGCGGTGACCTGATCTGGGGCCTGGGCGCGATCCATTGCATGACTCAGCAGCAACCAGCGGAATAGTCCTAAGCTCCCCTTGGAACGGTTTCTTTTTCAAATTACCCATTTATCAAATCACCCAATTTCCAACTCTTCCCATCGAGCCATGTCGACGGCGCTGTCCCGGAACAGAATCCTCGTAACCGGCGGCGGAATGGCTTAGACTACCATGACTGCATTTGAGGCGGTCAAGAACGAGGAGACGCGGGAAGAACGACCGAGTCGCAAGCAGTTAAAGACTGCAGAGGGAAGCGGGGGCAAACAATCCAGCACACAGAAAACGGAAACCAAGGGCATTGATTTCCTCAGCCGGCTCAAAGGTTATGTGAATATCCCAACTCTAGACCACCCGAAAGAGGACGATAAAGATACGTGGGATGCCAGTGTTGTGATCCGGCGCGCTTTGCTGTTGAGGGCGAGGCTTTTAGATCTGGCTCCCAATCTGATCCAATATCGCAAAGGTCAAAAAATCCTCAATGTGGACTCAGGCGTGTTGAACGCCTTTCTCCGTATCCGAAGATATAACTATGGCGCGCGTTCGATGGAGGCCATCATCAAAATGAGCATGCTCGCCGGAAAATCGATGTTTGAGCGTTCCAGCCTGCCTACGGAAGCCCAGCTTAAACTGCACGTTGATGCAGAGAGATTTCTGGAACTGGCGAATGCTGTAACTTCTCCTTCAACCCACCCATCTGAAAAATAGCACTGCCCGAATGCTGTCTGCATCCGGGCAGTTGTCGTAGCCGCCGCAGCCTAGCTACCGCCTCCACATGAGTCAGAAATCATGTTGACAGATGTCACTCGCAGCGCTCCGCCACCAGCCTGGGTCCCATGCACTTCTACCTGATGTCCATCATGCGGCTTCAACATGGAGCTGTCTCCGTTGACGGTGATGTCCTGCCCGTTTTGAGAGACTACCCAGTTGCCACCGGCCTGCTTCAAGCAGCCACGCAAAACCGTCTCCTGGCCGTTGGAAGGACTGGTTGCGGTGTTCTGATTCTGATTCTGATTGCTCTGATCACTGGGAGATGCTGGTTGCTGTTGGCTAGGGGCGCTGGACGGGGACTGTGCACCTTGCGGAGTCTGGTTCTGATCCGCACTCCCCGCACTGTTCCCGGTTTGTGCCAGGACCATGCCACTCGCCAGCACAAATGCTATTAGAATTTTCTTGTTCATGGGGTTGCCTCCTTCGAAAGATTCACTACTCGTCGGCCAATGGGATTCGCTCGCAAAATCTGTGAGCAGCCGATAGACGCCATTAACCGTTTAGAGACGGGTTAATAGATCGGGGTTGGACTCCGTCTCAAAGGGAAGTTGCTTCTCATGTAGAATTTCAGCGCAGCCGCCGAAGTTATGTCTGACTCGGAAAACCCGCAACTGATGCGCCCTGCCGACGATGTCGCCTGGATGCAGCTTGCCCTGGAGGAGGCGCGGCGGGCCGCCATGGTGGGCGAAGTGCCTGTTGGCGCCTTAGTTATCAATATCAAAAATGGGCAAATTCTAGGTCAGGGACACAACCGCACTCTGCTGGACCACGATCCAACCGCCCACGCCGAGATTGTCGCCCTGCGCCAAGCGGGAGCCAGGCTCGGCAACTATCGCCTGCCGGGGTGCGCAATATTCGCAACAATAGAGCCGTGCTCTATGTGTGCCGGCGCCTTGGTTCACGCCCGTGTAGATCGACTGGTTTACGGCGCCAGCGACCCCAAAGCCGGTGCTGTGGCCTCCGTACTTCAAGTGCTGAATCATCCCAGCCTGAACCATAAGATGGAAGTTACATCCGGAGTGCTGGCAGAGCAGTGCTCGCAGCTCTTGCAGAGTTTTTTCAGGCACAGAAGAAAAGAGTCAGCAGCGGAATAGGCTGGCAATCCCATATCTCTCGGCTTGACAGAGCCATTCGTTCACGCCATCACTTCGGGCCAAAAACCTCACCCACCTGATAAAATCAACAAAGCGCGCAAGGCGCAGACAATTGAGATTGTAAGCGGCCCTGGACCACAACTGCTTGCAAGCGTTCCGCTGGAGCTATCGCGGAATGCACCAAATGGACGGGAGAGGTGCGTGAGTGGTTGAAACGAGCCGCCTCGAAAGCGGCCATACCTGAAAGGGTATCGGGGGTTCGAATCCCTCCCTCTCCGCCAGATTTTCAATTTATGTAATATAAATGACATGGTGGTTCCTATTCCCGTCGCCTCCGCTTGATTGAACACAGAGACGAGCGATCCTATCCCTTATTGACATGGCGGCTTGCAGTACCGCTTGCGATACACTAACGCGGAGTACGCGATTTGCCAGACTGGACCCTATTCCGCCAAATCTTTCATTGCTGGCCTTCCTGGCTCGGACATGCTGCGAGCTGTCCACGCTATCGAAACATGCCTGGTTTTGCCGCAAGACCAGGTCCTGGAAGCGATGAAAAAGGAAGCCACCGCGGCCTCGCAGCCGCAAGTCCGTCGGTTGCATCAAGCTCTTGCCCTGATTCAAATGAAGCTGCGCCGCGATGCGGTTGGACTACCGGGCCCCGATGCGCAGAGGCAGGTGCAGGACTTCTTCCTGAAAATCGAACAGGGGCGTGGTTCTGAAAGCGATGTAGCGCTCTGCTCGCGGATGGTCGTTGCCTACCAACTTTCAACCGCATTGCAGGAAACATATTCCTGGCTCAACCAGCCGGTTTCGCCAGCCGAGGAGAATCGCATCAGGCTGAGGGAGTCGTTGACCTTTGCCAGCATTCCGCATTGCAAGAGCGCCATGCAAGCAGGCGACGTCTGCTACATAGAGGACGGTGTGAGATGGCGAGGTCTTCTCACTCGTCGAGTTCATAACCGGCCCGGCCAGTCAGAAGCCTGCAAATGAAATTCTTGGCAAGGGACTTTTCCGCTCGACATCTTTCTTTCCCAAAGCTAAACCCCCCGAAATTGCGGCACCAGCGTCTGGCGATTCTGCTACCGCACTGGTGCATTACGTCACTCCCAAAGGTGTAACCTGTCGGGCGCGCGTTACCTGTTTGAAGAAGGATGGTAACGTAGTCCTTCTGGCATATGCGGCGCCGGAAAGCTTTTTTGCCAGTGTTGAACCGTTGCTTCAGAGAAACCTGGAGTTGTTCGGACCTTCTTCTGCCTCGCCTTTGCCCCAGCAGCCGCAGCATCAACCACTACCGGTGCAGCAACATCAACCGCAACAGCCGCGTGCAATGGCAGAACTCAAACCATTACCGCAGTCTCTGATAGACGCTTTGAACAAACCAAACAGCAATCCCTGGCAATTCAAAACGTCCGGCAAGGCCTTCAATAACATGGATGCGTATATCAGAGACGATCCGCCCAAAACCAAAACCGCCGACATCTATTTATATGTTGCTCCGCCGCAACTTGCCGCCCGCGCGGAACAGGTGCGTGCCCACATCAAAGCTTCGATGCAGCTCACTCCCAGGTTTATGCAGATTTACCAGCAGGACGAGGCCCAGATAGCGGCCAACGGGCGTCAACCGCATGCGACGCAGGTAAACTGGCTTTCCAGCCAGCAAACCATCCATCGTATGCAGACTGACTTCGGGAACTCAATCATCGCCAACTATTGGAGTCATAATCGATAGATAGATAGGATAGATTAGATACATACCATAGATACTTCGGAGAGTTGCTGCCTTTGCCGATCCGCGATGAGTGTTAAGCGCCGTCAAAAAAGGTAAAGGCTGTGACTTTGGTTATGCTCTAGCCGCCGGCTCCTGCGAGGGAGTTAGCAACGTGGATGCATGTACCGTCACAGCCCTTGATGCGATCACTGCTTTCGCAGTCCCAAACCCCGGCGTTTCCTCGCAGAATTCGCCGGTTTTTTCGGGTTCAGGTATTCAGCGAATCACTTCACCGAACCAGATCACCCAGCCTACTTCGGATTAGCTGCGTTTCATTGAAGCCAACCCTTTCAGCCGTCGACGGAAGCCATCTTAAAGGAGAAAGGTCAATTGTCAACGCCGAAGGTTGGTGCAAACAGCCGGAAATCTTTATCCGACGCCAACCTGCGCAGTCCCGCGAAAATCGCGGCCCAATCCAGGTAAGCACCTGAATCATCCGCTTTTCCACAACATTTTCCACAAAGGTATCTTCCTCAACTCCAAATTTGCGCAACAAACGAAACTGAGGAATCAAACGAATACCTTGACCAGAAGGCGCGCTTGCCTCATTCTGTCTAACGAGGAGTTGAATGTCTGGTTTTGTAGCCTACGTTGATGGTGGATCGCATGGCAGTCCAGGCCCATCCGGCATCGGAGTGGTGATGGAAAAGCCCAATGGCGAGATGATCAGGATCGCTAAGTGGATCGGCCACCATGACAACAATGTGGCCGAGTATGCTGCGCTGCTTGAAGCTTTGCAGTGTGCCCTGCACCTGAAGGCGACGGCGTTGCATGTGTACTCTGATTCAGAGTTGGTAGTGAAACAAATGACCGGTGTCTACGCGTGCCGCAGTGCTCGTCTCTATTCCTTGAATTGGACGTGTCGCAAGCTGGCCCGTTCCCTCAATTTCCGCATCGCCCACATTCCGCGCGAGCGCAATCAGGAAGCCAATCGCCTGGCCAACGATGCGGCCCGCTTGCGCACGCAGCCCACATAAACGGGAACTGGCTCCAGGCGCAGATGAATTTTACCTTGCAGCCTTTCACTCCAGACCAGCAGGATTTTCTTTTCAAACTCTACGCCAACACCCGCCAGGAAGAAGTGTCATCCTTTGGCTGGCCGGCAGCCCAGCAGGAGACATTTCTTCGCATGCAGTTCAATGCGCAGCAAAACTGGTATGCAATGGCCTATTCCGGAGCTGACCATCAGATCATTGTGGTGGATGGACAGCCGATTGGCCGGATTCTGGTTTTTCGCGAATTGGATGCCCGCCGGCTCGTAGATATCGCGGTCCTGTCCGACTACCGCAGCCGGGGAATTGGAACGCAACTGCTGCGCGACCTGCTGGATAAGTCCGATAGAGAAGGCATTCCTGTCCGCCTGCAGGTACTTAAGTCCAATCGGGCACGCCGCCTGTACCAGCGGTTAGGATTCGTCGTGATCAGCGACGATGGCATGTACTACCAGATGGAGAGAAGAGCAGATGCTAGCTCCTAGCTTAGCTAGCTCCTGGCAAAGACCAAATTCCTGAGTGTCAGAATGGAGCAACCCGCCTTCCGGCCTCCTGATCCGAACATCACAGGATTTCACGAGCCGTTGACATAAGTTTTACCTGCCTCCGACAACTTCTTCTCGCTCGAAATTTAATTTTGTAATGCGGGCGATGCTCGCCGCGACTAAACCATGTAAGCGTAAAGGAGAAATCAACATATGCAAGTTACGTCCAAGATTATAGCGACCGCCATGTGGCTTCTTGCCATGAGCCTCGGCGTGCAGAGCGCTGCGGCGCAGGCAGGCAAACTTGATCCTTCGTTTGGCCAGGGTGGCACGGTCATTACTGATTTCAGTAATCTTGCGCCCGGACAAGTCAACGCAGTGCCGTTCGCTGCTCTCGAGCAACCCGATGGCAAGATCGTGGTGGTGGGAGCAATCGTGGATGTGCCGAACGTGGCTTCGGAGGCCATCGGCTTGGTGCGTTATCTGCCCAACGGACAACTCGATCGCACCTTCGGCCAGGGCGGGCTCGCGCTGGCAGCATGGGATAACTTCATTAACGAGGCATTCTCATTAGCCCTGATGCCCGATGGCAGAATCGTGGTTGCGGGCGAGGAGCAGAGCAGCGACGGCAGCTTCGATCGCTTTGGAGTAGCCCGCTTTAATCCGAACGGAACCCTGGACAGGACTTTTGGTGGCAGCGGCGTGGTGACTACGGAATTCTTCGCCGCGCCCAACCCGGGCGTGCGCGAAGCGGCCCTTGCGGTGGTAGTGCAAAGCGATGGCAAGATCGTGGCCGGCGGCTTAGCGAGACAGGGAGGCAAAGTTGAACCAACATTCGTCGCGCTGTCCCGGTACAACCTGGATGGCAGCCTGGATAACACGTTCGGCAACGGCGGCAAAGTACTGACAACTGCGGTGCCCGGTCCGGCAGCCTCGCTGGCGCTGCTGGCAAACGGAGATATTCTCGCGCTGTGTGGGACAAACAATCTGGAATTCGGCGCCAACGGCGCTCTTGAGCCCAGCGTGCTGGGTGGAGCGATCGTGGCGATTTCGCATGGCGGATCGGAAACATTTCAGCTGGATAACAAGTTCGTGCAGGCTGGGCCTTTCTCTGTCAATCGCAGGACTCATATTGTGGATGTTGTCCGGTTCCTGTCCGCTGGTGGCGAAGATAATTCTTTTAATGATCCACCCTTTAACTTTGGTGGCGCCGCCGGCTCGGGGAACGCTAACGCCCTTGCGATTCAACAAGATGGGAAGGTTGTGGTGGCCGGCGGGACGCAGAGCGGATTGTTTGGGGTGGCGCGGCTGAATGCAAATGGCGCCTTGGATTCCGCCTTTGGGGTAAGGGGTAGTACTACTACTTCTTTCCCGTTTGTCGCGACGGCTACGGGCGTCACCATACAAGGAGATGGCAAGATTGTGGCAGTGGGCGCCATCTTTAACACGAATACAGGAACAGCCAGCTTCGTGCTGGTGCGCTACCTGGGACAATAGCTCGAATCGTTTTGGACGTGGGCCGCGACTGCGGGGGCGCGGATTCGCTTCAGCCCACGTCCAATCTGGGCCGGTTCATCACTCCCCCAATGAACAGATGAACCGGCCTACTCTTTCCCGCTCCGGTTGGCTTAGTATTTCTTCTTGCCGTCTGACTTCACACAAGCCCAGCCGCCACAGGCCTCGCCGGCTCCGTCTACGTCACTGGCTCGCAGGCTGGGTTTGTTTGACGCCACCATGCTGGTTATGGGCGGCACGGTTGGGGGCGGCATCTTTGTCAACTCCTATGTGGTGGCGCAGCAGGTACACACGCCGGCTTTGGTGCTGGGGGCATGGATCACGGGGGGCGTGATTGCGCTCACCGGGGCGTTCATCTATGCGGAACTCGCCAGCCGGCTGCCGCGGGTTGGCGGTCAATACGCCTATCTGCGGGAGGCTTACCATCCGCTGATCGCGTTTCTGTATGGCTGGGTGCTGCTCCTGGTGATCCAGACGGGCGGAATGGCTGTCGTCACCAGCATTTTTTCCCGTTATTTCATCGAGCTTACGCACGTGCCTGCGCCGGAGTGGCTGGTGGGGATTCTCACGCTCACGCTGCTGACGATTGCCAACTGCCTGGGAGTACGGAGCGGGAGCAATATTCAGAGCGCCTTAATGGTGCTGAAAATCATGGCCATTGCGCTGCTGGTATTTGCGGGAGCGCTGCTGGTGCGCGGTCCACATCTTTCTTTCCGGCCCATCGCAGGCGAGCCGATATCCGCCGGCCTGATCTCCTCCTTTGGCGCAGCCATGGTCCCGGTTTTGTTTGCTTACGGCGGATGGCAGACCGGGTGCTTCGTCGCCGGAGAGATGAAACAGCCGGGCCGGGACTTGCCGCGGGCCCTGGTGCTGGGCGTGGTGGGCGTGGCGCTGCTCTATACATCCGTCAATTTTATTTATCTGCGCGGGCTGGGTGTTGCGGGGCTGGCGCAGACGCATACGCCTGCATCGGCGGTGATGAGAATCGCCATGGGAAGCAAGGGTGGAACGATCATTGCGCTGGGCATCGCCCTCTCGACCCTGGGATTCTTGAGCCAGAGCGTCCTCACGGCGCCGCGGGTTTACTTTGCCATGGCGGATGACCGGGTCTTCTTTCGCCAGCTTGCGTGGGTCCATCCCAAGACACAGGCGCCGGTGATCGCCATCATTGCGCAGAGCTTGTGGACGGTGGTGATTCTGCTCTCGGGGCGCTATGAGCAGATCCTGAATTATGTGACTTCAATGGACTGGATCTTCTTTGGACTTTCGGCGAGCTGTCTCTTTGTGCTGCGCCATCGCGAGCAGACGGCGGCACAGGTGCGCATGCCGGGACACCCGGTCACGACGGCGCTTTTTTGCCTGGCGTGCTGGAGCGTGGCGGCCAACACGGTCTACCGGTTTCCCAAAGATACTTTGTATGGCATGGCCATCCTGCTTGCGGGAGTACCGCTGTATTACATTTGGAAGAGGGTCTCACGAGCATGAGCTATTTGCGATTCGACGCACGATCTCCTTATATGGAGTGGGCCAAGCTGCACTCCAGCGCCAAGTTCAATCTGGCGACCAGCGGCATGACGTCCTTACCGCTGGCCGAGCTGGATGTACGAATCGAGGAATTGGAGATCAACGGTCCCAGCATTTACGGATATGAACCGCTGCTGCAGGCCATCGCGGCGCGGTATCGCGTGCCGCGAGAATCGGTGGTGAGCGCGATTGGCACATCGTTCGCCAACTACCTGGCGCTGGCGGCGGCCACTGAGCCGGGCGATGAGATCCTGGTGGAGCAGCCTGCGTATGAGCCGATGCTGGGAGCGGCGCGGTATCTGGGGCTTCAGATCCGGCGTTTCCAGCGGCTGGCGGAGAAGAATTTTGCCATTGACCTGGATGAGTTGGAGCGCAACCTGACTCCGCGCACGCGAGTGATCGTGATTACCAACTTTCACAATCCAACCGGGGTGTTCTGCAGCGATGAGGTGATGCGCGAGGTCGCCAAGCTGGCGCGCAAGGTGGGCGCGTTCATCCTGGTGGACGAGGTTTACCGCGAAATGCTGTTTGAGAGCCAGCCGCAGACGGCGTTTCACATTGATCCGGAGCGGTTCCTGATTACCAGCAGCCTGACCAAGGGTTACGGGTTGAGCGGCCTGCGTTGTGGATGGATCCTTGCGCCACCGGAGCTGGCGCAGCGCATGTGGCACATCCATGACCTGCACGGCGCAACCTTTGCTCATCCGGGGGAGCTGTTGAGCGTGATCGCATTTGCCAAGCTGGACAGGATATCGGCGCGCATGAAATCCCTGCTTGAGACTAACCGCAAACTTCTGCGCGATTTTCTCGATTCACGCAATGACCTTGACTACTGCTGGCCAGAGTACGGGACAATCGTGTTTCCGCGTTTGCGGAAGGGGAATGCTGAGGCATTCTGCCAGATGCTTCGCGATGAATTTGAGACCAGCGTGGTTCCAGGAAGGTTTTTTGAGTGTCCGGAACGCTTTCGGATTGGGGTGGGGACTCCGACGGAGGATGTGCGGGCGGCGTTGGGGAAGCTTGAAGAAGGTCTTAGCTCTTAGCCCTTGGCTCTTAGCCCTTGGCCCTTGGCCTTTGGCTAGAACCAAAACCAACACCTTTTAACCACAGCGTCGTGGAGCCGCAACTCTAAAACAACACCTCACCACGGAGACGCTGAGACGCTGAGGTTCACGGAGAAAGGCAAAATCAGGGTCAAAGAGCTCAACCCCGAAGATCACTGAGCGGCGATGCCGGGGCCTCGGGCGCTTCGCTTCGTATGCCTGCCATTCCTAATCGAGGTAACAGAGGTTGTGTCACCCCTGACGGGGTTCGAAGAGGTTTGTGGGCTTTCGTTTCCCAGCGTTGGCACGCTGGGCTACATTGGGTCACGCCTCCGGCGTTCGGCTCTAAATTCTGTGCCGGCTAGCCGACGCTGAGGCCTGGAGGCAATGGCACAATGCACTTCAAGAGAATTCATTCCCTTTGGCGGTTGTGCTGGCGATGCGCTAGATTAAGTGCCTTTGGCTTTGGGAGTTTCGAATTTCAGCCGCTGGGAAGCGGTGAACTTCACGCCGGGATCAGGAGCTATGGTTTTCACTGGCGAGAGTCCAAGATAAACTGCGACTACAACCGCCAATGCTTTGGTGAGAGTCTCACAGTGATCCGTTTCGAGTGGTGGCCGAACACCAGTTGGGAATTTGACGTTACCAGTCCACCTCTTGCCTTTCTTCGCAATCTCCACTTGAATCTTAAGCGATGCAGAATCTTGCATGCTTGCGCCCATGCCCTCGAGGTCGCTTTTAAAGACGGATGTATCGCATTCGGGCGGAGCAGACAAAGCTATAGCAACTGGAACGCCGGCAGGAGCAACTGGAGCGTTGGCAACGGGCGCTGCGACCTGCAAGGTCGCATCCCACTGAAGCGTCCCCTCTCCGATAATTGGTTGCTGGAAATCAAAAGGCTGCTTGGTCGTCAACGGCAAAGCACCAGAGGGGCCAGGGGGTGTATATGCAGGAGAATTGTCAGCCAAAGAAAGCGTAAAGCCTTTTCCCCCTGCAGAAGGCGTGAAGGTTATGTTCGCAGCCGTGTCAAATTTCGTGTATTTTTTTGGCAGAGGCGCAGCTGCCGTGTCAACGTAAAACGCATTCTTAAAGAACCATTGGAGATCAAAAGGCTTCGCATACCAGCCACTCGGGCTCACGGTCCTAGTATCGCGTGCAGGCGCTGGGTACAGGTCCTTGCTGAAATTAGGGTTTTCACTTCGGCCAGGCCCTAATCTCGAATAATAAATATAAGGCCCCGCCGGGTTATAAAGGGAGCCGTAGAAATCGGTAAGGCTGAAATAGACGTACGGAACATCCGTATTCCACTGACTGACTGATGGGGTGGCAGAGAGTGGAGGAGCGGCTGTCGAGGTACTGGGAGCAGCCGTAGCCGCGGTGGTTGGCGGCAGCATTCCCACAGCGTCTTTATCTTTATCTTTCGGTTGTCTTCGCAACGTAGTTGAGTGGGCCGATGACGGTGCTTCCTGTTGCATTACGTGCGCGAGCTCGTGTGCAATCAGGGCTTTCCCTTCACGACTACCAGGGTTGAACTTCTCAGCCTGAAAAACCACGTGTTCTCCTACGGTGTATGCC
This sequence comes from Candidatus Angelobacter sp., assembly GCA_035294925.1. Lineage (GTDB taxonomy): Bacteria > Acidobacteriota > Terriglobia > Terriglobales > Acidobacteriaceae > Angelobacter. Next base: position 3,293 of record DATGJZ010000060.1, on the reverse strand, counting down.
AGGGCGTCCACATCCAGTGCCGACTGCGTGGCCGTGCTATCAGCATGTACCCGTACCCGGCTGAAATCATGGCCGAAACGCGGCTCCATGAAGGCACGGGTGGCCCAATCCAGAGGCTGGGCGGGAGAATTCAATGCCTGGTGAACTGACGGTGGCGCGAACTGTGGTCCGGCTGCGGCGTTCTTTCTGTGCAGTACCCTCTTCTCTTCTTCCTTCTCACATTCGGCGCATTTTCGTTGCAGCGTCACTTCGGCTCCGCCGGCACTGCACTTTCGCCGAACTGTGGGCGCCTCCGTCATGCGCATGACTTGATCGGCCATACGGTCGGCTTCTTGCTCGAAGATATCCCCCGGTTGATTAACGGTCAGCCTGGCTTGAATTCCTGATCCAACATGGGAGGGCATGCGTAGCGCAGCTTGATTGCCGTACGAACTGTGCAGCCGCATGACTTGCTGCCGCGGACTATGCCGTCGCGCGCTTTCGTGAATTCCTTCCGCAACAGTCTGGGACTGCATTCCGCTGAGGTTATTTTCGAATTGCAACAGGAAACTTGATTGAGCCGGAACCGGTGGTTCGGCCTGAGGCGGATGCACAGCTATCCGGCTAAAACTATAACCGAAGCGCGGAGGCCCAGTTTCCGGGTCTTCTTTGCCATCCTTTGCGTTCCACTCAAACAGCGGCTGTACGTTCTTATTGGATTTTCCGAAGCGGGTCGCCGTCGTGGCAGCCAAATTTTGGCGTGACGCTTCCGGTTTTCGTGAAGATCCTCGCAACAGCATATCGCGTTTCATTATTTAACAATCCCTCCGGCGTTTAACAATGCCTTCGGCGGATTCTCCAGAAGTTCGATGCGTAAATCGCTAATTAAGCCATGACCCGCATGATGCACGTGGGATCCTTTTTTGGCTTCCAAATAGCGGCAATTGTACACTCAGTTCGCTAAACGGCGGTGAGGAAGTGATCATTTTCTCGGGGCGACAAAGGCGAGTACTCAGTACCTGGTATTTAGTATTTGGCAAAACCAAGCCCAACCCCCAAGACACAGCCGGGGCTCCCGCAGGGGAGTGCAGCGGCTGTACTACACGAGCATGGAAGCCAGAAACAGCATGAATGGCTTCGAATACCAATCCTGATCGCGGCATTGGAAATCAAAAGCAAAGCCAAGAGTAGCTTCTGGCTGCTAGCTAACACCAACGACTCTCCTACGTTGTGGGATCATCTCGAGGGCAGGCTCTACTACGGCGGTGAGGGAGTGCGGCAAGAGCAGAGTGGACGGCGTGGACGTTGGTGGACGGAATGGACGTTGGCAGCGGCGATGCCGGGGCCTCGGGCGCTTCGGCTTCGTGTGACTGCCATTCCTAATCGAGGTAACAGAGTTTGTGTCACCCCTGGCGGGGTTCGAAGAGGTTTGTGGGCTTTCGTTTCCCAGCGTTGGCACGCTGGGCTACATTGGGTCACGCCTGCGGCGTTCGGCTGCGTGGGCGAGCCCTTAGCCCTTAGCCTTTGGCCAGAACCAAAAGCAACACCTTTTAACCACAGCGTCGTGGAGCCGCAACTCTAAAGCAACACCTCACCACGGAGACGCGGAGACGCTGAGGTTCACGGAGAAAGGCAAAATCAGGGTCAAAAAGCTCAACCCCGAAGATCACTGAGCGGCGATGCCGGGGCCTCGGGCGCTTCGCTTCGTGTGGCTGCCATTCCTAATCGAGGTAACAGAGTTTGTGTCACCCCTGGCGGGGTTCGAAGAGGTTTGTGGGCATTCGTTTCCCAGTTGGCACGCTGGGTCACACTGGGTCACGCCTCCGGCGTTCGGCTCTGATCACCGCCTTGAATGCCCATCATGGCCTTTCGTACCGAAGCGCCGCCCACGCGCCTGTGCAACAATTACAAACAGACGGAGCCACTGAATCTCGAGACGTGGCAGTATCTGCAAGGCGATGGCGTGCAAACAGCAGCATCTCGACTAAGGAGCGTTATGACAGCCTCTCCCCTTAATAGACAACCCATCAGGGTTGCTGTGATCGAGAGTGACCCTCTACGGTTCGTGGGGTTGCGTGCTTGCCTAGGTTCAGAGACAGATTTCGAGCTGAGTTCCCTTTCTTTGCATGAGGCCGGCACCCAGCAGAGCAGCGATGTTGTGCTCCTGGGAAACCATAGCGGCTCGAACCTGTTCGAGGTAGTGGCCACCCTGAAGGCGGCGCGTCCCGACTTGCGCATCATCGTAATGGGAGCTGGAATGGACGAAGAACACATCCTCAAGGCCATTGCTTCCGGAGCCAAGGGCTATATCGACGAAGCCGCAAACCCAGCTGAGTTCGCGCAAGCGTTCCGGGTGGTAAACCACGGTTCGGTGTGGGCTCCGCGGCGAGTGCTCTCTCTCTTCATTGAACGTGTAAGCAATTCACCCGGGCGTATCTTCCCAGCCGGCCGGGTGTGTTTTACGCAGCGCGAAAAAGAGGTTCTGGAAATGCTGGTCGCGGGCCGGTCCAACAAGGAAATCGGCGCCCCCCTGGGGATCACCGAGCGCACAGTCAAAGCGCATGTAGCAAAATTGATGCGTAAAGTGGGCGTGCAAAATCGAATCGCGCTCTCAGTTCACGCGATCACAAATTCTCTCGTGTTCGTTCCCGTAAAGCAGTGACCGGGCCCTCGCCCTGTTCTTCTTGAGTTCAACTAAGCCTCCGCAAGCCACCCCTGGCTGGGGTTGCTAGGGATGGACCTGCGTTTGCTTTGCGTTCATTCTCTCGCGCATGACGGTCATCAAAACTTCAACTTCTTATTTCGCCTGCGCCAGCCCCGCCACAACTGCGGCAAGTTTATCGAGTATCTGGTTCCAGCCCTCTAATTGACCGCTATTTTTCGCGCTCTCCATGGGTTCATTTCCAATGAAGGTGAGTTTCGTCCGGCCGTTTCCCAGATCCTCAAAGATGGTCACGTCGTACGCACCCTCTATGGCCTCATGTTCTATTCCCAGCTGCGCGGGATCAATCCTGTTTCCCTTCGAGTCGGAAAAGTACATCAAGGAAACGATCTTCTCGTGCGGAACAATCTCGTGGTATTCAACCGCATTCCAGAACTCCTGCCCATCCGGCGCCTTCATGCAGCAGAGAAATTTCCCGCCAACGCGAAAATCCATCTGGCAAACGGGCGCCGTAAAGCCCTTCGGCCCCCACCACTGCATCACGTACTTCGGGTCTGTCCACGCCTTCCAAACTAACTCGCGTGGGGCATCAAAAACTCTGGTGACAACCATCCGCTCCGTCTCATTCACCGTGCTTTTTGTCATCTCCGAC
>DATGJZ010000059.1:0-32780 GCA_035294925.1 Candidatus Angelobacter sp. | reverse complement strand
GAAATAATCTGGACAGCATCCCATAACCCTACACGAAACCTGGAGACCAACCTGCCCTCGCTCAAATAGCGCCTAGCATTCGTATGTCTTGCATTTTCAATCGCCCAGTACGTAGATCTTCAGTTAATTTGGACAGTAGTGTTAGTAGGAGTTGTATATTATCCTAAGATGGGCTTCCGTTCTTGCCGTCGCCCATGGAATGCTCGCTAGGAATGAACGGATATTTAGCTGTCTTGGCAGAGAAAACATGTTTAAGATCAGCCAGCGGACGCTTAAGCACCTATCCGGCGCTATCCAACGACAGAATCTTGAGGAACGTATATGGGTTGTGAACACTCGCATTCACAAACTTTCTGCTGCCGGTGCTATCCACCTTCCGGAAGGCGAAATTCTGCAAGGAATTCGTGAAACCATCATCGCTGCCGAACGTTATGGAATTGATGATTTTGAGGATCAATGTCAATGGGCTTATATCCGGCTGGTTACAGGCCACAAATTCTGGGAGAATCCCCATTTTAGCCACTTTCTCGATGATCCGCTGTTTCATGCCAAATCAAAAGGTCGAAATATCATAACGGCGTTTCTCCAAGCTGTGAAGAACGCCAACCAAGAGGGATAACATGGCCGGTTACGCACTCACCTGGGAATTAAATTTGGCTGGTCCTTGGGGAACAGCTGCTTGGATCGTAGTTGGGGGCGTTTTGTCAATCGGCATGGCCGCCGGTGTGTATGAACTGGAGAAAGATAGATCAAGTTCCCGTAGCGTACCAAGGGCAGACGCAGTTCCCATTCCTAAAGAGCTGACACAAAAGTGCAAGCGATACACGGTTAGAGTACATGCTCAAGGTGTAGACTGTGGCGGGACCACTCGCTCCACCATCGGAGCGGATGCTTTAACGCAAACTGTTCCCATACCGGTTGCTGAAGGATTGGCCCTCTCGGCTGCCACGCAAGCCATGTTGGGCCAGCGCCAATTAAAGATTCGGGCAACCGCCATCCTCAAGGCACACGACTACATTCAAACAGGCCCTGCGAACGGGGGCAGGTTTGGTCCTAAATCCTTTAATGTTTTGGGCGTGCCGGGCGGAATTCGCTATGACGTGGATTGTTTCGGCGATGGTCCATCGTTTATCTCCTGAGCTTGATACGGCTGGAATGACATCATGAATGAATGGGAGCAGAATTTTCAAATCGTGCGACGGCATCCGCTTTTCCCTTTTGCCGATTACCAAAACGATGATGTCCAATACATGCAAGCCGAGCTCTATTGGACGTACCTCTTTAAGGCTGTGATCGGCGGAAATTCAGACGGCGTTTGGCGCGCATGGCATGCGCCAGATCCAGAACGTAAAGGCAACCCAATGTTCAGCGCCGTCAATGATCATTTGAGACGCGGCACCCGCATCATCCAACATCCTGATGAGCGCAAAATCAAGAACCAACCGGGAGGACTCTTCTCGTTTCAGCCTTTTTTGTCATTGACGCCGTGCGATCCCGTTACATACGACGACCCTAACGGTCTGGTTTTGGAACTCTGCTTTAACTGTGATATTTCCGATGAAAGTGAAGCCAGAACTCGTGCCTTCTGGCAATTGTTTTGCATTGACCACCTTGATGAGGTACAAATTGAAGCAGCGATTCGGACCTACGAATCATCTGTTCATACTTAACATCAAACGATTAGGGACTCTCACACAAGTTCTCAGTCCTCCGGCCCGCGAAAATGTTGCGCCATGTATTCCGGAAAGTGCATGTTCAGGAAGCTGGCAAAGATTTCGTTGACCAGATTCAGGGCTCTCTTAACTCCGTACTCGTAGTCGTCTTTCACAACCAGGAAAGAGATACTCACGTTGCCTCGCAGGTTGGAGTAGCGAATGGAGATTCGTTTTGGGTCCATCCGCCGATGCTCGGGCTGGTCAGCAGAACAGCGGCTTCGGATGAAGGCTTTGAGTTTGGTGTTCAATTCGGACCCTGCGGGAATGCAAGGCAGCAGCTTCTTAAAGGACAGGGTCTTACGCTTCTCGTCGAAGCTCAGATGAAAAGGCAGGTTCCAAAGCCAGTAAAAGCGAAATTCTGCCTGCCTGCCGTCTCCTTGCGTCCGGCTGAAAGAACGAAACACGCCGCGTCGAGCATAAGCCTCCAATTGCTCGCTGACGGTGGCGAGAGGCCTGAGGGATCGGGTCATCGGTGGGTCGGGACATCGGGTCATCGGAAGAGAAAAAGAGAAACAAAGCCTTCTTGAACTTGATTTTCAAATTACCCACCCAATTACCAAATTCTCAGCCGGGACACGCTGCCTTCGTCGAAATGGGAGCAGGGCTTTCGTAGTCGGCAGCATCACGGCCTAGTGGTCGTAGGCCATGCAGCCTGGCTCGACTTTTCCCAGGAATCCCGGCGGATATTGGGTCTTCTGCCAGAACTCGCGCTTGGCCTGGCAGTTGATCACCGTGGAGATCTTCTCCTTGGCGGCGATCTCATAGCTTCGTTTCAGCGCCGGCAGGAAATCCTCGGGCCGTGTGACGTACTCGCCGCGCGCTCCCAGGGATTCGGCCATTTTGTCGTAGCGAAGATTTTCATGGAACAGGTACATGTGCGCCGCCCTTCCGGCACCCTGGACGCCCCACGCGTTGTTGTTGTAAACGATCATCACCACGGGCATCTGGTACTTGCTCATGGTTTCCAGCTCCATGCCGGAATAGGCAAAGCCGGCATCGCCGGTGATGCCGATAATCGGAGCGCCACGATGGGCAGCCTGCGGACCAACTCCCAGTTGCACAGCAGCGCTCACGCCGAAGGCATACCCGCAATCCGGGCCGATGGCGCCGTATTGATATGCGCCATTACAAATTTGACCGGGGCGGTAGGCGCGGAAGTAGCGGCGCGTGTAACGGGCGATCCCGTATCCGCCGGCCACCACAGTCGTCTGCTCTTTGGCCAGGTCGCCGCGATAGAGAAAATCGCTGAGCTGCTGGGCAATCACTGCCGGATGCACTGCGTCTTTGTAGGTGAGGCCGGTCTTGTAATAGTCGGCGTTTTCGTCTTCGAACTTTTTCCGTTCCGCCGCCAGTTCCTGCACCCAGGCTTCACGGCGCATCGAGGGCAGCGCCTCTACCAGGGACTCCAGGGCCGCTTTTTCACAACTGACAATTCCCAGATCAATGGGCATGTTGCGGCCGATATCGGCGGCATCGGGATCAATGCGCACATATTGGGCGTCCGGGCTGAAATGATATTCACCCACATTGGGCATGGAGTATTGGCCAACAAAGATCACCAGGTCAGCGCTCATCAGCGCGCCGGGTGCGGTGCTTGCAGAAAGCCGGTGGCCATCGGAAAACTGGCCCCGCACAACACCGGACTCGACCACCGCAATGTCGGCTTTTTCTGCTACCTGTTTCAGTGCGTCCCAGGCCTTTGAGTAGAACACGCCGGTGCTGGCCACGATCATGGGACGCTGAGACTTGCCGATCATCTCCGCCAGCGCGCGCACGCGTTTGGGGTCAGGGTAGGGCTTGGCGTCTGTCCGGTACTTGGAGTTTTCGTGGTAGTAGCGCAGCTCGCTTTCATCTTTGAATTTCGCGCCGTAGACTTCAGCGGGAAAATCCAGGTGGACCGGGCGAGGTATGCCGGTTTTCAACTGCCGGAAAGCGTAGGCGGAATATTCGTAGATCCGGTTGGGATCAATCAATCGCTTGCCATATTTGCGCATCCCTTCCGTGGTGGGCTGCTGGTAGGCCGTCTGGATTCCCATCTCCGTATCATCTTCGGACAGCCGCTTGTTGCTTGCCAGGACCAGCAGCGGGGTTCGTGCGGCCCCGGCTGCGGCAATGTTCATAATCATGTTGGTGAAGCCCGGGCCTTCAGTGCCGGAGCAGGCGGCAATCTCGCCGGTGACGCGGATGAAACCATCGGCTGCGGCGCACATGGCGCCCTCAGTCCGGCCGCCAAAGCAAGGGATGCCTTCATCACAGATTGAATTGATCACATCGTAGTTGCCAGGGCAGCAAAACAGGGCAGCCAGCCCTTCGTTCTTGCAGACCTTGGCAAAGACCTGCGCCCCGCGCATGGGGAAGCTGGCTGGTTTGGCGGGCAGATTTAAGGCTGCGGGAATCGCGTCGGGAAGGCGGATGGCCGTCGCTCCCGGTGCGGGAACTGCTGCGGCCGCGCCGACCTTGGATGCTCCCAGCGCACTGGCTGCCGTCAGCATTGACCGCTTCAGGAAGTCCCGGCGCGACCCGGTCTCGGATGGCTTTTTCTTCTCCATGTGGTTCCTCTATTTCGGGTCGGCGACAGTCTCAAGCTTCGGCCGCCTAGACTCGGGCCACAAGCTGCGGACGAAGTTTACGACGTGCCAGATCTGTTCATCCTGCAACTTATCTTTAAACGCCGGCATGTCATTCCTGGAGCCTTCGCGAATGCTGGAAAAAATGGCCTCGGCGGAAGTTCCGTGCAGCCAGGCATCAGGATCAGTAAGGTCGGCGGGTGCAGTGCCATTGAAATCGCGCCTTCCCATTCCCTTGCCATCCTGGTCATGGCATTCGACACAATTTACCAGGTAAAACTGTTTGCCCCGCGCGATGGACTTGGTGGTGTAGGGAACAGGCCCCTTGGCCGCTCCGCTCTTCTCGTCTTTTTTGGGATCTTTCCCAGGGTTTTGGGCGAGGATACTCACCGCCAAAAGACTCGCAAGCGCTACCAGCCTCAGCATCTTGGCTGTTGAAAGTAACAGCCTTGGAGCAGGCAAGTCAATCAAGGTGAGTGATGGCAGTGATGGACTAGAAGGGTTTAAGATAGAGCGTGGGGAGCAGGGAAATGCCATGTCGGTGATCGTTATAAACGCAGCTGTTCTCAGCGGAGAACCTGTTTTTCGCGGGACCCGCGTTCCTTTCAAGTCTTTAACGGACTATCTGGAACATGGCCGGTCTCTTGCCGAATTCCTGGAAGATTTCCCCAGCGTCAGCCGTCAGGAGGCTATCGCGGCGCTGGAAGAGGCCAGGTCGAGCCTGATCGCTGCCCTCAAATGAAGCTGCTGCTCGACGAGTGCCTGCCCAGAAAATTGAAGTTCGCGTTCTCTGATTATGGGCATGAATGCCACACGGTTGGAGAAGCTGGATTCAGTAGTAAAGAAAACGGGGAACTGCTGGCTCTCGCAGAGGGCATCTTCGATGTGCTCATTACCATAGACAAAAATATCCGTTACCAGCAAAGCATGCGTGGCCGGAACATCGCCATTTTAATTATTCGCACGCCATCCAACGACATCAGTGATATCCAGCCACGCCTCCCCGATTGCCCTGGCCGCGCTCAGAACCATCCAACCTGGCGAGATTGTCGAAATTGGCGGTAACTGACGGACGAACAACGTTCTTCCCCAGTCACAGGACCCTGTTGTTACGGCTGCTGGGTGGGTGTGGGCGTCTGCACGGGCGTAGCTGCCGGTGCTGGCGCCAGCGGCGGGGCTGCGGCCGCTGAACGTATCAGGGGTGGTTTTTTCTTCTTGAGGATCGGGTCGCAGCAATCCGGATACGGGTATCCCCGGGCCAGGGCCCGTTGCAGGTCGGCATCCTGTTTGTAGACATCATCGTAGAAATCGACTTCGCCATTTTCCCTGACCATGGCGCTGGCATAGAGGATCAATACCGGAATAGGTTTCTTAAGGTTGACCTGGTAAGCATCCTTCTTCTCGTCTTTCATCGCCTTGAGGATGCGGTCCGTTGTCCACACCGGGTCGCGCAGCACCCACGAAGCCAGCGCCACCGGATCTTCAACCCGGATGCAGCCATGGCTGAAATCCCGCCTCGAGCGTCCAAATAGCTGGCGCTCCGGCGTGCCGTGCAGGTACACATCATAAGAGTTGGGAAACACGAACTTTACCGGCCCCAGAGCATTGACTGTGCCGGGTTTCTGCCGGACATCCAGCTCCCCGGTGGTGAGCTTGCGTACGGTATCAGCATCCACGGTGTCTGAAATGATGACCGTGCCTTGCTTGTCCACCATTTCGTACTCGTGCTTGGCAATGTAGTTTGCGTCTTTTTGGACGGCGGGAATGATCTCTTTCAGGATGATGCTGTCCGGCACCTTCCAGTAAGGACGAAAAATAATGTACTCCATGCGGTCGGCAAAGACCGGCGTCTTGTGGTCCTCATCGGCGCGGCCAACCACCACTTTCATGGTGAGAGTGGGCTTCTGGACGTCGTCATAAGCAAACAGATGGAATTCGGGGATATTCACCAGCACCATGGGCGGCTGAACCCCTTGGGGGACCCAGCGCCAGCGCTCCAGGGCAAGCTGAAGCTGGGCTACCCGTAGGCTGATCGGCTTGTTAAGCTGCTTGAAAGTCTCCTGGCCCAGCGCCCCATCGTCAGGCAGTCCATGCCGACGCTGAAACTGTTTGACGGCTTCTACCAAAGCGCTTTCGTAAATCTTAGAGTCCGCAGGTACTGCCGTGCCCTGCGGCAAGTCCCCCAGGCGGCGCAGGCGCTCTGCCAACTGTGACACTCCGTCATAAGCTTCGCCTGGCTTAATCGACTTCTTCGATACCGGAACCGGAACCGGCTGGCCGTCTCCTTGCTTTTGCAGTTCCAGGTAATGCTCAAGAGCGGTCTCTGTGCGGCGGTACGCAGGGAAGGAAGGCTCTACCTGCTCCAGAGCCGAACTCAAATCCTTGGCGTTCACCACCTGGGCGCGAAGCAAGTCTGCCACTTTGTAGGATCGGTGGTTTACATGCAGTCCAAAGTCGAAGTACCGTGGATTGATTCGTCCGCTGTGCAAGTCCGAGATGTAGCGCATGGCGGAGACGGTGAGGGCAAGATCGAAGTGCACCGAGTCATCCACTGACCCTTGCGGATTTGACTGTGTCAGGTGAGCTATGCGGTCCGCCCAGCGTGGAGCATCGTAATCGTCAGGCCGGAGGCCCTTCTTGTCAGCATTCTGCAAGAGCTGAATCATGGCGAGCGCCTGCGCGGTGGGTTGATTTCCCGTTACCCACGCCAAGGCATAATCGGAAGGCTGGTAAAAATCTCTAAGCTGGCTCCGGTAATCGGTAAAGTTGCGCCAGCGCAGGTCCGTCAACCGCCCTGCATCAATCAGCGCGGAAAGATTTCGCTTGAGAACGACGAATTGGGGGGCCGATGGGCCGGTTGGGGTTATGTCCGCTCGAAGCGGCTGGTTGCTCTGAGGGGCGCCGGGCAGCGCCGGCGCACACATCACCAGGAACACAACACCGAACATCCAACCACCAAAATTTTTCATAAACACCATTTGGCGCCTATCTTGCAGAGCATGACCCCAAAATCGCAATGATGGCGGTCACTCTTAGGACTCTTTGCTGTTGCCTGGGGGTTTGTTGTAACTATTAACTTACAAACGGGTGCATTAAGTCCAGCATTATTTTTCCACCACGGAGAAGAGAGAAGAAACCCAGCATTGGCTGTCGTTCGGCGCCTTTAGGGGCTGGATTGTCTGCCAAAAATGGGTTCCTGAGCTGGGTGCGAAGCTTACCCAGGCGAAAGACGCAAGAAAATGCACATCAATGGCATAGAAATGGTTACTAGATTGGCAACAGGTTCCTGGCAGCATCGTAGGCCCCTCACTATCTGTTTGATAACAAAAGCTTTGTAACTTTAGCGCATGTGGACGATTCCAGTCACAATGTGGCATGAAAGTCGCATATCACTCAATGGGATTCCTGTTCTCAACAAATCTGTTGACCTGACCACGATGGAGGACTTGCAGGGTCAGCTTTTTGAAGGAACGTTACGAGCCACAAGCGGACGCGCAGGTTGAAAACTTTGCCAACTTGCAGGAAGGAAATGACTTTGGCAATACCTGGCCGCGCTTCCTCCCCGGTGTTGATCGGATTGACAAACGAAAATGGATGGATTAAGGTCACGGCAAAAAAGGCGGTCAAAATCATGAAAAAATCGTCCGCAGTATTGCGCGTGATGGAGCGGTTCCTCCTCACACTCGGAGTCGTCCTTCTGGGGTTCTACGCCCTGGCTCGAGTCCACGGCATAGTCACTTTACACGCGGCCATGCGCAGCTTTGAAGAAAACAAGGCGGCGGGCAATCGTTCCGCTGATAACCGCCCCGAGGTCACGGACTATTCGCTTTGGTCGCCGGCCCGGATCAAGGCATACAAAGAGAGTTTGAGCCGGCGTTCGGATCCGCTGGCTGTGCTCAGGATTCCCAAACTGCGAATTGTTGCGCCCGTTCTAGATGGAACGGATGACCTGACATTAAATAGCGGCGTGGGCCGCATTCCTGGCACGGCCCGTCCGGGGCAGCCGGGAAACATCGGCATTGCCGGCCATCGCGACGGATTTTTCCGGGGATTAAAGGACATCGCCAAGGGTGACACGATTGAGCTGGCCACCGCCCGGGAAACAGATGTCTACGTAGTAGACAAGGTTTACATCGCCAAACCGGACGACGTGAACATACTCCGGCCAGGTCCCACACCAGCAGTCACGCTGGTGACGTGCTACCCGTTTTACTTTGTGGGCTCGGCTCCCGAACGTTACATCGTTCAAGCTCTCTTGAAACGGCAAGCAAAGGCAGCCGGAGGCCTCTAATCAGAAGAATGGACACAGATATGACTTACACAAAACTTGGACGTTACGTTGTAACCGCCGCTTTTCTCCTTGCAACCACAGTGCTGTTGGCCCAGGAAGCGAAATTGAAGGTTCAGGTGACCCCACCGGATGCTTCGATCTTTGTGGACGGACAGCCGTATAAGCACAGCACGCTGGAACTTATACCGGGCGAGCACACCATCGGCGTTTTCAACTACGGCTTTGCGCCCAAGTTGCAAAAAGTCACCCTGAACGCCGGCGAGAATCCAGAGCTTGCGGTCAAGCTGGAGCCGCTTCCCGGACAGGTTGAAGGTCCGTGGGGGAATTTGCAGATTAAGGGCGTCAATGGCGGATATCTGGTGTTTCTCAATGGAACGACGCCGGACTATTTCGTCGGGCGCGTGGACGAAATGAGGGGCAACAAAGTAGTTCTGCCGCCGGGACTCCAGCACGTCATTATTGTCAATCCGGATGGCGACCGGAAGGTTTATTCCGGATATGTGAAGATCGTCGCCAATCAAAGGGCCACTCTTCATGTCGATAAGAGCGACACTTACTATGAAAAGTGGGCTGACGGCGCGCAAATGCACGCTCTCCCGCGCGTCAGCTCGACCACGACGGCAGTAGAGCCCGTGAGCGGCCAGGTTACTGCGTATCCAAGCCAGGCAAACTGCGGACAGCCGGTGCGTCTGGTCTGGACTTCCAACGGCTACAACACATTGCTCAAACTGGATGGCGTTGCCGTGGGCAAAGGCGGTGCGTCTGGCGAGCAGGTGGTTGATCCGAAACAGACCACCACCTATCTCCTTGAGGCTTTTGGGCCAGGCGGCGTCTCGGTAACACCTGTGACAGTTCATGTGAACAATGCGGTCAAGACTTCTTTGAGCGCCAGCCCTGCAATTGTCCGCTACCACAAGGTCGGCGACAAGATCGTGGATCCAGGAACCGCCACTCTGAACTGGTCTGCTGACAATGCTCAGTCAGTGATGCTGGATCCGATCGGCCCCATGACCGGGAGCAGCGGGCAACAGGAAGTAAACCTTTCGCCGGGCAAGACTGAATACGGGCAAGTGGAAGAGACGCGGGCTTACAAGATTACCGCTACCAACAATTGCGGCGGCTCAGACACCACCACGGCGCTGGTTCAGGTTGCAGGATCCATTGATCCGGAGATGCCGGTAGAGCAGTTGCCCCCGGCCTTGCCGCAAACTGCCTCGCCGCTGCCGCTCATCCTCCTCGTGGGGTTTGGCTCTCTGGCATGCAGCCTTGTGCTGCGCATGGCCCGCAGGAGAAGCAGCAACTAACACAATTTTTGGCTACTGGAGCCAAGAACAACAGCCTTGAAACAAAGAAGCGGAGGCGTCCGGCAAACGGGCGATCCGCTTTTTCAATTTGCGCTTCAGTGAATGAGGTTTTGCCTTCGAGGTTACCAAGTGTCCGTGAAGGTTCCATCCACGGCGCCAGTTTCGTCAGCCCACTGATTGCCTGATTCCATTGTTAAATCCTATCGGTTTCATTATGGGTTCAATTCCTAATCCAGAAATATTAAAAAAAATTTACCGGCTGAATATGGAATTTTCATAACAAAGCAGGTACTCTGGATTTCCCTGCCAAAGAAGTTCGCACCCCTACTCTCCAACCTGTCTGTCAAAGAAACCCACAAGTGCCAACAAAGGCGGCACTACAAGAAAGGAAAAGTCCCGTGTTCTGCAAGAAAATCCCCTTTCTGCAAAGCGCCCATGTGCTTATGACGCTATTGACGTTCATGCTCCGGGGGAATGTGCTCCAGGCCCAAACTGATCCCGGTCCGCGTCCTGTAGGCCGAGAAGCAGTGAACACCGATCCCAACGCAGTTTGTCCCGTTGTTGGCACCAAATTTCCTGGGACGCCATGCACCGATTTCGTGCAACCTCCGTCCGTTGCTCCGGCGCCCGTTGCCGACGGCGCCGGCCAGATCGTTGCCAGTGCAGGCAACCTTGGGGGTACATGGTTTGAGGCCCTCACGGTCTTCTCAACGCCGGCAAGTGTCAACGGAACGAACAACGCTGGAGTTGCGGGCAAGTTTATCCGCGGCCTTGGCCCCTCGTTCAACGCTGAAAGCTGTTTTCAGTGTCACTCCCAGCCGACAGTCGGCGGCAGCAGCCCAGGCTGCGTTGGTTCCCTCTGCACTCCGCTGACTGCCAACCCGACCACCGGGGTCGCGACAAGCAGTTTCTCGTCAACCACCAACCCGCAGATCGTGGCTGCGGGTGATAGAAACGCAACCAATGCGATCTATGACTTTCTGGTAGATCTCCAGCCTACCGGTCCGCTGGTCGAAGCGCGCCTGCCCAAGGGTGCGGCAGCCAATGGTACCGCGGCTGCAGTACAACCTGGCGCAGTTGCAGAACTCTTCGTCATCGCCGGACGCACGGACGCCCCGGCAAACTGCACTATTAACCAGGTGGACTTTCAGACTCAGGAGAATAACAACAATCTGGTGTTTCGCATTCCCATCCCCACCTTCGGAGACGGGTTTGTCGAGAATACGCCAGAGCCTGTCCTGCAAGGCGCTGCAGGCGCGGCCAAGACGGAAGCCGGGACTTCGTTTGGCAGCATCAATTTTGGCGTGTTCAACCTCAGCGGAAACGATCAGACCATCACCCGTTTTGGCTGGAAGGCACAGAACAAGTCCTTGCTCATGTTCGCGGGTGAGGCTTCCAACGTCGAGATGGGTGTAACCAATGAACTTTTCCCCACGGAACGGACCTACGGGAACTTTCCTGATTGCACCAACGTCAACCAGTTGCCGGAGGATGTAACCCAGTCCCTTACCTCAGCCCAAATTGAAAAAATTACTGGCCCGCTCTCTGCAACATCACCAAATCCAGCGGTAGACGAGCCGGGCGTGACTTCTACAATCTCGTCCAACATCGAAAACGATTCGATATTCATGCGTCTGAACGGCGCTCCCTCAATCTGCAACTTTAACAGTGGGATCGACTCTACCACCGGCCTCGCGGCATGCAAGACGGTGGATGCGTCAGTGGTGCGGGGGGCAACCCTGTTTGGGAACAATATATTTGCTCCAGCGGGAACAGCGCTGAGCCCCGGCATCGGCTGCGTGCTCTGCCACTGGCACAAATTCACCACCGGGCCGTCCACAACTCCCACCCTGAATAATGCCACGTTTAGCCCCTTTTCCGACTTCGCGCTGCACCACATGGGTGGACTGGCTGATGGCGTGAACCAGGGCCTGGCTTTGGGAGATCAATTCCGCACAGCACCGCTCTGGGGGCTTGGCCAGCGGCTTTTCTTCCTCCACGATGGCCGCACGAACAACCTGATCACCGCTATCAACGATCACTGCCTGCCCGTGGCAAGTGGGAGCACCTTCGCCGCTTCCGAGGCTTGCACTGTGGTAGCCAACTTCACCAAACTGCCCGCTACCTCCACCTGCACAACGTCGGGCACTGTCACCACATGCACATCATCGCAGCAGGATGTTCTCAACTTCCTGCGCTCACTGTAGCTAAACTGCTTCAAGAAAAACACGGCGAGCCCGCTAACCGGGTTCGCCGTATTTTTTGATGGCTTGCAGTTTAATGACTTGTAATGGTGTGCGGACTGCGCGGAGGTTCGCTGGCATCAGGCGTTGGTGGTCCAAAGTAGCGTTCGTTGAGATCCACGGAAGCGCTATCGACGACAGACTTCATCGTTTCCCTGAATTTGCGCTCCATAAGCTGACCCGAAATATTTTTTTTGAGGTCATCTTCCGGTACCGTTTCCCGGCTCAATACTTTGTAAACTACGTAGTTCCTTGGCTCCGTCTGAATCTGCGTAACCTCACCAGCTTTCAACGAGAACACCTCTGCTGCTTCATCAGTGACAAGATCTTTCCGTCGCCGTCCTCCTAGATCGACCGGCGGAGGCGCTTCCAGCCCCAGCGTAGCGTAGGCATTTTTCTGGACTTCCGTTGGATCCAAGCCTTTGACGAGGCTCTCTCGCGCCGCATTGGCGGCATCGCGGGCCTTTCTGTCGAATTCATCCTTGCCCGGTGTTGCAGGATTCTCTCGTGGAATCAGAACGCGTACGAGCTTAGCTGTTTCGTATTCAGCCAGATGCTCCCGGTAGTAGGCATCGATCTCCTCCTGCGATGGAGTCCTATACTTCTCCTGAAGCTTACGCCGGTAATACTCGGTCGCGGCAAGCACGCGCATCCAGTTCATGAATTCGCGGAACTCATCGGTATCCTCCATCCCCGCTTTACGCGTGGCAGCTTCAACCGTCAAGTACTCTGCATAAAGTTTTCCCAGGTTGTTGCGCGCATTTGCGGGAAACTCCTGCCCCGGGTTCAAGGCTTTCATCAGACTCTCAAACTGTTCACGGGTGACGACTTTAGCGCACGCGCTTGCTCCTGGAGCAGTGTTCTCTTTTCCTTCCTCACAAACGCCATGGACGGTGATGACGGGCTGCGCGGGCGCAACCGTGGCAGCCACATCCCCCGAACCCTTAGCGGTTGATGCCGTGGGTGTTGTATCCGGCTTTTTCCCCGTGGCAGGGTTCGAATTCTGGAGCAGGGAGAGAGTAATTCCACCAACTAAAACGAGCTGTGTCAGGACCCACATGGTTTGTTCTGGCCTCAATTTCTTTTTTGGGATGTCACGTGAACCGGTGTTTGCGAAGCGGCGCTAAATAGTATAAGGCAAACAGAGCAGCCGATGGTGAATCCGGTTCACCAGCAAAAGGTGGCGGAGCCTGGTGTATGCCGATTCGGGAAAGATGAACAGGGCAGATCAAACACAGGGCTGATCAAACCGGCGTGGTTGTTTCCAACGAGGAAGGGAACGGAAAATGACCGCATAGTCAGGCGGCGCGATCATCCAGCCCGTCCGTTTGTCGTGACGGGCTGTGGGGCTGGCAGCGGACTCACTAGCTGGCTTTGGCTTCGAGCGAAGCTGCCGCGGAGTCCTGGTTCTCCTGGGGAGTAACAATGCGCATCTGCTGCCAGTCGTATGCAAATTCCCGCCCGCAGTCCAGACACACGACATACGTCCCAGTCTGACGGGAGGCGAACGGACGACGTTGGCCGCGTTTACCGCTCATGGGGAAGCTGAGGCGTTTGTGCCAGCAGCCGAAAAGCATATCCAGAATCTTCAATTCAACTCCTCCTGGGCTACCACTTCGCTCGCTCCAGGTAACTCGAGGGGGCGGCGGGGGATTGCCTTCTCTACTATCTAGTGTCCTTAAACCCGAATTCGTTTCATGGGTTTTTCCAGAAAAATAAAATGTCGGGCTAGGCTTACATTTCTTAAGATCACATCCCTAATATGTAGAACGAGAGACAGGGCTAAAATCCGCATGAGGGAGCCAAAAAAAGCGCTTAAAGACGTGCCCCTACCGGTGTTCCACGGAACGGAATTCACCAAAGGGGCACGAAAAAGATTCGCGGCCCGGCATTTTACCAGGCCGCGAGGAGATACTTCACGATACAGAAACAGGAAGATGACCGCCGGGAGAGAAGGAGCCACCTGATCCCCCGGCCGGCCGTCTTTTTCGGTTTCCTAATGGGTAGTGCAGAAAAACCCTGGAACGTTACAAAAATAATTAAACCGATTAATTTTTTTTGGTGGCGCCCGTGGGGGAGCCTTTGCTGGCGTTTGGAGTCATTTCCCAGTGGGTGAGAGCCTTATAACCACAGGGTTGAAGGGTGCGGGCCAACGCCTGTGCTTCTTAAGGCCATGCCTTGCAGCCGTTTAGCCGCAAGGCATGGAACCCACCAAAAGACAGCGCACAATGAGGTAAGAGGAGATGTGCTCTGTTTTTTCTCTCTATTGGTAAGTGATTGAGAAGGCCGAAACGTTACAAGGAATCCGCCTAATTGCGTAAATTCTTACGAAAATCCGGTTCATCGCATTCAAATCAAAAACTATGAAAAATTGAATGCATTCTGTTATATGGATTTCACCGGGATCATGGTCAAATCTTCCACCAGACCGACCTCTTTTTGCAGGAAAGGCTCGCCATACCTTACTCCAGCTAACATGCCATAAAACTGTGCCATGGCCGTGACCCTCTCCCGGATCTCGGCATGGGCAGGAAAGTCGCTGCGCCCCGCCTCCTGGTCCGCGTACTGGGATTGGTACGCATAGATCGATTCCAGGCGCGCCTCAAATTGATCGGTGATGTCCACCACGAACGTTGGGCGAATATCGTAATACAGTGTGGCGTAGACGATCTTGAATGGACGGTGAGGGCGATTCTTCCAAGCGTTGGCTATTGGCGTTGTGCCGCCGTCTGAAGCTTGTCTCTCTTCCTCCAACTGCAACTTGCTCAGCCCGGCGAGAAAACATGCTTCGTACCCCAGGGTTGAGCAGTTGTAGTGGTCCGGATGCCGCCCTTGCCAGTAGGGAAGCACCACGACTCGCGGCCGCTCCTGCCGGATGATACGTGCAATCTTCAAACGGTTTTCCCAGGTGTTTTCGACTCGGCCATCGGGGATGTCGAGAGCATGGCGGAAGGAGACTTTCAAAATCCTGGCTGCCTCTGCTGCTTCACGGGCGCGGTCCTGGGCCGTGCCGCGAGTCCCCATCTCCCCTTGCGTCAGATCAAGGATACCGGTGCGGTACCCTCGTTGCGCCATCTTGAGCAGAGTGCCGCCACATGTCTGCTCCACATCGTCGCGATGCGCGGCGATGGCCAGAATGTCCAAAGGAGAATCGTTCACGACTTCCAATCTATCTTACTTTCAGCACCACTACGGTTTGATCGTCAAATACCGGGGCCCCGGCGGAGAATTGGTCCGTTGCCTGGAAAAGAGCGTCCGCGATGTGCTGCGCGCTGCGATTGCAATTTTTAGCCACCACCTGCTCAATGCGCACGCGGCCAAATTGTTCATCCTTGGCGTTACTGGCATCCACAATGCCGTCACTGAAGAAGACGAATACATCTCCGGGCACGGCTTGGAGCACGATTTCCTCGTAGCTGACGTTTTCAAACAAACCCAGCGGCAGACCCGTCGCCTCAATCATGTGAGTGTGTCCGTTGCGGCAGTAGAGAGGGCGGGGAAGGCCGGAATTGGCAACCCGCATGTTTCGCTGCGCGTCGTCCCAGACCGCGCACGTCAGCACCACGAATTGGGCATCCAGCCGCCGATGATTCAAGGATTGGTTGAGCGCTGCCAGCATGTCCGCCGGTGCGGGTTCGCCGGGAGTCAGGCTGCGTACTATTCCGCTGACCAGGGCCGCGTACAACGCTGCGGGGGCGCCCTTGCCGCTTACATCGCCGACAACGATGCACGCCCGGGGCGCTTTGTAATCGAGAAAGTCGTACATATCGCCGCCGATGGCGTGGGCCGGATTAAACCGGGCCGCCACTTCAGCGTTCCGCAGCACCGGACACGCGGGTGGCAGAAGGTGGTGCTGCACCTCCCGCGCCATGGAGAGATCACGCTCCATGCGTTGCTCCTCCAGCTTGATGCGCTCGTAGAGTTGCGCATTCTCGATTGCAATCGCAATCTGTGCTGCCAGTGTGCTTACGGTACGCAGATGATCGTCGTTGAAGTAGTTCCGCCGCGTATGCTCCACGTCGAGTACGCCGATTACTTCATTCTTATAAATCAGCGGCACGCATAACTCTGACCGCGTCTCCGCATTCAGTTTGATGTACCGTGGATCTTTGGTTACGTCAGGAACCAGGATCCCCTTTTTCTCCCATGCCGCTGCGCCGACCAGCCCCCGTCCCAGGGGAATATCGTGCTTGATCTGGACGTTTTCCTTAAAACGCAGTGAAAAACGATGCACCAGCTTTTGCCTGCTCTCATCCACCAGCAAAATGGAGAACATCTGGTAGTCGATGATTTCCAGCAGCAGGTCGCCAATGCGCTTGAGCAACTGGTCGAGGTTCAGGATGGATGTGAGTTCCCGGCTGATCTCGTTGAGCAGGGCCAGGGTATTAGCCTGCCGCAGCACGCGCGTATACAGGCGCGCATTTTCAATGCTTACCGCAATTCGCGAGGCAATCAGAGTCAGCAACCGGGCATGTTCCGCCTTGAAATAGTTCTTCTGAGGCGCTTCAATGTCGATGACTCCGATCACGCGGTTCTTGGTAATCAACGGCACCGCCAATTCAGAGCGCACGTGCGGCACGGCCTGGATATACTCTTGCTCGGTTGTAACGTCGTTCACCAGAATGGCGCTGCGTTCCTTCACCGCCCGCCCCGTGACGCCCTCACCTACCTTAACCCGGATTTTTTCTGTCACTTCCGGCAAATGGCCAATCTGAAAACGGAAGCGTAACTCCTGTGTCTTTTCATTCAGCAGCAGGATGGCAAAAACTTCGTAATTAATGACCCGCTTGACTACTTCTGCAACCCGGTGCAAAAGCGTATCCAGGTCGAGCGTGGTATTAAGCACATCAGACACCTCGACCAGCAGGGACTCAACGTCCACCGGTGGAGAAGGAGCCGAGATTGTCGCCAAGTTGTCCAAAGAATCATGATATCAGCGTTGTCGGACGGTCGGGACAGGTGGCTTCTGTGGATTTATTGAGCTGTGATTTTAGTCACATCCAGATGAGCCGATACATAAGACGATAGCTCTTTGCCAATATCCATGAACTCCAACTCCAGATGCTCAAATGCTTTGCAACTGATCCTGGGCACAGGTGCGTTTGCGTTGTGCTTCGCAGTCTTTGGTTCGGTTTCCGCCATGATGCCGGTGCTTAAGAAACAATTTCATCTGGCGCCGGTGCAAGCCAGTATTGCCATGGCAATTCCAGTCTTACTGGGCAGCCTTGGTCGCATACCACTCGGGCTGATGACCGACCGCCTGGGTGGGCGCAGAGTCTTTACCTGGACCATGATCTTTGCCGTTGCGGCGGCGGTGCTGATGGGTGAGGTAGAAAGCTATCCTCAACTGCTGTTGTTCGGCTTTTTTACGGGAATCGCACTGGCCAGCTTCTCAGTGGGAGTGGCTTTTGTAAGTGGGTGGTATTCAGCAGAAAAGCAGGGATTTGCGCTAGGTGTGTACGGCGCCGGCAACGTGGGGCAATCTCTGGCTGCATTTGGAGCGCCATTCCTGTTCGCTCATGTTGGGTTCCGCAGCACTTTCTGGAGTTTCGCCGGCCTGCTGGCTCTGTGGACCATAGTCTTTTTCTCTTTTGCGAAAGATGCTCCGCGAACCGCTCCACCCAAGTCATTCGCACAGATGGTTCGCCCTTTGAGCGAAAAGATGAGTTGGGTGCTCAGTTTCTTCTACTTCCTCACGTTCGGCGGCTTTGTGGCCATGAGCATTTACCTGCCCATGTTCCTCACGGAACTCTTCAAGCTGACGCCGCAGGACGCAGGCTTGAGGACTGCCGGGTTCGTGCTGTTGGCGACTGCAATGAGACCCGTGGGCGGCTGGCTCTCTGACAGAGTCGGTGGCTTGAGCATTCTGCTTTGGATATTTCCCTTGGTGACTGCGATGGCCATGTTTCTAACGGTCCAGACGATGGTGCCGTTTACGATCGGTGCGCTCGGGATGGCCGCCGCAATTGGTCTGGGAAACGGAGCGGTTTTTAAGTTAGTGCCTCAGTATTTTCCGCAATCCGTAGGTGCGGTTACAGGACTGGTCGGGGCCATGGGAGGGTTAGGCGGCTTCTTCCCTCCGTTGGCGCTTGGCATTATCAAACAGCAGACCGGTTCATTCCTGTGGGGCTTTGTCTTGCTGGCGTCTTTCGCTCTGCTCTGTTTGTTGGTCGCCAAGTTGACGACTCGAGGCCACTTTCAAAAACAGGTGTTCACAACGCCGTAGGTAGTGTTCCCTGATAATCGCCCTATCGGAAAGCGATATACTTTGATGTTTCGGTGGAAAACCTTCCAGAAACAGGAGCTGCGTTTGATGCGAAGCGAAGCAAGGGGAAAGGACGTCACCCATGCAACGCTTTGGGGCCTGAGCGTTGCCGGAGCGTTACTATGCGCCATCTTCCTGGGCAGCAACGCGCTAAAACACTACGATGCGGCGCTTGTGCCCTACACTGGAGCTTGTGTGTTTTCTGCTTTCGGCATTGGATACCGTTTTGCCATGTGGCTGCGGCGGCCGCCTACGCGAATGTACTGGTTCCAGGGTTGGAGGATATTCTTTCGTCCGGCCCAATTACCGCGCAACATCCTCCGTTTGATACAGGTGTTCTTTGCAGATTTCTTTGCCCAGCGATTCATTGAAAAGCGCTCGCACCTGCGTTGGGCCGCTCACTGGCTGATCGCCTGGGGATGTCTTCTGGCTGCTGCCGTTACCTTCCCGCTGTCTTTTGGATGGGTACACTTTGAGAGCGCCCCAGACAATCAGAAAATCTATCGCGCGTTCGTTTTTGGCCAGCACGTCTCGACATTTCATTTGGGGACTATAGCCGCTACGCTGACGTTCAATATCCTGGATATTTCCGCTGTAGTGGTGTTGACTGGCGTTGCCCTTGCGCTTTTCCGCCGTGGCCGTGACCGGGGCGCAATCTCCGTTCAGCAGTTCGCCCAGGATATGATGCCGCTGCTGATGCTGTTCGCTATTTCCATCACGGGCCTTTTCCTGACGGCATCCACCCACCTGCTCCACGGATTGAACTATGGTTTCCTCTCCATGCTGCACGCAGTCACTGTAATTTTCACGCTGCTTTACCTTCCCTTTGGGAAGTTCTTTCACATCTTTCAGAGACCGGCGCAGATCGGAGTGCATTTTTATAAGGAGGAGGGCGCTCGCGCCGAGCAGGCCAACTGCTTACGCTGCGGCGAGCCTTTCGCGTCGCGCATGCACGTCGAGGATTTGAAGGACATCCAGAAGTCGCTAGGCATCCACTACGAACTTGCGAACGGCGCTCATTATCAGGATGTATGTCCCGCCTGCCGCCGCAAATCGCTCGCAATGGCCCAGGACAAACAGTGGCGCGAACTGGGTACACGCTCAGCCGCCATTCCAGAACCAAGCGGAGGAATATGGCCAAACCACCAGTAACGATTCCCGAGTTAGTTGCACAGTTCGGGCCGACGCTGAACCGAATTCCCCCCACAGGATGGAATGCGAATGTTGAACCGGACCGCATGGTTAAGACTCATTGTTGTTTTTGCGGGCAGCAATGCGGCATTCAGCTCAAGGTGAAAGGCAACCGGGTCATTGGTTTTGAGCCGTGGGAAGACTTCCCCTTCAACCAGGGTCGTCTCTGTCCCAAGGGCGTCAAGCGTTACATGCAAGATGAGCATCCTGATCGCCTGAAGGCGCCCTTGATGCGCAAACAGGGCACAGGATTTGTGCCCGTGAGCTGGGATGAAGCGCTCGACAAAGTCGCCAGCGAGATTCAACGCATCCAGAAGACCTACGGCAATGACGCGGTAGCCCTTCTCGGCGGAGCATCGCTCACGAATGAAAAAGCCTATCTCATGGGCAAGTTTGCCCGCGTTGCGGTAAAAACTGCGAATATCGACTACAACGGCAGGCTGTGCATGGTCTCTGCTGCAGCCGCTTCGAAGAAGATTTTTGGTATTGATCGCGCAGCCAATCCGTGGAGTGACATTCCACTTGCCAAAGCCATTCTGGTGGCGGGCGCTAACGTCGCAGAGTGCGCACCGATCACCACGCACTATCTATGGCAGGCACGGGAAAATGGCGCCAAATTGATTGTGATCGACCCGCGGATGACGCCGATCGCCCGCAATGCTGACTTATACATTCCGGTGCGCTCAGGCGGCGATATCGGCGTATTCAACGGCATGTTGCACGTAATGATCGAGCGTGGCTGGATCAATCGCGAATTCATTGCCCGGCACACCACGGGATGGGAGCAAGTGGAAGAGATAGTCCGAAAGTACACGCCCGAGTACGCCTCCAGGATTGCGGGTGTGCCTGCCAGCATGATCGTGCGTGCGGCAGAGATCTGGGGGCCTGCTCCTACAAGTTTTCTGCTGCATGCGCGCGGAATCGAGCACCATTCCAAGGGTGTGCAGAACTGCATGGCGGCGATCAATCTGGTGGTCGCCACCGGGAGGATCGCCCGCGAGGGATGCGGCTATGCCATGATCACCGGTCAAGGCAACGGCCAGGGTGGCCGCGAGCAGGGGCAGAAATGTGACCAACTACCTGGCGGGCGCGAAATAGAAAACCCCGAACACCGCAAGTACATCGCAGGCGTCTGGGGTGTGCCAGAAGAGAGCATTCCTCACAAGGGACTTTCCGCGGTCCCCATCCTCGAAGCAATCCACGAAGGCAAGATCAAAGGACTGCTGGCGATTTCCTGCAATCCCATGGTTTCTCTGCCCCACAACGCATATATCCGCGAAGCATACGAGAAGCTGGAATTCTGTTGCCAGATCGATTTCTTCCTGTCAGAGACTGCGCGATATGCGGATGTGGTTCTGGCAGGTTCCCTGATGGAAGAGGACGAAGGCACCACGACCAATGTTGAAGGCCGGGTCATCCATCATCAGAAAGTCGTGGACCCTCCTGCCGATGCTCGAACTGACTGGAAGATTATCTGTGATCTTGCCGCTCGCCTTGGCGTGGGTGATAAATTCAAGTACAACTCGCCCAAGGAAATATTTGACGAGCTGCGTGTCGCTTCCAAAGGAGGCATCTGTGACTATTACGGCATTACCTGGGAGCGCATTGACCGTGAAATGGGCGTTTTCTGGCCGTGTCCTTCGCCTGATCATCCGGGCACGCCACGCCTTTATGAAGGCAACAGGTTCAATCATCCGGACGGCAAGGCCCACTTCCAGCCAGTGGAATGGAAGCCTGCGGCCGAGAAGACAGACAACGAATACCCGATCATCCTTACTACAGGCCGAGTGGTCTCCCAGTATCTTTCGGGGACGCAGACGCGCAGGATTGGCGCTCTTGTCGATCAATATCCCCAACCCTTGTGTGAGATTCATCCACTGCTGGCAGGCAAGGTAGGCGTAGTCGAGGGCGACTTCGTCAAGGTTGAGAGCCGGCGGGGTTCAGTTACGGTGCGGGCGAGTGTGGTGAAAACCATACGGCCAGATACAGTATTTGTCCCTTATCACTGGCCGCTTGATCGCTCGGCCAACAACATGACCGTGCGTGCGATTGATCCGATATCGAATATTCCTGAGTACAAAATCTGCGCCGTCCGGTTGAGCAAGGCGCCGGCGCCACAGGACGCCCTTGCTCAATTGGAAATGGAAGCCGGAGGCGTGCGATGATCGGCGCGGATGGCCTGGAGTTCTTCATCGATCATTCCCGCTGCATTGGCTGCAAGGCCTGCATGCAGGCCTGTGAGGAATGTGACACCCATCGCGGCGTTTCGCTGATCCACCTGGAAACCATCATGCGCGCTGATAGCGTGCAGACTGCGCCACAAGTTTGTATGCATTGCGAGGACCCCATCTGTGCGCAGGTCTGCCCGGCGGATGCCATCAAGAAGACGGATGACGGAGTGGTGCAGAGTTCGCTCAAACCCCGCTGCATAGGTTGCTCGAACTGCGTTCTGGCCTGTCCGTTCGGTGTTCCCAAGTACAAGGCTGAGATTAACCAGATGATGAAATGCGACATGTGTTATGACCGCACCAGCGTGGGCAAGGGACCCATGTGTGCGACCGTCTGTCCTTCTGGCGCGCTCACTTTTACAACGCGGGAAAACATTGAGCGCAACCGGCAGGGAATGGCAATTCGTGAGTGGCAGTTTGGCGGCGAGACGGTGCGGACCAAGGTCAACGTCCTGGTGCCGCGCAATGTGCAGAGGATCAATGTGTCAATCGAGCCGTTTGGAATGACCAGAACCGACCAGTACGATGTCGCCAACCTGCTCCTGGGAGATTGAGATGCCTGAAGAAGAAGACGAAAAGAAAGACGAATGTCTGGAATGCAGGAAGAAGAACGCGCGCTGGCGCGAGGATTTTCCCGTAGGCTGGGAAGGTGACAATTATGTTACGCGCCGCGAGATGGTTAAGTTTCTCGCCCTGGGATCGCTCACCATCGCGGGCGCAAATGCTGTAGTTGCTGGGATTCCCCTCGTGGTGAAAGCATCCGAAATGTCCAGGGCAAGGATTGCGCTGGCATCCTCCATCCCGGTTGGGGGTTCCAGGCTGTTCGCGTATCCCACGGAAGAAGACCCTTGTATTCTTGTGCGCCAAAACAATGGCGACCTCGTTGCCTACTCCCAGGTATGCACTCACCTCTCCTGTGCTGTGATTCACAATGAGAAAGAGAATGCTCTATTCTGCCCCTGCCACCACGGCTACTTCACCGTGGAGGAAGGGCGGCCCTATGCCGGTCCGCCGACGCGTCCGTTGCCCCGCATCAAGCTGGAACAGCAAGGGAACGAGATTTTCGCGATTGGAGTTGAGGTCGGATGAGCAGCCGCCAATCGCAAGGAACAACGCTGTTCACCGCACTTCTGGCGCTGATTGGGATCGGCGTTGTGGTACAGCTCTGGCTGCTGGCCGTTTCTGTCGATGCGCTTCTGCGTCACGAATCAGGAACCCTGGTTCGCGCCGCGATTGGGTCTGCCATAGTTTTCGTCATCAATGGCCTGCTGGTTTTGTACGTCTTCAATTTCGACCGCAAGATCAGGCTGCGCTAGCCGCTTTGATCTCATGCGCGGGCAGCTGCTTGAAGGTTAAAAGCAGATTGGCGGCAAACACCGATACAGCAGAGAGCTCGCAAATAGCCGACCACGGCAGCACGTTCCAGGCAGGTAGCCAGTAACCTTCGTAGGCCAGAATTTCACTGCTCACGCGCAATGCGCATCCTGCGTTGAGCAACAGCAGACAGGTCAGCATCAATCTCGGGCTGTAGAGCACGCGCATTCCCGCAAATGCAGGCAACACTCGCTGACCGATGGCAAAGACCATCGTAGCGATGAACCCTACCGTGAGCGCATGGCGTGACGCGCCCACCCAGCCGTTGGAGTGGTCAAGATATGCAGCGCAGATGCCCAGGCCCGACGCAACTACCAGCCAGATATAGGCAATTCGAACAAAAACCGGAAAAGAAGCATGTACTCCCGTGGTTTTGGCCGTTCGTTCCGTCCTCTCGAAAAGATGAAATGCCAGTACGGACGTAACGGCCGCCAGCGCAATGACCCAAGGTGCGGCATGGAAAAATCCAGCTTCGGCCAGAGCCACTCCGATGATGCTGAACAAAAGAGCGTAGAGGAGCGCTGTCTGATTCACCGCTTTGAGACCCAGAAACACGGGAAGCCAGCGCGCGCTAAAGCCCCAGACAGTTGGAACAATGAACGCATATGCCAGGAGGGTGAGGAACCGTGATTCGAAGCCTGCGGGAAATGCCGGGCCTGTTGCCGTTACGCTCACACACAAGGCTGTAAGAAAGTTCAACAAAAGGCCGACGCCAAACCCGGCGGTACCAATCATGACTGAAATGATCCATACCGGCTTACGTCCGCCCAAAGCTTTCGAATCAGCCGGACGATGGCTTCGCACGGAATTAAGAAAGATGAAAAAGGCGCAAAACTCAAGTAATGCTGAAAGCGGCAGCGACACACGCCAATATAAGTAATAGAAACCTGCGGTCCACCGCAGCAGAACGCCGCCTGTCCAGATCAGCCAGGCTATCCAGCCCCTGCCGACCGGCTGGGCCGTCCGGCTTGTCATTTTCGGTATTGAGTAGAAGCCGATGCCCAGGATGAAAGTCCCGATCCATCCAAAAATCTGGGCATGCCCGTGTGCTTGAATCCAACTGGCGGAGATGGTTGCGCCATGGCGTCCGCTCATTGAAATCAGGTTCCACACACCCAGAAAAGTGCCCGGCAAGAGCATGAAGAAGAGGCCTGTGAGAGCGTATACCATCAGCAATCGTTGGGCGCTCGCTTCCCGGGCCTTGAGCAGTATGGCAGGTGTTTCTTGCTTCCTGGGCTCCTCGATGTTGAGTGTTGAATTCATCACAGACCATCATTTTCCAACTTGATGGCTCGCGGAAAGAGGATGTTGTTCTCCAGATGCACGTGCTGATGCAGATCCGTTTCGAATTCCTTTAGAGCCGTATAGAGCGTCCTGTAACTGAAACAGGCATCGTCAGGCGCCGTGTAGTTGGCGCTGAGAGAGCAAATCGCCTTCAGGGCCGCTCCCGCTGAGTCGTGCTCCAGTTCCATCATGTGCACGGGGTTGCTCACACTACCGAACATCGGGTTAGGCGCTGGCTTGCCTGCATTGGCCGCTTTTTCCAGAGCGGCGATATAGGGAAACAGAATGTGTTCTTCCTTCATCATGTGGGAGATGAGTTCAGCGGACATTCCCTGGAATGTCTGCTGGATCTGGCCCAGCTCCGGATGGTTTTTCCCGTGAACCGCAACTACTTTGTGCAGGAGTTGATGAAGACGTGGAAGCTCCTGCTTCACGTAGACGTGGTGCGTGGTGAGGATGTGTACGATCAGATCGCCGAGGCTCCCAACGGCGAAATCCGGCAACCCGGCTTCCGGCGCTTGCCTGAAGCCGCTGTCCTGCTCCAGGGCGCGCAAAACATCATCCACTGAGAGGTGAGCATGCGAGCAGGCATCGCTCAACGATTTTGAGCCGCCGCAGCAATAGTCAATACCGAGTTTCTCAAACGTGCGGGTTGCATTGGGGACTTCTGCGGCGAACTCTTTAACGGTCCGGGTTGCATCGAGACTCATGACTTACTCTCCTTGTTAGATTTCAGCGATTCGAAATCTCAAATGCGAGTCTAGGAGAGCACGACCATCGAGCCTATGACTTTTGTCACAGCCAGGGCACAAAGTTATTCGGCGTCTTTGAGTTGGCTCTCAAGGCGCTCAAGATCAGGGATAATGACGGTTTTTCCCTCCATACTGATCAGCTCTTCTGCCTGCAAGCGGCTCAAGTTGCGGGATATCAGTTCCCGCACTGTGCCGATCTGCGCCGCCAACTCCTGGTTGCTGGGAGGCAGCTGAATTTCAATTCCTGCCGATGTTTTTTTCCCCGCTTTGGCGAGACGAACCAACACCGAGATGAGCCGTGAGCGGACAGTGGTGAAAGAGAGTTCTTCAATAATCCCCACCAGTTTACGCAACCGAGCGCCAACAACCTTGAGAACCTTGAGAGGAACCTGGGGATGGACCAGGCAGAGGCCATGGAAATCCTGCTTGCTGATGAAGTACACGCGTGAATCTCCTGCTGCTGCGGTAGAAGCAGGATAGTTGCCACCATCAAATACCGGGAGTTCAGCCACAGAGCTGCCCGGTCCTTCAACCGTCAGGACCTGCTCGCGGCCACTGGGAGAGCTTTTGAAGATTCGCAAATGGCCACTTTCAATGACGAATAAGCCGGTGCAAGGGTCGCCTTCGCTGAAAATGAGCTCGCCCTTGGTGTAATTGCGCGGTACCGCTCGCTCCGCAAGAAACTGGAGTTCAGCTTCCGAGAGATCGGCGAAGATCGGCGCCCGTCGAAGCGTTTCCAGAGCGTGGCTGACTGGTGGCATTCATCCGTATTGTAAATCTCAGTGAGCCTTCCGAAAGAAGACGACTGCCGGAGTTGTTCCCAAGTGCTGCATGAGGCATGTTACCGTGGAAGAGGCAGGTTCGGTTGGGGACGAAACCTGGGATAATCATCGACTCGAGAATTCGGGTGCTCCCAGCTCTTTCATGATGGCCACGCTGGAACTGGTGCCGATGCGGTCCGCCCCGGCGTCCAGCATGGCACTGGCCGCCGTTGCAGTGCGAATCCCGCCGGATGCCTTCACTCCCGCTTGATCGCCAACCACTCCACGCAGCAGCGCGACGTCTTCCACTGTCGCAATGCCCGCAAAACCAGTGGCTGTCTTTACGAAATCAGCCTTAGCCGCCAAACAAAGCTGGCAGCTAAGGATTTTCTCTTCGAGAGATAGCAGTGGAGCCTCAAGAATCACTTTAACGATGGCCCCGTGATTGTGAACAATCTTGGCGACGGATTCGATTTCAGTCTGCACCAGCTTCCGGTCGCCCGACTTGAGCGCGCCAATATTCATGACCATGTCTAGTTCTTGTGCGCCCAACCGGACCGCTTCATGGGCTTCAAAGCGTTTTATGCTGGTAAGGTTGGCGCCCAGGGGAAAGCCGATTGTGCTCGCCACCTTGACCGGAGTTCCGTGCACAATAGAAGCCACCAGGCTGATCCAGCAGGGATTCACGCAGACTGCAGCAAAGCCGAAAGCAATGCCTTCTTCACTGAGCTGGATGATTTGATCTCGATTGGCTTCTGGTTTGAATAGAGTGTGGTCAAGGGCGGCAGCAATTTGGTGCCAGCTCCGCGCGGGTGCCTGAACATCGGAAATAGCCTGTGACATCCCAAGCGGATTGTAACTTATTTTGGGGTGTCGTTGACAAGTACACAAATATCAGGAAGATTGCGGTAGCGCTCGGCGTAGTCCAGGCCATAGCCCACCACAAACTCATCAGGAATCTGAAATCCTATGTAATCGCCCTCGACCGGGACCAGCCTTCTTGAGGTCTTGTCCAGCAGGGCAGCGGTTTTCAGAGCGCGCGGCTGTCGCGCCGCAAAGAGCTTCTTTAGAAAGCTCAAAGTCAGCCCCGTATCCAGTATGTCTTCCACCAGGATCACGTTTTGGCCTTGCAGCGGCGTGGTCACGTCTTTGATCAGCTGTACCTCGCCCGCGCTCTGCCTGGCAGCACCGTAGCTGGAGACGGCGATGAAATCAAAGGTCGCATCCAGTTTGATTTGCCGGGCCAGGTCGCTCAGGAACAGGCACGCTCCTTTGAGCACGCCAATCAAGACTACGGACTGTCCGCTGAAATCGTGCGTGATCTGTTGCCCCATTTCCGCGACTTTGTTGGCAATCTGGTCGCGTGTGAACAGAGGTTTTAGCATGCGGCATTGTCTCATAAGAGCGGTCAGCGCTCAGCATTCGGCCAAAGGGACATTCCCGTGTTCTCTTCGAGTAAGTGTAGGGGACTGCAGACAGATCACCGGATCACCCGATCACGCGCGATCACCCGCTCTATGAAATCGCTATTGATCTCGTGGAGGTTTCTTTGCCACGCTGCTTTCCAGGCGATTGCTAATTCTTTCCTTCACAGACTAGAATTCTGCTTCTCTTTGGAGTCGATATGAGACTGAGTGGAATAAAAGTGACTTGGTTGGGACATGCAACTTTTCTGATTGAGACTCCGGGCGGCAAGCAGGTGCTGGTAGATCCATGGGTCACGAATAATCCCTCGACACCATCGGACAAAAAAACCTTTGCAAAAGTCGACGTGATTCTCTGTACTCATGGCCACGGTGACCACATTGGCGATGCAGTCGAACTGGCCAGGAAACATGATCCAATCGTCGTGGGCATTTACGAACTCTGCGCCTGGATGCAACACAAAGGCGTCAAACAGACTGCGCCCATGAACAAGGGCGGCAATCAACCCGTGGGTGACATCAAGGTCACCATGGTCCACGCTCACCACTCCAGCGGTATCGAAGATGGCGGCCAGGTGATCTATGGTGGTGAAGCTTGCGGGTATGTAATCACCTTTGATAATGGGCTCAAGATCTATCACGCCGGAGACACGAATGTTTTTGGCGACATGGCGATTATCCGGGACCTTTACCGGCCGGATCTGGCTATGCTACCCATCGGTGATTTGTTCACCATGGGACCGAAAGAAGCCGCGTATGCCTGCCGGCTGCTGGAGCCTAAATCAGTGATTCCCATGCACTGGGGGACCTTTCCTGTGTTGACGGGAACACCAACAGAGTTTGACCATGAGCTCAAAGGCAGCGGGCTGGGAGTGGAGTTGATCACCATGAGGCCGGGGGAGACAATCTCTTGACCTCCGAAATCACTGGCTCAGCGGTTGAGAAATATGTCTACGAGATTCTTCCGGAGCGCGACCCGGTGTTGCGGGAGATGGAGAACCAGGCGAAAAAACGCGATATTCCTATTGTGGGACCGGCGGTGGCGCGGGTCTTGTTCCAGTATGCTCGGTTGATCAATGCGAAGAAAATCTTTGAGCTCGGTTCCGCGATCGGCTATTCCACTATCTGGTGGGCGCGAGCTGTCGGTGACGGTGGGAAAGTCTTCTATACCGATGGCGACCCCAAGAAGGCTGCTGAGGCCCGAGGCTATTTTCAGCGCGCTGAAGTCGATACGCGAATTCATGTTGAAACCGGAGATGCCCTGGAACTGCTTTCCGAGCAAAAACAGGAGTTTGACATCATTTTTAATGACGTTGATAAGGAAGATTATCCTCGCGTGCTGCATCTGGTGAAAGACCGCCTGCGCAGCGGCGGACTCTTTATCACGGACAACGTCCTCTGGAGCGGCCGTGTGACCCAGAAAAAAACTAAAGACACCACTACCCGCGCTATTCAGGAATTTAATAAGCGCCTCTACGCAATACCGGACTTTTTCACCACGATTTTGCCGTTACGAGATGGGGTAGCGGTAAGTGTGAAGCTGTGAAGGTCGGTATTTAGTAGTACTTAGGAAATTCAAAATCGCAAGAGATAACGCTCGCGCCTGCTTTGGGAAGAAATTGCCTGACGCTCAGGTCTTCAATTACCCACTTACCAAATTACCCACTTACCAACTGCCCTCATTCTCCATAAGGGACCCAGATGTTCTTCACCTGGGTAGCATGCTCCAGAAACCACCGGCCCTCCGCCTGTTTGGGGTTGAACCAGTCGATGGCGCGGCCTTCGTTGCTCCAGACCTGCTTGAGATTTCCCACGGAGTGGAATTTCGCGTCGCGGGCGGACGCTTCATCAGTGAATGACCACAGAGCATCCACGTCGTTATGTTCAGCCAGGACTTTCAGCAATTGCGACGCAGAGCCGGTGACGATATTGACCGCCCCTCCCGGCAGGTCGCTGGTGTCAAAGAGTTGGTAAAGATCGCCCGTAATGAGTGGATAGGTTTCTGAAGGAACAGAAATGACTGTGTTTCCGGCGGCCAGGGCCGGCATCACCAGGGACAAGAAGCCAAGCAGCGGAACCTCGTTTGGGCAAATGATGCCAACGGTCCCAATTGGCTCATTCATCGCAACCGCAACATTGCGGAAGGGCGGATTGTGTACGGCGCCATCGAATTTATCTGCCCATGCGGCGTAGGAAAAGATGCGCTCGATTCCTGAATCCACTTCGGCAATCGCCTGTTTCTCCCCCACAGCGGCAGCCAGGTGGCGAGCAATCTCGTCGCGGCGTTGCGCCAGATTCTCCGCCATGTAATAGAGGACTTGAGCGCGGTTGTGTGCCGTGGCTTTTGACCATGCCTCTGCCTTGCGGGCCGCCTCGACCGCGTTGCGAATGTCTTTGCGGTTGCCCAATGGCGCTTCACCCAGCAACCGGCCGTCCACGCCACGCACTTCTACGCTGTAGCCTGAGTCCGGCCGGGCTTGTTTGCCGCCAATATAGAGCTTGATCGTATGGTCGATGGCCGGAGTCGCTCCGCCGGAGCTGTCAACGTGCGCGGCCGTGTGTTCCCTGGGAGCTATGGCCGATGGCAACACAGAAGCGTTCTTGAACCACGCCGGTTCCAGATACTCGCGGAGACCTTCTTTGCCACCCTCCCGTCCATATCCACTTTCCCGGTATCCACCGAATCCGCAGGAAGCATCGAACAGGTTGGTGCAGTTCACCCAAACTACGCCCGCCTTAATTTGAGCGGCCACATGCAGCGCCACGTTGAGGCTCTCGCTCCAGACGCACGCAGCCAGACCGTACGTCGTGTTGTTGGCCAGTTCCACGGCCTCGCGCGGCGTGCGGAATGTCATTGCGGCCAGCACTGGGCCAAAGATTTCCTGTTGCGCCACGATGGATGTCGGGTGCACGTTGGTCAGCAGGGTAGGCGGATAGTAGAGACCGCGCGCGGGCAAAGATAACTCCGGTTGCCAGCAGGTTGCCCCTTCTGCTACTCCCTGATCGACCAATCGCCGGATGCGCTCCAGTTGCACCGGCGCTACGATCGCCCCTATATCAATGGACTTGTCCAGCGGTGGACCGGCGCGCAGCGTGGTCATGCGCTGGCGCACCTTTGCAATCAACGCTTCCGCGATGCTTTCCTGCATCAGCAGGCGTGATCCCGCGCAGCATACCTGGCCCTGGTTGAACCAGATTCCATCCACCAGGCCCTCGACTGCGCTATCCAGGTCAGCGTCCTCGAAGACGACAAAAGGCGATTTTCCTCCGAGCTCCAGGGAAAGCCGTTTATGACTGGAGGAAGTGGCCGCGCGAATGGAGCGCCCCACCTCGGTCGAGCCGGTAAAGGCGATCTTGTCGACGCCCGGGTGTTTGACCAACGCCTCACCGGTCAAGCCATCTCCCGTCACGATGTTCACGACCCCGGCGGGAAGCCCAATCTCGTGGCAGATTTCCGCAAATGCCAGCGCCGTGAGCGGAGTGAATTCTGCCGGCTTCAGGACTACGGTGTTTCCCGTTGCCAGTGCCGGCGCAATTTTCCATGCCAGCATTAGAAGCGGAAAATTCCACGGAATAATCTGCCCCACAACACCGCAGGCGGCATAGCCGGGAAACTCTGATTCCAGCAGTTGCGCCCATCCGGCATGATGATAGAAATGGCGGGCTACAAGCGGAATATCAATGTCGCGGCTCTCGCGTATGGGCTTGCCATTGTCGATTGTTTCCAGAACAGCGAGCCTGCGCGAGTGCCTTTGCACAGCCCGCGCTAAGGCGTATAGATAGCGGGCGCGCGCATGTGGAGTGAGAAGCTGCCACGCCGGAAGCGCCTTTCGCGCAGCCTGGACCGCGGCATCGATATCCGTTGCGGAGCCTTGCGAGACGCTGGCGATTTTTTCGCCGGTGGCAGGGTCCGTAGAATCGAAGAACGCTCCTTCTGCCGGCTGGCGCCAGTCGCCGTCGATGAAGTGGCCGAACCTTCGCCCATGGCGGTCCAGCCACGCTAGCGTCTCCTTAGGGTCCTCTGGCGCGGGGCCGTATTCCATTTTGAGGAACTGCTCAGCTATGCTCATTCGATTCGGTTCGATTTCCTTCCTTATCCCTGTCTGGTCCTGTCGACGATGTTTGCTAACTATGCAATTGGATGGCGGTAATCGGCTGAATACCGGCCGGTGGCGAAGTGCTCCAGTTGCCGCTCGATATCGTTGAGAAGCCCGCTGGCGCCGAAGCGAAACAGCTCTGCCTTCGTCCACGGTATGCCTAGCTCCTCCTTCATCAGCGCCAGCCATTCTGTCGACTGCTTCGCCGTGCGGATCCCGCCCGCCGGCTTGAATCCCACCGCCATACCAGTCTCCTGGGCGTATTCTCGAATGGCCCGCGTCATGACCAGACCAACCGGGAGAGTAGCGTTGACAGGCTCTTTGCCGGTTGAAGTCTTGATAAAATCCGCGCCTGCCATCATGGCCACAAAGCTCGCTCGGGCAACATTGCGCAGCGTAAGCAAGTCGCCTGTTCCCAGAATCACTTTCAGGTGTGCGCTGCCGCAGGCTCGCTTGAATTCGGCAATCTCGTCATACAGTTCCTGCCATCGTCCGGCGAAAACGTGGGCCCGGGTTATGACAGTGTCGATCTCATGGGCGCCCGCCTCCACCGACCGGCGGATCTCGGCAACGCGCTCCTCGAACGGAGAAAGGCCGGCGGGAAATCCGGTAGAAACGGCTGCGACGCGGATGCCGCTGCCCTCCGTGGCTCGCAGCGCAGTTTCAACAAACCTGTGATAGACGCAAACTGCTGCCACCTTGATTCCTAATTCTTCAATTTCCAGCCGTTTTACCAGTTCGTGCCCGATCGGCTGCCGGGCCTTGGCGCACAGCCGGCGCACACGTTCTTCCGTGTCGTCACCGGAAAGTGTGGTCAAATCCATGCAAGATATCGCCCGCAAATGCCACGCAGCCTGCCACTCCTTCTTCACCGTCCGCCGGGTAACGTGGGTTTGTGCCCTGCGTTCCACGGCGCTGATATTGACGCTGATTTGCTTGATCCACTCAAGATTCAGCGGAACGCCGTGATTTGCGAGCAGAGGATGACCGAAGAGCGTAGCAACGGGAGCGGCAGAATCTGGCGCGAATTTGTTTGCGGTACCATCTGCCAGGTGGTTCGCGATTCCATGGCGGCTTGTGTGCTCTCGCGGCATTTATGCCGTATTGTACGGCACACGGCGGGGAAGTGGGCTATGACATTATCACTCTTGTCCAAATTAGCATTTCTCATCTGAAGGTGTGAGCCAAGAAAAAAAGGCCGAGGCTCTGATAAGTTTGTTTTGCGAAGACAAAACGAGTCAGAGGAGGCTCAGCCTTGAATAGAGTATGCAGCATTTTCTCCCA